>JBAUXO010000125.1:0-150719 GCA_049584315.1 Candidatus Sulfotelmatobacter sp. | reverse complement strand
GGCGACGCGTGTTATCGAAAGCCCGGCTACTCACATCTAGCTCAACCCGCCGAACCGCCGTATGCGGACCCGCATGTACGGTGGTGTGGGAGGGGAGGACGAGCGATCGTCCCCCCTATCCCGATTTTACCCAAGCAGGGTTACAATACACATACACGAATCTTCCGACCGCATATCTGGGGAGAATGGCGGGCAGCAGCAACAGAAAGGGAATTGCAGGCAATTCAAACCTTTTCGTGCGGCCCACCGTCTGACCAGCGGGGAGTTTTTTCGACGGGCGTTCGAGTCCAACAGTGACCATCAGGATTAAGATCCCGAAAGCTGGAGACAACCGCGGTAAAGCACGGCGTGGGTTACCTCGCGACCCTGTGCTACGGGCCGCGCTCATCGTATTTCTGGTAGCGGCGCTGGGCCTGGGCGGGTCCTTCTCTTACTTCTACATCAAGTATGACCGGATCATTCAACAGCGATTCAGCACGCCGGTGTTCACAAATTCGGCCAAGATCTATGCCATCCCTCGCGTCGTGCACGACGGTGATAAAGCTAGCGCCAAGGAGATTGCCGCCGGCCTGGCGCGCGCTGGATATTCCGAGAAAGTGGGCCAGTCGCCGCTCGGCAGCTTTCGGCTGGTGAGTGGAGGAATCGAAATCACGCCGGGTCCGGAGTCTTACCACAGTCCGGAAGAGGCGCACATCACGATTCAGGATGGACAAGTGCAACGCATCACCAGCAAAGGCAACGACCTTTCCGCCTACGAACTGGAGCCGCAGTTGGTGACGGCACTGTTCGACTCGGGGCAGCGTTCGAAACGCCAGGTGGTGAAATATAACGACATCCCGAAGGTGATGGTGGACGCGGTGCTGGCCATCGAAGACCGGCGTTTTTTCGAGCATAGCGGCGTGAACTTTACCCGCATGTTCGAAGCGGTGTGGATCGATCTGATGCGGCAGCGCCACGAGCAGGGCGGTTCGACCATTACGATGCAGCTTTCGCGCGGCTTTTTCCTGACGCCGGAAAAAACCGTTCGCCGAAAGTTGACGGAGATGCTGATCGCCGAAGAGTTGGAACAGAAGTTCAGCAAACAGCAGATTTTCGAGTTCTACGGCAACTGGGTGAACCTGGGACAGCGCGGCTCGTTCGCCATCAGCGGCTTCGCCGAGGCGTCTCGCGCCTATTTCAACAAAGATCTGAAGGACATCACGCTGCCGGAAGCGGCGCTGCTCGCGGGAATTATTCAGGGGCCCAGTCGGCTATCGCCCTACCGGCATCCGGACCGCGCGCTGGAGAGGCGCAACCTGGTTCTGGATTCGATGGTCGATATCCACGCCATTACTCGCGATCAGGCAGAGAAAGCCAAAGCCGCTCCGTTGAAGCTGGCTCCGCCAAACGTGGAGGCGAGCGACGCTCCCTACTTCGTCGATATGGTGCGCGACACTTTGATCAACAAGTTCAGCGAACATGATCTGAACGACGAGTCTTACCGCATCTACACCACGCTCGATCCCGACCTGCAGAAAGCAGCTGCGCAAGCGGTTGAGTCGGGAATCAAATTAGTGGACGAGCAAGTCACGAAGATGCGCACCAAGCGGGTGAAGGTGGGCAAGAAAACTGAGACGACGGTGGCCCCGGGTCCGCAAGCGCAGGTCGCGCTGGTGGTGCTCGATCCGCACACGGGGGCAGTGCTGGCCTTGGTCGGTGGACGGGATTACGGATTCAGCCAGTTGAATCACGCGCTCTCCAAGCGGCCCACTGGCTCCATCTTCAAGCCATTTGTGTATGCCGCCGCGATGAACACTGCGCTGGATGGCTCTCAGACCGTGATCACTCCCGCCTCGACCGTGACCGATGCGCCCTCCAGCTTCGCCTATGGCGATCAGATCTATGAGCCGCGCAACTATAAAGAGGAGTATCACGGCGACGTAACGCTGCGTTATGCGCTGGCCATGTCGCTGAACAATGCCACCGTGAAAGTGGCGGAAGAAGTTGGCTACGACAAGGTTGCGGACCTGGCGAAATCCGCAGGAATCGTTTCGGTGAAGCCGACTCCGGCTATGGCGCTGGGTTCCTACGATGCCACGCCTCTGGACATGGCTGGTGCGTACACGTCGTTCGCGAATAACGGCGAGCGGCTCTCGCCATTCCTGGTGAATTCGGTGCGCAACGCCAAGGGGGATGTGATGGCGAACTTCAAGACAGACCAGCGCCAGGTGCTTGATCCGCGCATCGCCTACATCATGACGAACATGATGGAGGGGGTAATTAATAACGGGCTGGGCTATACGGCGGTTCGCTTACGCGGCTTCACTCTGCCGGCTGCAGGAAAGACTGGCAGTTCGCACGACGGCTGGTTCGCGGGATACACGTCCAATTTGTTATGTATCGTGTGGGTGGGTTATGACGACTACAGCGATTTGCGGCTGAGTGGCGCGCAGACCGCCGCACCTATCTGGACGGAGTTCATGAAGAAGGCGTCCTTGCTGCCCCAGTACAGCGACATGAAGACGTTCTCGCAGCCCACGGGCGTAGTGGACGTGCAACTTGACAAGGCCACGAACCGGCTGGCCACACCCACCTGTCCAGACGATTATGTGGCTGCGTTCGTGGCCGGCACCGAGCCGCGGGAGACCTGCGATCAACAGAGTGGAGTGGCGGGATTGTTCTCCCGCTTCTTTGGCGGTGGAGAGAAGGCGCTGCCGCCGCCGCCTCCGGCGCCGGGCCCAAACGGGCAGGAAGACCAGGACGCCAAGAAAAAGAAGGGCTTTTTCGGCAAGATAGCGGGCATTTTCAAGGATGACAAATCCTCGGCGCCGGCGTCTAAACCGGCGGACAGCGGCCAAAACCCGCCCCACTAAGGGGTCGGCGTCCAACAAATTTCTTCGCCGCCCCTTCAAAACTGTGGCAAAATGGCGGTGTGGGAAGTGGTCGCTTTTGGGGGTGCGTATGTCCTACCGGACGGCCTGCCTGGTTGTTCTCCTGATTTCCTCAACCGCCGTGCTCGCACAAGTTTCCCGTTCAGAACAGGTGCAGGTTTCTCCGCCGCTTATGCGAGCTGTCGATCCTCCGGCGGCCGATGCCACCGGTGCGGCCCTCGAACAGCAAGCCGATCGGTTGCGCGCAGACAAGCTCTATCTCGATGCGCTTGATTATTACCGTGCGGCACTGAACAAGAAGCCGAACGATGCGCAATTGATGAACAAGATCGGCATCACAGAGCTCATGATGCAGCGCTTAAGAGAGGCGCGAAAATCCTTCGAGCTGGCCATCCGGATGGATCACCATTACGCTGATGCCTACAATAACCTGGGCGTAATTTACTACGAGAGTAAGAGATATGGAGCCGCGGTCAAACAGTACGAGAAAGCGATTGCCATGGATCATAGCTCCGCTTCTTTCTTTAACAACCTCGGGGCAGCTTATTTTTCCAAACGTTCGTTCGAGTCCGCCGTGGCGGCTTACGAGCATGCGCTGGAACTGGATCCAGACGTCTTCGAACGAACCTCACGGAACGGTGTGCAAGCGCAACTGCCGAGTCCCGAGGATCGTGCTCGATACGATTACACCGTGGCGAAGTTGTACGCCAAGATGGGATTTTCAGACCAATCGCTCGAGTACCTGAGGAAAGCCATGGAGGCCGGCTACAAGGACCTGAAAAATGTGTACAAGGACGCGGAGTTTGCGCAGCTGCGCAAGAATCCTCGTTTCACCGAATTGATGGCTTCGAACACGCCGGCCCTTTCAAACTAGAGGCTGGGAAAGAGGTCGCCCACGCGTGCCGAAGGGAAAAACTACGGGAAGTTTATTGCGTGCCTACAGCATCTACCCGATTGATCGGCTGAGCGATTGTCTTTGTTTTTGCAAAAGTTACAAAGTTTTACAAAATTAGACGTAACTTCTTCGAGTTCTGCGGTTTAATGATTGCAAATACTCCTGAAAACAACAGGGTGAGTAAGGAGAAACGGTAGCCCATCGGATGCTGACCCGAGCACGCCCCAAGCAAGCATCCGGTGGGTTTTTTTCTTTCAGCGCTTAGTAGTTGGTTCTCAACCAAAGGCGAACAGTTTACGAAAGTCTGGTTGTCAGATTACAATACTCCAATGCCGCCGCTTCCTGCTTCGCTCGCCTGGGCTCATCCTCTGGTGGCGGAGTGGTTTGTTCACCGGTTTTCGACTCCCACCGAACCTCAAGAGCAGGGCTGGCCGCACATTCTCGCCGGTCACACCACGCTGATTTCAGCTCCTACTGGATCGGGAAAAACTCTGGCTGCGTTCTTAGCCTGCATTGACCGACTGGTGCGAAAAGCTCTGGCGGGAGATCTCGCCAATCGGACAGAAGTTCTCTACGTCTCCCCGCTGAAGGCGCTGGGCAACGACATCCAGAAAAACCTGGAAGTGCCGCTGGGGGAAATTCTCGCCATGGCGGGCGAGCGCGGGCTGCTCATGCCGGAGATTCGGACAGCGGTTCGCACCGGCGATACGTTGATGCACGAGCGGCGCGCCATGCTGAAGCGACCCCCGCACATCCTGGTGACTACCCCTGAGTCACTGTACATCTTGCTGACTGCGGATAAGAGCCGGGCGATTCTGCGCGACGTGGAGACGGTCATCGTCGACGAAATCCACGCCGTAGCGGACGACAAGCGCGGCGCGCACTTGACGCTGTCGTTGGAACGACTCGAGGCCCTGACTTACAAATCGCCGGTGCGCATCGGGCTATCGGCTACGCAGAAGCCGATCGAAGAGGTCGCACACTTTTTGACCGGCAGCGGTCGTCCCGATCCGGTGATTGTCAACATCGGACACAGGCGCAAACTCGACCTGGCAGTGGAAGTTCCGCCCATGCCGCTGGGGCCTGTAGCTTCGAATGAAATGTGGGACGAGGTCTACAACCGGCTTGTGGCGCTGGTCGAGCAACACCGATCGACACTGGTTTTTGTAAATACACGTCGCATGGCGGAACGCGTAGCGCATCAATTGGGCGAGCGCATCGGGGAAGAGAATGTTGCGGCGCACCACGGCAGCCTCTCGCGCAAGTTGCGCCTGGCGGCCGAGAAGAAGCTGAAGGAAGGTCAAATTAAGGTTCTGGTGGCGACCGCATCGCTCGAGTTGGGAATTGACGTGGGGACCGTAGATCTGGTGGTGCAGATCAATTCACCCCGCGCGATTGCGGTGACGTTGCAGCGCGTGGGCCGCTCCGGTCACTGGCGGGGAGCGGTTCCCAAAGGACGTCTTTTCGCCACCACTCGCGACGATTTGCTGGAGTGCGCCGCCTTGGTGCGAGCCATCCGGCAAGGAGACCTGGATCGGCTGATGATTCCACAGTCGCCCTTGGATGTGCTAGCGCAGCAGATCGTGGCGGCGTGCGCGGCCGAAGAGTGGGGCGAAGATGAAATATTCGCGCTGGTGCGGCGCGCCTATCCGTATCGCAATTTAGCGCGCGCCACTTTCGACTCGATTCTGGAGATGTTGGCCGAAGGCATTGCGGCGCGCCGCGGGAGGTATGGTGCCTATCTGCATCGTGATCGAGTGAACGGAAAGCTGCGGGCGCGCCGCGGGGCCCGTTTGGCGGCGATTACCAGCGGTGGGGCGATCCCCGATAACTCGCTTTACGCAGTCGTCGCGGAGCCCGATGGTCTTGTCGTCGGCACCATAGATGAGGACTTCGCCGTGGAGAGCAACCGCGGCGACATCATGCTGTTGGGAAATACATCGTGGATGATCCGGCGTATCGAAACCAACGCCGGTCGTGTGCTGGTCGAGGATGCGCATGGTGCGCCGCCCAGCGTGCCGTTCTGGCGAGGCGAAGCTCCGGCCCGGACGGAAGAACTTTCAGAACACGTTGGCACTCTGCGGCAAAAAATCAGTGCCCTGCTGCCGCGTACTTCGCCGGTCGGTTTCTCGGCCACCCAGCCGGAAGTTGCGCAAGCGATTGGCTGGCTGAAAGATGAGTGCGGCCTCGATGATTCCGGAGCGGAGCAGGCGGTTGAATACGTGCTCGAAGGCCGCGCCGTGCTGGGGGCGGTCCCGACACAAACAACCGTGATTGCGGAACGTTTCTTCGACGAAGGTGGCGGCATGCAGTTGGTGATCCACGCGCCTTTTGGGGGCCGAATTAACAAAGCCTGGGGACTGGCTTTGCGCAAGCGCTTCTGCGTAGGGTTCAATTTTGAGCTGCAAGCCGCGGCTACGGATAACGGATTGAACATCGCCCTGGCGGAACAGCACAGCTTTCCGTTGGCAGACGTTTTCCATTTTCTCGAAGCCGCGACCGTCCAGCCGATTCTGGAACAGGCGGCTCTGGATTCTCCAATCTTCGCCACACGCTGGCGCTGGGATGCGAACCGCGCGCTCGCTCTATTACGCTTTCAAAACGGAAAGAAGGTTCCGCCCCAGATTCAGCGCATGCGCTCCGACGATCTGCTGGCTTCAGTTTTTCCCGACGCGGCTGCGTGCTTCGAAAATATTCAAGGCGAGCGCAAAATTCCGGATCACCCTCTGGTGGGTGAGGTGATGAAAGATGTGCTCACCGAGGCCATGGATATCGATGGTCTGAAAGCTCTGTTGACTGGGCTGGCCGACGGAAGGATTCTTTGTCTAGCTGTCGATACGCCGGTCCCCTCGCAGTTTTCGCACGAGATTTTGAATGCGAATCCGTACGCTTATCTGGATGACGCTCCGCTCGAAGAGCGGCGGGCGCGGGCTGTGCAGATGCGGCGCATGCTGCCGGAGTCAGTCCTCGAAGAAGTCGGGGGACTTGATCCGACCGCGATTCAGCAGGTGCGCCAAGAGGCCTGGCCGGATGTGCGCGATGCGGACGAGTTGCATGACGCATTGCACACCCTGGTAGCGCTGCCGGAAACTGGCCCTAATCTCGAGACCGGCCAGTGGAACTGTTACTTCGAGCGATTGATGGGGGAGGGTCGCGCCGCAAAAGCGACGTTCACTGGCCGGGTGTACTGGGTTGCAGCCGAGCGGGCCAGAACTTTTGCCGTCCTGTTTCCCGGGGCTGGCTTCGAGCCGGAGTTGGCCGATGTCGAAGCGACCACGCCTACACGCGACGATGCCTGGTGGACACTGGTAGCGGGCTGGATGTCGCATCTCGGGCCGACCACCGCGACGCGACTTGGCGAGACTTTGAGCTTGCCTGCGCCGGACATATCAGCCGCACTACTTCGGATGGAGGCGAGCGGAACCGTGCTCCGGGGAAACTTCAGCGGCGCTGGCGTCGCCACACAGGAGCCCGAGCTCGAATGGTGCGAGCGCCGTCTGCTGGCGCGCATTCACCGGCTGACGGTAGCGACCTTACGCAAGCAGATCGAGCCAGTGACGGCGGCTCAGTTCCTGCAATGGCTGCTACGGTGGCAGCACCTGGCTCCGGGGACTCAGGGTTCCGGCGAACGAGGGACGCTAGAAGTTCTGCGGCAACTGCAGGGATTCGAAATTCCAGCAAATGCCTGGGAGCGCCAGGTCCTAGCTCGCCGCGTTGTGGATTACGATCCGAAATGGCTGGATCAGCTTTGTCTAACCGGGGCCGTAGGGTGGGGCAGATTGTCGCCGCATCCGGCCACGTTGGACTACCCGACCCGCGCGAGCGAGTCAGAATCGGGGGCAAGTCCGCGCCAGCGGCGGGTGATCCCTACCAGCGTTGCGCCTATCACCTTTTTCGTTCGGGAAGATGCCGACTGGATGACGCCTCGGCATCCCGGTCGAGATCAGTCCGGCAACAACGGCCTGAGCCCCGCTGCGCAGATGGTGATCGATTTCCTGCGGCTGCGTGGAGCGTCCTTCTTCGCGGACATTGTGCGCGGCACGGGAAAACTGAAAGCAGAGATCGAGACCGCGCTTTGGGAATTGGTCGCTGCTGGCCTGGTGACCGCGGATGGTTTCGACAATCTGCGGTCGCTCATTGATCCCAAGCGACGGGCCGGGCAGGGCAGTGGGCGCATGGCGCGTCCCCGGCACAACGCCGGGCGCTGGGCGATCCTGCACGCCGACGAAGTGGTCGAACGCTCACGTGCCGTCGAAGCCGCCTGCTGGATGCTGTTGCGGCGCTACGGCATTGTAATCCGAGATGTGCTGGCACGGGAAGCGAACCTGCCGCCGTGGCGCGAGTTGCTGATCGCTTTCCGCAGATTGGAGGATCGCGGAGAGATTCGCGGTGGCCGTTTCGTGGACGGATTCTTGGGCGAGCAGTTCGCCTTGCCGGTCGCCGTGGATTCGGTGCGTGCCATGCGCAAACTCGACTCCGCCATGGGAGTGATTACGTTGTCGGCTGCCGATCCGCTAAATTTGGTGGGAATTCTCGTCCCGGGAGACCGCGTACCGGCCATATCGGGTAACAGTGTCAGCTATCAAGACGGCGTGGCGATCGCTCCACTTGCGCTGGCAGCTTCCGGAGGCAAGCAGGCGGTGGCCAGCTAGGACTTTGACGCCGGGTTACGCAGTGCTTTCGGCGGCCGGTTGGTTAGAGCGGTCCGCCCTGAAAAGAGATCAGGGACCCGATGAGGGGGCCCCTCGGATCCCTGACCGCGCAGCTCAGCTAGAACCAGATCAAAAAGCGCTTCCCCCGTCGCTTTTTGCCAAGCAGTGGCGCACTGAAGCCGTTGCACGCCGCATACCAGTCTCGAGCTCCGTTGTCGCTACCACAAGCATCATCGCAACCTACTGTGCGGCAAGCGGTTAGCTTTGGGATAGCGTCATAGAAAATGCCCGCAGATATTCCCCAGCTACCGGGTTGCTATCTTATCGGATAGTGCTAGCCTATCTGTTCGGATAATGGAACAATCTCAGCTGGGAGGTAATTTTCCCGCGAGAGTGTGATAAGAAGTGCACAGGTGAGTGGCCTTGCATCCAAGACTGCTAGTGCTGACCGGTCCTTTGAAGGACTCGACCATCCCTCTCCCTGAGGGGGGAATTACCATTGGCCGGGAAGCTTCGAACACGGTCGCGGTCACGGATCCGTCGGTTTCGCGAAGACACTGTGTCGTGCGAGAGCAAGACGGAAAATTCCAGGTGCGGGACCTCGGCAGCCGCAATGGTACTCAGGTCAATGGCGATGCCGCGCAAGAGCAGTGGCTGAAACATGGAGACGAGATCGCCACCGGGGATTCTTCGTTCTTGTTTCTTCTGGAAGATGCAAATCCTATCCCGGGTCCGGGTCGGGTCGAATTCGAGGACTCTCACCACACCACCGAAACCACCATCATTCATCCCAGGGACGTCGTCTACCTGCAACCCGATCGGCTGTTGCGCGAGTTACCCGCGACCTCCCAAGTTGCCCGCAATCTGAGTGCGTTGCTGAAGATCAGCCGGATCGTGCATGCCATACGCGATCTCGACGACCTGCAAGGACAGTTGCTGGACCTGATTTTTGAGGTCGTCCCGGCCGGTCGAGGGGCGATTTTATTAGCAGACAATGAGAGCCAGCAATTCAATTCCCTGTTCGCCCGCATGCGGCAGTCGGGGCAGGCCCCGCTGGTGAAGGTAAGCCGCACGGTTGCTCGCCAGGTGCTGGAGCAGGGAATTGCGATTCTCGGCACCGATGTTCCTAACTGCGGCGATTTGCGCGAGGTCAAGAGCCTGGCGGCCTCTGATGTGCGCTCCCTGCTGTGTGTACCCCTGACTATCTTTCGGCGGGTAATCGGATGCATTTATCTCGATAACAACAGTCTCGCCAACCGGCTTCACGAGGAGCATCTGCAACTGGTGACGGCCATTGCAGGCATCTCGGCGGTTGCCCTCGACAATGCGCGCCGGTTGCAGTGGCTGGAAAAAGAGAATGAGCGCCTGACCATCGAGGTCACCCAGGAACGCAGCCTGGTGGGCGAAGGCGCTCGCATAAAAGAGGTTTACCAATTTCTCAAGCGGGTTGCACCCACCGAGTCAACGGTATTGATTGAGGGCGAGAGTGGAACTGGCAAGGAGTTGGCTGCCCGAGCCCTGCATCGCAACAGCCCTCGTGCCAATAAGCCGTTTGTGGCCATCAATTGCGCCGCGATTCCAGAGACGCTGCTCGAAAGCGATCTCTTTGGCTATGAGCGTGGAGCGTTCACCGGCGCAGCGGGATTGAAGAAAGGCCGACTTGAAGTAGCCGACTCGGGAGTGGTGTTTCTTGACGAGATCGGTGAACTGGCTCCTGCGCTGCAAGTCAAACTGCTGCGCGTGCTGCAGGAACGCGAATTCGAACGCGTCGGAGGAACACATCCTATCCAGGTCGATATCCGGCTTATTGCCGCCACCAACTGCAAGCTCGAACAGGCGGTACGCGACGGAATATTTCGCAAGGATCTGTATTACCGCCTTGCGGTTTTGAAAGTAACCATGCCCGCGTTACGCGAGCGCCGCGACGACATTCCGTTGCTGGCGCGCCACTTTGTGCAGAAACATGCCAAGCGCTGCAAGGTAAAGCCCCGTCCGATTTCCCGCGAAGCGCTGTCTTGCATGGTGAACTATGATTGGCCGGGGAACGTTCGTGAGCTGGAAAATGCCATCGAACGAGCGCTGGTGCTGGGGTCCTCCGATATGATCCTGCCCGAAGATTTGCCCGAATCGCTGCTGGAGCATACTCCTCCGCCGGAAATGACGGAGGCAAAATATCACGCCGCGGTGAAAGCATTGAAGAAGCAACTCATTCGCGATGCGGTGGAGCAGACGCAAGGCAGTTATGCCGAGGCGGCCCGGCTCCTGGGCGTTCATCCCAATTACCTGCACCGCCTGATCCGCAACCTGGAGCTAAAAGACGTTCTCAAGGAAGCGTTGCGCGACATTTCTCCGCGAGGTTTGAGCGACCTTTCGGGCGGGAACGCCTAGCTTCTCCGGGAACAAATTAAGGTCACGGCAGGCTCAAGTGCATCAGCAGCCCGGGATCGAGATACGTTCCCTGCCACCGCACGGCAACGTGCAGATGCGGGCCTGTAGCCCGTCCCGTGCCTCCGCTCAGCCCGACGATCTCTCCACGCTTCACCTGATCTCCTTCTTTCACTTTGAACCCGGAAAGATGCAGGTAAAGCGTCAGCAACCCTTGGCCGTGGTCCAACACCACAAAGTTGCCTTCGAAGTACAGCGGACGCGCCAGTAGCACGGTGCCATCATTCATGGCGGCCACAGGTGTGCCGCTGGGAACGCGGAAATCCAAGCCCAGGTGGGGACTCGAGGTCTTTCCATTGAAAATGCGCTGCGAGCCGAAGACATCAGAGATTCGAGCATCCGCCGGCGCGGCGAAGTTCCCAGACCACTCGCGCTCTCGGCTGACCCGGTTCAAGTAATCCTTTTTAACCGCCTGGCCCTCTTCAATTTGCTTCTGCTGTTCCGGGCTGGGCTCAGTAAATTTGCTTTCGACGCTTAGGTTGACTTTGATCTTGGGATAATGGGCGCGAGCGACGTTCAATTTCCTAGTAAACGTAATCGTCGCGCGGGTAGGTTTTTCGGCCTGGGTTTCTCCGGTCAGCTCAAGGCTGTAGTTTCCGGGAGTGGTTTCCAGGCTGACGCCCGCCAGCGCGAACCACATCTTGCTGTTCCCGTCAAAGCTGAAGGAGACTTCGTGTCCGAGCCATTTTCCGTTAAGCGATTCCAACTTTTGCGGAGGCTTAACCTGAAACAACACCGGACCGCCATTGACCAATCGTGCGGGTTGGGCGCGCACCGTCCAGTTGCTGGCTGCGGCGGGAGGCACTGAGCCGAGAAAAATCCCGACCGTACACAGAAGGGAAACCCAGGGGAAAAGAGCATTTGCTCGCGAGCTCATGAGTTCATGCTACCAGCCTGGCATTGCTTGGTGCCCGGTCTCGATTAAAGTCCGCGCCTGCATAGGGAAGCGTTCAGCCTTCTTCCTGGCCTGCTAGACTGCGGGACGAACCAAGGAGCACACCAGGGAGGCAGTTTCCGTGCGTCGACAAAAAGTGAACAAGCAGTCTGCAGGACTTGGCACCCGGGCCGTCTGGGCCGGTGAATCTGGCAGGTATTGGGAGGGGGCCACGCAAATCCCGGTGGCCCTGAGCGTCTCGTTCGGTTATGACGATGTGAACCAGTGGCTCGATGTCGCCCATGGAAAGGCGCGGGGCCATATCTATAGCCGGAACACAAATCCTACGGTGGCTGCTTTCGAGGACAAAGTAAGAGATCTTGAAACTGCCGAAGCGGCTACCAGTTTTTCGAGCGGCATGGGCGCAATCAGCAACACACTTTTTGCACTGCTCTCTCCCGGTGACCGGGTTGTTTCCATAAAGGATACCTACGGCGGAACGAACAAGCTGTTCATCGAATTCCTGCCTCGATTCGGCATCGGGGTGTCGCTTTGTAATACCAGCGATTACAAAGCAATCGAAGCAGCAATCGGTGGGGGACCGAAGGCGGTATACCTGGTGAGTCCGACGAATCCAACGGTCAAAGTCATCGACGTCCGACGATTGTCTGCGGCTGCGCATCGCCAGAGTGCCGTGGTGATTGTCGACAACACACTGGCCACCCCGGTCAATCAACAGCCTTTGAAACTCGGCGCCGATCTGGTCATTCACAGTGCGACCAAGTTCCTTGGCGGGCACGCGGACGCTCTTGGGGGCGTGGTGTGCGGCGCGGTCGATCTCGTCCGAAGGATTTATCACTTCCGCGAGATCACGGGTGCCTGCCTCGATCCCATGGCCGCTTATCTGCTATTGCGAGGGATGAAGACTCTTCCTCTCAGGATTGCGCGGCAGAACGAGAGTGCACTTAAGATTGCGCGATTCCTCGAATCGCATCCCAAGGTCATAAAAGTCTTCTATCCCGGATTGAAGTCCCACGAAAAGTACGAAATCGCTCGTAAACAGATGAGGGGTTTTGGAGGAGTACTCAGCTTCGCCATTGAGGGGGGCTTCGAATCGGTCAAATGCTTTCTACCACGCCTGCGTTACGCGAACTTGGCTGCGAACCTGGGTGCAGTCGAGACCGTCGCCGGCCCTCCCTCCACCACGAGCCATGTCGAGTCCAGCGAAGAGGAACGCGCCGCAGCCGGAATTCCGGAGGCTCTGGTCCGTTATTCGGTAGGGATTGAAGATGCGGAAGACCTAATTTCCGATTTGCGTCAGGCGCTAGACAAAGTCCGTGTCGGGAAGAGGCAAAAACAGGGGCGATAGAGAGATTGGGCAGGCCTGGTCGGGATCGAACCGACGATCTCGGCCGTGCCGTTTCTCATCTCCGCCTGTAGCCGAGCGACAACCGCAATCCAACCAAAAGTGGGTTCCGATGCCGGTCGTGGTAGCCGAGCCGCGGTCTAGTCTTGCCGCCGTCTGCGAGGTCCCAGGAAAAATTTCGGTTGACACGGCTCCGACTCGTTTTATAATAGTTCTCATCCGATAATCATGCGCCTCTCCCATGAACAGTTCCGTGAGCTGGCCGCGAAGCACGGTTTGCCGGTCACGCACCAGCGTCAGGTGGTCTATGAAGCGGTCATCGCTTCCCACGGGCACTATTCTCCAGAAGACATTTACGGCGCGGTCCGGCGCCGCGTTCCGTCGATTTCTCTGGCAACGGTCTACAACAATCTGCGCCTTTTCATCGAGTGTGGATTGCTGCGAGAGGTCACTCCCCATGCCTCCACGTTACGCGTGGACGGCAATCTCGAACCTCATCATCATCTGGTCTGCTCACGCTGCAAAGCAGTCGAGGACATTGAAGGAGAGTTCGTCGATTTCAAGCGGCTGTCCCGGCAACTGCCGGACGGCTTTGATCTGACGCGGCCGTTGGTCGAGGTCTTTGGCCTCTGCCGCCGCTGCCGCACCAAAAAGTAGTTTTTTTTCACGCCGTATCCAGTCATGATTCGAAGGAAGAAAACATTATGGAAAACACACTCGCAAGTTCATCGGGGAGCGTTGTCCCCGAAGCTAAGGAAAAAAACACCGCAACCGAATCGAAGTGCCCGGTAGCGCACGGCGCTCGCAAATCTCACGCGAATGTGGATTGGTGGCCGAATCAGCTCAACCTCAAGGTCCTGCACCAGCATTCCCCAAAGTCCGATCCGATGGGCAAGGAGTTCAATTACGCCGAAGAGTTCAAGACCCTCGACCTGAATGCCGTGATCAAGGACCTGCATGCCTTGATGACCGACTCGCAGGAGTGGTGGCCGGCCGACTTTGGGCACTATGGACCGCTGTTCATTCGTATGGCGTGGCATAGCGCGGGCACGTACCGCATCGGCGACGGCCGCGGCGGTGCCGGGGCGGGGCAGCAGCGCTTCGCGCCGCTCAATAGCTGGCCGGACAACGTCAACCTCGACAAGGCGCGCCGGCTGCTGTGGCCGATCAAGCAAAAGTATGGTAGGAAGATCTCCTGGGCTGACCTCATGGTTCTCGCCGGGAACGTCGCACTCGAATCGATGGGCTTCAAGACATTCGGTTTTGGCGGCGGGCGCGCGGATGTGTGGGAGCCCGAGGAGGAAGTTTATTGGGGACCTGAGGGCACGTGGCTGGCAGACGAGCGTTACTCCGGGGATCGTGATCTCGAAAATCCTCTCGGCGCGGTGCAAATGGGGCTGATTTACGTGAACCCAGAAGGGCCGAATGGCAAGCCGGATCCCATCGCTGCGGCACGGGATATCCGCGAGACTTTTGCCCGCATGGCGATGAATGACGAAGAAACAGTTGCCCTCATTGCCGGCGGTCACACCTTCGGCAAAACCCACGGCGCTGCCATTCCCGCTCAATATGTGGGCAACGAACCGGAGGGGGCCGCCATCGAGGATCAAGGCCTCGGGTGGAAGAATAAATTTGGCAAAGGTTGTGGTGCTGACACCATCGGCAGCGGCCTGGAAGTCATTTGGACCACGACGCCCACGAAGTGGAGCAACAACTTCTTCGCCAACCTGTTCAGCTACGAATGGGAACTAACCAAGAGTCCGGCCGGCGCTCATCAGTGGACACCGAAAAATGGCGCCGGCAAAGGTGCGGTGCCGGATGCGCACGATTCGTCAGAGCGTCATGCGCCTTCCATGCTTACCACTGACCTTTCCCTGCGCTTCGACCCTGCGTACGAAAAGATTTCACGGCGCTTCTACGAGCATCCGGATCAGTTCGCCGACGCGTTTGCGCGGGCGTGGTTCAAGCTCACGCACCGCGACATGGGGCCGATCGCGCGCTACCTTGGCCCGCTCGTTCCGAAGGAAACCTTGGTCTGGCAAGATCCGGTTCCCGCCGTGGATCATAAATTGATCGGGGAGCAGGACATTGCTGCCTTGAAGGCGAAGATCCTTATGTCCGGACTGTCGATCTCTCAACTGGTCACGACTGCCTGGGCATCGGCGGCGTCGTTCCGCGGTTCCGACAAGCGCGGTGGAGCGAACGGGGCGCGCATTCGCCTCACCCCACAAAAGGATTGGGAGGTGAACCAGCCAGCCGAACTGGCGAAGGTTCTCCCTACGCTGGAGGCGATCCAAAAGGAGTTCAACAGCTCCCAGTCCAATGGGAGCAAAGGGAAGAAGGTCTCACTGGCGGACCTGATCGTTCTGGGCGGCTGCGCAGCCGTCGAGAAAGCTGCGAAAAATGCCGGGCACGACGTGAAGATTCCATTCTCGCCGGGACGCACGGATGCTTCCGAGGAGCAGACCGACGTGCATTCGTTCGCCGTAATGGAGCCGATCGCTGACGGGTTCCGCAACTATCTCCGCCCCGGACAGGTCCTGTCGGCTGAGGAGTTGCTGCTCGACCGGGCGCAACTGCTGACGCTGACTGCCCCGGAGATGACAGTGCTCATCGGTGGCATGCGCGCTTTGAACGCGAACTTCGGGCAGACCAAACACGGTGTCTTCACCAGTCGGCCCGAGACGCTGACGAATGATTTCTTCGTCAACCTGCTCGACATGAAGACGAAATGGCAGGCCTCCGCCGCATCCGAAGGTGTGTATGAGGGGCGCGATCGGGCGACGGACAAACTCAAGTGGACCGGCACGCGCGTCGATCTGCTCTTCGGTTCGAACTCCCAGCTCCGAGCAATCGCGGAAGTCTATGCATGTAACGACTCGAAAGAGGCGTTTGTGAAGAACTTCGCGGCTGCATGGAATAAGGTAATGAACCTTGATCGCTATGACCTTGCCTGAGCTCGGCGAAAAAAGAATCCTTTTCAACTCCGTGCCGTGGCTGTGGTTTGGATCGGCTAAACCGAAGTGGTTGCTTTTTCCTGGCTCGCATGGGGCGCACAGCGCGCCCCATGCCGCTTTACCCATAGACGCAACCGTTTTACGAATGAGTGTGCAGAGCGTCATGCGTACAATGTGGGTAACTAGTAAGAATCGCGTGTCGCTTGTGTGAGAGGCACTTACTAAGAAGCTTAGCGATCGATCTGCTTATCATTCCCAACGCCGGCGAATGTCAATCTGATGGTGCCGTGTCGGTAGATGTGGCTTTGTTCCGCGCTTTGCCCCAGGGGCGCGCTGACTGTAACTCGATAAATACCCGGGGAAATGACTTTGAAAGTTGCGCCTTCCGAGCCTTTGACTATCCAAGGCGTACGCAGGTCGAAACTGGATGCTGCCGATGGCAGGAAATCGAAATTCAGGGTATAGATGTTTCCGCTCAGATTCACTCCGGTAATCTTCATCGCTCGGCTGGGCTCGCCAATCATAAGTTGCGGCGGCGGCAGGGTGAGCGCGATGCCGCCCGTGTAGTGGATGGTCAGCAAGGAACTGCCCTGAGGCAAACGGAATTCCACCTTCACGTGAGTGTCCTGTGGATGCTGCTCGAGGGTTGCGGCAATGCGTCCGCTTGCGAACTGGGCGCCTCCTACCCTCGCCCCGAAAGGTATTTCGGGATCAAATATGACGTCCACAGGGGCGCCGTCATTCTGCACATCGAGCCGAACTTCATTCGCCGACTGAGCCATCTCGATGCTGATTTCAGATGCGCCCACTCGAAGGTTCCGCAGAGTGATCGAATTCCAGCTTGGCGGCAGGTGCGGAGCAAAGCTAAGACGATTGGAGACCCCGTCTACTTCGAGCCCCAATAAGCCATTCACGGTTGCAGTGAAAAACGCCGCAGATGACCAAGTCTGCTCAGGCACCGACTCTCGTTCCTCATGGTAGTAATCGCCAGCGAGAGCCTCATGCATATGTCCCAGGGAATCGAGGGAACTCCACGGGACCAGCGCGCTCCAAATCGGCAGTGCGGTGGCGGGCCGGTGTTCAGTCCAGAAGGCCGATGCAACGCTGGATGTGCTCACCGCCCAAACGCTTCCGCTGGCATACGAATTCGGTTCGTACGTGCTGGCGCTCGATGCGCGCCCGCGCGTGCCCCAGTCGGCCTGAAAATCGGAACCGGCAAGCTGATCGATGATCGAGTTACGTTGCGCTTCGGAGAAGAATGACTTTCCAATCAGCTTGACTGGGCCTATATCTCGTCCAATCAGTGGAGCCCCCGAGCGGTTGTAGCCCGTAATCCAAAAATTCTGCCGATCGTCCCAGTATCTTTGGCCAATCACATTGCTGGCTTGACGGCTGTCCGCGATAGCGCTGGCGGCTACGTCAGGGTGACCCGAAATGGTTGCGAGATTGGCGAATGCCTGGGCTGCTTCAACCCAGCTCGCAGATAGACCCAGTTCGTCGCTCAGAGGATCTTGCTCCCTTGCACCTTCTTTGCCCGCTGGAATTCGTGGCAGGCCATCTTTCGCATCCAGCAGGGAGCGACAGTAGCGGTAAGCCGCCTGAATCGACGGCCAGTGAGCTTTCACAAAATCCCGATCGCCGGTTACCGAGACGTAGGCACCGACCGTATTGAGGAAGTCAAAGGTCAGCTCGACATGCACGAACAGGTACGGATATTTGCTCCAATCCAGCCAACCCGCGCTTTGCGCGAGCTCGTGCCAGATCATCCCGTTCTTGGGATCCTGATATCGGAGAATAAATTCCAATTCCTGACGGGCCCGGTCGTACTGCCCCGCGGCGAGCAGCGCCGGAATCGAGACCATTCCATCTCCCGCGAAAAACCAGTCATACTGCGGACGCCGGGCCCGGCGCGAAGGACCGTATCCCGCGACCTGACCGCATCCTAGATCGGGATTGCAAACCCAGGCTTGATCGAGCGCAATCTCAGCCCAGGCCAATGCGCGGTTGGCGTCCGCGTCCGGCGTTTCAATTTGTAAGGAATGGTTCAACAGGCTCAAGTAATGACCAGCGGCAGCTTCTTCCAGCTTCAATGTTCCTCCATCCTCCAGAAGTTTCCGGGAGGTCGTGATTGCATCCTGTCCCGGCTCGCCTTCGGCAATCATCACCTGCGCAGTTTTGTGGTCGCCGCCAGCACGAACGGTGAAGGCCAAGCCAGGCAGGCGTTGTACGGATCGGCGGTCGTTCGGAGTTTCGTCGTGCGCAACGATATCAGGGGAAGCGACGCTGGCTGTTACTCGATGCGTCGCTTCGAAAAGCAGATAGGCTGAGGCGGCAGAGTTCCACACGGTTTCCTGGCCGCCGATGGAAGCTGGCCACATCAGATCCAACACCGGGGTAAAGCGGATTTCAATATCAACCGGATGCGAGCTTTCTACCTCGTATCGAATGACTGCGCCCGGTTTCTCGAGAGGAACAAAAAGTTTTTCGCGAACGATAAAATCAGGTCCGGCGTAGATGCGGGTCACAGCTTCGGGACTGTAGATGATGCGCCGGAGCAGCGTCTGGCCGTCAATCCCGGTAGTTGCGCCCGGTTCGCGGAAGGTCACGCCGTAAGAACTGAGGATTTCGACCGGGTAGGCCCAGACTTCCAGACCATCCTCTGAATATCCGAAGATCGCGGCGCGGCGTCCGTGGACGGAAACGAAGCGCCGCGGCCCGATCGAATCCGTGCTCCACCTAAGTCTGCCGGACGCCTCGGAATCCGCAGAACCCTGCGCTGCGATCTGGTCTGAGGATGCGAGTAGCGCTCCGAGCGCCAGGAAAACGACGACTGCACGATCACGAAAGGGGAGTTTCCAAGATGACGACATTGCGCTGGTTATTTCTAACTCACAGGCAAGATGGATGCTTCGAAGCCGTCGATTGTTTCATTTCATGAACCGCCCGGGGTTTCGCCCCGGCCTTCAATCAAGGTAATGAAGCAATCGGAACTTGTCCCGGGAAACATTTCGATCTTGCCGTTCGGCCATCGAACTTGGATGCGATCGACGGCCTGGCTGTTTCCCAGCCCGAAGTGGAGTCGAAGGTCATTGTTCGAGATGTAGCTGGAGCCGCTACGCACTTCTTCTACAAATTTGTGAGTTCCGGCAAGAACCGTAATCTTAGCGCCGATACCGTCGCGATTCGACTGGGTGCCCCTGGTGATAACGCCTAGCCAATGATTCTTGTTGTCGGCCTGATTCACCAGGAGCATGGGCTGGCCGCTCATGTTATTCACCACGGCGGAGATACGGCCATCATTCCATAGGTCGCCGATCGCTAAACCGCGGCTGGCGGTCGGTTCGGTGCAACCCGGACCGCATTGCTGGCTGAGGTCTTTGAACTTACCGTTCCCGGCATTCCAATACAGGAGTCTGGGCTCTCGATAACTGGATCCGAGATGGGCGGAATCGACTTCCGGGTAAACGTGGCCATTGACTGAGAGAATGTCCGGGCGGCCATCGTTGTCGATGTCGAGGAACATGGTTCCCCAGCCGAGGTATTGCGTGTTAAGCCCAAGTCCCGCATCGAAGATCGTCGAGGTAAATGTTCCATCGCCGCTGTTGTGATACAGAGAAGAGGAATCGTCGGAGAAGTTCGTCTTAAAGATATCGGGATAGCCGTCCTCGTCGTAGTCGGCAACGGTGGAACCCATGCCGGCTTGCTCACGTCCGTCTTCATTGAAGGCCACGCCCGCTTCGGCGGCGACGTCGGTAAAGGTTCCATTTCTTTCGTTGTGGTAGAGAATGCTCGGTGTGCTGTCGCAAGCCACGAAGATGTCGGGCCAGCCGTCGTCGTCGTAATCCAGCGTAGAGACGCTGAAGCAGTAATGCCCGTTGGTCTTTTCGATCCCGCTGGACTTGCTAACATCGGCGAATTTTCCACCGCCGAGATTGTGATAGAGAATGTTGGGCGAGGACTCGAGGCCCCGCGGTCCGCACATCACGGGCGTCCCCTTCCACACACACATCATTCCCTGTCCGGGCTTCGGCGCGGTCTTGGTATCGAACAGGACGTAGTTGGAGACGAAGAGGTCGAGTTTGCCGTCGCGATCATAGTCGACAAACGCGCAACCCGTTCCCCATGCCTTACCGCTGCCGGCAACTCCGGCGGTCGCGGCAACTTCCTTGAATGTCCCATTGCCTTGGTTGTGATACAGACGGTTTTTGCCATAGTATGTGACATAGAGGTCGTCGAAGCCGTCGTTGTCGTAGTCGCCGACACACACGCCCTGTCCCCACCCCGTGAAATCCAGACCGGCGGCTCGAGTGACGTCCGTAAAGGTTCCGTCGTGGTTGTTGTGAAACAGGTGGCTGGTTGGTTTCGTGCTTTTTTCTTTCGCTTCGTCCAGAGTGGTGCCATTCACCAGAAATATGTCGGGCCAACCGTCGTTATCGTAGTCGAGAATGGCCACGCCGCTGCCCGTGGTTTCGATAATGTACTTCTTGGTGTCGACTCCTCCGTTCACGTTTTCCATCTTGAGACCAGCTTGCGGGGCCACATCAACCAACCATGCGGGGCCGGCGTGAAGATCGCTGGCGGGATAGGGGGGCGGGGACTTCTGGGTAGTACTAACAGGCGTTGGAGTCTGGGCGGAAGTGATTGCGACGAAAAAATATGCCAGATAGATCGCGCAACTCCCAGGGGAATGCCACCGCCAGAGCATGAACGAATCGTATCACCGAGTGATGCAAATACGACTCCGCGCAGGCGTTATGTTTAGAATTGAAATATGCGAAGTTGCTTTGCTCTGATCGTCCTTTTCCTGATGAGCGGGGCGGCTAACTGCCAGTCGTCGAACCCGGAGGTGCCGCCTGGAGCAAGTCATGACACGGTTTCCCCGGCATCTGCAGATCACGCGTCTGTGGCCGCACCTTCGAAGCAAAACGTGGAACAAACCCTAGCTGCAGCCCATCAGGATCTCGAACACGGGAAGCCGCAGGAAGCGATTGCCCTATTGGAGCAGTTAGCGGCAACCCAGGGACCATTGGCGAAAGGCGTGCAGCATGAGCTGGGACTCGCCTATTACCGGACCGGCAAGCTACTCTCCGCCGACCAGGCCTTTGCGCGTGCCATCAGCGAAGATCGAAACGACATGGAATCGGTGCAGATGCGGGGACTGACGCTCTATCGTTTGGGGCGTCCCGCGGACGCCATTCCATTTCTTGAGCGGGTCAAACAATGGACTCCGAACGCCAATGCAGATGCCAACTACGTTCTGGGATTGTGCTATTTGAATTCGAAGCGTTTCGATGAGGCTCGCGTGGCATTCGCCAATCAGTTTGACGTCTCCCCAAACTCAGCTCCGGCGTACCTTCTTTTGGGCAAGATGCTGATGCAGGCTAACTTGCCGGAAGCGGCCGCGGACGCCGCCAAGAAGGCGCTGGAAATCACGCCGAGGATTCCCCTGGCGCATTTCATGTTGGGTGAATTCTATCTGTTTAAGTCAGATACGGACCAGGCGCGCCGCGAATTCGAACAGGAGCGGGAGATCAATCCAGCCAACTTCGCCGTCTACGACCGCCTGGGAGATGTTTACACTCGAAGCGGACAATATCAGCAAGCTCAAGAGGCCCTGGCCAAGGCGATTTCCCTGGATACGTCGAGCACCGGGCCCTTCATCCAGATGGGGAAAGTGCTTCTGCGGCGGAACGACCCTCAAACCTCGCTGCTTTACCTGCAACACGCGGAGAGGATGGATCCCGGAAACCCGATGACGCACACCCTGCTGGGACAGGCGTACCGCAGTCTAGGGCGCGAAGAAGAGGCTAAGAAGGAGCTCGAGGCAGCATCGAAGATTCATGCGGAAGGCCAGCTCAAGTTGGAACCCGCACAGTAATCGAAGTCCGCTCCTTTAATTACGGTGGCGGACCGCCGTCAATTGAGTCTCGACTGGAACGCCCCGAGTCACTTTCACTCGCAACAGGGCTTCAAATGGTTTCACTTCGCTTCCCGGGCGCACGGCGAGCTTGCGCAGCAAACCCTCCAGCGAATCTTCCCCGCAAACGTATTCGACGGCGGCCTGAGTTCCGAGCGTGGTGGTTCCCGCCAAAATCAGCACATGGCGTTCCGCGTTCAACCCAGGAACGAGAGCCACGATGGCATAGTCTTCCGTCAGCGGCGCAGAGGAGTTCGTGGGATAAAAAATCTCCGGTTGCCCAGGTTCAGGATGTACGTTGACGATGCCCAACTCACCCTTGTGCCGGCTGGTGTCGAGGCGCTTGAAAATGAATTCCTGGGTACCTGGAAGGTCCAGCAGAGTAAGATTCTCCGCCGGCGAACCAACGAAGATGAGGTCATTGTTTCTGGCATCGTCTAAAGAGAAAAGACTGCCGCGCTTTACCAGAATGGGGTGATGCAACAGGCCGAAAACTTCATCCAATTCGTGTACTCCCAGGACTTCGCCTACCCCGGTGTAGTGGTCCAAAATCAGGTCGCGGGAATCGCGCGCCGGATTGAGATAGCGCATGCCCGTTTCCGGCCGCCCCACAAACGCGGCATTGCTGAAAATTACCCACGGCGCATCCGAGCCAGTTGCGAATTGATTCCAGAAGGCGCGGACCGCGGGCGGAGGACTGGATGCGTTTTGCCTCCCGGCCCGGGCGGAATTCAAAGCGAAGGAGAGGGCTGCCACTACTCCTAGAGCGGTGGCCAGAGCCAAGCCGAGAACCGTCACCGCAAGCATCCATCCCCGCATGGTCTTGCGCGGCACAAGTGATTCAAGACGCGAAGAAAACGGCACTCCTGGAGACACAGGAACCGGAGCGGGGGTAATTGGAACGGGCATCCTCCGCTCGTGAAAGCTCAGGGCGTAGACCCCGTTGGGCATCTCCACCACGATGGGATCCGCCAGTCCTTCCTGGCTGTAGTAGTCGTGCAATTTCAGCCGTAACCGCCCGGCGTGCACACGGATCGACGAATCGGCCTGTGGATCGAAGTCGTGCGGCCTGCCGAAAACCTCGGTGGCGATCTGGTATTCCTTCAACGGTACGCCCGGCTGACTGAGGGCATGGTCGGCCAAATAACGAAGCAGTTTGCAGAGAGATTCGGCCTTGCGAAGGGTATGGCTGTGAGTGATTCTATCGACCTGATCCAGATAGGGCTGACTATCAGCGAACTGGAGCGATGTAACAGACATGTAACTTTCGAACGCGGGGGAATCTAACCCCTAGATAGAAAACGACATGCATTGCTCTGTGACGTGTAACTGACACTCAGATACTTCCAACCCGATCCAGCTCGGAACAACATCTTCTCCGCAGCCCGTCTTTAATAAAGTGGGTAACTTTTGCACGGCGAAAGTTTTCCTGCGAAGTCCTGGTGTTTGATGCAAACGTGTGCCCAGAGGCTGCAAAATCCAGGAGGCCTCGAAATGAGAATCACCAAGCGCTTATGTGGGAGGGAAATCGCTTGTGGTTTCCTGCGGTCTCTGCGCTCGAAGTCCACGGGCTCTTGGACAGCGCTGGCGATGTTCGCGGTCTGGACACTGACCACGCCACAATTTGTTTCCGCACAGGCGGTGTATGGGTCTGTCTTTGGAACGGTCACCGATAGCACGGGTGCGGCGATCCCCGGCGCTACGGTCACCGTGGCCGACGTCTCCAAAGGCACCTCGGTGAATGTTCAGAGTGACGCGAGCGGGAACTACCGGGTAGAGCACCTCATTCCAGATACATACACCGTTGCGGCCGAAGCCACCGGCTTCGCGAAGGTGACGACGGAAAACGTCATCGTATACGCAGACACCGCCCCAAAGGTGGACATCGCATTGAACGTGGGGTCAGTCAGCAACAGTGTGACCGTTACCTCCGCGGCCCCGTTGCTGCAAACCGAGCATACCGACGTCAATACGATCCTGAATGACCGTGCTGTGGAAACGCTGCCAAACTTGAACCGCAACTTCACCTCGTTCGAACTGCTTACGCCGGGAACCACCTACATCGGGTGGAGCGTCGGGCAGTCGACCAATCCTCAAGAAAGCGAACAGATTGAGGTCAACGGGCAGTTGCCTTTCGCCACTGGCTACGAATTGGACGGAACCGATAATCAGGATCCGATTCAAGGAGTTGAGGTCATCAACCCGAATCTGGACGCGGTTTCGGAGATGAAGGTCACCTCACAGAATTACGACGCTGAATTCGGCAAAGCCGTCGGCGGACTGGTTACGGCGCAGACAAAATCCGGCAGCAACGTTTTTCACGGTTCGCTATTCGACTACCGCCGTTCCGATGCCGAGCAGGCGCGTGATCCATTCACCCAAATCGGCCCGAATGCGATTCCTTCTTTCCTGCACAACCAATTTGGGGCGTCCGTCGGAGGTCCTATCAAGAAGGATAAGTTGTTCTTTTTCGGGGACTACCAAGGCCAGCGTGAAAGGACAGGGACAACAATTCTGACCACCGTGCCGACCGCTCTGGCCCACACCAGCTGCACCTCGGGTGGGACATGTAACCTCAGCGAATATCTGAACCCGAGCCTGGCTGGAGGTCCCGCTTATCAGGTTTATGATCCGGAGACGAATCCGACCGGCACCACCGGCCGCACCGCGTTCGCCAACAATATGATTCCCGCCAGCCGTCTCTCAGCGCCAGCGGTCAAACTGATTTCAGAAATGCCGTTTCCGAATTTTGGCAATGGAAGCACTTTCGACAACTATACGGCCTCCGGTTCTGGCGGATTCAATACGGATCAGTTCGATGTACGCATCGATGATCAGATTTCGGAAAAATTTCATAGCTTCGGCCGATACACTCGCTTCAACTCCTCGCTCAATGGCGCGCCCATCTTCGGTGCGGCTGGTGGGCCAGGTTTTGGCTTAGATAACATTGCGGGCACCGATAGCGCGGTTGATCAGAATGTTGCGGCGGGCGGCGATTATGCCTTAAACGCCAAATGGCTTACGGACTTCCGCTTTGGCTGGTTTCGGATCTACCTTAACGATGAAGGCCCCGACTACAATCAACCACTTGGTACACAGCTCGGTATTCCGGGCGTCAATCAAGGCGACCTCAGCCTTACTGGCGGTCTGCCGCAATTCCAGGTGGCCGTCCCGGCAAACGGAGGGAACGGCAGTTCCACTGTAACTTATGGGACGACAACCAATCCCTACCTGCAGACGGAAAGCCAGTTTCAAGGTGTGAACAACTGGACCCACATCCTGGGAAATCACAATATCAAGTTCGGGGCCGATATCCGCTTTGCCCTGAATCACTTGGTTGGAGTGAACAATAACAATCTGCTCTCCGGCCAATTTGAATTTCCGGCGAGTGTGACCGCCGGTCCGACTACCCAAGGTCTGGGATATGCGACCTTCCTTTTGGGCGATGCCGGCAGCTTCTTCCGCACGCAAATTCAAAACACCAGTGCCGCCGAACGGCAAAAGCGCCTGTTCTTCTACGGCCAGGACCAGTGGCGCGCCACGCGGACGATCACTCTCAGCTACGGCCTGCGGTGGGAGCTTTATTTTCCGGAGTCGGTGGCCGGGCAAGGGCAGGGTGGCCTGCTCGACCTGAATACTGGCGATGTGCGGATCGCCGGCTACGGGGGCTACGGCAACAATCTGAATGTCGCCATGCAATACAATCACCTCGCGCCACGCCTGGGTATCGCCTGGCAGGCGAGAAACAACACCGTCGTACGGGCCGGATATGGCCGCGTCTACGGCATGGGCTGGTCTGGGGACACATTCGGCGAGGTGCTAACATTTTCTTATCCAACCGCCGTTACACAAAACCTGAATGCTCCCAACAACAACTACTACGCCTTACAAATTGCAGCTGGGCCTCCCGTTTATACCTTTCCGCCCATCCCCTCGGACGGGAATTATCCTCTCCCCAATGGCATCCAGCAGCCCACGCGTCCACTTACGATGCGGATCCCGACGCTCGACGCGTGGAACCTGACGCTGCAGCAGGAACTGTCTAGCAGCGCTTCGATACAAGTTGGTTACATCGGCAGCCATGGGATCCACAATATGTTTGACTCGTCGAACCAGGCAAATCCGAACCAGCAAACACTGGCCGGCTTCGACTGCAGCAACGCCCCGGTCGGATGCAACTTGCCCATCGACCCGGGGACGGGAGTTCCCTACACTCTCGACGAGCGCTATCCCTATTTTGATGGCACTGCCCAGAAATATCTCGGAGTGAGTTTTGGAGCTCCTTTCGGCTGGACCCAGTCTCTGCGCTATAACGCGAACGAGGCAACCACGAGCTACCAGGCGCTGCAGGTAGTCTTTCAGAAGCGCTTCAGCTATGGATTCCAACTTCTCTCCCACTACACCTGGTCGCATGCCCTGGCGCATGAATCCGACTACTTCTTCATGGATCCGAGGGCGGACTACGGGAACAGTTATTACAATCGGCGTAATGTGTTCGTCACCTCGGGAAACTGGGATCTTCCTTTTGGCCGGGGTCGAGCGCTTGGCGGCAAGGCGTCGGGTTGGCTGAATCAGATCATCGGGGGCTTCTCCCTCAACGGGGATCTGACTTGGGAGGGCGGTCTGCCGTTCACCCCGTCTTACCAGCTCTGCGCGGAAGATCAAGACATCGACGGGCAAGGCGGCACCCTTTGCCGACCCAGCTTTTCCAATCCGAACGAATCCTTCGGGCTGGGCGCTGGACCATTCAATCCAATCACGCACAGTGTCAGCTACTTCACGCCAGTTCCGACGCTCGCTTCCGCCGGCCAGGTGGAAGGCCCTTGGATGCGACCCGCTCCAGGAACCTTTGGGACCATCGGCCGCGACGCGCTTTGGGGGCCCGGCCTGTTCAACACAGATCTGGCGCTTTCCAAGAAATTCTTCCTCAGGGAAGGGATGAGCTTCCAATTGACGGCGCAAGCCTTTAATGTTTTCAACCACCCCAATCTGGGACAGCCGAACGGCTGCGTCGACTGTGGAAGCAGTTCCGGATTGATCACCGACATCGTCGCGTCGCAAGATGGCACCTCGATGCGGCGCCTTCAGTTCGCCGCACGCTTCCAATTCTGAAGCGGAGACCTTGGATGGCATAGCATGAGCCACGAAAAGCTGCAGAAAAAGCTAAACTGGTGAGGGATGCGAAGCGGATGACGATGAAAGCTCGGCCCGGATTCTCGCTATCGTAACCGTCCAGGAGGGACGAGATGCAGGAGTCTTGGCTGTGGGCACGCGAACGACGCCGTGGGAATTTCCGCATGCGGTTGCTGGCCCCGGCGATCCTGCTAATACTCTCAATCTCGATCCCGGGGCAATCCCCGCCCGCGCGCGCGAGCGCGGATGCGAATCTGAATGAAATCCTCGCCTACATCCACACCGGCTGGGATTCCTTAACCCGCTCAACCAGTTCGTGTGGCGCCGTTACGGACACGAAACTCTCTGCGGCGCCGGTGATCTACCTTCCCGCAGGTTTCGAATTTCCCCAGGAACTCAGTCAGATGCAACGCGACTGTCAGGTCAGGGTTGCCTATCTGCCTCAGGTCATTCATCAACTGGGGACCACGGACGTGGGGTCGATTCAGCCCGCAGGCTTACTCTACCTCAAGAATAAGTACGTCGTTCCGGGAGGGCGCTTTAACGAAATGTATGGCTGGGACAGTTACTTTATTATTCTCGGCCTGTTGCGAGATGGGCGCCTCGAACTGGCGCGAGGCATGGTGAACAATTTTTTCTTCGAAATCGAGAACTACGGTGCGGTGCTCAATGCCAACCGCACTTACTATCTGACGCGCTCCCAACCTCCGTTTCTCAGTTCGATGGTAATGGCGGTTCATCGGGCGGAAAAGGCGGCGGGGCAAGATGACCGAGCCTGGTTGGAGACGGCTTACGCGTACGTGAAACGAGATCACGCCATGTGGACGCGAGCGCCACATTTGGCGGGGGCCACCGGGCTTTCCCGCTACTACGATTTCGGCGAAGGGCCGGCACCTGAGGCTTTGCAGGACGAAGATCAGATTTATCGTAAGGTTGCGGCATATTTTCTTTTTCATCCCACAAATCCTTCCTACGAGACTGCGGACGAAGACCTTCCCACCGGCAGGGCATCAGGAGCGGCTTACTCGGTGCTCGTTTGTGGAGCGGCGCAGCCCAAGACATCGTGCGAACCCGAGCACCTGATCAAGCTGGAGCCCGACTACTATAAGGGGGACCGATCGATGCGCGAGTCGGGTTTCGATATCTCGTTCCGCTTCGGTCCCTACGGCGCTGCCACTCATCACTATGCTCCCGTATGTTTGAACAGTCTTCTTTACAAAACTGAGCGCGATCTGGAAGAGATGAGCCGACTGTTGGATAAAACGGTCGATGCCGCGGAGTGGCAAAAGTTGGCGGAGAATCGCCGGCAATCCATACAAAAATATTTGTGGGATGAGAGGAAGGGACTCTTCTTTGATTACGACCTCGAGAAAGAGCAGCGGTCGAGTTATCGTTATGCGACCACCTTTTATCCGCTATGGGCCGGACTCGCAACCGATGCGCAAGCGCGCGCGGTGGTAAAGAATCTGGGTACATTTGAGCGAGCAGGCGGCATCGCGATGAGCGAAAAAGAATCTCAGGGGCAGTGGGACTATCCCTTCGGCTGGGCGCCGATCCAGTTACTTGCCATAGAGGGGATGCGTCGTTATGGACACAAGGAAGAGGCGGACCGCGTGTCTACGGAGTTTCTTTCGATGGTGCTCGAAAACTTTGCACACGACAAGACGATTCGCGAGAAGTACAACGTCGTAACTCGGTCGGCAGAGACGAATGTGGCGGTGGGATACGCGGCGAACGTAATCGGATTTGGCTGGACCAACGCCGCCTTTGTCGAGCTACTAGATTTGCTTCCGCCGGCGAAGATCGCTGAGGTGACGCAAACGACTCCCGCTGCGGCATCTCGTAACTGAGCCGCAGGTTTGCTTCTCGATCGACCTTAAGGAGTTTATGAAGCCATCTTGCTTTGCCCTGGCGACGCTCTTGCTGGCCAGCCTCACGGTCGTCCAAAAGTCAAATTGCGAAGCCCACGAGCAGCCTGTAGCCCTGACTAAATTCCCCTTTGAAAATACCGCTCCCCTCAAGATTGTGTGCGAGGCGATTCCTTCCCGGCCGTTCACCGTCGTCGGCCCCAGGGGAGCCATTCTTGGCCGACAAGATGGGTCTTTCGAAGCATGGATCTTCCCGTGGAAGATTTTCAGCAATTTCCGTATTAGCGCCGAGATGAAGGACTATCCGGTGCCCATCGACGTGAACGACCAGGCAGCTGGAATCGAGGTTCGCCCGGATCACACGACCATCACGTTCGCGCATGCGAATTTTACCGTTCGCGAGATCTTGTTCGCCCCCCACAACGCGCCCGAAGGGGCAGGCGCCCTGGCATTCTTTGAAGTTGAAGCTGTGCGGCCTATGACGTTGACCTTCCAGTTCACTCCGGAGATGAAGCGCATGTGGCCGGCTTCGTCCGATGATTACGCAGCCGCGGAATGGGTGAGGGGGACGTCCGGTGGGTTCTACGCTTTGCATTTAAGTTTTCCCGACCACGCCGCGGCGGTTGAAATGCCGGGAGCCGTACCGGGCATTCTGGCTCCTTATCAGGAACGGGCGAAGACCTACCCGGCGCAGTTTGTCCTGCACTTCGATCCCGCTCACGATAGCAATAAGCTCTTTCCCTTGCTGCTCACGGTTGGGGATAGTAAGGCGGACTCCGAAAACGCAGCGCTCGCTGAGCGACTGAGCCAACTCGGCCACTCGGTTCAGTCGCTCTATGAAGAAACGGCAACTTACTATACGAGGTTTTTGTCGCAGCATCTGGCGGTCGAAACTCCGGATAAGAAGTTCGATGATGCGTTCGCATGGGCAGAGGTTTCGATCGATCAATTGAAGGTGCAGACCACCCCGTCGCACCAGGAAACGGCGCTGGTCGCTGGTATCGACGGCTCAGGCGATTCTGCCCGGCCAGGCTTCGGCTGGTATTTCGGCCGCGACTCTCTCTGGACACTCTACGCGGTCAACGCTTACGGCGATTTTCAGCTGACCCGCGATCAGTTGGAGTTCCTGATGCGCCGTCAAAGTCCAGCCGGGCAGATCATTCACGAATGGTCCCAGACCGCAGGACTTGTTGATTGGAAAAGCCTGCCCTACGAGTTTGCTTCCGCCGATGCCACGCCGCTGTTGCTGATGGCGGCAAACGATTATTTTCGGGTTAGCGGCGACATAGCGTTCCTCAACTCCCACTGGACTTCGCTCGAGAAAGCGTGGGACTTCGAGCGCTCGCACGACTCCGATGGAGACGGGATTTACGAGAACATCGCGGGATCGGGATGGGTGGAATCATGGCCTCCCGGCATGCCACATCAGGAGATCTACCTGGCGGCCTTGGATCAGGAAGCCAGCACGGCATTCGCAGAGATGGCAAAAGCAACCGGAAACTCGCAGCTGGCTGTAGATGCGGAAGAACGCGCGAGCCATATCGCAGCGCAGATAGAAAAAGAATATTTCCTGCCCGATGTTAATTTCTACGCTTTCAGCCGGAATGCCGATGGCACGCTGGACACCAGCGCAACGATTTACCCGGCGGTGGCAGCGTGGGACGGAGCATTCAATTTATCGCGCGCCGGCGAAATGCTGAGCCGGTGGGCGTCGCAAGAATTCTCCACCGACTGGGGCACGCGTGACTTAAGTCCCAGCGTGAGCTTCTACGACCCGATCAGCTATCACCAGGGAAGCGTGTGGCCGCTCTTCACCGGCTGGGTTTCGCTTTCTGAGTATCGCAACGGTCGCAGTCTGTCCGGCTACGCCCACCTGATGCAAAATGCCGATCTCACGTGGGCACAGGATTTGGGTGCGGTCACCGAGTTGCTCTCGGGCGAGTTCTTTCGCTGGTTCGGACGCAGCACTTCCCATCAGTTGTGGTCCTCGGCGATGGTGCTGACGCCAGCGGTGCGAGGAATGTTCGGATTGGAGTGGAACGCCGCTGACCGTACGCTCACGGTTACCCCGAGTCTGCCCGCGCAGTGGAACGAAGCAAAGATCTTAAATGTGCCCTTGGCCCAATCGCAGGTTGGCATTGAAATGCGGCGGACCGGGTCGACACTCTTCGTGCACCTCACCGAACAGGGATCGAAAGTTGTGAAACTCAGATCTCGCGCGGCAGGGGCAAAAGGACAAAACGGAGAGTTGAGGATCCCTCTGCCCGCGGTGGAAGTGGGTATTGCGCACGGATTGCCAGAAGCAGGAGCCGAGACTTCGCAAATGAAAGTTCTCGATCAGCAACCGTCCGCAGGTTCTTTGCGCCTGCGATTGTCCGCTCCCGCGAATAGCCATCAAACCCTTTTCTTGCGCGTGAACGACCCAAAGATTCACCTGCGAACCGATGGAGCGGAACTATCCCTCGAATCCTCCCAACTCGAAATTCAGTTTCCCGCGGGAACTGGATCTATCGAAGGCGGTTATGTCGAAAAGGTGGTGACCCTTTCGTGGTGAACGCTAAACTCCACCACGCTGCTTCAGGAACGCGAGCTACTGCTAATGCGTTGTATACCTGAAGATCGTTTTCCACAGTCGGGCGGCATAGCGCCTTTGAACTAACGTCGTCCTGTCCTAAGCGTGGGTATTCGATTACGCCTGCCGAGCTGCGCCGCGTTGACTTCGAGCGTGCGGTGAGAGATTCATTCGGATCGGGGAACGGTCGTCGAGATTGAGAGCTGCCTGGTTAGCTCGCGGTGTCGAATCCCAACGAGTGTGATTGCCTGATTGCGATCGTTAGCAAGGACAGTCGATTTCTTCAGATCAAGTCAGACGGCTTCAGTCTTCCTCCATGGACATTTCTGGGAACCGGGGACATGATCACACCCAGTTGAGGGGGTCGATCTCCCCCCTCTGCTAAGCGAGCCGAGGTAAAACCCGCGAGTGGGGTCGGAAGATGAGGAAGGCCTTCGTGAAAGAACCTCCATATTGGATGAAACGTTTGTCATGCGATCTCTCACCATATGGGAGGGGAACAGGGGTCTGTATAGGTGGCGCCGATGAACTTAGTCGGTTCCGTCTGCTCCCTCGTGCTCAACAAATAAATTTCGTATCGATGTCGGCGTTTGCCCTGTGCTTTACGATTTTATAAGCAGAAGGCTTGTTACAGAGGTGCATGCCTCAGATAGGAGGGGATTATGTCTCCCTTTGTGAAGTTGATGATCGCCAGTTGGTCCATCGCAATTGCCATGATCGGGTTTTGTGCCCTTCACCAATCCGGAAACCTGCTCAAGATTCGCAAACGCATGGCGTTGTGGCTGGATACAGACCAAATGCCCGAAGAAGGCCTGCAACCTGAGATCGATGATGCGGCTTGAGACCCAATGGCGCCTGCAACTCCACTGGAACTACAGCGTTAATGCGCCATCTCTAATAATGTTTGCGGTGTCAAGCACGATCTGAGGACGCCACTCCATGCACTCGGAGAAGAGCGCCGTTTGTTCGTTTGCTGATTCTGCTAGGATTCCTCGCAACGGGGCCGATGATGCAAGTGGGAATTCTAATGCGTCGGAAACATCATTTGAGGGGGCGCTTGCGGAGCGTAGCGGTCATAACGTCTCCGAAGAAAATCCTTCCCAAGATTGATCTGTCCACAGGGAAGAAGTTGATAGTGCGGCCTGTGGTGGCCGCGCCGAACAAGAAAATAGCCAAGGCGAAGGATCAACACTCCGATGTCAATCCCGGCCCGAAGACATTGGTTGGCCGACTCAACCGCAAACTAGCCTCACAAGGAAAAGTCATCGGGAAGACGCAGGGAGGGGCTGCAACAAATGGGGATTATTACTTGCTGGATTCTACCAGCCCTGACACGGTTCATTATCTTAGTCTGAGTGAACTGGAGAGCCTGGCGACGGAGTTTGGAGTGCGGCCACCCATTCAGACGAAGGAAACGATGGCGTCACAATAAGCCTCAAGATGCAGGCGGACGGTTGACAGGTTGACGTAACAGTGCGCCGTGAAAGGCGCTGGACTACAGCGGGTGCAACTCCCGCCCGGGAACTGGTTCGCTCCACCCGGTAGCAATCGAGGCGGCAGCGGAGGCAACAAAGCTGTCGGAGCTCTCCGTGTAAAGGGTCGCTTGGCGACTCCGCGAGCGTGCAGGCCGTAACGTGAGTGAACGCTGAGCAGGCCCCGAAAAAACAATTGCAGGAGCCGACTTTACTGTTACAGGGGAAGGCCGCTGGCAAGGGAGATAGTAGAGCGAACAAGCTCCATTGAACCTGCCGGGGTAATGGCGATGGCATGTACGCATAGGAGACCAGACGCAACACGGGAAGCCCGGCGGTGATCGTGGTATCGATCAACTGGCAACTCGCGAGAGACCGGCCAGCGGTGGCTGTTTTCGCCGCAAGAGACGCCCAACGTCGAAGCCGGTTCAGGGTTTCCCGCCAGCAGATACCCGGGAAGGATTCCGGTTTTGATGAAACCCCCTGTCAAAATGCCATGACTGGCCAGAGCGAATGAAACGTCACGCCGGGTCCCAGTCCCGTGATGAACCCTATTGCCAAGACCACTGCAGCAATCGTCCATCCCCGGCTGCGTTCGATTTCGGGCATCTGGAATTCGCTGCTGGGGATGCGTGGGTTATGGAGCAGGGTCCACATCCATACCAACCCGGAGTGCCCACCAAAGGAGGCAGCCGCCGCGGAGATCAGAATCAACAGCCGTCCCACCGGATTGAGCGCGCCCGCAAGGCAGGAGAGGACTCCGGCAGTGAGGTAAGGCACGAGCGTGAGCTGTCTCGCACGCCATATGCGGATCTTCGTATCCTTCCCTAAAAACGGACGCAGTTCGCGCAAGGACAGAGGCACAAACAAAGCGAAATAGGTAACGATCCCAAGCGCAGCCAAGCTCACGCGCCACGCCCAAGCTGGCTGCCATCCGGCCACTACTGCCGCCCAGTCGCCAATGTTGCCGATGCCGGAAAACAGGAAATATCCGCCCGCGTCGAACAGATTGAAAGTCATTAGCAGCCACAAGAGATAGCGCCAGGTTGCGGACTGCTTGACTGTTCGCAGAGCCCCCCAAGATAGCGTTCCAAAGATCAGATTGGCGAGCGTCCCGCCCGCCGCTACCAGACGCGTCTCCACGCTGCACTCGAAATGCACTGTGGAGAGGACCAGCGGCCGCCCACCCGCGGCCACGCACATGCCTCCGTGACCAAGCCCCTCGTGGATAAAGTTCCCGATCACCGTGGCAACGATGGCAATCGCGGCGATGGTCAATAGATCGGGCTTGGTTGCTTCGCAAAAGCGTTGCGGGCTGGACTCTCCCGTTGCGTCTCTTGCACCATTGGCGGCCATGCGCCGCATTGTAGCAGGGGACTCGATCGGTTCGTCGCGGGCGCTAAACACTGCCCCAGCGGATGCTTTCATGTGGAGTACTCAATTCCTGGAAACGGCCCAGGCCTCTCGTCCGGTCTTGGTGAAGGGCGAGGATTTTTCTCCTCGCACTCGTACCTAGCGAGTTCAGCGATACGGAAATTGATGATGACTTTAGTTGTGGCTGTCCCAACGCTGCCGTGGTGGCACTGGGCGTGGGTTCGATATGAGTGCCAAGCAGCGCTCACGGCAGTTTTCGCGAAAAATTCCCAAACCACAGAATGCGATGTCTTATACGACTTCCGCCGCAAAGCAATGAGAGGATGCCGTGATTGATGCGATGCTCAGGCACTATCCTAAAGGCGGTGCTCGTGCCTTCCTCGCCGCCGATGATACCCACGCTTGCAACTTGCTGTTCATTCTCTTCACCCCAACTCCGGCCGAGAGCGTAGGTGTCTCTAGAACCATCGGAAGGCTTGTGTGGAGTCCACATGAGATCGCGCGTAGTACGGCGAATAAACTTGTCGTTCAAAATAGCGACTTCGAATCTCGCCATGTCTTCCGCAGAAGAGAGCCAGCCGCCACCAGGAATCTTATAGCTGGAGTCGAGAAAATCGGCATTGCGAACCGTACCCGAGTCAGCCTTTTCGTCGAAGCGCGCGCGATAGGGGATAATGAAAAAATTTGTCTCGCTGGGTTTGTTCCATCTGCGCAGGCACCGAAACATTCTGGCGAACGAAGTCGACGTACTTTACGCCCGATGCGCCTTCGATCACACAGCCGATCAAGGTATACCCCCTGAGTCGAGTAGTGGAGTGACGTGCCCGGCTGAGCCACGAGGGGGTCATCCTTGAAAAAATTCAGTCCGGCCTGGATGGGATCGTCAAAGTGTTTGGTGTTGCCGACCTCGGGATCACCCTGCGAGTCGGATCTGTAGTGGCGAAGCCCGGCAAGGTGCCCGAGCGCCTGGCGAGTGGAGATCGGGCCATGGTTTTTGAGGAAATGAAGGACAATATTTTTGCACGGGCGCGTCAAGATCGAGCTGTCCACGATCCCAGAGTTGCATGGCAGCTGTGGCGGTGAGGGATTTGGAGATCGAGGTCAGACGGAAAAAGAGAGTGTTCGCTGGCAGGAACGTTGTTCTCAAGCTCGGTGAAGCCAAAGCCCTCGGCGCACTCGTACTCTCCGTTTTCAACCACCGCCAGCGACAGACCGGGGACATGGGTAGAAGCTATGAATTTGGAAACGGCGGCTTCGATCTTTGCGAGCTTGTCGGCAGAAAGTTTGCCATTCTGAGCCTCACAAACTCCGGAACACCGCGCAGTCAGGACGGCGAGGCGAATGCAGTTGGAGCAGAGCAGTCCAGATAATTGATCCCTGTTTGGTTCATAAAGAATTGAACGCATAAGTCTCTGAAGAAACATTTCAGTTTCACTTGCCAGGAGTAAGCGTAATGTTTCGAAAAGCGACGTGTCCGGCCTCACTACCTTGCAAGTAAATCGGTCCAGGTAATGCTTCGTGGCTATCCAATGCCCCACCTGTGATGCCCGGAATCTCCTGTTTGTCAATAATGGTCTGACCATTTTGCACGACGGTCACCACTCGTCCAACCAGCGTGATGTCGTAGGTCTGCCATACCCCTGGTTTGCGCGGCTGTTCCGGCGAGGGCGCCAGGAAGCCGTAGATGCCTCCCGTCCGCATAGTCGGCCCTTCTGGCTCGGGATCGTCTTCAATCTGGAGCTCGTACCGGCCGCGGAGGTAAACGCCGCTGTTCGATCCTGGTGCGCAATTGAATTCGACGTGTAACTTGAAATCTTCAAACTTGGCGTCGGTGATAAGTTCAGGGCCATGCCCGGGACTGATCAGCGTTCCGTTTTCAACTCTCCAGCTCGGCGTGGACGCCGGCTTGCTCATTCTCCATCCGCTCAGATCTTTGCCGTTGAACAACTGCACCGGCGTGCCCCACTTCGGATCGCTGTTTCTCTTCAGGGACGGGGCCTTCTCGCCCGTCCATTGCCACGCAGTCCCATCCGGCCCGGTCGTCGTTCCCACCAACCTCTTTCCCGATAGTTTGCCCACAAAAACCATGTCGTCTTTCCTGTCTTCCTCCTCCTTGGGAGAAACGAAGGTGAGGGTGCCATTCGAGAGCTCAACTTTCGGGAGCCGCCGGGCGTGCCCCCAGCGGCTCACCATTCGAGCTTGGAGCTGCCCATCTTCCTGGGTTATCTCCAACCATGAGGGGGATTCCTGAAGCGGAGTTTTCAGGGTCAAATCCCAACGTCCCAGATAAGACTGAACCGACGCAGTTGGGTCCTCAGAGTTCTTGGGCTTGGGCTCGGAATACAGCAGCCCGGAAAGCATTAGGATCAGAGTGGCCAGCACGAACACTCTCGGACGAAGTTTTACTTTGCTGGGACTACCCTTCCCCTGATTGACCACACTTGTTCTCGATACGCTTAACTCCGGCATTATGGATACTTGTGCTCTTAGCTTTGCCATGGAATTTCCCCTTAGATCTATTTTTCGTTTGCGGTTACCCCAGGCCAGTCGTCGGTCCGGAACGGCGAGGCAGGGATACCCTCCTTGTTGAACAGATTGCCATCGGGATTGGCCGCCCAAGAGTAGCGGACTGCAACGGGAGCCGGAACTTCCGGACTGGAGACGACGACCGTATCATCCTCGATCACCGCCTTTGCCCAATGGAACACATGGTCGGTTCCCGCAACCGCAAACCCTTTCAGTTCATCGCCGTGCGCTGCGAGCCCGCTGCCGACCTGCTGGAATCGTGTTCTGATTCGGTCGCCTTTGACGCGCATGGATTCGTAAAGCGGTCCGGAGTAGACGACGTTTTTTCCGTAAGCTATTCCCAAAGCCGATATAGCCAGGCGCTGGCCCACTTCAGCTTTCTTGTGCGGATGAACATCGTCTGCTTCCCCAAGATCAATGGTGACGACAAGTCCGGTGTTAGGTATACGGAGTGCCATGAGTTGCGCCTCCCGTAATTCTGCCCAATCGCTGTCGGTGGGATGGTTCTCCCTCCTGCCGTAGTTCGGTAGCTGCACGATCAGGAATGGAAAATCGCCTTCGCCCCACGCCGCTCGCCATCCTTGAATTAGCGCCGGTAGAAGCTTGCGATATTGGTATGCCCTCGACGCATTATCTTCACCCTGATACCAGGCTGCCCCGCGGATCGCGAAGGGAATGATTGGCGCGATCATACCGTCGAATAGGCCCGAAGGAGGCTGTGCGGAAAAGCCTGGTGCTTGCACCACCTGCACGGCAAAGCCTGACAACGACTCCGGTGTAAAAGGCGTGGCTGCGCCCCAGCCATCTTGCTTCAAGTCTTTGAACCACACGGTCAGAGCTCGCCATTCGGGAAAGGCTACCAAACTTTCCGTGCCGTAATCGTCCCAATCGGAAATCGTAGGTTGGAAGGTACGCAATCTGAAATATCCCTGGCCACGGCAATAGAAGCGAATGCCGGCAAAGGCGCTGAGGTCCGCCGGCGAGATCCCAGAATCGAGACTGGCTCGCAGAGTGGCAGAGTCAGCAGTCTCGAGTTTCCCGGAGATTTGCGCCGCGTAACCAGAGCCCCCACGCCCGGGCCGCACCAGAGTAAAGATGCTGCCGGGCGCGGTTTGCCAACTGTACGTCCAAGCTCCATTGAATATATTGCGCGAACCGCCATCATCAAAATTGCTGAACCTCACCGGCTCTAATCCGGTCTCGGCCTTGGGGAGCAATTCGAAATCGTCGAACTGCAGTTCGAAGTTTTCAGGACGGCCGGCTACTCTTCTGGTTTCTGCCGGCGTGTCTCTCCAGTGTTCGAGGATCGGTGCCAACGCCGGATCCTGCTCGAGCGCTTGAGGTGTAGCCCAGTTCTCGGCCTGTGTTCCGGGCCAGGAACTATGAATTAAGCCAATGGGCACACCAAGCTTTTTGTAGAGTTCTCGTCCGAAGAAATAACCTACGGCAGAGAATTCCTTCACGGTTTCAGGATTGCAAGTCTCCCAGCGTGCTGACACGCTCTGCAGCGGGCTGAACGCGATCTTCCGGGGAACGGTGAATAAGCGTATCTGGGGATAATCTGCTTTCTTGATCTCAGCTTCTGCACTTTCCGCGGCTTCGAACGGGAAGCTCATGTTGGATTGCCCCGAGAGCACCCAAACTTCTCCCACCATTACATCCTTGATAAGAACGGCCTTCTTGCCTGTGACCGAGATAAGGAACGGGCCACCGGCGTTCATCGACGGCAACGTGACCTTCCATCGGCCATCACGTCCTCCGATTGCATGTCGCACCCGTGCGGCGAGCGATACAACGATGGGTTCGCCCGGATCGGCCCATCCCCATATGAGAACATCGCGCTGCCGTTGCAGGACCATGTGATCGCTAAACAGCCCCGAAAGGCGAGGATCCGCGCGCAGCAGTGACGCAGAAACGCACAGAAAGATGGAAACCAAAAGTGTCTGCCTCGTTTTGCATGCCAATGTATTCATTCGCAGTCTCAGAATGACGCCGCTTACAAACATAGAATTTTTCTCAGGGTCTCCAAACCAGCGAATACGCTGAGAAAGAAGTAGGGCGCAGCACGTCAATCTGAACGTGGAGCGGGACTTCAGACTGGCTAAACGCCATTTCCAACTTTGTTTCACTTCCCGGCGCAGCATCCGGCAAGTTCATTTCACGGCGCTCGATCGGAATATTACCCTCGCCAAAAAACAGCCCTCGCACCTTGTAGCCCTTCAAGGTGTACCGGGGAAGGTCGCGCCGCACCCTAATAAGGAGTTCGAACTTGTTGAGCTGGTTTTCTACCTCAATCGATTCAATCGGGCTGCACTCGCTGCGGAGAAGTTCATAGGACGGCTTGGGCGTACCGAAGACGTCTACGACTCCGTGTACACGCTGCCGCAACGCACCTATGCCACGTTCCCCCACATGCGTGCGATAGTCGTTGTAGCAGAAGAATATTGCGCCACCGACAAAATCCTTCGAGCGGATTGCGACGTCATGGGATCGCATGATCTCCATCCTATGTTCATCCCCCTCCGGCCGGTCTGCGGCACAGGCACAATATCCGTATTCGGAAACTACGATTGGCTTGTCAGGAAATGCCGCGTGAATTTCGTCTAAATGGCCGGCCACGTCCGCTGCTGTTCCCGGGTACCAGGTTCCGTAGTATTCGTTGGTCTCAATAAAGTCCATGAGTCCGGCGACGTCGTGTTGTGGAGTCTTGCGCAGTGAATCTGAAGCATAAGAACAGAGGCGGCTGGGGTCCAAACGTTTGGCCTCTTCGCGCATGCGTTTAGCGAACTGATAAGCGGGCGGGCTCTGCCCTCCAATCTCATTGCACAAGCCCCACACCACGACCGAGGGATGGTTGCGATCGCGCGCGATCATCTCGCGCAATTGTTCCAGTCCATTCTGCATGATGTCGGCGTCAGGCTGTGCATCCATACCGTCAAATGTATCTGGTCCCCAGGCAGGGACTTCGGTTTGCATGAGGATGCCGTGGCGGTCGCAGTAATCCAGAACACGTTTGTCCGTCGGCCAATGAACACGCGTAAAAATGCAATTCAGATGCTTCATGTCCGCATGATCGCTCGCGATCCGCTCTGTCGATTCCGCCATGCCGAACTCGGACCTGCTTCCAGCCAAACGTTCGGTGCCCATGAGTCGAACCCGCTCGCGGTTGAGGTGGAACCCGCCACCTGTAACCTCCAGCTTGCGCACGCCAAAAATCGTCCTGTATTCGTGTATATCGTGTTCATCCCAGATCAAGAACTCCAGGCGGTATAAACTCGGATGATCAAAATGCCACAGCTTCGGCTTCGGCAGAACAACCTGGAAGGCGAGACTCTGGTCCGCGCTTGGCTTGACGGACAAAGCGCTGCCTTGTGAGTCGGCCAAGACAGTCAGAGCAGTTTCTTCGTCTACGATGCGGAATGATCCTTTGCCTCTCCAGGTTTTGACACCCGTATTTCGGATGTGCGCGACAATCGCCAGACTTCCGTCTCCACTGTTGAGGTCGGGCACAGCGTCAATCTCAACGCGTTCCACAAAGGTCTTCGGCGTAATCAGTAAGTGCACCGGCCGGAAGATGCCCCCATCGTTTGCCCAGTCGCTCGATTGGCCGCGAGGCAGCATATTCTGGTTAAAAGCATTGTCGACACGAACCGCGATGACGTTCCTTTGGCCGCAACCCATTAGGTGCGCGATGTCGAAGGTGAAAGCGGTGTATCCTTTGCGCGCATGTTCCCCAGCCTGGGAGCCGTTCACCCAGACGACGGCTGAGTGGAAGACGGCTTCAAACTCCACCCGCACGGCGCATTGCTGCCAAGTGGCCGGGGCATCGAAGCACCGCCAATACCAGGCAACTCCGCGATAGTCGGTCAGGGGATCTTCCACCTGCCAGGTGTGAGGCACATTGACACTTCGCCAGTCCTTACCCGGAGCAGGGGTGACGTACCAATTCTGCTGAGTACCGGAATTGTCTGGGTCGATACGAAAAAACCATTCGCCGCACAGGCTGACCGTTTCCGAAACACTCGACGCAAGGTTTGCTTGGGACCGCGCAACCGTGGAAGTGGCCAGTGCTGCTGCAACAGCAGTGACGGATCCCGCGAGGAATTTGCGACGAGTGGACATTCCGAGAGCGATGTGCTTTTAACGCATGCAGTTAACCAGATGCCTTCTCGAGAGTCAAATGGAGAAAGATCGGAAGTTCCAGATCTGTCGGTAAACGTGGCCGACTGTAAACTGATACTATTCGCAGAAGCAGCTCTGAATTCGGCCTCGCAGCATAACCGTCATGCGGCCTGGGAGAATTGCCAGTGACCACCTCACTTAGGGTTTCGCGCAGAAGATTCGTCCAGTCGGCTTCCATGGTGACTGCGGGGTTTGTGATTCCCCGGCGCTTCTTCCCCGCAACGCTTGCCGAGCCCGCGGTACAGCAGCCGCTCGAGCAGTTTGATTACGGTGATGTGGTGCTGGCAAGTGATCTTCACGAAAGGCAACTGGAAGAGACTCATTCTGTGCTGATGGGGTTGAGCGACGACAGCCTGTTGAAGCCTTTCCGTCAGATGAGCGGCCAACCCGCACCCGGCGAGGACTTGGGTGGCTGGTATCACTACAATCCCGACTACCAGTGGGGTAAAGACGACGACGGCTTCGCTCCCAGCTGCGCTTTTGGCCAATGGGTTTCAGCACTCGCACGGATGTATGCCATCACGCGGGACCAGGCAACCCGTGACAAAGTGATACGCCTGAACCGCTTGTACGCCCAGACAATTTCAGGCGATTACTACGATAAGAACCGGTTTCCCACCTACTGCTATGACAAGCTGGTTTGCGGTCTGATCGATTCACACCGATACGTTGGTGATCCCGATGCTTTCTCGATTCTCGAGCGCACCACCAACGCCGCACTGCCACACTTTCCGAAGCATGCCGTGGAGCACGGAAAAGAATGGCGGGTGAACAAGGACGAGAGTTGGACGTGGGACGAATCCTACACAATCTCTGAAAATCTCTTTCTGGCCTATCAGCGCGGAGCCGGGGAACGATATCGTGAGCTGGGAAGGCAGTATCTTTACGATGAGTATTATGATCCGCTGGCTGAGGGCCACGACGTGCTTGCCGGGAGACACGCCTATAGCTACATAAATTCCTTGAGCTCTGCCATGCAAGCCTATCTGACTTTAGGAAGTGAGAAATACCTTCGCTCGGCCAGAAACGCTTTTGAAATGCTCTCCCGGCAAAGCTTTGTGACGGGAGGATGGGGGCCGGATGAGACGCTGTGCGCCCCTGGGAGTCCGGATGTTGCCGTCAGCCTCACCGAGAGCCACAGCAGCTTTGAAACACCGTGTGGCTCCTATGCTCACTTCAAGTTGACGCGCTATCTGCTGCGCGTGACCCGCGACTCGCGCTACGGCGATAGTATGGAGCGTGTGATGTACAACACGGTGCTGGGTGCGAAGCCGTTGCGGTCCGACGGCCGGACCTTCTACTACTCCGACTACAACTTCAAAGGGCGCAAGGTTTACTCCGATACTCAACACTGGGCATGCTGCTCGGGCACGCTGCCGCAGGTCGCGGCCGACTACCGTATCAACACCTACTTTAGCGATCTGCGCGGTGTGTACGTGAATTTGTACATCCCGTCGACGCTGCGATGGACGCAAGACGGGGCCCAGATAGCGCTTACGCAAAAAGGCCAGTACCCGTTCGACAGCGTAGTGCAATTCGATATGACGACCTCGGCAGCAAGGGAGTTCACCCTGAGCTTGCGGATTCCCGCATGGGCGACAGGTGCCTCGTTTTCTCTAAACGGACGCCGCGCCAGTGCCACCGCAACCCCTGGAGCTTTTGTGGCAATCCATCGGCGATGGAGTACCGGTGACCGTATCGAACTCGATATGCCGATGACCAACCGGCTGGAAGCGGTCGATTCCCAGCATCCACAGACGGTCGCGCTGATGTTCGGACCTCTCGTCCTGTTTGCAGTTACCGACAACCAACCGGCTTTGACACGGGCGGACTTGCTGGCGGCTCAGAGAGTGAACCAGCGGAGTTGGCAAGTAAAGACCAGCAGTGCGCCGATCGACCTGCTGCCGTTTACAGATATTGGAGACCAGCAGTATTCCACCTACCTGTGGGTCACGTAGAAGGGAATGCTGCGATCGGGCGTTCGCTGGGACAACGGTTGAATTTATGTCATCCGGCGGGAGAGTTGCCGCTGCGCCGGAGCAGTAGACTTACGAATGACCAGCTCGGTTCCGAGATAATAGTCGGCGCCTTTCTGTCGTTTCAGCTTCAGTACTTTCTCGAGCGCCTCAAATGCAATTACCCCTAGACGTTCCCGGGGGACGCTGATGGTGGTCAACGGCGGCCGCGCCAGGAAGGCGAAAGAGATATCATCGATGCCGATCACGGAGACGTCGTCGGGAACCTGCACCCCTTCTTCTTCGAGCGCATTCATGGCTCCCATCGCAATAAGATCGCTTCCACAAAAAATTACAGTGGGGCGTTCTGATCGGGAAAGGATGGTTCGCACCGCCGAGGCTCCGGAATCGATCCGATAGTTGCAGTCGATAACGGGAAGAGGATTCAACTTGTGCCGCTTCAGTCCCGCGATCAAAGCATGCCGGATCGTGATCGCGGTTCGGTTGTCCCCAGGCCCGGCAATCACGGCAGCGCGGCGGTGACCCAAAGCGACCACATGCTCAATCGCTTGGGAGATGCCACGCTGGTAGTCGATCGAAATGTTGCTGATGAGCCGCCCGGCCGGACCAAGATTGCAGAACACCACGCCCACCCCCGCCGCCGTCAGTTCCGCCGTCGTGTTCTTATTAACCGACGAAGTCATGATCGCGACCCCGCGGACATCACTCTCGATCAACTTTCGAATAACGGATTCGGTGCGCGCCGGGCTGTACTCTGTATTGAATAGCAGAACATCGAATCCCCGGTCCCAAGCCGCCGCCTGGAACCCGCGGATGATTTCAGGAAAATAAGGATTGGCTATTTCGGAAATCACCAGACCGAACAGATTGCTTTGGCCCGTGGACAACCGGCGGGCGTGTACGTTCTTATAGTAGTTGAGCTCACGCACGACTTCGAGCACTCGTTGCTCGGTGTCGGGAGAGATGTATTGAGTCTTATTGAGCACACGAGATACGGTGGCAGGGGAAACCCCGGCTCTTTCTGCAACCTCCCGCATGGTGTGGCTCATGAACCTCCGTTCCATCGAGCCCAAGTTCTTCAAAGCCTCGAATCAACTCATAGACGGGCAGATCGTCGACAACCACCGGACAACCCTTTCAGTGAAACGATTGTCATGCGCTGGTTGAAGCTATCACGGATTGAAAGGCGGAGGCTATGACATGGGAGAGGAAGGCGCAAGAGAAATGCGGTGTTCTTAGAAAGGACTGTTCTTAGAAAGGACTTGACAAGTGCGGCGGCGATGATTAGAAGGGAGGGGCCAGGAAACCGATTTCAGAAACCGATTTCTTGGCACTGTTTTGCGGATCTTGCTCGGATCCACCGTGACTCATTTTCTACAAGACATTCTCCGCCAGCCGGCTGAACTCCAGCGAACCATCGACGATCTGCGCGGCGCAGGGAAGCGCCCGCTGGCCGAGGCGGCGAGGGCTGTCCAGAAGGCCCGCCATATCTACCTTACCGGCATCGGCAGCAGTTGGCATGCCGCATTAACCGCGGCACCGTTGTTCTCGCTCGGCGGCTGCCCGGTTTATGCGCAGGATGCATCCGAACTGTTGCAGTTTGCCACCATTCCCGCCAATGCCGTCATCATTGCCATCTCCCGCACCGGACGAAGCGTAGAAATCGTGCGCCTGCTCACGAAGGCAAGCGAGTGTGGCGCAGTCGTCATCGCTGTGACCAATTCCGAGAACGGACCACTCGCCCAGCAGGCGCAGATCCCAATTGTGGTTCGAATCCCGTTGGATCATGGAATTTCGGTCAACACGTATTCCACGTTAGCGGCTGCAACCGGCGCTCTGGCCAGGGCCACGGTGGGTGCCTTTGATGATACCCTGACAGATTTGATGTCGCACGGCATCGCCCAGACAAGTCGATTCCTCGCGGGTTGGCAAGAGCAGATTGCGGACTCATCCTGGTTGTTACCGGGGAGCGTCTGTTACTTTCTGGGGCGCGGTTCGAGTCTGGGCAGCTGCCACGAGGCCAGGCTTCTGTGGGAGGAAGGGGTTAAGTCACCGGCCACGGCCATGGGGACAGGGGCTTTTCGGCATGGTCCGCAGGAGATGGTCGCGGAGGGTTCACGTTTCGGTATATGGATCGACGCATGGCGCATGCGCGGCCAGGATCTGGCGGTGGCCCGGGATCTGAAGCGGCTGGGCGCTTCCGTCATGCTGATCGGACAAGACCTCGCTGAGGATGCCGGAGACCTGGTTTTCCGTCTTCCCGAAATGCCGGCTGAGTGGCAATTCCTCATCGATGTCATGCCCGCGCAGCTTGCGGCTGAGCGTCTGGCCCATGTGTCAGGAGTCGACTGTGATTCCTTTCGTCTATGCTCTTACATCGTCGAAGACGAGTGGGGTTTGCTGCAGGAAAACGGGGAAGCCCCGAAAGAGCATGACATCGTGTTTTCCAAGGAAGCTGGGATCAAGAAAGTAGAGAAGTAATCGGCAAAAATCACAGAAGCGAGGGACCATCAACATGAGCAAATTCTCGCGCCGTAAATTCCTGGAAATCGGTGCCGCTGCCGCGGGCGCATCTCTCGCGACGAAAACCATGCTGCTGAATCCTACGCCGCTATTGGCCTCGCCGCGCCTGGTTGCGCAGAGCGACCGGGTCCGCTTCGGCATGATCGGCGTGGGCATGCAGGGATCGCAACTGCTGGGTCAGTCCATCGAATTACCGGGAGTGGAGTGCGTCGCAGCCTGCGATCTCTATAACGGACGTCACACTTTGGCCCGCGAGATTACAGACAAGACTAATCTTCCCGTCACTCGCCGCTATCACGAACTGCTGGCCAATCAAGAGATCGATTGCATCGTTGCGGCGGTGCCCGATCACTGGCACAAGCAGGTGGTGGTGGACGCGGTGAGCGCGGGCAAAGACATTTACTGCGAAAAACCGATGTCGCACAGCGTCGCCGATGGCGCCGAGATGCTTGCGGCTGCCCAGAAAACCGGGCGCATTGTCCAGATCGGGTCGCAACGCGTGAGCTCTCTGATCTGCGCCAAGGCCAAGGAACTCGTCTCACAAGGAATGTTAGGCGATCTGATGCTGGTTGAAGGATGGCTGGGGCGCAACGACCCAACCGGCGCCTGGGAATATCCCCCGCCCACGGACCTCTCTCCTGAGACGCTCGACTGGGAGACCTGGCAGGGAACTGTCCCCAAGCGCGCGTTCGATCCCTACATCTTTGCCCGGTGGCGCTGCTGGAAGGAATACGGTACCGGTCTGGCTGGCGATCTTTTGGTTCATTTGATCAGCGGCATGATGTTCATGCTGGATATGAATGAAGCTCCCCGGCAGGCCATGGCGATCGGCGGAATCCGCCGCTGGAAGGATGGCCGTAACATGCCCGACGTTCAAGCCAGCCTCTTTTATTACGGCGATCTCCCAGTCTATATGCGACTGAACCAGGGTACCGAGATGCCAGAAACCTACCGCATCCAAGGCTCGAAGGGGATCCTTGAAGTCACGGAATTCGGCCTGAGCTTTACACCCCAAAGCGGGAAGGACTCGGCCCCCAGTTACTACGACGCTGGATTTCCGCGCGCCATGCGCAGCGCTTACGAGAAGCAGTGGCACGCGGAGAATGATCCGAGGTTGGGTCACGAGCCCATGCCGGAAACGCTGGCGTTCCGGGGCCCGGATTACGACGACCTCAAGCCGCACCTGTGGAACTTTTTCGAGGCTGTGCGCTCCCGCAAGCCGGTCGTCGAAGATGCCGTCTTCGGCCACCACGCGGCACTGGCCTGCCACATGGCGAATGAATCTTATTTTCGCAAGACCTCGGTGCTGTGGGATGAGGCCTCCAAGAGCATCAAAGGCTGATCCCCAGGGCAAGCAGGTACTCGCAGTTGCAAAGCCATGCTTCGGGAGCGACGGGAGAGAACATGGGGAAAAAGGTTTTGCGGCTTCGCTGGCTTCTGTTGGGACTTTTGCTGGTCCCTGGCGGCGCGTTGGCGCAGGACACAGCCTCCCTCACGGGCACGATTCGAGACCAGTCGGGGGCGGTGCTTCCCAAAGCCGATGTCATCATTAAGAACGCCGCCACGGGTGTCGTTCGTGAAGTCCGGAGTAACTCCGCCGGCGAGTATGTAGCTGCCGCGTTACCGCCCGGACGCTACGACATCACCGTCTCTGCCCCCGGTTTCCGCAAATATCAGGCTGCAGGGGTCAGCCTTCGCGTGGCCCAGGATGCCCGAATCGATGTCGCCATGCAGGTGGGCAACATCCAGGAGGAAATAACCGTTCACGGCGAAGGCTTGGCCCAGGTGAATACTGAGTCCAACGAACTCGGCGGCACGATTACCGGAAAAGAGGCGCTGCAACTGCAATTGAATGGCCGGAATTTTACGCAGTTGATAACCCTCGTGCCGGGTGTGAGCAATCAGACCGGGCAGGATGAGGGCCAGGTCGGTGCAGCGGCCAACGTCAACTACAGCGTGAACGGCGGCCGCACGGAATACAACAACTGGGAAGTGGACGGCGGCGACATGATGGATAATGGCAGCAACTTCTCGCTGAACGTCTACCCCAGCGTCGAGGCTATTGGGGAGGTCCAGGTGCTGACTTCAAACTACGGAGCTCAGTACGGGCGCAATGGTTCGGGCACGGTCGAGGTGGAAACAAAATCGGGTACCAACGCATTTCACGGCTCGGTGTGGGAATTCCTGCGGAACGAGGCTTTCAATGCCCACAACTATTTCGACCTACCGGGGACGCCCGTCGCCGGTTACCACAAACACGATTTCGGCTACAGCGTGGGCGGCCCGATCTGGAAGAATCACACGTTCTTCTTCTGGTTACAGAACTGGCGCCGCGAGGTCGTTCCTTTCAACTTCTTCAACTACGTTCCATCGATGGCGAACCGGCAGGGAAATTTCAGTGACCAATGTGCACCAATAAACCCCAATCCCACCGACTGCCCCGTCGATCCAAATACAGGAAATCCGTTTCCCAATAATCAGATTCCATTTATCGATCCGAACGCGCAGATTCTCCTTCCCATGATTCCCGCACCGAACACCACCAACAGCGGGCAGGCCGCGTTCGCCGAAGCCGTGGGGCAACCCACGCGGTGGCTCGAAAACCTGGTCCGGATCGATCACGATTTCAATTCTAGATTGCGCGCGACGTTCCGCCTGATCCACGATTCCTGGGACAATATCAGCGGCACCGAAACCTTCGAATACACCAACTTCCCGACAATCCGAACCCATTTCGTCGGTCCAGGGGTTGAGGTGGTCGCAAGGATCGTGGGCACGATTTCGCCGACCTTGCTCAATGAATTTGCCGCCAGCTATACCACGGATCATCTCACGATAACGAACAATAACCCGGCGGTGTGGACGCGAGGCAGCAATTTCACCATGCCCGGGTTATTTCCCGTTTATAACGGCAAGCTGCCAGACATCTGCCTGAGTACATCCGGGGACTACGGCGGCGGATTCTGCGAAGGCCCCTACGCTTTTCCCTGGTCGAATTCGAACCCGACCTTCACGTATCGCGATAATGTCACCAAAAGTCTGGGCAAGCACAAACTGGAATTCGGGGGCTACTTCGTCAACGCCGAAAAGAACGAATTCTCGTTTTCCGACCAGGGCGGCGATCTGACCTTCGACAGCACGGCGCCTGTCTCCACCGGGAATGCCTTCGCGGACATGTTGCTGGGGAATATAGCGAACTTCCAGCAGGCGAATGCTCAGCCGAAATATCACACCAACTACAAGATGTTTGAGCCCTATCTTCAGGACGACTATCACATCTTCAAGAATCTCACCTTGAATCTGGGCCTGCGCATCAGTCTGTTCGGCACTTTCTGGGAGAAGAACCATCTGGTTTACAACTGGGATCCCCTGGCCTACAACCCTGCCATCGCTCCGAAGATCGACGTAACCGGCAATACCACCGGGCAGGAGGGCGCGCTCATTCTCACGTCTTCGACAACCGCGTTCGATGGCATAGTGCAGTGCGGCGTGGGGTCAGTACCCCGCGGTTGCTTGAAGGGACATTTGTTTAATCCCGCGCCCCGCCTAGGTTTTTCGTGGGACCCCCTCGGAGATGGAAAAATGGCGGTCCGAGGAGGCTACGGAATTTTCTTCGAGCACACCAATGGCCAGGAGGCCAACGCGGAGAGTCTCGAGGGCTCGCCTCCGCTGGTGCAGACGCCAACCCAATTCAACATCACTGGCTACAACAACGTAGGTGGGCAAGGGTTGCTGTTCCCGCTATCAACCGTCTCAATTCCGGACATCGAGCAATGGCCTTATGTTCAGCAGTGGCATTTGGACTTGCAGCGCGATCTCATCCAACACGCGGTGGCGACGATCGCCTACGTCGGGGCTAAAGGAACGCATCTCACTTTGACGCACGAAGAAAATTCTTTGCGGGAGATACCCGAGTCAGAAAATCCCTTTCTGCCCGGGCAACCAATCACCCCCGATATCTGCAATACTCAAGGAGGTGGCCCCCTTACACCTAACTTCATAGTGAACGACAAGCAGGTGAGGGGACAGCCCGCGATTAACCTGGACGTCGCCTGCGGAAATGATCCCAATCCGTTTCGGCCGTTTTACAGCTTGGACTCACTCCAACGCGTGGAGCCGGAAGCTAACTCGAACTATAATGCCCTGCAATTTTCGCTGCGCAAGACCGATGGTCCACTTACCCTCGACGTAGCCTACACGTACAGTCACTCGCTGGATGATTCGTCTGACAATTCGGACGCGAACTTCGTAAATTCCTATGACATCCACAGCAACTACTCCAGCTCCAATTATGATCAGCGCCACATTCTGACCGTGGCTTGGGTCTACGAAGAACCGTATTTCGCCGGCAAAGGACTTTCTCACACCTTCCTGGGAGGGTGGCAGTTTGCCGGCATCATGACACACCAGAGCGGCGATCCTTTTTCTGTGATCGATGGTATCTACGGCGATAACGCCGGCGTCGCTGACGGGGTTACCCTTAATGGCTCCTACGGCGACCGCATTGGTGACGCTCACGCAACTCCGGACCCGAGCTGTACCGTGCCCGGTACTAAGGCCCATCCGCTATTCAACTGTCTCGCTTTTGAGCAGCCGCAAGGCCTGACTTTCGGCGATTCGGGCCGCAACAGCCTGAACCTGCCCCGTCGCACTAACTTCGATATGTCGGTGTACAAAGTGTTCAAGCCTACGGAAAAAATCCAAATGCAGTTTCGGGCGGAGGGTTTCAACATCTTCAATCACACGCAATGGAACGGTGTGAACAACTATGTGGGCACGCAAAATTTCCTGTATCCGACTGGCGCCCACATGCCACGAGTCCTGCAGTTTGCACTTCGAATCACATTCTGATGGCTTGAGGTGTGAAGCTGGTTTGTGGGTCTATGGGGAACTGGCAGAGGATGCCACATGATCGGGGCGGTTGATATAGGCGGTACAAAAATCGCGGTCGGTATGGTGAATGACAGCGGGCAGATATTATCCCGTAAGGAAATACCCACCGATGCCGATAGCTATGCCAACGGCCTGGCTGCAATCGCCAGCATGCTGCGAGAGACGGCACGAACCGCCGGCGTTGAATTTACCGGGATAGGAATCGGGTCCACGGGTCCGGTGGACCCGTTCTCTGGGAAGTTTGGCGAGGTTGATTTTCTTCCGGGATGGCGCGGACACAACCCAGGAACGGACTTGGCGCGCATGTTCAAAGTGCGGGTAGCTCTGGAAAACGACGCCGATGCGGCCGCCCTGGCAGAGGCGGGTTGGGGGGCTGGAAAAAACAAATCGCGACTCGTCTATGTGACGGTGGGAACCGGGATTGGGGGCGGAATGGTTTTCGACGGACGCCTTTACCGCGGCGTGGATGGATCCCATCCCGAACTTGGCCACCAGGTCATCGATCCATCGGGACCGCTTTGTTCTTGCGGGTACCGAGGTTGCTGGGAATCGCTGGCTGCAGGTCCGGCGATGGTGGCATGGCTTGAGGCCAATGCGCCGGCCGGGTATCCGCATCGCAAAGATCTCACGGCCAAACGCATCTGCCAGCTCGCACAAGAGGACGATACTCTGGCGCGCCAGGCGGTGGAACGAGAGGCCCACTACATGGGCCTTGGTCTGGCCAATCTTATCAACGTGTTCGCTCCCGACGTGATTGTCTTGAGTGGAAGCGTGATGAAGAGTGCGCTTTTGTTTCTTGACGGCATCCGGACGGTGATTTGCCGCGGCTGCCGTTTTGTCCCATTCGAGAAGACCGAAATTGCGCTGGCGTCGCTCGGAGAAGATGCCAACCTTATCGGCGCGGCCAGGGTTTGGCACGATCGCTTCCGGCCCGGAGATCCCAATGCTTACTGACCTTCGCAACCTGGGCACAGGCCTGCAGAGATCTACGGGATACTGATGCCAAGAAATCGCTACATGGTCGTGATTGTACTGCTCACGTTTTTTGTGATCTCCTTGGTAACCAATATTCTTGGTCCGATTGTCCCGGACATCATCAGCAGTTTCCATGTAAGCCTGACCGCCGCTGGATTTCTGGCCTTCGCTTTCTTTATTGCGTATGGGGTGATGTCAATTCCTGCAGGGGTTCTGGTGGAACGATTCACTGAGAAACCGGTGATGGTAGCGGCGTTTCTGGTCGGCACGCTGGGGTCCTTGAGTTTCGCTCTGTTTCCTGCGTACCGCGTCGCAATTGTTTCATTGTTCCTGATCGGGGCCGGGATGGCTACGCTGCAAGTAGCCGTCAACCCGCTGCTCCGCGTGGCAGGCGGTGAAGAACACTACGCTTTCAATTCGACTTTGGCACAACTGGTTTTCGGCAGTGCATCTTTTGTTAGCCCGCGAATCTATTCTTATCTCGTCCTCAACCTGAATGGACGTTCATCGGGGAAAAATGCTTTTCTGCAGGTTCTGGGGAGATGGACTCCTGCCGGGCTGCCGTGGGCCTCGATGTATTGGATTTTCGCAGCCTCCACGCTGCTGATGGTTGCGATTTTGTCTTTTTCCAGATTTCCCCGCGTTCAATATACTGCCGAGGAACGTGCGGGATCGTGGGAGATGTATCGCAGCCTGGCGCATAAGCGCGTGGTCTGGCTGTATTTCGTCGCTATGTTCGCCTATGTGGGCTGCGAGCAGGGAACCGCTGATTGGATTTCGAAATTTCTCTACCAGTACCATGGCTTCGATCCTCACACCACGGGCGCGACGGCGGTCTCCTGGTTCTGGGGATTGCTCACGGGGGGATGTTCCATCGGCATGTTGCTCCTGAAAATATTCGACAGCCGCAAGGTTCTGATTGGCGCCTGCGTCGGCGCGCTGTTTTGTCTATCCGCCGCTTTGCTGGGGCCGGCGAATGTGTCAGTGCTTGCTTTTCCCGCGATCGGCTTGTTCGCGTCGGTGATGTGGCCCATCGTCATTTCGCTCGCGCTTAATTCGGTGGCGGAGCACCACGGTTCGTTTTCAGGGATTTTGAGCACAGCAATCGTTGGCGGAGCCGTGGTCCCGGTGATTATCGGAGCCATCGGCGACCACGTCGGACTCCGCACCGGATTAGCTTTTCTCTATGTCACATTTGGGTTTGTCCTGAGCGTCGGGTTTTGGGCGAAGCCTTTGATCAGCAATGCCACGATCGCTCTTAAGAAAGCTTCCGCGGAGGCCGCTGTTTGAGGGAGCACTGGGTGAAAGGCGATATTCCTGAGCGGATTGCGCGTCGCAAGTTTCTGGCCGGCCTGGGAGCAGCCGCAGCCGCCACCGCCGTGGCGTCTGTGCCCAGTCATGCTCAGATCATACCAACGCCGCTGCTTGGGCCAAGGGATTCTCCCATCGGTGATCAGCAAGAACCCGGGCAAGCTCACGCCCTGAACTCCCCTTTCCGCATCGCCATTATCAATGACGAGATCTCACAAGACTTTGGCCGTGCCTGCGAAGTTGCCGCGCGCGAATTCGGGATGCAGTGGATCGAGCTTCGCGGCATGTGGAACAAGAACATTCTCCATCTGGACTCAAAGGAAGTCGCAGAGGCGCGTCGTATTCTCGAGACGTACGGGCTGCGCGTGACCGATATCGCCAGTCCACTTTTCAAAGTGGACTGGAAGGGGGCTCCTCGATCAAAGTTCAGCCAGCCTGGCGATTTCCATGCCGACTTCTCCTTCGAGCAGCAGGACGAAGTGCTGGAGCGTGCCATAGAGCTGGCCAAGGCCTTCCAAACCGATCGCGTCCGCTGCTTCGATTTCTGGCGCTTGGATGACCAAAAGCCGTATCGCGGGGCGATCAATGAGAAACTCCTCGAAGCAGCCAATACAGCGGGTAAGAAGAGCATCACCTTGCTGCTGGAAAATGATGCCGGCCTGAATACCGCCACCGGGGCCGAGGCTGCCCAGGTTTTGCATGCGGTCAAGTCTCCCCATCTCATGCTGAACTGGGATCCGGGAAACGCCGCCGCAAGCGGCGAAAAACCCTTTCCTGATGGCTACAATCTTCTGCCCAAGGACCGGATTGGCCACTGTCACTGCAAAGATGCGGTAAAGACAGGCAACAACGATTACGATTGGGCGCCGATGGGAGCCGGCATCGTCGACTGGCTCGGACAGTTTAAGGCGCTCAAGCGTGACGGTTATCGCTTCGCGGTCAGTTTGGAAACCCACTGGGACGGCGGGGGCACGCCGGAGAAATCTTCGCGCCAGAGTTGGGCAGGAATGAAAGAGCTTCTCGAAAAAGCCGGAGCCCTTTAACCCTTCCCGTCCGGGAGAGTGACAACATGACAGACAGGACAAGGCGAGATTTTCTGAAGCAGGCCGCTTTGGGAACAGCTTTCCTGGCCTATCCACATGCGAGTGTACTGGGGGCAAACGATCGCGTACGCGTGGGCATGATTGGCGTGGGAAACCGCGGCCAGGATTTGCTCGAGGAGGTGCTGGCGGTTCCCAACATCCAACTGGTAGCCATGGCGGACGTCTACAGCAGGCGCCGCGATGCAGCCAAGAAGCAGGTTCCCGGTATTCAGACATTTGACGATCATCGACGCCTGCTGGATATCAAGGACCTTGATGCTGTCATCGTTGCCAGCCCATTGCACACGCATGCTCGACATTTTCTCGACGCCCTGGCATCGGGGAGAGATCTTTACTCCGAGAAGACTATGACCTGGTCAATCCCTGAAGCCGAGCAATGTCTGGCGGCGGCGACACAATCCGGCCGCGTCGTCCAAATCGGATTGCAGTGGGAAAGTTCCGGCGCCTTACAGGATGCAAGAAAGTGGATCAAGGATGGAATGGTTGGCAAAGTTACCCAAGTGGAATCATGGATGAGCCGCAACACCCGACACGGGGAGGGCCAATGGGTGCGTTCGGTTCCATCCGACTGTACTGCCCAGAATGTCAACTGGAGTGCATTCCTGAACGGCCGGCCTGACCGGCCATTCGATCCCTACCGCCTGATCAACTGGCGACTGTTTTGGGAGTTTTCCGGCGGGAACGTGACCGAAAATATGGTTCATCAAATCGCATGGATCATGACCGCGCTTGATCTTCCCATGCCAACTGCAGCGTTCATGTCGGGCGGGGTGTTTTCTGAGAAGGACGGCCGTGAGGTGCCGGACACCATCGCCGTGACCCTCGATTTTCCGAACGACATCGTTGTGACCTGGCAGTCCACCTTCAGCAACAAGCATTTCGGACTGGGCGAGCACATTCTGGGCAGTGACGGAACCATCGAACACGGATGGGGAGAGTCCGATATGGTGAATGGCGAAGAGGGAGAATTCATCCGCTACTACCCAGAAAAGGTCAATCGACCGCATGGGGCAACACTCACCGGAAAAACTCCAGACCAGGGTCACATGGCCAACTGGATCGAATGTGTGCGCAGTCGTAAGACTCCGAATGCTCCGGTCGAAATCGGTTACCGGTCGGCGATCGCAGTGCATATGGCCAACCTCGCGTACCGGCACAAGCAGCGCGTCACTCTGGAAATGGCCAAGTCGTTCACTCCAGAATTCTGACGTTCTGGCTTGCGGTCGTGCACGGTACTGGTTGCGGGGTTGTGTCATTCGGCGAGGAAACGCGTTAGGGAAGGTACAGGTGGCCGGACAAAGCATAGAACCGCGTGAAATCTTGCGTATTCTGGCGATGGCGGCCGGAGTTGCAACGTTCCCCGGCTTCAGCAGGTGGACCTTTGCCGGCAGTCATATTGGCAACCCGCTGTCGCAGATCAAGCCCAGAGTCTATCGTCCGATCGTCTTTAGTGCGCCGGAATACGCCATCGTTGAGCGCAACGGTTTGCTGACGATTTTCATGTTTGCGCGGTCGAGTGGAAACCGAACGCCCTTCGCTTCTATGTCGACAATGATCTCTAGGTCAGTCGCTCTCGATCAGATCTTCGTCTGGGCCTGGAAATCGGTATTCGATCATCCTTTTTGCTGCTGTTGAATCTGGCGGTGGGAGGCGGTTGCCGGGAAATCCAGATGCCACTTCAGTTTTCCCTCAAACGATGCGCGTGGATTATGTCCGAGTGTACCTGCGATGCAGCGAGTAGGATACGATCTCTTGAGATTTGGCGCATCGCAGCCGAATTTCTTCATCATTGCTTTATGGAGCCAACGACTGTGAGAAATTGTAGGTCATGGGTCGCTGTTGTTCTTCTCTCTCTTGGTCAGTTCACTGTTGGACAGGCTTCGCCCTCGAAGACCGATGTGGAGAAGCGAGTTGATTCTATTCTTAGCCAAATGACGCTGGAAGAGAAGGTCGAGATTATCGGCGGCATCAACGACTTTTACACTCGGCCAATCGCCAGGCTCGGGATACCCGCTCTCAAGATGTCTGATGGCCCGATGGGCGTTCACGACTACGGGCTAGCCACCGCGTATCCGGCCGGCATTTCCCTGGCCGCCTCGTGGGACACTGAACTCGCAGAGCGATTCGGTGCCTCGATGGGCAAGGACGCGCGCGCCCGCGGCGTGCATTTCATTCTGGCTCCGGGGATGAACATCTATCGGGCGCCGATGAATGGACGCAACTTTGAATATTTCGGAGAAGATCCCTTCCTCGCCTCCAGAATGGCTGTTTCCGTGATTGAAGGAATGCAGGCACAACGCGTCATCGCAACCGCAAAACATTTTGCCGGCAACAACTCGGAATTCGCGCGCATGACCCTGAGCTCCGAGATCGATGAAAGAACCTTGCGCGAAATCTATTTGCCGGCATTCGAAGCCTCGGTGAAGGAAGCGAAGGTGGGAGCGGTAATGGACGCCTATAACCTGGTGAATGGCGTTTATATGACACAGAATGATCACTTGAACAACCAGATCCTCAAGAGAGAGTGGGGCTTCGATGGCATTCTCATGTCAGATTGGGGAGCTACGCACGACGGAGTTCGAGCGGCGAAGGGCGGGCTTGATCTCGAGATGCCGTCTCCAACCTTCATGAACCGTGAAGCGCTGCTTCCCGCTCTCAAGGACGGTGGGATTCAGGTCGCGACGCTGGACGACAAGGTTCGAAGAATTTTGCGCAAGGCAATCGAGTTCGGGTTCCTCGACCATGCGCAGACCGATACGGGCATTCCTACTTATAGTCAGGAAGGACGGCAGGTTGCCATCGAAATGGCAAGGGGAGGTATGGTTTTGTTGAAGAACTCCGGCAACTTGCTTCCGCTGGACGAAGTCAAAGTGAAAACGATTGCGGTTATTGGCCCGGATGCCTACCCCGCGGTGCCCAGTGGTGGCGGCAGTGCTGAGACCAAGCCGTTCAACGCGATCAGTTATCTGGAAGGCATCAGCAACCGCCTGGGGACAAAGGCTAAAGTCTTATACGCGGTTGACGAACCTCCTCTCGACGAAGTATTTGAGAACTCCGAATTTGTTACAGTGCCTGGCGGCGCCAGCGGCTTGAAGGGGGAATATTTCAATAATGAAGACCTGCGGGGTACTCCAGTTCTAGTGCGCACCGACAAGCACGTCCACTTCGACTGGGGGGAAGGCAGCTTCGCTCCGGAGCAGCCGGTCGATCATTTCTCGGTTCGCTGGACGGGCTACTTCGTCCCCCAGAAGTCCGGTGATTACAAGTTCTTTACGTCTGCCGATGATGGGGCGCGGCTTTACGTCGGCGACGATAGCGTGATCGATGATTGGCAACGTCATTCCCAGACCGTGGATAGCGGTACCAGGCATCTCGAAGCGGGCCAGGCGTACAAGATCCGTCTCGAATATTTCGAAGCAGTGGGGAGTGCCATCGTTGGTTTCGGAGTGACCCGAGCCGAGTCATTCATCGGCCGCAACACCAAAGCGCTCGCCGCACAGGCTGACGCAGTAGTGGTTTGTGTAGGATTCGATCCTAAGACCGAGAGTGAGGGTTTTGACCGAACCTTTCGACTCCCGGGCGGGCAAGACGACCTCATTCAGCAAATCAGTGCGGTCAACAAGAACACGATCATTGTGCTCACCGCCGGCGGGAACGTCGACATGACCCAGTGGGTCGACCGTGTTCCTGCGATTCTGCACGCTTGGTATCCAGGTCAGGAGGGAGGAACGGCCCTGGCGCAAATCCTTTTCGGCGACTACAGCCCGTCCGGCAAGCTGCCTGCATCCTTTGAACGGCGTTGGGAAGACAACCCGACGTTCCACAGCTATTACCCCGAGAAGAATGAGCAGCGCGTGCGGTACTCGGAGGGTGTTTTTGTGGGATACCGGCATTTCGATCGTTCTGAATCGAAGCCTTTATTCGCTTTCGGTTATGGTCTTTCCTACACGACGTTCGGATATGACGAGTTGTCCGTGAGCCCCCAAACGGGGAACTTGAACGAGCCGGTCACAGTTTCCTTTAACGTGAAAAATACCGGCCAGCGCGAGGCAGCCGAGGTGGCGGAACTGTATGTCGGGAACGCGGCCGCCAGCGTGCCTCGGCCAGTGAAGGAGTTGAAAGGATTCGCAAAATTAAGGCTTAGACCCGGTGAGAGCAGGCGCGTGACACTAAAACTCGATCGCCGAGCCTTTTCTTTTTATGACGTCAAAAAAGGCGATTGGACTGCAGAAGCAGGTGAATTCACAATCCTGGTTGGAGGTTCTTCCGACAATATCCAACTACGGGAGAAATTCACTCTCATCCGTTAGGAAGTATTTCACCTCCAGGTGAGCGTGGTTAAGGAATCACGCTCCAAGATCAACTCCGCCATCCTCGAGCCCATCTGCAGCACCACGGGATGGGCTGCCGCGGTGTTGCTCAGAACCAGGATTCTCTGACCATCAGGATTCTCGCAGGCCACGTGATCAACGTTTGCCAGAATGCCCTGAGAATCGAAGCGGTGTGCACCACGGCGAATCACGCGGGAGAAATGAGCGAAGGCCCAATACTGGCCGCTGCGGGTGATTTCCTTCGTCCGGGAGTGGATGGTGACCAGTCCCCCGCACGGAAACGGGCCGATGTTGGGACGACCCTGCTCGTCGAGCGCAAGGTTCCAACCTGTAATCGATTGGCACCAGTTGCGCAGAGCCCCGGTAAAGACTTGCCCCCAGTTAGCCCAATCGGTAGCGTAGTCAGGCCGCGTGTAATCCGGGCCGCCCTCGGTCCAATGCATCTCAACATCGGGGTGCGCGTCGTGGACCTTGGAGGCCATGCTCGCGCTGCCGGCATAGCCGTGCCACGCCACCGCGTTAGCGTACTTGCGCACGTCCGGATCGTCGAGCTCGCAAATCGCCCGGCCCCAAAGGTCGTAGTTGTGGTCGAGAAGCCAGATTTTCGCAGGGATCCCATTGGCTCTTAGCACCGGCCCCAAATGTTCTTTCACAAATTCGATCTCATACTCCTGCCCCCATAGGCATGCGGGCATACGACCGTCCTGATCGGTGTCCACTTCGTTCTGCGAAGTTACGGCCTGGATGGAAACACCCTCGGCCGCGTAGGCTTGCAGGAATTTCAGGAAGTACTGCGCGTAGCTCGCGTAATACATTTTGCGTATGCAGCCTCCCAGCATGGAACCGTTCGCCTTCATCCAGCCGGGCGGACTCCAGGGAGTAGAAAACAAAAACAAGTCCGGGTTTTCCTGGCGCGCTTCGAGCAGCGACGGCAGGATGTACGCCCGGTCGTGCTCGATCGAAAAGCGCTTCAAGTCTGGATCAGGTGCCCCTTCATCGAAGCTGTACAACTCAGTCGAATAGTCACTCGCTCCAACACAGGTGCGGCAGACGTTAAGTCCCAGCTCCGAAGGGTGGAATAGTTCATGGAACAAAATCGTGCGCGAATTCGAGGGGAGTTGGTTGAACATATAGCAGGCTGCGTCAGTGAAGGCCGCGCCGAAACCAAGAATCTCCTGGAACTTCTCTTCAGGGTTGAGAGCAATAATCTCCCCGGAAGGCTGTCCAGCGCCCTGCCGCCATGTCAGCGGAGGGGCGTTCGCGAATCGCCGCTTCTCATCGGTCACCCACACTGCGATCTCTCCGGGGTTGGCTGAACCGAGCGAAGCCCAAGCCGGCACAGATTCAGCAACCGCACCGGCGGCCAATCCGGCCGTGGATAATTTAAGAAACTCGCGTCTGGTGCTTTCGGTGGACATTTTGCCTCTCAGCAACCCGAGTAGGTATTTGCGAATTAGAATCTCATGCCTGTCAAATGACGCCCTGACCTCCGCTCGATGTGGGTAGACGAAATTGTAAAAGCCCCGAGATTCAATTTCTGAGTTTAAGATGGGAAAAGAACTCCCGCTTCCCCCCTCGGCGAGTTTCGGCTACCCTAAAGCGACCGCGCATGGCGAAGATCTATTGTTGGCGCGGGCTTCGAGCGTCGCTATTCCAGGTGTTTCCATGTTGAAGCACGCTACTACGCAAGCCACGAACATTTGCGCGGATGGACTGCGCGTGTTCGCACTGACCACAGCCTCTGTAGTGCTGGTGCATATTCTGGGCGGCAATGTGTGGGCTCAGTTTCCGGCGAAGCCTCTCCCCGTCCTCACTCACGCCGAGCAGATTCGCAGGTTGAGTGCTGAGCAGGCTGGGTTAGGCTATCCGGTGCGCGTTCGCGGCGTGATTACTATGGATGCACCAGCACCGGACTTCTTCATTCAAGATGCGACTGCCGGCATTTATGTGGAGGGCAGTGTCTCGCCCAAGTATGCCCACGCGCTCGGCCAGTTGGTGGAAATTGAAGGAATAACTGGGCCGGGCAAATTCGCGCCTGTGATTCGGGAGCAAAGGTTGCGTGTGCTGGGCAAGGGAGTTTTGCCCAAGGCGCAGCTGTTTCCGTTCTCCGAACTCGCCGACGGACGCGAAGATAGTCAGTGGGCGCGAGTGCGGGGCATCGTGCGGTCTGTGGGCATCGACCGCAACTCGTGGCGAGAGACCACGCTCGCTATGCGTGTGGCATCCGACGGGGGTGAGTTCAACGTTCGGGTGCCAATTGGTCGCGATCAAGAAGAAGTGCCTTCCTGGGTCGACAGTGAAGTACTGATCGAAGGCGTGTGCGGGAGCCTGTTCAACGCGAACCGCCAACTCACGGGAATTTTATTTTATGTTCCGCGCTTGAGCTTCATGACGGTTGGAGCTCCTGCCAGGGAAGCTTTGCTATCTGACTTGCTGCGGTTTTCGCCAGGGAAAGGGGGCCGCCACCGGGTGCGAGTGCGCGGTGTCGTCGGATATCAACAATTGGGGAATGCTCTTTTTCTCGTAAGCCAGGGCAAGGGACTTCGCGTGCTGACGCAGCAAAGCACGCCCCTCGAGATCGGCGATCTCGTGGATGTGCTGGGCTTTCCTGCCATGGGCGATTCCGGGCCGATGTTAGAGGACGCCGTATATCAGCTCCTAAGCCGCGAGAAGGCTCCGGAGCCGGTGAAGCTAAACCTCGCGACCCCCTGGGAGCAATTCGACGGTGCGGTCGTGACCACCGAGGCGAAGTTGTTGAACCGACAGGCACAACCCGACGGCCTGCGGCTCCTGCTGCAGCATGGCGATGTATTTCTTGACGCTGCACTTCCGCCGGGCGTCGTGGAGGAACACCTCCTGTCCATCCCGCTGAACAGCGAAGTGCGGATTACTGGCATCTGTTTGGTTCGCAGTGGAGGTTTGTGGCGAATCCCTCAGTCGATTCGCGTGCTGCTGCGCTCGCCTCAGGACCTGGTGGTGCTTAGCACTCCCTCGTGGTGGAATTTGCGTCACACACTTTGGCTCCTGGGGATGACCGCAGTTGGCCTTTTTTTCGTGGTGGCGTGGGTTGTCGTGCTGGGCCGGCGGCTGCGGGAGCAAATGGACGTCGTTCGCCAGAAGTTGAGAAACAGCGCAGTGCTCGAAGAGCGCAACCGGATTGCCCGGGAGCTTCACGATACGCTGGAGCAGGAACTGGCTGGCATCACCATGCAGCTGGATCTGGCGGTCGATTGCTTCCAGCAAGCGCCACGCGTGGCTGAGCAGGCACTGGAAACGGCGCGTAACATGAGCCGTCACAGCATGGTCGAAGCGCGACGTTCGGTGTGGGATCTGCGTTGTCAATTACTGGAAGACGGGGATCTCGTTTTTGCTCTGGCGAAGATTGTCGAGCCTCTCACCCCACGCGAGCGCGTAAAGGTGGACGCAAAGTTCGAAGGTACTCCGGTGCGCCTGCCTAGGCCAGCCGAGATGAACTTGCTCCGCATCGGGCAGGAAGCTGTGGCCAATGCTATGAAGCATGGACTGGCCAGACACATTTCCATCGAATTGCGATACGCCCCCGAATCGGTTCGTCTGACCGTGAGCGACGATGGACAGGGTTTTGCCGTAGGCCAGCCCTCTCCCACCGGACATTTTGGGCTTCTCGACATGCGCGAGCGCGCGCAGTCGATGGGCAGCCGTCTGACGGTTGAGAGCGAGCCCGGACGCGGTACTCGCGTTGCCGTGGAAGTTCCTGTGTGCTCGAGCAAACTAAGCGATGAAGAACTCAAAGCCAATACGTATTCTGGTGGTTGACGACCACTTCATGGTGCGGATGGGCTTGTCAGCGTCCCTGAACGTCGAGCCGGACATGGAGGTGGTCGCCGAGGCGGGCAGCGGTGATGCCGCGCTGGAAGCTTACCGCAAACACAGTCCCAGCCTGGTGCTAATGGATCTTCGGCTCCCGGGGATGAGCGGTACGGACTGCACCGCAGCGATGATTCAGGAATTTCCGGAGGCATCGATCCTCATGCTCTCGACTCACTCGGGAGAGGAGGAGGTTTATCGTGCGATGCAGGCGGGGGCGCGCGGGTACATCGTGAAAAGCATCATCCGGGAAGAACTCCTGCGCGCCGTCCGCGAGGTTTATGCAGGACGGCAGTATGTAGATCCCATCGTGGCTTCACACCTGGCCGAGCGCCGGTCCCATCGTTCCTTGAGCGCCCGGGAACTTGAGGTGCTGCGAATGGTAGCCAAAGGCCTGGGCAACAAGGAGATCGCAGGTGTCCTGAATATCGCGGAGGTGACGGTGAAACTGCATGTGAGTCACGTCCTCGAGAAGCTGGGAGTCAAGGATCGCACACAGGCCTCGACCGTTGCGCTGCAACGAGGCATCATCTCGCTCGACTGAGCGCTCCAAAGGAACGGCTCGCTGGACGTGAACCACTCCATCAAAGATCCAACTGTACGAAAGTAGTATTGACACTCCTCTGTAGTTATTTTCTATTAGTACGTTTGCATTATCCAAGTTGTCACGACTGCAACCTGCAAAAGCGTAGGCGGGGGCTCGGTGTTTTGAACAAAGCCAGGCGGCGGTGAATATGAACCGTGATTGGTTGGCAGGACTGGGAATTGTAATTCTGTATCTGCTGATGGTCGGTCGGGCCGCAGCTCAGTCGGATCGCGGCACGATCGCAGGCTCCGTCCTCGACAGCACGGGAGCCGTGGTTGCCGGGGCCTCGATCACGATTACCGGAGTTGACACGGGAAACACCTACAAGACGGTATCTACGTCAGAAGGTGTCTACCGCGTCGCCGACATTCAAACCGGTCGCTACAACATCACGGTTCAAGCCCCGGGATTTAAGGTGTCGCAGCAACATGGGGTTTTGATCCAAATCAGTACGACCACGGCCCTGAATATCACCCTCGAACCCGGTAATGTGCAGGAAGAAGTTACCGTGCTGGCGGACGCTCCCACCTTGCAGACTGAGAGTTCAGATATTGGCACGGTAGTTGGAGACAAGCAGATTCACGATTTGCCCTTAGCCTTGAACGCGACAGGGCAGAGCTTTGTGCGCTCTCCGGAAACTTTTGTGTTCCTGACCCCGGGAACCACCGGCCCCGGCACCAATAGCGACCACGCTTCCGCCGGAATCTACGAGTCGAAGTTATCTGGAGGACAGAATTTCGGTGCGGAAGTCCTGCTGGATGGCGTCAGCACGCAGCGTTCAGATTCGGGTACTGCATTCGACCAGACCGCGCCTACGGTCGAAGCACTCACCGAGTTCAAAGTCACCACTTCAAGCCCCTCTGCTCAGTACGGGCACACTTCCGGCGGCATCGAAAGTTTTACCACCAAGTCGGGAAGCAATGGCTATCACGGATCCATCTTCGAACTGTTTCGCAATGAGGCTCTCGACGCCAACCCCTGGAGCAACGATTTCGCCAACGCAAAGATCGAGCAAACGAATGTAGGCTGCAACCCGGTTACGGACAATCCGCCATGCACGGCCTTGAATCGGAAGCCTCGAGACCGCCAGAACGATTTTGGCGGATCGCTCGGCGGGCCGGTCAGGATTCCTCATTTCTACGACGGCCACGACAAAACTTTCTTCTTCTTCGCGTGGGAGCAATATCGCAATCGGCGCACTTTGGCGAACGATATTATAAGTCTGCCTAACGCGGCCGAACGCAGCGGAGATTTCTCGGCGCTTCTGGGACCGGGCCTTACCGATCCCACCACGAGTCTACCGATCATCAATCCCTGTAACAATCAGCAAGTCCGTCAGGGGCAAATCTTTGACCCGTCAACCACGCAAGTTGTAGGCGGCCAGACTTGCCGCTTGCCATTTCTCAACAACAAGATCAGCAATATCAGTCCGGTTGCGCAGAAGGTCTTGGGCTATCTCCCAGCGACAAATCTGGCTGGTTCCCCCGCCAATGGGGTCGACGGCCTGCTGCAGAACTTCCAGAACCCACAAGCCTTGGATCATGTGCTGACCACGGAAACCAGTTTCCGCATTGACGAAAACGTAACCAACAAGAACAAGATGTTCTTCTCCTACAGCAGCCGCGAACAGAATTATCTGAACGGCAATAACGTTGATCTTCCGGCCCCGCTCACTCCCAGCAATTACTACAACTACTACTTCACTCATTACCTTCGCTACGGCTGGGACTATCTGGCCAGTCCGCACCTGCTGAACAGCCTCACCGTGGGCCTGAATCGTGTCTACACTGCTTCCAGGGATTTAAGCGTGAACGGCAGCGACTGGGACCAAACTCTGGGCATTTCCGGCGCCAGCGGAAAAACGTTCCCCAACATGCAATTCAACGGCTCTCAGTATGGGATCAGCTATCCTCAGTTCGGAACAGGCAACTATGCCCTGCAGATCCCCAATTCGTTTGTGGTGGCAGATAGCGTTTCCTGGACAAAGGGTCGGCATTCGTTGCGCCTAGGTTTCGAGTGGCGGACTTATCAGTACTCGGTACTTAGCCAATCGGGGGATTCGCCTCAGTACATTTTCTGGAACTACCAGACGTCTTTTGCGCCGGGTACACAGCAGTCGACCGCCAGCCTCACTGGCGACCCATTTGCCAGCTTCTTGCTGGGGCTTCCTAACAACGAGCAAGTAACGACCTTTTCGCACTACCCGCGCTGGGACCAGAACTACTACGCCACCTACGTGCAGGATGACTTCAAGGCCAGCCGCAGTCTGACCTTGAATCTCGGACTGCGCTGGGATGTGGACACACCTCGCCATGAGGCCACGGGCGCGCAGTCGGTTCTTTCGCTGACTGCCGCTAATCCCCTGACGCCGGGACAGCCTGGAGCTTTGCTCTTCGGCAAGAGCGCTACCGGGGCGAATACTTACTACAAGGATTTCGGGCCGCGAATTGGATTCGCCTATGCGCCGAACTTTATGCCAAAGACCGTAATTCGGGCAGGATATAGCATCTACTATGCACCGCTCACCTATTCCGACTTCGGTGGTAACCTTACGACCGGATTTTCCGTCAATCCCAACTTCATAAGCCCCGACAGCTTCACGCCGGTGTCCTCGTTCGATGCTGGGTTTCCGGCATATCCGGGACCGACTCAAAATCCCACGTTGGAGACGTTTACCAGTTCCTCGCCAAGCTACGCGGCGCCATCTTGGGGGGCTCCCGGCATGGTGCAGAACTGGGATCTCGAGTTCCAGCACGAAATTGCCCAGGACCTTATCCTGAGCATAGGCTATGTCGGGCAGCATGCCACGCGCTTGCGCTCAAACCTGGCTCAAATCAACACGATGAATCCCAAGTATAACTATTTGGGTGCGGCGTTGTCGGATGGTGTCACCAGTCCGGCAGGCCAGGCGGTTCTTGCCCAGCTCGGGGTCACCGTGCCGTCGTGGTTCGAGCCGGGCTGGGGTCCGAGCGGTAACGATATCGTGGGGCAGTTGTTACGTCCTTTGCCGCAATACGGAAACATCACCAGCAATTGCTGCCTGGAGAATCTCGGCCAATCCACTTACAATGCGCTAGAAGCCAAACTGGAACGCCATTTCCGCAGCGGGCTGAATCTCCTGGCGTCCTATACATTCTCAAAAACGATCACAGACGCGGACTCGTCGTTCTCCACGGAGACCGGGTTTAACTCAAACGTATTTGGAGCTCAGAACCCATACAATCTTAGGGGGGAGAAGGCAGTCAGTTATCAGGATATCCCGCAGACCTTTGTGCTCAGCTATGTGTACGAGCTTCCGGTCGGTCCGGGAAAGAAATATCTGACCCACGGCGTCGCCAGCAAAGTATTGGGAGGCTGGCAGGTGAGTGGCATTCAACGCTACCAGACCGGGTCTCCCACCGTCATCAACGAGTACGCTACCACACCTCCTGGTATCCTCAGCCCCGGCAATTACCGCTTTAGCCTCATTCCCGGGCAGTCACCTTTTGCATCGCACCCGGTAAAGTGGACTCCGGCCCTGGACAGCACTTGGAACAGCGGTTGTAACTCAACTGCAAATGGAGTCTTTGCGCCGATCGTCCCCGGCAATCCAACCTCGGTGAACTGCGCTGCGTATTTGGATCCAAGCAAAGGCTCCCTCAACGCTGGCGGCGGTTATGTTTATGGGAATCTCCCGAGCGTCGTATCCTGGTGGCGAAGTCCTGCCTACAAGAATGAAGACTTCTCGATCATCAAGCGAACCGCAATCCGAGAGGGCCAGGCCATCATGTTTAAACTGGACATCCCGAATGCTTTCAATCGGCACATCTTTGGCGCCATCAACGGGAACCCTTCAGGTGATGCCTACTTCGGCGTCCCTGGAGGCGACAGCCATAATGTAATCAATGCGGCGAGAACGCTGCAGGCCACCTTGCGCTACGAATTCTGAGGGGTAATGCAACGCCAAAGGCCGGACTCATTGTCCGGCCTTTGCCGTTCGCCGAGACTTCTCACTCGCGAGCGGGTATAAAATATCGTGGTGTGTACGCTGATTTGTCTCTTTGCGAAGGAGTCGGTGCGCCAAAGAGGTGTTCGTCCGTCGCTTCCATCCCTCAGGCCAGAGTTGCTCGGCGCCATACTGTTCGGTCTTCTCTCTGTTGCCCAAGCCCAGTCCGCAGACGTTAGTGCCTCATTTGCGCGGGCCACGCAGGCCATGCGCGAAGGCAAACTGGAAGAAGCGGGCACGGGCTTTGCCGCTGTCGTGAAGCAATCGCCTGGGTTCGCGGAAGCCTACTTCAATCTTGGACTGGTTCGCGAGGAGCAAGGCCGGTACGACGAGGCAATACCGAGCTTCCAAAAGGCGCTGACGCTTCGGACCAGGCTTCATGGAGCGAACCTCTTTCTTGGAATCACGGAATTCCGGCTCAATCACCTGGACAAAGCGGGCTCCGCCGTGCAGAAGGAAACCGTCGCCTACCCCAACGATGCAAATGCCTGGATGTGGCTGGGGGTGGTACGTTTGGCGCAGGACCGCGCCGAAGAGGCAGCCGACGCGCTCGACCGCGCCGACAAGCTCAAGCCGAACGACCCGGACATTCTGTATCACCGGGGTCGAGCCCACCTGCTTGTTTCGAAGAACAGCTACGCAGAAATGTTCAAGATCGATCCCCATTCCTGGCGCGTGCATCGAGTGCTGGCCCAGGCTAACGCCGAGGCTGACCGGCATGTGGACGCGATCACGGAGTATGAAGCTTCCATCAAACTCGCGCCGACGCAGCCGGGACTGCATGAGGAATTGGGATCGGAGTACTTAAGCGTGAACAAGATCCCAGAGGCAGAAACAGCCCTACGCCGCGAGCTGGAGATCGACCCCGAGAACGCATTGGCAAGGTACAAGCTGGGTGTCATCCAGGTTGACCGAGGTGATGGCGCGAGAGGAAAGGAACTGATCGAGGCGGCTCAGCAGGAAAAGCCAGGGATGGTGCACATCGAATACAACCTGGGGCGCTGTGAGATGCTACTGGGCAGTGATGCTGCAGCTGCAGGCCATTTCGAGCGGACCGTGAAGACCGACCCCGATCCAGAGGTCGTCGAACAAGCATGGTACCAGCTCAGTACCGCATACAGGCACCTGCACCGCATGGACGATGCCCGGAACGCCATCTCGACATACCAGCAGCTGAAGGATGAGGGCGCAAGAAAGAGCCAGAAGGCTCTCGATCGCTATCGAACCGAGCATCCAGACGGCGGGGACGAACCAGCAGCTCCGCAAGCCCCGCCGTAGCGGAGGAGGCTCCGTGAGGACTACCGGCCAGGCAATTTCACATCAACTTCTCGTCCAACAGCTGATACTGCTGATACTGCGCGATTTGGGGGGTAAGAGATAGCAATGCGGTCATAAACGCTGCCGAGAGATATTTTGCTCTCATGGCGCCTCCTGAATGTCGAACGCCAGTCCGCAGTCTGGGGGGGTGTCAAGTGGAAAATAACGGCGCGTCGAGCGGGGCTGGTTTTCCGCTCACGCCCCGAGAACGACAACGATCTGGCGTCGTCATCTGCGCGGTACTGGTGGTTACTGGTTCTTAGGAATGGACTCCGAGTTGACCGCCCGGCTCTTGATCTCCGCAGTGCGTTCAAACTCGGCCCGGGCCAGATCCATTGCATGAAGGTCGGTATAGAGCCTGCCTAACTGATAGTGCGCTATGGCATTCTCGGGATCAAGCTGAGTCGCTTGCTTCAGTTCACGCAGCGCCTCATCGCGGCGCCCGATTTTGCGGTAGTATACGCCGAGCTTCATATGGCAGAAAGTGCTGTCCGGCGCGAGTGTTACTGCCTTTTTGAGGGGCTCAATCGCTTCCGCCGCGCGGCCCTGTTCCATCAACAGGTTTCCGAGATTCACATAAGGCTGCTCGCTGGGGTGTGGACTCGCTTCTTGCCAGACGATCGCCTTGCGATAGGCTTCAAGCGCAGCGGCAGGCTGACCGCTTGACTCGAAGATCAGGCCCAGATTGTTCTCCGCCCTGGCATCGCGTGGGTCTAGATCGAGGACCGTCAGGTACGCCTTGCGGGCCTCGTTGAGGCGAGATTTTGTGTAGTAAGAGCGGCCCAGATAGTACCACGCATCCTTGTTCGTGCCGTCAAGCGCCACCGCCTTTTCCAGCCATTTGATAGCGTCGGCATAGTCATCCAGAAGAATGTAGTCGAGACCAACAATTTTCAGATCATCCGCCATGGGGCGCGCGATCGCTGCGGCCTTCGTGTAGGACGCAAGCGACTCAGCAGGCCGATTCTGGCGATTCAAAACGAACCCCAGCATATAGAGCGCGTCGGAAGAATGGGGATGCGAGGGAATGTAGCTACGCAACGCCACCTCTACTCCGGCAAAATCCTGAATGTGAACCAGAGATTTTGCCTGGTAAAGAAGGGCATCGGTTGCACCGGGATAGGCACTCTCCGCGTCGGCAAACAGAACTGCAGCCGACGAATAGTTTCCCGCACGGAATTCAGTCATGCCACGATCAAAAGCCTCGCTGGATTGCGCGGAACCTCGAAGTCCCCCAAGAAACAAAACCACTACCAATGGAAGCAAAAGGCCTGAATTGGCGGGGCGGCCCTTCATGGCTTCGGTGGTGTAGACGGCGTGGCGGGCTCGTCGATCTGAAGAATTTGATCGGCAGGAACATCTTTGAGCATCTGCTTGATCCCGCTGGGCCAGCGAATCTCGATTCTTTGCGCGGCGCGGTCCTTCCCCATCCCGAAGTGTACGCGCTTGTCGCTGGCAGAGAGATAGCTGCCGGTCGTCGATACCGTGGCGTACTGTGGTCCGGCACCGGCCACCAGGGTGACCTCCGCGCCGATCGCGTCGCGGTTGCTCTTATGCCCAACCAGTTTCAGCAGAATCCAATGGTTCCCCGTTACCGTTTCGTTGCGGAGCACATGAACCGAGCCATCATTCGTGGTTACCACCGCGTCGAGCCGGCCGTCGTTATCGAGGTCGCCAATTGCCAGTCCACGCGAAACCCAGGCTTGGTGGAAGAGGTTGCCAGATTGCTGGGAAACATCCACAAACCCGTGCCCCGTATTGCGGGCTAGCAGCATCGGTTCCCGGTAATGCAGGTTAGGGTAGTTCAGTTCGATAGTATCGAGATCATGGCCTTGAGCGACGATGAGATCTTTCCATCCGTCGTTATCGTAATCGAAGAAGCGTACACCCCATCCTGAGTGTGCCATCGTCATCTGGCCAATGCCAGCCGTGTTGCTGGCATAGCTGAAGGAGCCGTCTCGATTGTTCTGGTAGAGCGCGTAGCGTTGATTCGCCAGGTTGGTGACTATGATGTCAGGCCATCCATCGTTATTGTAATCAGCAAAATCCACGCCCATGCCAGCATAGGTCCGGCCATCCAGGTCGACGGCGACTTCGGAGGTCAGGCCGACCTCTTCGAAGGTTCCGTCTCCCTTGTTGTGATAAAGGAACTCAACCATGGAGTCATTGGCGACAAAAAGATCGATTGCGCCGTCCCGGTCATAGTCGGCGATGGCAAGGCCAAGCCCTTTCCCAGGTTTGCCCAGGCCCACCTTTTGCGCGACTTCGGTAAATGTTCCGTCCTTATTATTATGAAACACAAGTGGAGCAATGGGTTTGAAGAAATCGGGATGGCAATATGCCCGGTAGCCTTCTTTATGCTCGCCACACCAGACGTCATCGAAATCCCACTCCACGTAACGCAGGACGACCAGATCGAGGAAACCGTCGCCGTCCAGATCGACCCACGCCGCGCTCGTGGACCAACCGCCCCCTGCGACGCCCGCCTTCTCGGTCACGTCGGTGAACGTGCCATTACCGTTATTGTGGTAGAGTTTGTTCCCGCCATAGGCGGTCACATAAAGATCTTCGAATCCGTCGTTGTCAAAATCACCGACAGCGACGCCCATCCCGTATCCTGCTCCCTGCAGGCCGGCCTTCTCGGTAACATCTTCGAACGTTCCGTCCGGTTTTTGATGGTACAGGCGGTTCCAATACTGCGAATCGGTCTTCTGCGGGACTGTCCCTTTCGCAGCGGGGTCGCCCAGGGGCGCTCCATTGACAAGATAGATGTCCAGGCGTCCGTCGTTGTCGTAATCGAACAATGCGACTCCCGCCCCCATGGTTTCGAGAAGGTATTTCCTGGAGGTATGGGATGCCCGGTATTGAAAGTTGACGCCGAGCCGCTGCGTTGTGTCGACAAAGACTTCGGCAGATCCGGGCGCCGTCGTCGCCCGTGAAATGCGCCCCTGAGCTGTATCCACTTCGGCCAAAGCCGTCAGCAAGCAATAGAGTAATATCGTCAGCAGAGCAAGCCGGTTACTTATTGGCTCCTGCTTCACGGTTCCACAATTCCTTTGCCTTCCACCACGGTTACGATCCGATCGACAGCGGGAGGCTTGATCTGTTCCTTCGCGCCGTCGGGCCAGGAGATTTCCACTTTGTCCACCCCCGTAGCTGCGCCCAAACCAAAGTGGAGCCGCGGGTCAGAACTGGAAGCGTAGCTGCCTCCGCTGAAAACATCTGCGCGCTGCCGGATCGCGCCCGTGGTGACAAAAACCTTCGCTCCCGTCGCATCCCGCGGGCCCTTCGGGCCACCGATCAACTTCAGCGTCAACCAATGATTCTGATTCTTAACCACATTGCGCAGAAGCACGGGAATCGAATCCATTACGTTGAGCACCACGTCGATGTGGCCGTCATTGAACAGATCGCCGAACGCCGCCCCGCGCGCGGAGACCACTACCGCCAGCCCGCTGCCCGGGGCAGGTGGAACCTCCTCGAACTTCGATCCATTCAGATTGCGAAATAACAACGGACGCTGTGCCCAGGTTGTGCCCCAATCCTGCTGGTCCACGCCCGGGTAAACATGCCCATTCGCGAAGAAAATGTCGAGCAGGCCGGCGTTGTCATAATCCAGAAAGCCGGTGCCCCAGCCGAGAAATGGAATCGTCGGGTTGGCGATGCCGGCGGCGTAGCTCACGTCGGTGAAGCTGGCGTCTCCGTCGTTGCGGTAGAGCGTGTTGTAGTCGTCAGAAAAATTCGTGATGCAGAAGTCGACCTTACCGTCGCGGTTGTAGTCGCCCACCGCAATCCCCATGGCAGCCTGTTCGCGGCCCTCGTCATTCAGAGCGAATCCTGAGATGTAGCTGGCATCCTCGAAAGTTCCGTCGTGCTTGTTCCGGTAGAGATATTTCGGCACCGAATCATTGGCGACCAGCAGGTCAAGCCAGCCGTCGTCATCCACATCAACGAAAACTGACGCCAGGCCGTAATATCCCCTGGGGTCGGAGACGCCAGCTTTTACGCTCACATCAGAAAAGGTGCCGTCGCCGTTGTTGTGAAACAGATGATCGCTCTCGCCCGGCAAACCGCGAGGACCGCACATCACGTTGATCCCGCGAAACTGGCAGAACCCGGATGGGATGCCGCCCTTGCCGGCGATGGGCGGATTGTCGGGATCGAATTTCACGTAACCAGGAACGAAGAGATCAAGAAATCCGTCGTGGTCGTAATCGCCCCAGGTCGCGCCTGTCGACCATCCGCCTAGGGCGACTCCTGCCTTTTCCGCGACGTCGGTAAACGTGCCGTCGTGATTATTGCGGTAAAGGCGGTTCTTACCGAAATTGGAAACGTAAATGTCGGGCCAGCCGTCATTATCAAAATCGCCCACCACCGCGCCAAAGCCCCAGCGCTCGTTAGCGACTCCGGCTTTTTCAGTCACATCCGTGAAGGTGCCGTCGTGGTTGTTGTGGAACAGCATCGCTCGCGGCGGCGCTTCCTTGCCCTTCAGTGCGGAAAAGGTCGAACCGTTCACCAGGTAGATGTCGAGCCAGCCGTCGTTGTCGTAGTCGAGGAGCGCGACCCCGGATCCGGGGGTCTCCAGAATCGTATTTTTTTCGGGAGTGCCGGATATGTGACGAAACTTATCGAGTCCGGCGGCGTGGGCGATGTCGGAGAAAACGACCGGTGCGCCGTCGACAAATCCGCCCGCGGTGATGGGACGGTGCAGCGCATCCTTAACCGGAGCGTGTGCGACTCCGGTGCTCATGCCGCTCTGAGCGTCAACTTCCGGCAGGTTCTGCGCCAGTCCAGCGGGAAGAAGTAGCGTCAAGCACACGAATCGAGTTACCACGAACCAGACAATCCGCCGGGAATGAATAGCAAAATTGCTGGAAGACATGGTTGCTGCAGATGCTGAACGCGCGTACGACAGGCGAAATCTTCTCACACTGCCGTTTCCAAGTCCAGCCAGTTGGGCCAGCGCCGGCCAGCGCCGGCCAACGCCAACTGGCATCGCCATCGAGGAATATATGCGCAGGGTCGGGTCAAGAGCCTCTGACGAGAAACCATGCCGCTTGTCGAGGACACGAGTACACGCAAACCCGAAAAACAGGACACTCGGAACGCATTACCTATTTTAAAAAGTTGGCGAAGACCGTGAACAATTCCATCTGGGATACAAACAGACCCTGGGCGCAACTCCATCTCGACTCCGAATCCTCAACACTCCTCCAACAATTCTGGTCAAATGCAGGTGAATGTTTCCATGGGTGACCGATTTTGTCAGTTGATGTTCGAAGGGCTAGACCGTCGCAGGCGTGGCCGTCTCCTTCAGCGCGCGCCTTTATATCTTCGCAATTAAGCGTTCGTACGTACTTACCCCTTCATCGATGCTGCCTGTTCCACCTCGCCGAACCGCCGTAGCGTTTTCGAGTATTTTTTCCTCTGAAGCGCTATAACGACGGCTCGTTTTACTCACTCTTGACTGCGAGGTGGCGGTACGAGGTTCTTGAGGTCTCCCGCGGCCTGGAGAGCGATCAGGCCAAAGCCGCGGTCAGCAGCCTCTTTTTGCAGAGCTTCCAAATGGTTCTTGGCATTCGCACGGTCGCCTAAGTTAACTTCAATTTCAGCGAGGGCCAGCCGCGGTTCCAGTTCATAGGGTACAAAGCCGAGATGATTCGCCCGGTTGGCGATTTCCTGAAAAGTCTTTGCCGCATCGTCTCTGGCAAGACTCCCAGAAAAAGCCTGAATGCGTGCCGCAGAAATGGCTACCATCAATTCTACTTCGCGGTCACTGCATTTTGCTAAATCGCTAGCAGCCCGTTCGATTGCTCTCCGCGCCTCACCAAGATTCCCTTCTCTTAGCAGCGCTTGTGACAAGATGGCATAGGCTAAAGCCGCATCTCGCGCCGCCTTCTCACTATCGAACTGATCTGCCGCTTTGCTCGAAGCAACGCGAGCTTGCTGTAGCTTACCCTCATCGAGGAGCAGTTCGGCGATCGTCAAACGAGCCCGTGCAGCGCTTTGCTTATCCCCAATTTCCTCGAAAACAGATACCGCCTCGGACTCCGCTTCTCTAGCTTCTAATGTTCTCCCCTTCAGTCGCAGTGCCCGGCCCAAACTGAACAGAGCGATGGCCACTTTGCTCCGGTCACCCAGCCGAGTGCAGATGTCGACGGCTTCCCGAGAAGTCTCTATCGATCCCGTGGCATCGCCCAGAGCCAACAGTACGGAACCGAGAGCACCTTTCGTGAGGCAAACTCCATTTTCATGGCCGACTTCGCGGTAGATGGCCATCGCTTCTTCGTACTTCCGGCGGGATTCTTCCAGATCGCCAAGCGCAAACAAGACGTCACCGAGATCGTCAAGTTCCGCTGCCACGCCCAACTTGTTGCCGATTTGTCCATAAATAGCGAACGCCGCCTCGTACTTTGTCTTGGCACCCACCGCATCGCCTTTATATTGCAGCACAATTCCGCCATAGTTCACGCTCCGGGCGACGCCTCGTCTATCCCCCGCCTTGGAGAATATCTGCTCGGCCTCATCCGCAGCCGCAGCCGCCTCGTCGAAGCGTCCCAGATTGGCAAGCGCCCAAGCCTGATCGTCGCGAGCCTGCGCCAGCAACAGGAAAGCCCCTATAGCGTGCGCCTTCTGAGCTGCCCGCACGGTGGACGCCAGATCCCGTTTGAAATCACCCAGCGACTCAGCGGCTCGAGCGTCCGCCAAGTCAATGCGCGGATCATCCCTCAGAGGAGGGGGCAGCTTCTCGAGCATGTCCAAGGTCTGCATCGCGTCCCTGCCTCTCCCATTGTTCACCTGCGCATCAACCAGAGCGAGGCCGTAGTCGAGGCTGTCTGGGAAAAACTCGAAAAGCGCGCGGTAAATGTCGATCGCCTTCCCCCACTCTTTCGACATCTCGTGATAACGTGCCGCCACCAGTAGGCGATCGGCGCGCGGCAGATTCGAAGAAAGCTCGAAGGCTCGCTTGGATTCACTTCTCGCCGTTTCATCATAGCCAAGCGTGGCCCAGGCGGTGGCCAGAGCGGAGTGGGAAAGTGCATACCCTGGTTCCGCGACGATCGCCTGCTGAAAAAGATCACGCGCGGCCAGGGCATCAAATACCCGAAGCTTCTCGAGGCCCTCGGAATACAGACGCGCAGAGTTTTGGCTTGAGGGTAAGGCAACCGCCAACTCGGCGGCTTCCGCGCGGCTCACAGGTTGCACGCCAAGTGCTGTTCGCAACTGTTCCCCTGCTCGCGAAACCAAATCAAACAGATGCGCTTCCGTGCCAGTCTCGGAAATTGCCTCTACGATGCCCCCGGTTCGAGTTTCCTGCAAGCGCAGATCGAGGCGAACCTGACCATTAGAATTGCTGTTGAGAATCGCGTACGAACCAACCACAACCAAGTCCGTCGCAAGATTCTTGCCGACATTCGCAAGACTCTCGGGACTCAAACTTCCGACATCCAAGGGAGAGAGCTCTATTTTCATCCGGGCAACGTTTTCCGCCGGGATCAGGCGCAAATGCCCTCCCGCCGATAGTTGCGTTGTCAGCCAGTCCGCGAGTGCAGTCGACATCCATGCTTCATCGGGACGCTCGGACAGGTTCTTGAATCCCAGCACGGCAACCGAACGTCTGGGTGTAATCGGCGTAATTGGATTCCCTGTCACGACTGCGGATCCAGAACGCACGTACGAGATAGCTACGGCGCAGATCGCGACTGCGAGAACTGCCCCCATGAAATACAAAGCCTTGACTGCCATTGGCTGGGTTGACGAAATCCACGCTCGCGCTGGAGGCTCTTCTCGCTTGGTCGAACGCTCTCCCTCAAGAGCCGATACTTGAAACGCTGCCACTTGTACGGGGTCCTCGTCCTCTTGGGGATGCACTGTAATGGGCGCAATGAAGCGATAGCCCCGCCGGTGCAGAGTTTCTATGAACCGTGGGGTCTCGGCTGAATCGCACAGCGCAGCCCGCAGTTTATTCATCGCTCGGTTCAGACCACGATCGAAATCGACGAACGTGTGATCGGACCAAAGCGCGTGGCGCAATTCATCCCGGGTGATCACCCGGCCGGGATGCTGCAGCAACAGAATGAGGACTTGAAAGGGCTGTTCTTGAAGTTTGATTCGGAGCCCATGCCTTCGCAGTTCGCCGGCACCGATATCGACCTCGAACGTGCTGAACCGCAAAGTCGGCGAAGGGTGTCGCTTGGCCATGAACCGACTGCCCCCAGGGGATGGGAGGAAACATAACACGCGGAGTTGACGACTATCAACCATGCTGTGCAGGGTTTTTTGGGGCGCCATCCCGCAAATCGCTTGCTTGCGGCTAGAGAATTCTCTCCACCGCGAAACTGGAGATCACTCCCGACAAGTTACATCTCATCAATAGTTTACAAGGAAACAAACAGAGGATGTAGCGAAGGCTTGACCCTCAGCTAGTAGAGAAGCATTATGCCCTCGAAACCGGAGGGGTATTATGCGCAGACGACTAGCCAGCGCTTTCGCGTTGCTTGTGGCCTTTATCCTCACCGTACCGGCGATCAGCCATGCTCAATATCACGTGAACGGCAGCATTACCGGCACGATCACCGACCCATCCGGTGCTGTTATTGCGGACGTGAAAGTTACGGTGACTGATGTAGCCACCAATGCGAGCCAGTCGACCACGACAAATAGCTCGGGCGTGTATTTGTTTTCGGACATGGCCCCGGCGACTTATACGCTGACTGCCGCGAAGCAAGGGTTCCGAGTCTGCCAGGGAACGGGCTTGATATTGGAGCCTTCCTCCAGCCGGAGTTTCTCTTGTGCTCTGGAGGTCGGGCAAATATCGGAAACTGTTTCGGTTCTGGCGGGTGCACTGCAGGTGCAGACAGACACGTCTCAGCTGAACGGAGTCATCAACTCGACTCAGATTGAGCAACTTCCCGACAATGGACGGAATTTCGCGAACTTCCTGGCTCTTGAACCCGGTGTAGCCGGAATTGCTTTTGACAGCTTCAATTCCATGAACATTTTTGCCACGCAAGGGGTATCCGTAAACGGGTTGCGCGACAGTGATAACAACATCCTGATCGAAGGCGTCTCTTCGCAGCGGACTCGGGACAATGCGGCAACCACAGCCGCTCCCGCCCTGGACGCAATTGGCGAGATTAATGTGGTTTCGACCGGCTACATGCCCGAGTACTCCCGCGGCGCAGGCGCTCAGATCGTAGTCCAGTTGAAATCTGGAACGGACCGCTATCACGGCAGCCTGTACGAGTACAACCAGAACACAGCCTACGATTCGGCCGCAAACTATGCCGTCGGTACGCAGGGCACGCCAGCTGGGACGATCAACTGGAACAACTTTGGCGGCACTTTTGGCGGTACCGTACCTGGCACCCACAAGAAGTTATTCTTCTTCTATTCGGAAGATATAACCCGCCAGCCGGGAGCCAGCCCTAACAATGTGCATGTGCCCTCGGCGTTGGCGCACCAGGGAAATTTTAGTGAGTACTGCGCTGCCGGGATTGCTTGTCCGACCGTTCCTGCATTTTTGGCTGGCCAGACTGATCCGAACACGGGCCAGACTCTAGTTCTGGGGCAGCCTTTTCCTAACAACACCATCGCTAAGACGTTTTGGAGCCCCAATGGCGCTGCCCTTATGGGCGTCTATCCTATGCCAAACATCGCTAGCGGGACCGTCGCAAATGGCCAAAATAACTACTATTATCTTTCTCAAAATCCAAATAACAATCACACCGAGAGCCTAAAGGTCGATTACGCCATTGACCCATGGAAATCGCACCTGGCGGTTTCTCTGCGCCATTACCGTACCAACTCTTATTCGGGCAACTTCGGAGGCAGTCCGCAGTTACTGGACTGGAACATTCAGGAACCGGAGAGAGGCGCGACCATTGATCTGGCCACGACTTTCAGCCCCACCCTGGTGAATGACCTCACGATCGGGTCCACCGAGGACATTGTCCACGTCGCCTTGTTCCCGGGACCGTTGGGCAACGGTCTCAACCGATCTTCCGTTGGCATCACTTATCCCTATATTTTCGGAAATGCGAGCAAGGACGTGGCAGGCAAAACTCCCACCATCGTTTGGGGAGGCCCGAACTCCAACCTTGACCTCCTTAACCAGAACACCGACGCGTATCCTTCGCACAGCATTGGCAAGATTTTCCAATACTCGGATACGTTGACCAAAATCGTGGGCAAGCACATTTTCAAGTTTGGCGCCTGGATTGAGCAGGATGGGGAGAACGACGATGACCAACTGATCATCGGCGGACAAAACCTGAACGGTACCTTCACATTCGCAGCTACGAACGACCCCCATTCGACCGGTTTACCCTTGGCAGACATGCTGCTGGGTGGATTTGACAACTATGCCGAGTATGGTTTCCGGAATGAGACTCCTTGGGTTGCCTGGCAGCAGGGCTACTTTGGACAGGACACCTGGAAAGTCACGCCTCACCTGACCATCGAAGGTGGGATGCGGTGGGACTATTTCCCGAATTACCACTCTCGCTGGTGCAACTTTGCAATGTTCAATCCGCTCTCCTATTCGACTCTTCCCGGTACGCAGCAGGTGATTGACCCGGCAACCGGCCTGGTCGAGGGCGGCAGTTACTATAACGGTATCTCCATGCCCTGCCAGTCGATACCGTCCAGTGCCAATGGCCATCTCGGGGTTTTCGGCGAACCCTTCAACGCATCCACCGCGGGTACGATCAACCAGCAACTGGTTGCGAGCGGGATCATCCGCGGGTATCCGCCGCAGATCCTTCCAAACCACTATCGGGCGTTTCAGCCGCGATTCGGTTTTGCTTGGGACCCCTTTGGCACGGCGAAGACAACCATTCGCGGCAGTGCGGGAATCTTCTATAACCACGAGACACTTAGCGATCAAACACAGATGGGAAGAAATCTGCCGTTCCAGACAGGCGCTTCGCTCAACAACGGCGATATCGATTGCCCTGGCGCGTCCCAGACCTCGTCGAGTCTCGGCTGTACCGGCGCAAGCTCTGCGTTCGCACCCGGGCCGGTGACGCCGAGCCTAACCAATGAGCAAGCGCCCATTCCGATCACCGGTCAGGACTTCAGGGCCCCACTTCCAGTGGTCTATAGTTTTCATTTCGGGGCTCAACACATGTTCTCGCAAAACATGCTGGTGGAGGTAGGTTATGTGGGCACGGAGACTCGGCACTTCTCCGTACTTGAAAACTTGAACGAAATGCAGGTGGGAACATTCGGCAACTGCACTCTAGGAGGCGGGTCAGTAAGTACAACTAATCCTGCCCTTTGCGCACCAGGGTCGCCTTACGTGTACAACAACGCAGCGACGGCGGGAACGGCTACCCAGGTCCAGACCATTGTTCCCTATGCCGGCTTCTCAAACCAGAGCTTCACCTACCAAATCAACAACGGGAATTCCGCCTACAACGCGCTGCAGGCCAGCGTGCGACGTACCATGAGTAAGGGTTTGATGTTTACCGCGGTATACACTTTCGCCAACGCTCATGACATTGGTTCGGAATTACAGTCGTCGATCGTGGACCACTACAACCCGCGATATAACGTGGGGAATCCGGATTGGCTGCAGCATCACAACCTAACCGTGAGTTACGTGTATAGTCTGCCGTTCTACGAGCACCAGAACAACTTTACGGGCCGGGTGCTGGGCGGCTGGGAGTTGAGCGGCACTTTCATCTTCCGCAGCGGCAGCGTCGAAAACCCGGCAAATGGAGTGTATTTCACACCCAACGACGCTGGCGAGGACCTCGCCGGATTGGGCGTGGACAACTCAAGTTCGGGTTCGGGAGAGCACGCCGAACTAGTCCCAGGGTGCAATCCAAACAATGGGCCGCGAACCAAGACCGAATTTTTTAATACGGCGTGCTTCACCCTGCCCGCTCCGGGAACTCTGGGAGATGCACAGAGAAACATGGTGTTCGGTCCCCGATTCTGGATCTTGGACGCTGGCTTACATAAGAACGGCCAGATTATCGGGGAGAAGCTTCGGTATCAGTTCCGGGCAGAGGCTTTTAACGTCCTCAACCATCCCATTCCAGATCAAGTTGATGGCGGAATCACGGACGCTACTTTCGGGGCGGTCACCGCCGTCTATAGCAATAACGGCGACCAGCGCATTATGCAGATGGGTTTGAGATTTATCTTTTGAGCCTCTGGTTGTGGAAAGGCTGCTGATTTGACAGTAGATCCGTCTCTGTCGCGGAGGACAGAGTGATATTGCGATGCCTTGCAGCTAGAATGTTGCCATGTTTTTGGGTTTCAGCTTGCCGTACCGACCACTGGCTTTTTCGAGGCATGTGCTGTTTGCGGTGAATCTCTTTCTTGTGATGGCGTTGGTTTGCGCGGTGGCGCAGACACCGGGAGAGAATAACGCAGCTGAGAGTCAGAGCCCGGAGCAACTGAGACAAACAGCAGAGTCTTACGAAAAATTTCTAAAAGAAGCGCTTCCCCCCGGAAGCTCAAGAGCACGAGTGGTTGAGGTCGAGGAGCACCTGGGTGCTATCTATTTCTTGCTGCACCGTTACCGCGATTCTATTGACGTGCTCAGGCCCGCTCTCGGCGAAAGGTCACCCTCCAAGTCATTAGAGAAAAGCTCAGGGACTATAGCACTCGATGCCCAATCTTGGTTGGTAAGTGGGCTTGACTGTTTGGAACTGAACCAACTGTCCCATGCTGTGTCAGCCTTGCGCCGCGCTTTGGCGCTGCAGCCCGAGAACGCATCTGCACGTTTGGCACTGGGCGACGCTCTTGCCCGTAGCGGCCGGATGAAAGACGCGGCCACAGAATATGAGAAACAGATCAAGCTGACGCCATCCTTAGCCGATGCCTGGTACAAGTTGGGTATGGCGCACAGCCAGATCTCGGTCGAAACGTCACGGGAGAGAGTGAAACCGGCCGAGCAGGACCTCACCCAGCAATTGAGTGCGGAAGAGTTCCTGGCCAAGGGAGATAATCTCACTGCAGCTCGCATGCTTTTTCGCGTGCTTCGCCGGTCGCCGGGCCAACCCGAAGTTCATGCCGAACTTGGCACTGCTCTCCTGGCGCTGGGATATGCAAAAGCTGCGGAGGATCACTTTCATCGGGAACTGGCCCACAATCCGGAATCCCCACTGGCGCAGCTTGGACTGGCGCAAACCGCCGCGCTTAGCGGTGATTGGGACCAGGTCAGCGCAATCCTAGAACACCTGAGCAAGTCGCAGCCGCGAGAATTTACCCGGCTTCTGGAGTTCCCCGCCGCGGGATTAGTCGTTCAATCCTGGAGCGGAGGACAGATGAGCCCTCCCGAATCGTTTGCTGGGTCTCCGGTCGGATTGCTTTGGAAGAGCTGGCTCGGCGATTCGAATGTCGTGGCAAGAATATCTGCGAAGAATAAAGAAGATTTTTCGCCCACTTGTGCCGCGATGCCAGAGGTCATGTTGCCGGGAATCTGGCTTACGGAAGCCTGCTACGCAAATCTGGCGAGCCGGCTTACCGCTAAGACGGGCCTATCAGCCATTGCCAAAATCAAATTAGCAGAATCTGAATTTCGCTTGGGGCAGTACGACGCTGCGCTTCGCGCGGCCAAACTTTTGCGCGCTGCCGACCCGCTCAGCGGATGGGGAATCTATTGGCTGACCAAGACACACGATGCCCTGGCCGAGGAATGTTTTCTCAAGGTTGGCGCATTGAATCCTAATTCTGCGCGAGTGCACCAGATGCTCGCGGAACACTACACCAAGTTGTCTGACTATCCGAAGGCCAAGACGGAATTTCAGGACGCAATCGGGTCAGCCCCGAATTCACCCGACCTTCACCTCGGATTGGGAACAGTGCTGTCGCGCACGGGCGATTGGGCGGAAGCGGAAAAAGAATTGAAGACAGCGCTCGATTTGGCCCCGGAATCGGCTTTTGCTCACTACCAACTCGGCCACGTGTATGTTCAACAAAACCTGTGGCAGCAGGCGATCGAGCAATTGCGGCAGGTGTCCGGAGATTCAACCGTCTTGTTGAGCGCGCGGCTTGATCTGGCAAAAGCCGAATCGGAAACTGGCCAGGTATCGCAGGCGGTACAGGACCTATTGTCGGTAGCCTCTCTGGATCACGAGGGAGAATTGTATTTTCGACTTGCGGGGCTCTATCGCAGCCTGGGCGATGACACGCGGGCGCATGAAGCGCTCGCCAGGTTCAAACAGCTACGCGCGGCCTCGCTTCAGACAGATAAAGACGAACTCGGCGCGCTCGAAAAAGAGCAAGGAGCCGACCACGCCGTCAAGCTGCAGTCTCCTTAACCATTCTTATGAACGGACGTTCCTCTAACTCGAGGAGCCTACTATCTCGCCGGAGTTTCCTGCGCCGCTGTGCCGCCGCGCCATGTTTTCTGATACCGCTCTTCCGCAACGGAGCTCTGGGACAGCCGGTCTTGGCTCCGGATCCATGGTTCATCGATACCGCGAGCAAAGCCGGGCTCACCGCTTTTCGCGATACTTGCGGCGGCGCGGCCAAGGATTATCTCGTAGAAACTCTGGGCAGCGGCGTGGCCCTTTTCGATTACAACAACGACGGTTTAGTGGATGTATTACTGGTGAACGGGTCGTCGTTTGAAATCCTGTTAAATCCGCATTTGCCGCAATCTTCCAGCCGCCTGTTTCGCAACAATGGAGACGGCACCTTCACGGACGTCACAAAAGAAAGTGGCTTGATCAACCAGGGGTGGGGCGTGGGCGTCACCGTGGGCGACTACGACAATGATGGCTACCGCGATGTATTCATCACAAATTTCGGAAGCAACGCTCTGTTTCGTAACAATGGCAATGGGACGTTCACCAATGTCACCAAAGAAGCGGGCTTGGAAGGAGGCAACTGGAGCACAGGTTGCGCCTGGGGAGACTACGATCGGGACGGACGGCTGGATTTGTACGTCGCTCGATATGTGGACTTCGATGTCGGCCAAATACCTAAGCCCGGCACAAACACATATTGTAATTATCGCGGAACACCCGTCGCCTGCGGGCCGCGCGGCTTACCGGGACTTCCGGACCTCTTCTATCACAACCAGGGAAACGGGAAGTTTCGCGAGGTCAGCGCGGAAACAGGTGTGAAGGATACGATCCGCGGTTACGGACTCGGAGTGGTTTGGCTTGACTTCGACAACGATGGCTGGCCGGACATTTTTGTGGCAAACGATTCGATGCCAAATTATCTCTGGCATAACAAGAGAAACGGCATGTTCGAGGAGGTCGCTTTTGAAGCCGGGTGTGCGCTCAGCGCCGATGGACGGGCGCAATCGAACATGGGCATAGCAGTGGGTGACTACGATAATGACGGATGGCTCGATCTGTTTGTGACCCACTTTTCCGAGGATTACAACACCCTTTATCACAACAACCACGGGAAGTTCGAAGATGTAACCTACCAAGCCAGTTTGGGGACGGCCGGTTATAAGAACCTGGCATGGGGAGCCGGCTTCGCCGATTTCGACAACGATGGCTGGAAAGAGCTTTTTGTCGCCAACGGCCACATTTATCCGCAAGCCACTCAGGCAGGGAATAGCTACTTCCAGGAGAACCACCTTTTTAGGAATTTGCGCGATGGCCGTTTTAGTTTGATACCGCGCCAGGAAAGCGGCTTTACGGACGAACGCAGCGGGCGGGGGGCCGCGTTTGGGGATTTGCACGGGCATGGGCGAATGGATATTGTCGTAAATAATATCGACAACCAGCCTTTTCTCTACGAGTCGGTTAGACATTCATCGCTGCGGTGGGTGCGATTCAAGCTGGTGGGCGTGAAATGCAACCGCGACGCGATCGGTGCCAGAGTGTGTGTTACAGCGGGTGGATTAACTCAGATGGATGAGATTCGCAGCGCAGACAGCTTCGCTTCTTCCAGCGATGTGCGCCTCCACTTTGGACTGGCTGACGCCGCAGCAATTGACAAAGTTGAAATTCGATGGCCGGACGGGAGCGTCGAACAGCGCACGGGCCTGGCCACGAATCAGGAATATATTATCCGACAAGGTGAAAGCTCATGATCCGAACTCGTGGGCGATGGTTCGCGAAGCGATTCACCGCCGCGTACGTTTGTGGTCTTGCCCTTGGGTTGTTCCTACCCGGAACCTGCGGTGCACAGATGAGCGCTTTTCCCGCGGGCGAACGGCTCGCAGCATCCGAGGCCGAATCAAGGACAAGTCAGCAAATGCTCTTGGATCTTTCTTCGGCACGTCAGATGCTTGCGAATCATCCTTCGGCCCAGGCCAACCTCTCCCTCGGCCGCACTCTAAAGGCATTGGGCGAAACCGAATCTGCGTCCAAGGCCTTCGACCGTGCGCTCGGTCTGAATCCCGAGCTGGCGGAAGCATGGTTTGAAAAGGCCTCGATCATTTCCGACCAGGGCGATTGGTCGAAAGCCGCAGATCTTTTTCGTCGCGCCGTGGCAGCTTCACCTGGATACGCGTTGGCGCGTCTCGGTCTCGGCGAAGTCTTGTTGCGCACTGGCGAGTTTGATAGTTCCGCGAGCGAGTTGCAGGCGGCTTTGCGACTCGATGCCAAAAGCTCGGCCGCGCATCAGGGACTAGGGCTGATTGATTTGCAGGAAGGCAAACTCGACGCGGCCGTTAAGGAGTTTCGCGAGGCACTTTCGATTCGTCCTAGTTATCTGGATGCCAGCAAGGGGCTTGCCCAGGCGCTTGGCTATCAGCATAAGTGGGACGAAGCGGTGGTGCTGCTGCGCCAAATCGTTGCGGCGAGTCCGAAATCGAGCGCGGAGACCTTTTCGCTGGGCACGGCTCTCCTCCACCTCGGCGACAAGGCGGGCGCGGATGTGCAATTTGCTCGAGCCCGGGACCTTTCCAGCGGTGAGCTCCTGTTGCTCAGGGCTGAGGGTGACAGCAACTGGGGGATAGCGCTGAGAAATGAAGGCAAATTGCAAGCTGCCGCAATTGCTTTCCGCCGCGCGTTCGATGACGACCCGAGCTATTGCGAAGCACACGACAATCTGGGCGAGGTGCTTTGGATGCAAAAGGATTTTGCAGGGGCCTTGTCGGAGTTCAAGATAGCCGTTCGCTGTAGTCCGGAGTCGGCGCTGGCGCGCAACAATTTGGGAAGCGCATTGCTCTACCATAACCATGACATCGAGAGCGCAACCGAACAGTTTCGCGCCTCGCTGGCTTCCAGACCGGGATTTGCCTTGGCACATTTCAATCTGGGCAGAGCGCTCGCCGCGAAACAAGATCTTAACGCTGCCGAATCTGAGTTCCGTCGCGCAATCGCGATCGATCCTGATTCAGCCGGTCCCCATGTGGATTTAGGTTTGTTGCTGGCGATGAGAGAGGGAAGTGTTTCAGCCGAGGCCAGGATGGAGTTACAGAAGGGGTTACACCTCGACCCAAGTTTTCGAGGGATGATTCCCCAGAAGTACTTGGCTGAATTGCGCTAACGATACAGATTATGGGGAATTGCTAGGTTACCGGTTTTCCTGTGCCTTCTTCGAGAGTGATGTAACGATCTAGGGGAAGTCTGGCGAAACGCTCGACCAATCCGCTGGGCAGCGGCCATTTGACTTCGACCCAATCAATCTGCGTACGTGGGCCGATGCCGAGAACCACCCGGGGATCGTGGGAAGATAAATAACTTCCCCCTGCCACTTTGAATACGTGCCGCTTCAAATCGCCGGCTTGATATGTAATTAAGGCCCCAATCGCATCGCGGTTCGCCTTCCTGCCGATCAAACGGATTCCGAGCCAATGATTTCCCGCCGTTGCTACGTTGCGCAATAAAAGAGGCGTGCCGTCGTTGACCGCGACCAGAACATCAATCGCACCGTCGTTGTCGAAATCTCCGATCGCCAGTCCCCGCGAGGCGGATGGTCGCTCAAAAGCAGGGCCGCCCATCGCGCTGACATTTTCAAAGGTGTGCTCAAAGTTGCCTCCTGTATTCCGGAAGAGCAGCGGAGGCATTTTGTAGGTTATGTCTTGGAACCGTTCCTGAACCGTGTCATCGGGATGCCCGTTGGCGATGAACAAATCCAGGTTCCCGTCATTGTCGAAATCAAAAAACTTCAGGCCCCATCCGCTCATTAAAAAGGTTGCCGTTCCAATGCCGGTAAGCGCCGCCTCATCCTTGAACGACCCGTCGTGACTGTTGTGGTAAATAGAGTATCTTTCGTGATCTACATTTGCGACAAAGAGATCCATCCAGCCATCCTGATCGTAATCGGCGGAATCAACTCCCATTCCCGAGCGTGGACGACCACCCTCGTCATACGCGACCCCAGCCTCGAGACCGATCTCTTCGAATTTGCCGTGTCCGCGATTGGCAAACAGGAAATTAGCCACTGTATCGTTCGCCACAAAAAGATCCATGCGACCGTCGTTATTTATGTCAGTCGCTACAACTCCCCAAGCTTTGCCCAGATGATCAGCAATTCCCGATTCTTTACTTACGTCGGTGAACGTCCCGTCGCCATTGTTGTGGAAAAGCCAACTTGGCATAGGGGTGTAGACACGCGGAATGCAATAGTGTCCCTCGCCTGTGGCAGGATTCCCGCAGAAAAGGTTCTTTTCCTTGCTGAAATCCACAAATCGGCAGACAAAGAGATCCAGACGTCCGTCATTGTCGTAATCGAACCAAACCGCGCTCGATGACCATCCGGGTGCGGCTACACCAGCCTTTTCGGTCACGTCGGTGAATTTTCCATTGCCCTGGTTATGGTAGAGAATGCTTCTGCCGTATTGCGTGACGTACAGGTCTGGCATACCATCTCCGTCGTAATCGCCGACCGCTACGCCCATGCCGTAGCCGCCGCCTTGCACTCCGGCTTTGTCAGTGACATCGGTGAATGTTCCGTCGCGATTGTTCTTATAGAGCGCATTGTGTAGCGGAGGATTAGGGTCGAAAAAATCGCACTTCCCGCTGTTTACCAGGTAAATATCCATCCATCCGTCGTTGTCATAATCAAAGAAGGCGCAGCCTGCCCCGGTTGTTTCCGGCAAGTAAGAGCTTTTGGACCTTCCGCTTGAATGCCTCCAGGTGATGCCGCTACTCGAGGGAGAAACAATTGAAAAGAAAGGCTGCTCCGCCTTTGCCGGACGACTCCCCGGCGTGAGCCCGGATGGATCGAAAAAGGGAAAATGATTGCCGCCAAGACCGGTTCCCATAAGAAGCACACCGGGAAGGGTCTGAAGAAAACGTCGCTTGGAAAGCGTATGAGATGATCCGGCAGGTCTAAGCGGCATCGTTTGCATCTTGCTTCCTGCAATTTTATCTGACAAATTCCGGTTAGCATTGGGCGTTTTGCTGCCCCAGCTGTTTTGACCCGGCAGAGCCGAAGCGCAGGGATTGTAGGCCGTTTACCGAGATCTTATAACCCCTGAACAATCGCCCCTCGGAGATCCAAAGTTGATGCCTCGTCGAATGGGTTCGGGAAATGTTTCCCAGGGATCGACAGCCGCGAGCCTGTGACCGCCGGACCTTATTCTTAGTCATAAGTTAAGCTGCTTGCCCCCTGCCGGTGGAGATGATTCTGCCCAAGTGTCATTTAATCAACATTTTAGAAAGAAACAAAAAAAGGATGCAGGGTGGCATTGACCGGCGGTGTTTAACCATATTAATACCCTGTTGAACCGGAGGGGTGTGCGCCGTCAAACACCGCCGGACCGAGATCGCGATAGCAGGACTGGAGATTGCGAAAGGCAACAGCTCGATTGTCAACGAAACTGCAACTACCGCCCGCTTTGAAGTAAACAATAAGCGGTGATCCCGAAGCATTCTTGCACAATGTGCGTTGCTGACTTGTATCTGAGCATTTTGGAGAGTGACTATGCGACGATTTCGCGTGACCTTGGCGATGATTGAACTGGCCTGCCTCATCCTCTTACTCCTATTTTTCCGCACAGCAAGTGCGCAGACCAGCGACAAACCCGACTTGACGAAGCAACCCACGCTGTACGCGGTTGGCTATGCCCACCTCGATACGGAATGGCGATGGGAGTATCCCCAGGTCATCGACGAATACATCCGCAAAACTATGGAGGACAATTTCAAGCTGATCGATAAATATCCGCATTACATCTTCAATTTCAGCGGCGCCAACCGATATCGCATGATGAAGGAGTATTTCCCCGCAGACTTTGCGAAACTGAAGAACTACGTCGATGAAGGCAGGTGGTTTCCGGCCGGCTCTTCGATGGAAGAAGGCGACGTCAACACGCCCAGCGCCGAAACCATCATTCGGCAAGTCTTGTACGGCAATGACTGGTTCCGCAAGGAACTCGGGAAGGCCAGCGCCGAATATATGCTGCCTGATTGCTTCGGGTTCCCATCGTCACTGCCCACGATCCTCGCTCACTCGGGAGTGAAAGGATTTTCAACCCAGAAACTGGTGTGGGGATCATCGGTCAATGCGGGGGGTGTGGAGTCATTGGAAAAGACGCCCGAAGGCATCCCGTTCAACGTGGGAGTATGGGTGGGACCGGATGGTGAAAGCGTGTTGGCAGGCCTGAATCCTGGCAAGTATGACGGCAACATCGATACCGATCTCAGCCAGCCTCTGCCTTTGGTTCCGCCTGACCCCTCGCTGGAAAATCTTCGCAAGAAACTTCAACCGCTGCAACAAAAATCAGAGCAAGCCGATCGGAGCGGGCAAGCCCTCGATCCCAAGGACGTCGAAGAGTTGGACCACCTGCGAGATCAGTTAAAAGAACTCACCAAGATCGAGCGGGATCGTAACCTGGACCACTATCAAGGAGACTGGGCGGCACGCGTCGAGCAGAACGGCAAAGTCAGTGGCCTGTTCACCGACTACCATTACTATGGCACGGGAGATATTGGTGGGGCTCCGCTCGAAGACTCCGTGAAACGGCTGGAGGCCATCGTCACCGCGGGTTTGGCAAGCCTGCCGCCGTCGGGTGAAGATTTCCTTGACGGACAGCCCCATCCCGAATGGCCGCCGGTAAAAGTCGGTGACGGTCCGGTGCATGTGATTTCGGCAACTGCGGAGCAGATGTTTCTTGATATCGCATCCTCCGCCGGGTTGCCACGCTACACCGGTGAAATGGAACTGACGAACCATTCCGCAGGCTCGCTGACCTCGCAGGCTTATCAGAAGCGCTGGCTGCGGAAAGAGGAATTACTGGCCGATGCGGCAGAGAAAAGCTCGATTGTTGCGGAATGGTTGGGTGCGCGGCCATATCCGCTCGAACGTTTGAACGATGCGTGGACGCTTCAGATGGGCGGCCAATTCCACGACCTCGCCGCTGGAACTGCTACTCCCAAGTCGTACGAATTCGCCTGGAACGACGATGTGATCGCAATGAACCAGTTTGCGGGTGTGCTGCGCGATGCCACGGAGGCTGTCGCGGCCGCGCTTAATACTCAGACCAAGGGCATCCCGATCGTCGTTTTCAATCCGTTGAATGTCGCACGGGAAGATGTGGTCGAGGCGAGCGTGAACTTTCCGGACGGTATGCCGAGAGCGGTGCGCGTGGTCGGTTCGAACGGCAGGGAAGTTCCAGCGCAGATCTCTAACGGGAAAGTGATCTTTGTCGCCGAAACGCCATCCGTCGGTTATGTGGTTTACGATGTGCAAGCTGCTGCCGGCGCGCCTGACGCTGCACATCTCCAAGTATCGGAGAGTTCGCTCGAGAACGAGTACTATCGATTGAAACTGAATGCCGATGGCGATGTCGCGAGCATCTTCGACAAATCGATTCATAAAGAATTGCTCGCCACCCCGGCCCGCCTCGCCATTTCTTATGACAACCCTGAGCATTGGCCCGCCTGGAATATGGACTGGGATCAGGAGCAAGCGCCGCCGAAAGTGTATGTAGGAGGTCAGGCAAAGATTCGAGTCGTGGAAAATGGTCCGGCTCGCGTGGCAGTGGAGATTGCGCGGGAGACTGCCGGTTCAAAGTTCGTTCAGACCATCAGGCTTTCCGCGGGAGATGCGGGAAAGCGCGTGGAGTTTAGCAACGCGATCGATTGGAATACCAAAGAATCAAATCTGAAAGCGACTTTCCCTCTGGCAGCTTCGAATCAGATGGCCACCTATAACTGGGACATCGGTACCATCGATCGCCCCAGTGCCAAGCCCAAGAAGTTCGAGGTTCCGTCTCACCAATGGATTGACTTGACCGATATGGGCGGCGAGTTTGGCGCCACCATTCTGACCGATTGCAAGAACGGATCGGACAAGCCGAACGACCACACGATTCGGCTCACTTTGCTCCGTACACCGGGCACACGCGGAGGGTACGCGGACCAGGGCACGCAGGACATAGGACATCACGAGTTCGTCTATGGCTTCGTTGGGCACGCCGCCGATTGGCGCCAAAGTCAGACCGACTGGCAAGCGCAGCGCCTGAACGATCCCCTCATTGCCTTTCAAACCTTAAAGCATGCCGGAGCACTCGGGAGGGAGTTTTCTCTCCTTAGGGTTAGCAATCCCCGAATACGAGTATTGGCGCTGAAGAAAGCGGAATTAAGCGATGAGATCATCGTGCGCATGGTAGAACTCGATGGCAAGCCGCAGCCAAAGATTCAAGTGTTCTTCCACACGCCAATTGCTGCCGCACGCGAAGTCAATGGGCAGGAGCAACCGGTAGGAACCGCTACGGTGAATGGTGGCGCTTTGGTCACCTCCTTCTCCGCGTATCAGCCGCGCACGTTCGCTATTAAACTGGCTGCGGCTCCAACCAGAGTTGCTGGCGTCCGATCCATGCCGGTGCTCCTGCACTATGACCTGGCGACCGCTAGCAATGATGGGACGCCATCCGGAAGCGGGTTCGACGACAAAGGTGATGCCTTGCCGGCCGAGATGTTGCCCGAACAAATCACCTTCAATGATGTGCAATTCCAACTTGCGCCAGCGAAGACGGGATCACCCAACGCGGTTGTAGCGAAGGGGCAGACGATTGATCTTCCGGAGGGTCGCCATGATCGAGTCTACATCTTGGCAGCCTCGGCGAACGGCGACCAAAACGCGACGTTCAAAGTCGCAAATAAAGAGGTCGATTTGAAGATCCAGGACTGGGGCGGATTTATCGGGCAGTGGGACGACCGGCAGTGGACCTCAAAGGACACGACACATGACGATTACGGCCAAATGACAGGCATTAGGCCGGGTTATATCAAGCGTGCGGATCTGGCTTGGTACTGCTCCCATCACCACAATGCTGCCGGAGAAAATGTGCCTTACAGTTACTCGTATATCTTTGCCTATGCAATCGACCTGCAGCCCGGAACTAATAGCATTCAGCTGCCCGACAATCAAGATATCCGCGTTCTGGCAATATCAGTAGCTGAGGAGAACCCGGAATTGAAGCCGGTGCAGCCATTGTACGACGTGCTCCCCTTACCTCTCCCCAATAATGCGGCACAGTAAATCGTCTGTCTGGGGCAATCCGCGAGCGATTGTGCGCGACATCTACAGCGTCCGCCTCATCGACCTAGCCTGGGAACGGAGATGAAAGTGCATTCTGTGCCAGCTCCAACACCATTGCTTCGACTTGGCGTTCGCCACCGCAATTCTCAGCCAAGGCGTCAAAAAACTCGAAAGAGGTAAGCGCCGCCAGCACTGCGGCCAGCTGCTCCACTTTCTGAGCGGTGCCCATCTTTCGAACGATTCTCGTGGCTGCCACAAGTCTTCGGCGGTTGCGGGCTTCGATCACGGCGCCGAACTCCGGATCAATGGCGGCAATCCCGTGTATTCGCCGGAAGAGTGCGCGGTTAGGCGCCCAGAATTCGCAGAATATCTGCACAAATTGGGCCAGCATGGCGTTCCCGGAGGGCTGGGCCATTGCCTCACGCATCTTCTCCATTCCGCCGTCGAGGGCGATGCCGTCGAACAGTGCCTCCAGCACGGCTGTTTTTGTTCCGAAAAGATTATGGATGGTCTGCCGAGTGACCCCACACTCAGCTGCCAGCGAAGACATCGTTAAATGCCGATAGCCTTTTGCCTCCAGCTGCGCTCGCGCAGCCTTCAGGATCGCGGCCCGGCTTTGCCCCATCTGCTCCAGCCGCTTGCCCAGTTCGTATGGTCGCTTGGTCCCCTCTGCTGTGGGCTTGATCACAGATCGATCATAAGACCCTGATGTTTGACTTGACAATGTGTAAATCTAATATGCTAAAGTAGTCCTCAGCGGTAGAAGCAGGTATGAGCGTGGAGATTCAGGCACGCACCCATAAGGTGAGTTCAGTTGTTCCGGGCAAAGAAGGCGGGGTCAGCGCCGTTCCGGCGTATTTTCCTCGCGGACTCAGGATCGGCTTTTGGTTCTGCATCGTCGTCGCGATCGCTGTCGTTCTCCGCCGCGTGCTTGCGCTGTCCACTCCGCCGAACCCGCATGCGCCACCACAACTCGCTGCCCTCGACACCTACTTCGCGTCACACGCCACGCTCACCTATATTCACATCCTCTGTTCGCTTGCGATCATATTGTTGCTGCCATTGCTGTTCTGGCACCGCACGCGAGGGTCGATCCGCATCAAGCAGGCTTTCTTCTTTCTCGGCGTCATGGTGGGTGGCACAGCCTACGCCATGAGTACGCACGCCATCGGTGGATGGCTCGAGCGCTCGGCTGTCCTGACCTTTAACACGCTTTTTCTCGCATCGCTGGCAATGGCGTTCCGATATACCCGCCACGGCGACGGTGAGCACCGACAGAGGTGGACGCTGCGCGCGATCGCCATTTTGCTCGGCATCGCTACCACGCGCCCGGTTATGGGAATCTTCTTTGCCACGTCGCATTGGACTGGCCTTAGGCCGCAGCAGTTCTTTGGCATCGCCTTCTGGATCGGGTTCTCCCTAAACACTGTTGTCATCGAACTCTGGCTTCGCAATCGGAATCTCTCCGCAGAAAGGATTCGCGCTTGAACCCTTCCTCGACTGTATCCGGTTACTGGTCTGTACAAGCAGCCTTATCGGCCCAGACCATGGGAGCCCGCAATCGGTGATCGTCCCTAATATTCAAACCTATGGCGTGCGACTCCTTTTCTGTCTCGTACTTCAACTCGGCGGCATAATCTGCCTGGTATCTTCGTTGCCACCGTCGTTAGCCGGTTGCAGCTCCTCGGCCCATTAACCGCCTCTGATCGTTTACGGCTAATCTCGTCGTCGCGATCGCCCTTCAGCGCAGAGGATTGCTTTGTTCTCTCAACCGATTTCGCTTTCTTGTAGTACTCCCAGCCGGAAACAGGTCATGGCCGCTATTGCGGTGAACCCTTCCGTCCCGGGTCGTAGATTTGGTTCCTCGATAGGTACTCGCCGCGGAGCGGCGGCAAACGGATAGTAACGACAGAACAATATAGAAGCGGTCGCACCCAGATTGTCCGAGCAAGGAAGCCCCGCTCGTGAGAGCGGGGCTTCGATTTGGGCTGGAACGGTGACGACTATACCGGACACTTAGCGCTTGCCGCCGCGTCCGCCGCCACTGTGACCTCCACCGCCGCTGTGTCCACCGCCGGCATGTCCGCCGCTAACGTGTCCGCCAGGGTGCGAACCGCCGGAGCCTCCGCGCGACTCATTGCCGCGGCTGCCGCTGAAACCACCAGCGCGCGGCGCGCTTGATTCGCGTCCAGCGAAAGCTCGATTGCCACCGGAGAATCCCCGGTTGCCTGCGTAGGCTCGGTTACCTTCAGCGCCCCGGTTAACGGCTGCCCCGCGATTGCTGCCGGCGAAGCCGTGGGAAGCCCCCGCGTAGCCTCGAGATGCGCCCGCATATCCGTGACCTCCGGCTGAGCCAAACCCGTGCGCATCGCGATTCGCAAATGAGTGCGCTCCAAATGCGCCATGCGCGGAAGAGAATCCTCGATAATTTCCGTGCACAAACGCGGCATGGCTATAAAACGCTCCGCTGCGGAAGGCATAAGGATGGCCGCCGAAGAAGATTCCCCCGTGGAAGCCCCAGCCGATACCCCATCCATGCCATCCCCAGCCGAAGCCGAAGAACGGCCAGATCGGGAAGCCAAAGCCGAACGAAATGGACGGGCCGCCAAATCCCCACCACGGATAGAACCCAGGCCACAGGCCTACGGGATATCCGTACACATACGCCGGGTTGTAAGCGGGCACATACACCACATTCGGATCAGCTGGCTGGATGTCTACATTCGGCCCCTGCTCGTACACGCGCTCTTGAGGTGTGGTCCGCAGATTGCCCGCGTTGTAGGCCTTGTGACGCATGTACTGAATCGCCTGCATCACGTCATCCGGCTGGTTCTGATAGGCTTCGCCCAGCTCAGAGGTCCACGACAAATCCCTGTCCAAGTTCGCCAGCACTGTGGGAAATTCCACTAGAGACTTCACGCTCGGATCCCAATCCTGCCGGTCTGCTTCATCGGCCAGATCTCGTCCCTTCAGCCCCGGGTTCTCCCGTGCCATCCGGTCCGCCTCTACAATCTGCGTTGGATACTCTGACGCGGCCAGTATCTGCGCCACGAGCGCATCGGGATACAACGCAATCGGAGCTACCAGCTTATCCAACTGCTCCGGGGGCAACGGTGTGTACTGCCGTTGATCCGGCGCCGTTGGAGGCGGAGGCGTCTGTGCCTGGTTTTGGTATGTATCTTGATCTTGCGGCGATGGAGGTGCGACATCCTGAGGCGCGCTTTGGTCCGGTGCATTGTATTGCGGCGCGGTCTGCTGTGGCGGAGGTCCTTGATCCACCTGAGCGCTCACCGCCGCAGAGGGCTTGTCCATCGACTGGTCCTGCGCCCCCAAGTATGTGCCAGTCCCGAGCGCCATTGCGCTCGTCAACACCGCCGTAACAAGCGTTTTAGATAATTTGGTTTTCATAATGTCCCCCAGAATTCCTGTTACTAGATTGAACCCTGGGAATGGGGAAGAGTTCCGTTCTTTTGATTGACTTACACCGGTTGATTTCGGCCAGGCAGTGGTGGATTTCAGCCAAACACTACGCTTGCGACGAGAGGATAAACCGTAGTTTTTCTGACTTACGGTAGCCGCGAGAAAAACACTTCTTAAAGTCAGGTTCTCGCGTTTCCCCGGGTGTTGGGTACGCATTGATCTCGTATAGCACGCAGTGTGCAGGTTTCGGCCATGTGCTAAACGGCGTTCGCGTGGTTGCCTGCCTGTGGCGAACACGAGGTGCCAAGCAGACTTTCTGGGCGGCTGGTCGGCAAACAGGAAGTGCGCGTTGAGCCGGGAGGGCGGGTGTCCATTAACTGAGTATTGGCAGGATGGACGACCGCGTGCGTGTGCAATTGCGGCGCGACATAGCCATCGACCGGCCGGGCGGTATCGTGCTCAAACCTGGCTGCGATAAGTGTGCCTGTGGTCTCGGGCGGACGATTGCCACCGATGCGGCCTTGTGTGTAATGTTCGGGTTGGTCGAGGGCAACCCGCCCGCTCTCCCGGTGCGCTTGGCGCACACACCCATCACCGCCGACCAGCGCGGTGAGCGAAACAGATTTCGGCGCGGAAAAGGTTGCATCGCAGCCCGATCGGTGCCCCATTGTCTTGATTGTCTCGCCTTCGGCATCCTGATATTCATACGATGCGCGTTGCCCGACAAGCTGCTCGCCCGTCTGCTGAGGTCGGTCCGGGCTGAGTTTGGCGAAGCCTTCGGAAGAGACCGCCCCGGCAAGGCCGAACTGCGCGGCCAACTGGACTTGCCTGTTCGGCCGCGATGACGCCGCGTTGCGACCAATAGTTCGGTTCTTTCGCGGTGAACTCCTTCTGTGGTAAGTCTATGCCTGGCCAGCGGAAATGGGTTTGGAAACCGTCAGCATCGCTCAAATCGTTGGGCCAAAGCTGAGTTCACCTTGGCGTTCTTCTTGCGCCTCAACGGCGGGCTTGGTCACGGCATTTTGCCGATGGTGTCGATCGCTTATGGGTTCCGATTCGGCGCGCGGCGGAGATTCTGGACGGTCCTCAGCTTTTGCAGCCTGTGCTTGTTCTATCCGCGGTTCGCGCACGATGTAGTCGTCTTCCAGGCGCTCGATGAACTTTGGCTTCGACGGCGGAATCTCCAGCCGTGGGAAAGAGAACTGCGCTACGTAGTTTCCATACTTGAGATAGGCGTGAAGGTCCGCTAATCCGCTGATTTCGGAGTCGAGCACCAGTGGTTCGGTCTGCCGATCGAGCGCGAAGTTTCGTCCGCTGCGGTGGCCGTCGAAGTGCGTTTCCTTCATCCGCTCGATCTCCACTTTGCCGATGGCGCGGCTTACCCACTCGGCGGCATTGGGCTCGCTCGTTCTGAGGAAGATCTTAGTGGCGGGCTGCGAGAGCATGACCTCGGCCAAGTGTCCATAGATAACTTCCAACTGGGCCTTGCCCTGGAAACCCAGAACGAGTGGGTTGCCGGATTTGCGATTCTCGGTGATGGCGGTTTGCAGTTGTGGCAGCTTCTGCAGGCTGGCCAATTCGTCGATCACAAACCACACCGGAAGCTGGTCAGGCCTGGGCGCAGCGAGCAGGCGGAGAACGAGCATATCGATCCAAAGACTGTGCAACGGTCGGAGAGCTTCGCGTTCGGCCGGCTGCGAAGTGATGAAGATCCATCCCTGTCGATTCTTTGACCACTCTCGTGCGGTCCATTCGATTTTGGCTTCGCTCTTCGTAGGCAGTAGACGGAAACTGTCGGCGACGAGGCTCAACGAGCCGAGTACGCCCATCCTTTGATGGGGAGCGGATGCCTCAATCAGCAGGGCCAGCTCCGTTCCTTTGAGGCGGCGGACGATCTCCTCGGGGTGCGACATCCATTGCACCAACTGGTCGGGCGTGGGCAATTCGAGAAGGAGATGAGCAAATATTTTCTGCTGGCTATCGATGAAGAATTCGTCTCTCCTTTCGGTGGTAGGTTGAAAGAGAGAGGCAGCGATCGTTCGAGCTTCCCCGCGCCGGACAAGCTCCTCCGACGGTCCCCAATACGGGCACCGGCGGTCGAGCGGATTGAGCACAATATCCCCGCGGCTTTCGTTATAAAAACGCTCGATGAATTCGCAGGCGGGATCATGGACAATGGCAGAGTGTCCCCGCGCCTGAATCTGGCGCAGCATCTGCAGGATCATGGTGGTTTTGCCGCTGCCGGTATCCCCGATGATCTCGAAATGTTGGTCCTCGGCGCGCTGTGGAACACGCAACATCTTGCGGCATCGATCCACTTTCAGGCCGATGCCGGTCCCTTCGAAGGCTTTGTTAAATTGCCCAGGCGTCACGAGAATCGGCCCCTTCAGGCGTCGCCCGTATTTCGTCTGCTTGCGACGGCGAATGTCTTTTGGAATGGAGAACAAAAGCTGCCCGATCAATGCCAGTGCTCCGAAGATGAGTGGCCACTCGAACAGATCAACGATGCTTGCTCCGCCGTAGACCTGTTGCCTGAGGTAGCGTCCAAGAGCGGTGTTTTGGTAATCGTTCGAAGCGCTCCGATAGAGATAGATCATGCCGTGCTGACGAGCGGAGTCGGATAGCGCAAGCGCGATGGGCTTCGCATTCGCTTGCGGCGTCGAGCCCGCTACGACATCTACTTCTCGGGCATACCAGCTATGGCCCTTTCCCTCAGACATGAGCAGCATCTGGTACTTACCAGATGAGCGAAGGCTCGATGCGATAGAAGTTTTGATGTAAAGCGGTAGGTAAAACTGTTCGAGCGGGGAGAACGCGAACGCGAAGCAGATGTAGACGAACAATCCGGTCAGAATTAAGGCAAGAAAGACGGCGCCCAATGTACAAATCGGGCTGTGTGGCGGCCAGATGATGGTCTCTTTTCGTCCCCAGTTTGTTTCGGGCATGGTGTTCTTCCTTGTTCTCGGCGACGTACTGTGCGATGACCTCGCGGGCCGCACGCTGCTTGTTGGTTTTCAGGTTCCGCATCAACCTCTCATATCGCTCGGCGCTCATTTGTTGACCACAGGCGAGCGGCAAAAGGACGTCGGTCAAAATGAGTTGCAAGGCGACGATTTCGGTCAGGAGATGATCCGTTCTTGCCGGTGGATGAAGAGCGAGCCGCCTTCAAGATCGCTTCACGAACCCATTCGCCTAGCGCGCGCCCGTCGGCCTCGGTCGCGGGAGCGCCGTCTGCAGCCTCGCAACTTCCGTGTCGGGATGGTTTCGGCATCGGTCATTGGCTCACCTCAAATGCGGTCTCCTTGCGGCCGCTCGTACCTACCGTGTTGCTGCAAGCCGTCTGTTTTCAGTGGTGGCCAATGAGCTACAAAACTAGCTCGTCAGCACCCTGTCACGGGTCGAGTGTCAAAATTCTTCCGGTGCGAAGCACCGTTCTCGCTCCGGTACGAAATTGAATGCAGGGTCATGCCTTCATTACCCGTACAGAGGCGTGCACTCCACTTCGGCTGCAAGCTTCCTCGCTGGCTGCTCCGTCGCGCCTTCCGGACACTTATTCGAACCCTTACGGACCCGTAGAGTGGAGGCAACCTGCTTGGCCGGAGGCGTCTTCAGAAAGTCCTGAAAGTCGCGGTCTTTCGAGAAGACATAGTTGAGCTCCTTGTCCACAACATCGTCTGCGGATGCGTGGACGAAAGCGGTGTGTCAATCGACATGTTCGGCGGTGGACTCGTCCAGCTGAACAGAGCACTGAGGTAGCGGCTCAAGTTGATTTCAAGCTCTGGCATCGTGTTTTCTTTCCAGGTGTTGCATCACGCAATCTTTCTCCGGGTAATCATCCGCTGCGCCGTCAGCGCAATCTCCCGCGCTCGAGCGCGGCAAGTTGCAGCGGGAATCTCGAAGCGGCGACGGACTTCGAGCATCGTGACAACCTCGTCCATCGGAATCCCTTCGATGAGCCAAAGCCTGGCCGAAGCAACGTCAACCGTGCGCTGAGCGTAATAAAGAGGATTGGGCTTATCGGCGCGGCGCGAAGCGAGCTTGCGCGTGAGCCTCGCGGCGTCCTTTCCACGGGCAAGTTGATGCAGAACCCATGCCCAATCGTGTTCGGAATTGGTGTGCCTATCGGGATGCATTCGCGTTGTGCTTGAACGGTACGGAACAATGGCATCCGCCGCGAGAATATCCAGCCGGAAGTCATGGGAATTCCAAGTGGAGTCGCCGGGATATTCGACGGTGACGGGATACGCCGGATCGTACTTGCAATTCAGGAATCCCGGCAGGCGGAGAACCCGGTTGCAGTCGGTGCAGGCGGGATCGCCGCCAAACGTGATGGCAAGGAGTTTCAGGGCGCTTTCCTGCTGTTCGAGAGTGAAGCCGTCAACTCGCCAGAGAATCTGGTAGTGACCTGGCGATGTCGAGAGGACAGCATTCGGCGGGGGAACCGCATCCGAGGCCCGGAGTGAAGTGAGCCGGGCCTCTCCGTCACTATCTAAATCCAGATAGAGATGCCGGACCGCGGCGATGCATTCTTTGAAGCGTTTACGGCTGCCAGAGCGAAGCGGATTGGCAGCCACGTAGACGTTCGCGCCGGTAGAGTTTTCGTACGCCAGCCAGCCGAGGTACCGAGGCGCAAGCACATGTTTCAAGGGAGCAATTCGCTGAAGCGTCCGGTTAGGAGATTCCCTCCGGACGAGAAGCGCAATCGTTTCATCCGGAGCGAAGCAACGGGTGAGGAAATCAGCGGTGGTGGTGGTTCCACTTTCAGCTCTAGGGTGTGGCATGTTTCACCTCGAATACCGGCTCGATTAGGAAGCGTTTGGCATCGCGGTCGTATCCGCGAAGCGCCAGCACTTCGCGGACGACACGGCGGCTCGGTTGACGTTCGACATGAACCACAAGATCGACGGCTTCCCCAATCTCCGCCTCGGTGTCGCAGAAGGTGGTTTGCGCGTGGTCGCGCATTACCAGGTTGGCAAAGCGCGTGAGGGCTTTGGCTGCCGAGTTGGCGTGGATCGTCGCGAGCGATCCCGCGTGGCCGGTATTGAAGGAATCGAGCAGCGTGCGCGCCTCGATGCCGCGCACCTCGCCCAGGATGATCCGGTCCGGCCGCCAGCGGAGAGCGGACTTTAGAAGCTTATCGAACGAGGTGTTGGCCTTGAACGTATCGGTCTGGCATTCAGTGGCCACAATGTTCGGCTTCCGGATCTGAAGTTCGGAGGTGTCCTCGATGACGACGAGGCGCTCCTGATCTGGAATGAAGTCAGCCAGTATCCGCAGAAGAGTGGTCTTGCCGGTACCTGTTCCACCACTGATAAGCAGCGTCTTTCCACTGCGAATTTGCTCGGCTAAGAAGTCTGCCAGGGGCTGCGTCAGCGTGCCCCGAGCAATGAGGTCATCGACTGTGTAATGGCGGCTGGTGAACTTTCTGATCGTCAGCGACGGAGCCGGGCATACCACCGGCGGAATCACCGCCGCCAGACGGCTCCCATCCGGGAGATGTGCGTCCAGTAAGGGGTTATCTTCATCGAGCTTCTTGCCCAGCTGGTTGGCGATGACTTCAAGGCCGGTGCGGAGTCTGCCGGCATCGAAGGAGATGTTCGGTTCCTGGCACAATTTTCCATCGCGCTCGCAGAACCACGAGGCATCCGGATTACCCATAATCTCGCTGACGCTTTTGTCGAGCAGCAGGGGCTCGATGGGCCGAAGGAATGGAAGGATCAATTCAAAACTCACAGCGAGGACCTCACAGCGTGGAAGCCCAGCGGGCAGCTGGGCTTCCGAGAGTGAAGAGGAAGGGCCTACGCGGCCGCTGCCTCCGGGGACGATTCATCGTGCTCCTGATCTTTCTCTTGGTCTTCCGGAGCTGCCTTTTCAGCGCGGTCCAGCTTCAGGATCGAAGCGACCCGAATTTCCCAGACGCGCTGCTTCGTGTCCTTCTTCTTGCTCTGATATTCCCGGCTGCGCAGCTCGCCTTCCACCTGGATATGTGCGCCCTTGCTGAGCGTCTTGGCGAACTCCGAGAGCTTGCCGAAGACAACGCAACGGTGCCATTCGGTGTGCGAGATGTACTTGCCATCCTTCTTGTAGGAGGATTTGGTTGCCAGCGAAAGAGTGGTGAGGCTGAAGTCCGCGCTGTTGGTGCGAGCTTCTGGGTTGCTGCCGAGGAAGCCGATGAGGGTTACTTTGTTCTGGTACATAAGAGTGTCTCCGTTTGTTGAATTCGCCCGTTGTGGCTCGGGTCACGCTGGGCGGATGCTTAGCGAGTGGGCCCGGCTCCCAAGTGCCGAAGGTCCGCTTTCTGGGAGGCGCCCGACAGAAGTTTGCGCGGCGTTCTTTGCCGCGGTTCTCAAACTTGTTTTGGGAGGAACCGAGACCCCGAAGGAGCGCGCATTTGCGAAGCAGAAGACCGAGCGCCGCCGGGCGCCGGAAAGCCCCGAAGCTGTGACCGAGCAAAAGACGGGATGTATAACGGCAGACACGCTCCAGAGCAAAGTTTTCATCTGCCCGTTGGCTGCGAAAGTTCACCGCATTTGCAGTGGCATGTCGGTCGTAAGAAGGGCGCAATCCGCCACCCCCGTTGCACGTCGGGAGGCTCCCATTCGGACAGTCCACCCGGCACTGAGACAGGTGGGGAAAGTCCGCCGGATTAGCCGCAAGAAACGGCATGAATAAGCCTCTGTAAAGGTCGAAGTATCCTTCAGCCTTAGCTGATTGCCTGGTCGGCCCGGAAACGCACGATGGTGAGGCCGAGAGGGTTTACGGCGAGTTCGTTGTTTTTCACGTTCTCGCGGAATACATAGGTGACGCTGGCTGTCCATCGCTCCCGCTTGAGTTCGGTATGATCTGCCGGATTCCTGTAAACCTTCTCGAACTCGATGCGAGCCGAATACGGCGACTGCCGCAAGTCGTCAAGGATGACGTTCTTGATCACCACATCCACATACGGCAAGGTGCTGTCTTTGACGTAGTTCTGAATACTGTTGTCCTTGCGCTCCTGATCGATTAGGGCGCGTTGTACGTCGCTACCGAGGAAGTAAAGGGATTGGGTTTGATCACGTTCGATGGTGAAGCGGTTGCGGCTGAAATACAGCTCGGCCCAGCGGGTGAGGTAATATTTGTTCTCCACTTCCTGCGGACGATACTGAAAGTTCCGATAGTCGATGGCTTCGGCGTGGCCCACGTCGTTAATCCGCACAATCATCGGGTGTATGTTGGCCAGCGCCGTTTGGCTCTTGAAGGTCAGCGCCGCTAGGGCGAAACAGACGGCGGCGAGCACAAGAATCGTCACCTTAAGATAGGTGTTCATCACTAGCGGATCGCCGTATTGTTCCAAGTAGCGTTCCGCAGCACGGGTAATGTTCGGCACGGCTTTCGTTTTGGCGGTTATGGCGTCTTTTTCCGCGTTCATCTCTGAACCTCGTTTCTCTTTGCGGTCTACAGCACGGCCCTTATCGCTAACATCGCCTCGCCCAAGCCGTGTCCGCCGCTGCCGCCGCTGAATAAGCTGTGGGTCATGGTCGGAATCTTGAAGAGAATGTAGACATTGACCAGTACTAGAAGGACAAGAAGCGGCAACGTCTGAACAATTGTTGAAGGGTCCGACACGCTCTGGCCAAGCTGGATATAGTAGTTCGTCAGAACGTGGGCCAGAACGTTCATCGTGGCTGCGGCGACGACCTTATAAAAGCTGAACCCGAGATACGCCTTGAGCCATCCCCAGAACAACCAATCGAGCTTGTCGAAAACGAGAAACGGAATGAAGATCGGCCCGAGCAATCCGATGATCGTTGCCGCAATGGCGCCGTAGGCCAAGATGGCGGAGACAATTGCGGCCAGGAGGGCCAACAGGAACTGCCCGGCAAAGTACACAATGGCGTAGTAGGGAGACATCATGCTGGTCAGCAACGACGGCCCAGTTTTCGAGGACGCCGCATGGATTTCGCTCAGCATGGTGGTGGAACCATCCGACCCAATAAGGCCGACCAAGTTCGTGGTGCCGCCGTCGATAAAGCTCTTGATGGAAAAGCCGAGTCCGGGGATGGAGCTGTCGTAGTAGTTCACCATCGTATAGGCGAAAGTGAGCAGCATGAAGAGGTTGAGGAACCTCCCCATGCTGAATCCGCCCTCGCCGTGCGCGGATGCGAGGGCCTCTCGGACACCAAACCAAACCATCATGATGGTGGCGAGGGCTATGACGATGTGAATTCCCATTGCGGTAATGGAGGGTGCCGCCGTGGCCGCAAGCGACTGGCAAGCCTGAGCGATGTACTCGAAGAGACCACCCATATTTCATGTCCTCCCTGTCTGCTCCTATTCAGTACGCTTGGGTGAGGAGGTTGGCTGCTCCGCTGCTGGTAGTGGCGATGTTAGCGTTGTAGTAGCTTTCGTATCCTGACGAGTCACGGAATGCGGATTTCATTGCGTCCTGCTGCTGCTTTTGGGCAACGATCTGCTGCAGGGCGATGTTGGCGTTGATCTGGTTCGCGTCCTGTAGGGTACGCAGTTGCAAAAGGAGGGCCTGATTGATGCGCTGGAGTGTGGCCATGATGGTCTGCTGCGAGGCATCCTGGCTTTGAGTCGTGGCCTCCAGGTTGGCGAGGTCGGTTTGCCTTGCGGTCTGATTGGCGCGGATGGTGCCGAGCATTTGGAGGTTGTTGGTCATGACCGAGTCGCCGATATCAACGGTGGCTCCCTGAGCGGCAATCTGCAGCTGCCCGGCAACACTGGCGCTGCCGTAGCCGGGAATCATATTGGTGGTATTGGGGACGCTGACCTGCTGGTAGGAGGCTGCGGCCCCGGTTCCCGTATTCGCTGAATTGAGCCACCCCATCGAGTTGCCGTAGGTGTTCGAGACTTGTTGCAGCATCCTCAGGTCGGTCGTGGGAGACAAAAACCGCTGATACAGCATGGTCGGCGCGAGGATCATCTGGTGCACCAGTTGGTATTGCTGTTTGGCGACGTTGTACGCCTGTAGAGCCGTCGTCGCGATCTTGACGGTGTTCGTGAAGATCTGTTGGCCCTGCTCGATCTGCTGGGCTTGGTTGGCGATGGATTGTTCTTCGTGTTCGATCTGCGTGACGGCGTGGACCGACTGCGTGGGATCGTAGACGATGCCGGAGCCGAATTGAGCGTGCGCGGCGGGTTCGAGTGCCGCGCCAAGTCCGATGACGAGTGTGGTGAGGAGTAGCTTCTTCATTGCCTTGTCCTTTCGTTTGCGGTTGGTGTGGCAAAGCCTCACAGCAGTACCGAGTTACTGCTGTGCGGCAAGAATTTCTCTCTGGATCTCTCTAAGACGGTCAGCCTCTGGCTTGCACCGCGCGTCCCGTTCTTTTTTCTTGGCGTCGAGGGCCTCGATCTGCCCCGCAGTCAGCTTCTCGCCCGTCAGCATTCTTGCGGAGCCGGAGGTCTCGTCGAGGCAGTCCTTGGCATAGGCCGGGTATTCGGTGTTGTATTGCGCCAGTAACGTCTTCACCTTTTCCGCTTTGCTCTGACACCCGGCAAGGGCGAGAGTCGATAGCAGCACGAGGGAGAGGGCAACGGACCGCATCGAAAATCTCCTTAAAACGTTTGTGGAATGGTGTGGTTCGAGTACGCAGGAAGAAGCAAGTCCTGCGTGAAATACACTTTGACGCGGTGGCCCTCTCGAATCGTGATGGTAGGCGGTATCTGCATGAAGCGATCAAGGATCGTGGTCGCGGATTGCGAGACGCTGGCCCCGGTCCCGTTGGTGAATGCCTGCGAGCCGCTGGTGGTGATGGTGCCACCGCCCTGCGTGATCTCGGCGGCTCCGGCAATCACTCCCAAAGCGATCGAGGTGCCGAAGATTTCGAGGTAATGGTTGTTGACCTTGTCTTTTAGTCCTTCTTCGCCGATTTGATCGAGGCCCTGGTACTGGTCAAGATCGACGGAATAACCGTCCGGCATAATCAGGCGGTGAAAAAGCACCGCCATCCGCCGCTGCTGGCCAAAGCCTGCCGCTCCAATCTTCTTCGTCTCGCCCAAAGCGACGGTCCCCTCAGGAATGATGACGTGCTGACGATCGTGCGAATACAAGGGATTTGAGACAAGGACTTTGACCGGTCCCATGGCATCGCCATCCAAACGATTCATAAGAACAGTGTCGAGAACTGAGCCTTCGTAGATGAGATAGGGCTGGCCCGCGGCCGAATCGACGTTGGCTTCCAGCGATCGCTTGTAGCCTGCGGACGCTTCCTCCTGTTTTGCTCCGACTTCCGGGGCAACCGGACTAGGGTTTGCCTGCCCTTCGGTATGGTCATACTGGGCAGGCGCGATCTGGCCTTGCTGCAGCGCTTGCCGCGGCGGTTCGGCGGAAGGGGAGTAAACCAGGTTGGAAGCGAAAAGGGCGTTGTCCGCCCGTTCGCGTTCTTTCGCGGCGATCAGTTCCGCTTGCTGCTGTACGGGAGTAAGTTGCGTCTGCATGTTGCCCTGCTGCAGTTGTGGGCAGGGCCGGCCCGGCACACAGGGGACGGCGACGCCGGTAGGGCCATAGGCTGCAGCGGCGGCCTGCTGCGGGAGCGTCGCAGACGCAAGCGCCGGATCTGCCATTGCGGCAGCGGCCATGGTTGCCTGCTGTTCTTTCTGGCGTTCGGCTTGAAGCTGGTTCTTCAACTCCTGCACGTTGCTGTCGGTGTTGTCCTGCAAGGCTGGCTGCGGGGGTTGCCCCTTGGCCGCGCCTTGTCCTGCAGGCGTCTTCTTGTTGCCGGAGGAACTGAAAAGGGCGGCCACAATCACCAGCAATGCCGCACCCAGATAAACCAAGGTCTTGAGGTTTTTCTGCAAGACGCCTTTTGGCAGTTCCAGATTGCGGTGCAATATTGATTCGGTTTGCGGTCCCGCTTGCGAGTCGGTGCGGGCCTCTGGGTGAGCGGTAAAGTCGTTGTCGGTCATGACTGTCATCCCTTCCGCGTGAAGCTCATCCGTTTCTTGCCCAGCTCCACATATCCGTCGTCCAGGACTTTCGGGATGATGTAGGTCCCGTCCCGGAGGTCATAGGTAACGAGATCCGGCTTGCCGTCCTTCATCTCATAGACGCTGAACTTTTCTGGCGCATTGGTCTTGATGTAGGTGAACTTGTCGTCGTGATAGATCGACTGGATCGAGAAGGGGGCTTCGTTCGCCTTGTAGATGTAGTCGAACTTGAGCAGTGTCGGATAGGCGCTCTTGTACTCATCCACGGCCTGCTCAACGTGCGATTGCAGGGCGGCAAGCTGCTGCCGCGATTGTTCGAGTTGGGCCGCGGGCACGAACTGCGGAGGTCCGCTCGCGGCCACAATCGCAGAACGATCGGCGGGCTCGACGATCACTCTCAGGTCAGGGGTCGTCGATAAGGCAGAAATGTCCTGGAGGGTGAAACTGTAGATGTTCCCCTTGTCCGTAATGAGATTCAGGTTGGAGCTGATGCCTTGCTTCGCCGGATGGACAAAGCAAAAGTTGCCAACCACATCCACGATCCAGAACTCCTTGTCACCCGTCGCGGCTTCCATGATTTTCTCGGTCGTGGGCAGTTCGATAAGGGTCGTATATTTCACCTTGGCGCGGATGGGAACGATGTCCTGCGAGTGATACTGCACCGTGCGCGCAGAGTCTTGGGCAAAAGCACCGATGGAAGAAAAAACCAAAGCGCAATTGATGACGAATTTCAGATGCCGCATGCAGCTCTCCTTATCGGTTGGTGTTCGAGGTTGATGCGGCCTGCGGGCGCGGCTGGAATGGCCAGTCTTCCGCCAGACGCCGAAGGCCATCCGCAAAACCGTGGCGGTCGAAATATTCCCGCTTCTTGAGGTTGTCGCGGGCGTTGTTGGTCGCCATCCAGTGCGAGACCGAATCGACGTTCAAATGCACTTTCTTCGAGGTCTGCGCCTTGCGAATGAGCATTTGACCGGGCGGAATCAGGCCCTCGATAAGATCCAGCTCTGTGTCGTTTAGATGAAATGCTTCCCGGTAAACGTCGCGGTTCATGTCCGGGTTGGCCAAGAAGATTTTTGTGGGGCAGCTTTCGGCCACAATCGCCAGCATCCCCGACTCCTCAAGTTCCTTAATGGATTGCGTAGCCAGAATCATCGCGGCATGGTGCTTGCGCCAGGTCTTCTGCGCCTGCACCACGTAGTTGCGAATGGTCTCGTTCTTGATGAAGAGCCACGCCTCATCGAGCAGGAAGATCTTGAAGGTGGCAAGTTTCTCTGCGTCGGTAATCTCATTCGACGCGCGGTGCAAAACGTAAAACAGCAGCGGTTCCATGACCTCGGGCGCGTCGTTCCAGCCGTGGAAGTTGAAGGTCTGGAAGCGGGAGAAGGAAAGCGTATCGTCAGGGTTGTCGAAGAGAAAACCGTACTGTCCGCCTCGCGTCCAGCGGTGTAGGCGTTCCTTCAACTCGCCAATGATGTTGCTAAAGTTCGAGATGGTCCGCTGGTCTGGTTCCAGCACGTACATGCGCTCGATCGCATCCCACAACCGTCGTTCCTCTTTGAAGTCCAGCCGGCAACGCTGTTCGTTGCCCTCAATGAGCACGCGGAAGAAGCTGAAGAGAAATTGCATGTTCTCTTTGCTCTGCGGCAGTGAGAATGGGTTGATGCTGAAATCACGCGCCTCCTGCCCGACGTTCAGGTACGAGCCGCCGAAGATCGCCGTAAGCGACTGGAAGCTGCCGCCGATATCGAAGATGAAGGTCAGGGGTGCGTACTTCTGCGCGTTTTGGAGGAGAAAACTGCACAGATACGACTTGCCGCTGCCGCTCATCCCGAGAATAAGGGTGTGGGCAACGTCGCCAGTATGGAGGTTGAGATAGTAAGGCGTGCTGTTGTCGGTTTCGAGCACAGCCAGATACTCGGTGCCGAGATGCGCGTTCGCCTTCTCGCCGGGAAGGATCGTAAACAGAAAAGACAAATCGGCGTAATTCGTGTTTAGCAGATACAGCCGGCGGAGGTTGAGCCCATAGTTGCCGGGCACGGTGGCGAAGTAGGCGTTCAGCTGGTTGTAGGTTTCCGAAAAAAGATTGCCATCTGCGTTGGTGAAGAGGCCAGTGAACTCGGCCCCGAGTTGCTCCAGTTCGACTTTGGAACGGCCGTACAGCACAATCGTGAGTGAGAAATCGCCGAGCGATTGACCGTCACCCAGCGCCCGCAGGCAATCGCCGAGGTTCTCAATGTCGGCCTGCTTCGACTCGTCCACCAGCACATCACGTGGGTTCGTGTTGGTGGCATCGTTGCCCATCTGAGAGACGAAGCCGGTTTTCGACATATTGAAGTGACGGCGGCGCTTGTTAACTTCTTTGCGTGCCTTGTCCGCCGGAAGCGGCGTCCACTCCGTGACGACATAGAAGTTGGCTGCAATTTTCAGCAGCGTGTCCAGCACCAGGGGCCGTGTTTCGGTGACGGCCTCTTTCATCGTCAGTACCCGGATGATGTGATCGCCGACGCGCAGATGGTCGCGCTCCGCCTCGATATCGGAGTTGACCACTTGATAGTCGAGAAACTGTGTGGACTGCGGCCTGCCGGCAACACGCCAGTCCTCGTAATTCAGCAACCGGCGGAAGAACGTGAACTGTCTTTGTTGATTCAAGACTTCGATTTGCATGAAATCCGCGAGCTGCCGCGCGAATCCCTGCACGCTCTGGTCGAGCCGTCGAAGATCGTGCTCGATGTGCGTACGCAACAGCGTCTTCATGCTGTCGTTGGTGAACTGCACTTTTAGTTCGCCAATTGCGCCTGCGGGATCGCGCAAAATTCGAGCGATTGCCGCCCCCACTCCGGTCTGCGACCTGGCGCCTTCCAGCAGAATGCAGTAGAAGATTTCTACCTGATAAAGAAGGTCGCGCTTCGCTTCAAAGAACTTTCGGCGCTGTTCGATCGCCGCCTGCACAATCGGATCGTCATATTTTGCGAAGGGTATGTCCGGGCGATTCGATTTGAAGAGATACTGGTAAACATGGAAGCCTGGTCCAAACGCTTTGAGAGCCGCCTCCAGCCGCTTCACCGCGTACTCCTGTTCCGAACGGTCGAGACTTTCGTAGTCCACTCCGGGAACACTGAGCACCATGCCTACATCCCCGCTCTTGGTAAGGAAGGCCGTCTCATTCCAGAAGCCATACAGATTGATGTGGTCGTTCAGTGCCGCACTCTCTTTCCATGGCTTGACGACCTTATCGAGGCGCAGCATCACACTACCTCCGCGCGGGGAACTTGCTGTTTGGCGGCGTCGTAGCGCAGTTTGTAGCGTTCGGACTTGGCCAGGATGCGGAGGAACGCCGGATCGCTGTTCGTCACCCAATGGCCGAAGGCGAAACCGCCAATGAAGACGGCGATACCCGCGAGGATGGAATTGAACAGATTGAAGGCCCCCGCCGCGCCGACGCAGACGAAATAGAACAGTGTGCGTTCCACGCCCAAGTAGGTGAGAGGCTTGTGCAGGCTCTTGAAGACTCGATTTGTGCGATGCTTCTGCTGTCCGTTGTCGGGCATAACTCCCTCGTCTAAGCGCGGGTTGAGGGTGGCCGGGAAGGGCGCTATACGCCCCAGAGCCAACTCAGGACATTCACCGCGAGAACGGCAATGCCCGTTCCGGCGGCGACACCGGCCAGCGCCTTTTTTGCGCCGGGTTCACCGTGGGCGAATCCATAGCCGCCGATGACAATGGCAACCAGACTTGCGACCTTCGCGATGGTTCCGGTGAAGAGGGTTTGTATGGCGTTAAAGCCGGTGTCGAACGGTGAACCCTGTGCCATCGCGGCCACAGGCAGAACAAGCAGTAGGGCAAGAACGGCGGCGGTTGGACGTGCCCCCTTCCAGCGAACAGCGGGTTGGATCGGGCTGACGAGGTGGGTTTGGAACCAACCTGATGACATTTGCGCCTCCCGGAGCAGTTAGAATCTGCTGCGCTTGGCGCAAAACTAGCCCCACTCGATCATCATGTCTAATCACATCTCGTTATAACGTCATTCCTGGGGGTTATAGGTTCGGGAAGCTAGAGTGATTCGGTTGGACAAGTATAGGAGTCGAGACCCGGACAAGGAACTTGTATCCATGTCGCAAGAAAGGACATATCCTCGTCACTTCAATAGATTGTTCTGTGCCCAACATTGCGTCTCCAGGATCTGTGCGAACCAGCTACGATGGGCCTGATTAGCGCCGGACACTGCCGGATTTACCGCACACGTTAAGGATTTTCTGGCGCTTCCGGCGATTGATCTTTTTTCCTTAAGCCCGCCTTCTCAATAAGCCACGCATCCGCGAAGCGGCTTGGTCAAAGAAAGGGTCGTGGGATGAACCGGCATGAGCCGCTTTTCATAACTCGCAGGAATGACCTTATAACGAGCCGTTATTGGACAGCGCGGCAGAAACCGGTCAAGTTGGCTAACACCGCCGTTGCCCTGCGAAGACTTGACCAGCCCAGGGACGGCAGTTTGAGGTGGTATGCCAGACAATTCTGCCCGCTTTTCGGCGCTCAGTTTCGCTAGGTTCTCCAGCTTCCACTGCACTGCCGCAGATCCTTTGCGTCGGGCACGTCGACGAGTGCCCAGTCAGGCTCACTGCGCTTCCCGCAAATCGGGAAGCGCTTGTGCTGCTCCGCCATCTTGCCGACGATTTCAGCAATGAGATCCTCACCTGCCTTGAGAAGATCATCAAGGGTCACCGGCTGATCGACCATTCCTGCGAAACGACGTTTGTATTCCGCTGAGATATCGAGGCGCGGCGGCGCGAGAACATCGGCCATCGGCCGATCGGTTGATGCTCGGTAGCGACGGCCTCGCACCGTCGCACCGTGAAGCCGTACCAACAAAACCTGAAGAAGAAGGCCTTGACCCGCTCCCGTGACGCGCTGGCCGCCGAACGCCCGCCGGAAACAGTCTGACAGGGGCGTCTTTCGCATTTAACAGTGCACTCACTAACAGAGCCGACTCCGCCGCTGCTGCTCGGACGTTTTCGCGCGATATGCTCCGTGCACCAGTTCGGCAACGGTCACGACTGACAGGCCGGCCTCGATCTCACCCTGGCTGGCGTATACCTGTTCGAGGATTTTTGCCGCACCCTGTGCCCTTTGCGTTCGGCAGTGATAATTACGCTGGAATCTGAGGAAGTCGAACCGAAATTACCCGCGGAATGGACCCTAACATCGGGTTCATCTGAGCGTGAGCGGAATTGACACTGGCCGAACGCCATGGTCTAATCCGTTTCTCGCTGCGCACACACTTGTGCGCGTAAGCAAACAGATGTGAGGTATTCGATGTGATCGATTTCTTTGTGGACACCGCCAACCCGTATCCGGCTCACGAGCAGATCAAGGAGCGGATCAGAATGGCCTTGGCGTTCGGCGAATTGCAACCAGGCGATACTCTGCCTTCGATTCGCGAGTTAGGCGGTGAGCTGGAGATTGGGCCGTCAATCGTGCGGCGCGCTTACGAAGAATTAGCGCGCGCTGGGATTCTCACCATCAGCCGGAGTCGTCGGGTTATCGTGAACCGGCAATTGGAGTATGGAGGGCATCGCGAAAGCAGAAAACAGCAGGTGCGCAATCTCGCAGAGACAGTTTTGAAGCAGGTTATGAAACTCGGGATTCATCCGCAAAGCTTCGCGCTGTACCTGCAACACCAGGTTCGCCAAGCTAAAGACAGCGATAATCGCATTGTGTTTGGAGAATGCAATCGCGTGCAAGCCGAGCAATTCGCTTCCGATATTTCTCAGGCCTGGGGAGTTCCCGTGCGCGGCATAGACTTCGACACCCTGCGGCTGCTGCCGCAGCGGGAGACCCGCGGAATGCGGTATTTGTGCACCGTGCCGTTTCATTACGAGGAGGCGTGCAGAGTTGCGCGAAAGCACAAATTGAAAGTGGTGACCGTGTCGGTGCACTGGGATCAGAAGGTGATGGCGAGGATTGCGCGCCTGGCTCCGGGCAGTCGCGTTGGTCTGGTTTTCAAGAAACGCGATCTTGAGGAGTATGGCCGTCTGTTTCTGCGACAGATTGAGAGCCTTTTTCCGAATGCCGGACTTGCCTTTGGGGCCCTTGCGATTGAGGAAATCGAACCGCTCGACAAGTGGCTAGAGGGAGGAAAATGGCAACTGCTGTTTTTCAGCAATCGCATCTGGGACGAACTGCCGGAAAGTGTGCGATTGAGATCTGATGTCGCTACGCCGACGTTGCGCGCCGATCCAGTTTCGCTTGAAAAGGCGCGATTGGAAGTCGGCATCCTTTCTTGAGAAACGACTGCCGGAGAGTTGAATTGGCTACTAACGTCGCTACGGACGTCGGTGGAACTTTTACCGACCTGGTTGGCTATAACCGACGGACCGGTCAGCTCACCGTGGCGAAAGATTCCACTACGCCGCAAGATTTTTCGCGCGGGATTCTCAGCGCGCTGGCAAAATCCGGCCTGCCTCCACGATCGGTGAAGAGGTATTTTGCCAACGGTTCTACCGTCGTAATTAATGCGCTTACCGAACGAAAAGGCGTACGAACGGCTCTGTTCACAACCCGCGGCTTTCGCGATGTGCTTGAAATACAGCGCTCGAACCGACCCGACATTTACAACTTCACCTACACCAAGCCGTCCGCGTTTATCCCTCGTGAACTCAGCTTTGAAGTACGCGAGCGTTTGGACGCTGATGGGCAAGTGCTCGAAGAGATCGACCTCGCGGATCTGGCCGCGCATATTCGCCGCTGCAAAGGAAAAAATGTGGAGGCAATTGCCGTCTGCTTCCTGAATGCGTACCGGAACAGCGAGCATGAGCGAAAATGCGCGGACTGGATACGCCAGCAGGCACCAGAGATCCTGGTCTGTTGTTCTCACGAACTGACGCAAGAATACCGCGAGTATGAGCGGGCCAACACCACCGTGCTGAACAGTTACGTTCAGCCTGTCGTGGCTCGATACCTCGCAAATTTGGAGGATGGGCTGCGCCAGGTTGGCGTCGGTGCACAACTGTACGCGATGGCATCGAACGGGGGCGTGATGAGCTTCTCGCAGGCCAAGCGGGCGCCCATTCAGGTTGTGGAATCGGGACCAGTTGCAGGGGCCATTGGTGCACGCGCGATTGGAGAGTCGATCGGCGAGTCGAATCTGCTGACGCTCGATGTTGGTGGAACAACGGCGAAGACCACTCTAATCCACAAAGGGCAAGTTCGCATTAACAGCGATTACTTCATCGAGAAAAGTCCGACCTCGGCGGGATACCCGTTGAAGGTCCCGTGTTTGGATATTGTCGAGATCGGCGCAGGGGGCGGAAGCATTTTCCACAAAGATGAAACCGGCGCGTTGCGGGTTGGCCCGGTAAGCGCGGGTGCAGTGCCCGGTCCTGCCTGTTACGGCCGCGGAGGAACGAAACCAACGGTGACCGATGCCTTCTTGCTCAGCGGCGTTCTGAATCCCGACTATTTCCTCGGCGGAGACATCCATCTGAACAAGGAGCGTGCATACGATACATTTGCTTCGGAGTCGAAGAAATTGGGGATTCCTGTCGACAAACTCGCCCAAGGGACGGTGCGGCTCGCCAACTCGCAAATCATCAACGCACTCAAGCTGGTCTCGGTGAAGCGCGGCTATGACCCCAGGGATTTCACACTTGTTGCATACGGAGGCGGCGGCCCGCTGCATGCCTCTAGTGTGGCGCGGCAACTTGGTATTCCCAAGGTCTTGGTTCCTCAATTGCCCGGAGTGTTCTCGGCGTGGGGAATGCTCGTCGCTGATTTGCGGCGAGATTTTCTACGTACCCGGATCATGCTTGTCGATCGGCAATGCGGCGAGAAGTTGCAAACGGCTTTCGGCGAACTGGAGGAACTCTCCCGCAAGGCGTTTTCCGAAGAGGGGCGCGAAGAGCACATTCGTATCGAACGCTATGTCGATGCCCGCTATCGAGGCCAGGAACACAGCGTGAAAGTGCCGATAGCTCAGGCGACGCTGAAAAATCAGGCCCTCGAAGTCCTGCGCCGGCACTTTGAAGAGTTGCATCAACGTGCCTACGAGTTCACCCTTGCGGACCCGATGGAAATCGTTACCTGTCACTTGGTCGCCTTTGCAAAGCTGCCCAAACCTCCAATCCATGTGATTCCTCGGCGAAAGGGTCAGCGCATGCAACCCAAGGAATCGCGGTTGATGCATCTGGAAGATAGATCGGGACAAGTGCAAGTCTTTGAGCGCAGCAGCTTGCCACCGGGGTCGCGGCTCAATGGTCCAGTGGTCATCGAGGAGCCAACCTCGACCACCATCGTAAACCGTAGAGACCGCCTGCAGGTCGACGAATACGGCAATCTGCAGATTGAAATTCGCTGACGCTAGCTCAGCTGACGTTTGCTCATCAATTTCAGCTGTAGCCTGATGACTTCCGCAACTGTTTCTGCTTTTCCCGCAGAACCGCGGTTGCTTTCTGGTCGACTTGCAAGGTCTCGGGATTGAGCACAGCCCCATAGAGGTGCAGTGCCTGGTTAATCGTGACGAGTTCATTGCGAACATCGGCTTGAATGTCTTGTGGATCACGTTCCATCGCCGGGCCAAAGCCACCACCTCCGCCCGTGGCGAGCCGAACCATATCGCCCTGGCGCAGTTTTCTGGCTGCGATTTTGCCGCGCGATTCGGGAGGCGCTCCCGTAGAAAGAATCGACACGCGGTTACAGGTTCCCGCGCCACCTCCTGACAGTCCCCAGGGCGGAAATTTTGATCGTCCAAACGAAGCCGTGAACTTCGCCTCGCGACTCAGCAGGCGATAGTCCTTCACGACTCCAAAGCCCCCGCGAAATTTCCCGGCTCCCGCCCCGGCTTCGGTGTTCAAGGCGTACTGTTCGACGCGAATCGGGTATTTTGCCTCGATGACTTCAGTCGACATATTCAGGGTTTCTCCGTCGCCGAGACAAAACTGCGCGCTCGCGCCATCGTGAGTGGCCGTTGCGCCCCAACCCCCCGGTTGCGGTTCAACCAGCGCGTACGGCTGTCTGTTTCGTTCGTCATAACCACCCAGGATCGTTCCGCAAACGCTGAGAAAGTGACCGGCACCCACGCGATCGGGAATATGCGGAGCCAGCGCCTTCATCATCAAGTCGCCAACATAAGCATCGGTCTCCCAATAGGTGGAAGTCGGGGCGGGCGGAAGCGCATGAAAGATGCTGCCGGGATCAGTGAGCAGGCGTAGCGGACGAAAGTTGCCTTCGTTGGCCGGAGCGCGCGGAGACGTGATCGCCTTGAAGGTCGCTTTCGCGGTACACAGCGACGCCGGATAGGAAGCATTGATGGAGCCGCTGACTTGCGGGCTCGAGCCGCGCAGATCGACGACAAACTCCCGCGCAGAAACCGTGAGCTTAATCTGTACCCGGATTGGATCATCGTGAATTCCATCGTCATCGATGAAATCTTCCGCCTCAAAAACACCGTGCGGCAGATGCTTGAGGGCATTTTTGCTCACCCTCTCGCCGGAAGCCAATATTTTCTGAAACGCGCGCTGCATCGAAGGCAGACCGTACTTGGCGCAGAGTTCCTCCACGCGACGCGCGGCAACGCGCAGAGAGGCTTCCTGCGACAGCATGTCACCGAGGGTCATCTCAGGAATGCGCACGTTGTGACGAATCATGTCGATGAGGGGCTCAGACGGTTTGTTGCGCTCGTACAGCTTCATGACGGGAAAGAAAAGTCCCTCTTGATAAATCTCGGTGGAATCGGAGGTCCAGCTGCCGAAATGCATGCCGCCGACGTCAGACCAATGGCCTTTGTTCACGGCAAATGCGACGACCACGTCTTTGTACACAATCGGTCGAATCAGCGTGATGTCGTTCAGGTGAGTTCCGTTCCCGTAAGGGTCGTTCGTTATGAAAACGTCGCCGGCATGGATGTTCCCCTTGAACTTGCCGATAGTTTGTTTCACTGCCAGATCCAGCGTGCCCAAAAAGCCCGGAACGCCCGCTGCTTGAGCGATCAACTGCCCTTGGTAATCGGTGAGGCCGCAGGCGTAGTCGAGCACTTCGTAAATCACCGGGCTTTTGCTGGTGCGCCCGAAAGCCTGAAACATCTCTTCCGCGGCGGAAATCAGACCTTCCTGAATGACTTCGAGGGTGAAGATATCAGTCTTCTCTTCAGCCATTCCGAACTCCGCTTGGGGTTTGGGCAATCTCGATGATCAGATCACCATAAGTGCCAACGTTCAACTTGTCTCCCGGACCGAGCACGCTGGTAGCGGTCGCTTCCTCCACCATCGCCGGGCCGGTCAAAGAATTTCCAGCCAGAAGTCTAGTGCGATCATAGACAGGAAAAGGAACGGCGCGATCGAGTTCACGCCAGTAGACATCGCGCTGCTGCTTGATCGCATGCGAGGCATCTTCACGTCCGCTTGCAAGGGGTCGAAAGCCCGGCTTCTCGACTCGTCCGACCGCCTGCAGCCGGAAATGTACGATCTGCACCGGTTCGTCGGTTCGGTGTCCGTAAGTGCTTTCATGCATCTGATGGAACGTCGCCTCCAATCCTTGCCGTTGTTCGGCAGTGAAAGTTCCGGCCGGAAGCGGCACGGTTACGGAATGGCCGCCTTGTCCGAAGTAGCGCATGTCGAGGCTGCGATGAAACTCCCTTCTCTCGGCGGGAATGCCGTCCGAATCCAGAGCGCTTCGCCCCAGCGACTCCAACTCACGGAAGATTGAATCAATCTGGGCGGCAGTTGTGTCCTTCAGGTCCAGGATCATAGTTCGCGAGTAGTGATGAATCAGATCGGACAATAGCATGCCCATCGCCGAGAAGTTTGCGGGTGAGACCGGAATAACGACCTTGCCAATTTCGCATTTCCGAGCAAGATTGCAGGCGAAAAACGGACCTGAGCCTCCGAAGGCGAGCAAGGCAAAATCGCGAGGATCAAAACCTTTTTCGATGGTGATTTCGCGGATTGCGCCCGCCATTTTCGCTTCGACGATGGCGAAGATACCGCTGGAAGCCCGCCGGATGTCGAGCCCCAACGGCCCCGCAATTTTCGAATTGATCGCGGCGCTGGCCGATTCATAATTGAGCTGCATCTCCCCGCCAAGAAAATATTTCGGGTCCAGCAAACCCATACAGAGAGCAGCATCGGTCACGGTGGGTTGTTTTCCACCGCGCCCGTAACAGATCGGACCTGGATTTCCTCCAGCGCTCTCGGGGCCTACCTGCAAGGCACCTCCAGCATCGACCGATGCAATACTCCCACCGCCAGCGCCAATCGAACGGATGTCCATAATCGGCAGCAGCAGTTTGTACCCCTCGATCATAGTTTCCGAAACTACGCGCGGTTGGCCCTTTACGATCAAAGAAACGTCGAAGCTTGTGCCGCCACCATCTGCAGTGATCAGGTTCTGCAGGCCAGTTGCGACAGAAAGTCTGCTCGCCCCCAATACTCCTCCGGCTGGCCCGGACATTAATGTGAAAATCGGACTCTCTCGCGCTTCGGTGAAGCTCATTGCGCCGCCGCTGGAACGCAACAGCAGAAACCTTTTCGAAAAGCCCTCGTTCTGCAAATTCTCCTGCAAGTGGTCGAGATAGTCCTGAACCTTCGGTTGAATATAGCTGTTCATCACGGCCGACATCGTGCGCTCGTACTCGGAGTATTCCCTCAAGATTCTGTGTGAGAGTGTGACGTAGATCTCCGGAGCCTCTTTCGCGAAGATTTCTCCGATATCTTCTTCGTGGACGGGATTGGCATAGGAATGCAGCAGGCACACTGCAACCGCCTGCACCTCGTGACGCCGAAACCGATGGATCGCGTCCGCGACTCCAGCTCGTTCAAGCGGACGCAGAACGCCGCCACGTGCATTGATGCGTTCGTTGACCTCCACGCGAAGATGCCGGGGAACCAGCGTCGGCGGCTTCTGATAGAGGATGTTGTACATATCGGGCCGATCCATTCGCGCGATTTCGATGACATCGCGAAATCCCTTGGTGGTGATCAGCCCGGTAGAAGCGCCTTTTTTTTCCAGCACTGCGTTGATCCCCAAGGTCGTGCCGTGCACGAACAGGTTCACGTCACGAAGCGGGAGCTTTTCTTTACGTATGACCTCCAGCACTCCCTGGCTTGGCTCAATCATGGTCAACGTCTTATTCGATCGAACTTCGCCGCTACGGAGATCCCAGCTGATCAGGTCAGTGAAAGTTCCTCCTACATCGACGGCGAAGCGCATTGCTGGTTGGCTGTGTGGCATCTTGGATTCTGACCCCTGTTATTCATCTACGGAAGTTCTGTGGGCAAGTTCGGCGCGCAATGCGGTTGTGCGCTCGGCGTCTACAGTCAGTTCGCTATCGATCTCATGGAGCACAACGCCGTAGTCCTTCGCAGCTGCGCTTCGGCCGACGTAGCCGGCAATGACATCGGCGAGAACGGCTTGCCCATCGCGCTCCAAAGGATTTCCCCAGCCCGCGCCGCCACCGCTGCGAATCAGGACGCGATCTCCGGCACGAAGCTCGGCTTTATGTTTTCCGCGCTTTAGTTCCTCAGGCGTACCGGGGAAATAGGTGATTTCGTTCAACAAGCCGCCCTTTCCGCCTTCGATTCCGGTCACGGTGCTGGCCTCGGTGCGCTCGGCAATGGATATCGCCGTGGTGGACTCGAGTGCATGATATTCCTTGACCACGCCTACTCCGCCCCGAAACTTGCCGGCCCCGCCCGAATCTTCCCGCAGTTCATATCGTTCAACCAGCAGCGGAACCCGCGATTCTTCGATTTCATTCGGAATGTTGCAGCAGCCGGACTCGCAGTGGTGAAGCAGCGCATTCTCGCCGTCGCGGTTGCGGCTCGCCCCCATGCCCACGGCCTCCACCCCGCCACCGTAATCCCCGCGGCCGGTCTCATAATTAAAGTAGGTCATCAGGAAATCGCAGCAGTCTCCACCCGAGTGGGCTGTGACTCGCTGGGGAATTGCTTCGGCTAATGCCATCGGGATCAGATCCATCAGGCGCTGCTCGGGCCACGCATAGAGGAAGGTGGCAGCCGGAGGAGTAGGGTTGAAAATCGAGCCGGACGGCGCAATCACCTGCAATGGCCGAAAATGTCCTTCATTGGCGGGCAGCAGAGGAGTGGTGAGCGACTTGAGTACGTAGCGGCACGCCGACATGGTCCCCGGAAATGGCGAGTTGATCGGGCCGCGTTGCTGGGGAGCTGAACCGGAGAGATCGACAACGAAATCACTGCCGCGCACCGTCACGGTCGCGTGTAATTTCACGGGCTCGGGGTCGACACCGTTGTTATCCATCCAATCGACAATCTCCCACGTGCCGTCCGGGATGGCGGCAACGGCTGCGCGCGATATTCTCTCACCGTGCGAGATCATCTCCTGAACAGCTTTCTGAAAGGTATGTTTGCCGTAGCGCGCGACGAGGGCTTCGACGCGCCGCCCGCCCAGTCGCAACGCTGAAGCGGCAGCGAGGAAATTCGTCGCCGTAGTGTTGGGAATACGCGAATGAGCTTTGATGAGACGCACGATTTGCTCCTGAAGTTGGCCCTTGCGAAACAGATATAGAGCGGGCATCAAGAGTCCTTCCTGATACATCTCCGTTGAGGTGGTGGGATAGGCATCGATCGCGCCGAGATCGCCCATGTGGGCCTTCAAGGCGGTATAGGCTACGATTTCATCTTCGAAAAAGATGGGAGCAACCAAGGCCGCATCGATGGGCTGGCTGCCGGTATCAAAAGGAACCGAGGTCGTGAGCACGTCCCCCGGCGCCAGGTTGGCAAGGCCCACCTGGTCAATGCACGACTGCACACAATAGTTGAGCGTGCCCGAAAACAACGGAATTCCGGGGACGTCGGCAATTAGGTTCAGGGCGTGATCGTAGATGGAAATGCCAAAATCATTGAGTTCGTAAAGAATGGCCAATGTTGTTGTGCGCTTGAAACACCGCTTCAGTTCTTCGGCGGCGGAAATCAGCTCGTAGCGAATAACCTCAGTCGTGATGGGATCAGCCAACTCTTTTCCTTTCAGAGCAGGAAACTTGTCTGCTTCCTGCTGCTTAGTTTTGAGGCGCGACCTACGATGTCAGAAATGAATCGAACGGATCATTTCTCTCGATTGGACGTCGGCGAGGTGCAAGGCTACAATTTGTTTTTCAAAAAGTGTGTTTGTTCTAACACAAATGTGCCGGATGTCAAACAAATTTATCTTGACATCGCCGCGGGAAAAGGCGTAAGTTTCCCGCCACGAAAACTTCCTGCTGCAAATGCGGTCCTCCTTGAGGGCACCTTGAATACACAAGACGGTGGTGATGGAAACGTCAGACCTGCGGTGCTTCGTGGGAAATGCCTTTCTGCTTCAAAACTCGTTTTGTCCCTCCTGGTGCTGGCCGTCGTCGCAAGCGGGCAGACATTCACCACTCTGAGTGGAAGTGTCTTGGACCCATCGGGTGCGGCGGTGGCGAGTGCTCAGGTGTCCATTGTGAATGAAGGAACGGGCGCCACACGCAGCACGACGAGCGGCGCGTATGGCACTTACGAATTCTCGCAGGTCGCCGCTGGGAATTACACGCTGACTATCGACGCCACGGGATTCAAGCAAACGATTCGCCAACATGTCGCTGTGCTGGTGGCGACGCCGACGCGGGTTGATGTCACGTTGCAGGTCGGCGCGCACGCGCTACAGGTGGTTACGGTCGAAGGCAGTGTGGAAACGGTCAATACGCAGGACGCAAGTGTAGGATCAGCGTTCGATCAGAATCAGATCGTTCAATTGCCTTTCGCCGCCCGGAACCCGGTGAATTTGTTGACGCTGCAACCCGGCGTGGTGTTTACCGGTTCTTCCGACACCGACCTGCTCTCCATGGGTTCCACGCAGAATCTCGACCCGCGCGAAGGCGTGGTGAACGGCGTGCGCGGAAACCAAAGCTACGTGTCGCTCGATGGCATCGAATCGAACGACTATCAGAACCAATCGGCGTTTACGAGCGCAATGCCGATCACACTCGATGCGCTGCAGGAATTTCGCGTCATCACCACCAACGCAACCGCATCCAGCGGCGCAGCGGGCGGGGCGCAGGTGGAAATGGTGACCAAGTCAGGCACCAATGCCTTTCATGGTAATGCCCGCTGGTTCAATCGCGACACATCGCTCGCAGCAAATTCATTCTTTAACAACGCAGAGGGTGTCCCCAGAGCAAAGCTCATCCGCAATATCTTTGGAGCATCGTTGGGTGGTCCTGTATTGAAAGACAGGGTTTTCTTCTTCCTCGACTATGAAGGAAGAACGGATCGCAGCGCGACGCCGACCAGCAGGATGATTCCGAGCAACACCTTGAAGTCGGGCGAACTGATTTACCAGGTTGCCAATCCCGGCAACGGAGTGGTTCCTTGCCCATACGGCTTGGGAAACTGCGTGGAATTAACCCCGAGCCAGGTGGCGGCGCTTGATCCCGGTTGCTCGGAGCCGGGCTCGGCGGGTTGTGGCGTGAATCCCGACATGTTGCAGTTGATGAATTTATATCCATCCGGCAATGCTCCCAGTCTGGGGCTCGACGGCGGCCTGAACTATACGGGTTTTACCTTCAATGCGCCGACAAATACCACGAACGGCGTTTACACCGCTCGCCTGGATTTCAATTTGACGGGCAACGGGAAGCACATGCTGTTCTGGCGCGGCAACCTCGCGGATATCAAGACCGACATTACCCCTGCTGAATTTCCCGGCCTTCCCCCAAACAATCTTTTCTTTAACGACAGCAAGGGCATGGCAGTCGGATATACCGCGGTGTTACGCACCAACCTGATCAACAATGCCGAGTGGGGATTCATACGCCAGGGAGTAAATCAAAGTGGCGGAACTTCCGACGCACTCTCTGCGGAAAGTTTTTCCGATCCGTTGAACTTTACTCGAGGCTTTGCGCGTACTGTGCCTACGGAAGAACTCAGGGACGATCTCTCGTGGACTCGCGGAACCCACACGATTCAAGTGGGAGCTGACGTTCAGCTTCCCAGAAACCACTTCTCCACATATCAGAATTCGTATCCAATCTATTTTCTGGGAGACTTCGCGTTTTGCTCCAACGATTGCCGCGATCCGATCGACGAGCTTCAGGCTCAGGGGCAACAGGCACCCTCGAACACCGCCGCATTCCTGACTTCGTTCATGGAACTCACGGGCTCGTTGAGTTACGCGGAAGCTTCGCTGTTGGCCAACCCCAAGAGCGGTGCGCTCACACCGCCGACGGGCGCGCCATTGAATCGAAATTACGCCGAGGATGATTTCGAGTGGTATGTGCAGGATAGCTGGCGGGTGAAACCAAATCTCACTCTAAACTACGGTCTGCGCTACAGCTATTTCGGTGTGCCCTGGGAGCAGAACGGGCTGCAGACGATTCCGACCATGAATCTAAATTCGTGGTGGGACACCCGAGTCGCGAACATGAATCTGGGAATTCCGGCAGACGCAGCGCCTCTGCTCTCTTTCATTCCGGGCGGCAAGGCAAACGGCAAGCCATCGTGGTACAACCCCAGCACGCGCAACTTCGCGCCTCGGCTGTCTCTGGCATATTCTCCCGGCTCTCACGATGGAACTCTCGCCAAGATTTTCGGAGGGCCAGGCAAGAGTTCCATCCGGGCGGGCTTTGGAATGTACTACGACCGCATGGGAGGCGCCATCGCAACCGATCAGGCGATCAACGCCGGTGATCCGGGGCTGGTGAATAGCGAACTGACTCCCGTAGGGCTTTTCAGTCTGGCGACGGCTCCGCGATTTTCCGGGACTTGCAGCGTGGCGGCCGGATGCTCGGGATTCCCGGCATTATCGACATTCTTCCCCAACGCTCCGACCAATGTGACTTTTCCATTCACGCCGGATACGGGCATCGACAATTTTGACTTTGCCGTGAATCAGAATCTGAAAGTTCCGTATTCGTATGCCATGGATTTCAGTCTCGAGCGGGAGCTTGGGAGAGGATTTACGGTTGAGGCGGCGTACGTCGGCAATCTGGGTCATCGACTGCTGTTGAAAAAAGACTATGGCCAGTACATGGGCGAGTTCAAGGATGTGAAATCGGGCCAGACATTGTGGCAGGCCTACAATCTGCTCGTAAAGCAGATGGGAAGCCTCACCAACCAGACGCCGGCTTCACAAATCACTCCTATTGCATGGATGCAGGATCTGATGCCCAACATGCCAGCGTATGCGGCAGGTTATCTGGGCAATCCTGCAGTTGCGAGTATGACGCCCACGCAGGCTTTTTACTCCATCGTGCAGACCTACGCTCCAGATTGGAGCGATGCTGTGCTGGCGATGGACGATCCCTTTGCCAGCGGCCTGAGTCCCTGGTCGTTGGCGGTGGATCCGCAGCAAGACGGGCGCGTACTGTTTGGACCGCAATTCGATAGCATTCCGTCGTGGACTTCAGAAGGAACATCGAGTTTCAACAGTCTTCAGCTCTCCCTCCGCAAGAAAGCAGGCCCGCTGATTCTGGACGTAAACTATGTCTTCAGCAGATCAATTGACGACGGTTCGGCGGCAGAGAACGCCGATTTATTCCTCAGCGAAGGACAAGTCAACGGGCAGATTCCGAATGCATTCAATGTCCGCGCCGGTCGCGCTCTTTCCGATTTCAACCTGAGGCACAATTTCAACGGAGACTGGGTCTATCAGCTGCCGTTCGGCCACGGAAAAACTTTTGGCTCGAGTATGTCCGGGCCGCTCAACGCTGTGATTGGTAATTGGCAGTTTACGGGTACGATCCGTTTGCACTCCGGCTTCCCCCTTACACCTCGCAACGGGTTCAACTATGCCACCAACGATTTTCAACCGGGTCCGGGAACCATTATCGGTCCATTGAGCACATCGGTGACGAAGATAGACCCCAACGGAGTTCCCAACCTTTTCAGCAATCCATCGGCAGCTTACGCGCAGGTAGGTTATACGCTTCCAGGATCCGCAGGCACCCGGAATGTGGTTTTCGGGCCGGCATACTTTGACACCGATTTGGGGATTTCCAAGTCGTTCAAAATGCCATGGAGTGATAAGCAAACTCTGCAATTCAGGATTGAAGCCTTCAATGCTTTCAACAACGTGAACTTCGGAAGCACGGCAGGACAGTTTTCCAGCCAGTTCCCTGGCTCTCAGAATCCGATCGACGAATTTGACGTATCCGCTCCAGTCACCACCTTCGGAAATCTCTTTGCGACAGCCGGGCCCCTGGGTGGCGCCAGAGAAGTGCAGTTGGCAATCAGATTCGATTTCTAGCTGCCCCGTTGTTTATCGACAGGGCGGAGCAGGAGGGGGAGCTACGCGACGACGCGATTTCATTCATCTGGCATCCGCAAATGTGGCTTGTCTTGGCTTGGGCGTTTTACGCGCCAGCGCGTGGAATGGAAGTCCTTCGCCCAGACCGGTGGCTGTTCGTGCTCAGATTGGAGAAATGTTTCCGCCGCTCGAACTGGTGCGTAGCATGAGCGACTCCCAGCTGGCCGGGCCGCATGTTTTGATCGGTGAGCCAAGCCACCACGGAAGAGACGGTGTAGATCTTCCTCAGGTCCTTCACGTCGGCGTCCGACTGTCGCAGTTCGATCTTGCGCATCGCTGCAACCTGCCGCCGGCCTTGCAGGCGGAGGTGCTAGCGCGGATTGAAGCAGAGCTTGAAAGGAAACTTGAATTGGAGATTGTGCACAGAAAATTAGTCGGTGATTTCGCTTTTTGTTATCCCTATTTACGAAACGGCGCCGGAAACCTGGTTTTCTGCCGGATCGAGGTTAAGGATCACACTGGCGCCACTCGGAGAACCAGCTTCGTATCATCTTTCTTCCCCCAAAGCCGAGAGAAGTCTTCTACAGGTTAGAAACATGCGCACTCTGGCGAAACAAAACCTGGAGGATATCGTGGTCGGCTGTTCGTTCCTGGGAACGGGCGGAGGAGGTAGCTTCGCGCGCGGCCTGCAACGCGTCTACGACGATCTCCAAGCGGGGCTGACATTCAAACTGATGTCTCCCGAAGAGATGCAGGACGACGACTATGCCGCCGCGACCTACGGTGTCGGCTCGACCGCGCCTCCGACCGACGAGCAGAAGCAACGCTACGCGAAGCTTCCCCACATCGAGGAGAGATCCACTACCGCTGCGTTTCGACTGCTGCAACGGTATATGCAGAAAAACTTCGTCGCCACCATCGCGGGCGAGATCGGGCCCGGCAACACCATCGCGGCGATGTCGGCTGCAGCCCATATCGGAATTGCGCAGCTGGACGCCGATACTGTCGGTCGAGCAGCTCCGGAAATCGACCAGAATGCTGTGCTGGCTGCGGGGCTCCCGATCACTCCTGCAGCTGGAGTGACGCAGTTCGGTGATGAAATGATTCTTCCCAAAGTCGCAACTACTTCACGGGAAGAGGATTTGTTTCGCGCGGCGTCGATGGTGAGCATGGGAATTGGAGTCGCTGACACACCGCTCGCGGGAAGAGACGCGAAGCGCAAGGGAGTGCTGGTGCAAGGATCCATCAGCCATGCGGAGGAAGTCGGACGAGCCTATCGCGCGGCGATCGAAGCACATCAGGATGTGATTCAGGCTGTGTTGCACGCGGGCCACGGATATCGCCTGTTCGAGGGAAAGATCTCTGGTTTCCAGTGGAAAGATCAGGGCGGCTATCTGGTTGGCGACGTCGACATTTCGGGTTCTGGCAAATATCAGGACAGCACTTTCAAGATCGCCTACAAAAACGAGAATCTTGTTTCATGGCGCGACGGAAAATTCTCGGTCACTTGTCCCGACTTGATCACGATGGTGGTCAAGGAGTCGGCAAAAGCAATTTCGAACCCCGACTTTGAAAAAGGCCAGGAAGTGATTGTCATCGGTTTTCCATCGCCTCCGAATTGGCGGACGCCGCGCGGGATCGAGCTGTTCGGACCGAAGCGTTTTGGGTTCGATACGCCATACATTCCGATTGAGCAGATGCAGTGGAAGTAACAGCGGTGGTCGCTCTCCCCAATGACCAACACGACAAGTGTGAAATTTTACGAACGACGTCGTACATGTTCCGACAGAAAACGTTCAAAAACTGAGGGCTATTATGCGCAATTTATCCAAGCAGAATCTGGAAGACATCATTATGGGTTGCTGCTATCTCGGCAGCGGCGGCGGCGGAAGCTATGAGGCAGGACTGAAGAGAATCCACGACGATCTCGCAGCTGGATTGAAGTTCAACCTCATATCGGTCGACGAGATGAAAGATGACGACTACGCCGCCACGACCTACTACGTAGGCAGCACGGCTCCCTATACTCCCGAACAAATAGAGCGATTCAACCGGCTCCCACGCATCAAGGACGAAGCAACCGCCGTTGCATTCCGGCTGCTGCAGAAGCATGTCGGCAAGAATTTTGTTGCCGTCATCGCGGGGGAGATCGGAGCAGGCAATACGCCTTACGCGCTTTCGACCGCGGCGCATCTGGGAATTGCGCAGCTCGATGCCGATACCGCGGGCAGGGCGGTGCCGGAAATCGATCAGAGTACGATCTTCGCGGCAGGGATTTCTCTACTGCCCACCGCAGCCGCCACATTATTCGGCGATGAACTACTGATCACCAAGGTTGCCACGCCATCGCGCGAAGAGGAATTTCTTCGCATCGCCTCCACGATCAGCATGCATATCGCGGCCGCTGACTCTGCTCTGCCCGGCAAGCTGCTGAAGCAGCCAAACATCGTTGTTCAGGGTTCTCTAACACTGTGCGAGCAAATCGGCAAGGCTTACCGGGTCGCGGTGGAATCGCAAAAAGATCCCATTCAAGAGGTGCTCGACGCAAGCAAAGGCTACAAGGTTTTTGCCGGAACTGTCTCCGGCCACGATTGGGCCGACAAAGGCGGATATCTGGTCGGCGAGGTTGAAATCAGCGGAGCGAGGCCTTACTCCGGCCAAAGGTACAAGCTGGCTTTTAAAAATGAGAACCTGATTTCCTGGAGGGATAGAAAGGTTTCCATCACTTCTCCTGACATCATCACGATGGTCGATAACGCGACGGGTAGAGCCGTTCTCAATCCTGACTTCAAGAAGGGGCAGGAAGTGACGATTATCGGGATTCCTGCTCCCTCGCCGTGGCGAACCGCAGCGGGCCTCAGAGTGTGTGGGCCAGAACATTTCGGCTATGATGCATCCTACATTCCTATAGAGGAGCGGCATCGAACCGGTAACATTTAACCGGTTCCCGCACTCTTCATGGTGAACCCTTTGCTCTTTCCGATGTAGCCGGTGCCGGAGTGAATTTGTGTCGTTAGAGGCATTCCAAGTCGAGCAGCACGGCGTCGACGCTGTGCCGAAGAGCGAGAGAACCAAGGGCTGGTGGGATCTTTTTGTCATTCAAGCCGGGGTGAACATCACGCTCTCGAGCCTCCTCCTGGGAGGCTTGCTCGTGCCGGGCTTGAGTTGGGCGCAGGCTTGCTGGGCGCTGGTGGTGGGCAACATCATTCTCGGTGTGCTGCTGGCTTTGATGGGCTGCTTCGGTGTCGACTACGGCGTCTCGACAACGGTGGCAAGCCGCTTTTCAATGGGCCATCCGCGTGGTTCCTGGATTGCCTCTGTAATCATCCTTCTCTCGATGGTCGGATGGTTTGGCGTTACCGCGGAACTGGCGGGACAAGCGACCCACGATGCTCTGCAAGGGGTGCCCGGCTTTTCCAATACTGCCATCGTCATTGCGGTGATCGGCGTTCTGAATTCTCTTCCTCCGATTTTCGGTTTTGAAAACATAAAATGGCTGAGCCGCCTGGCGGTTCCAGGGTTGACCGGGCTCTGCATATGGATTCTGTACGTCATCATTTCAAAGTACGGATATTGGAACCTCGTTCGGTACACTCCCACCCACAGCTTGTCGCTCACCACGGGACTGGATTTGGTTATGGGAGGACTCATCGTCGGCGTCTTCACCGCCGCCGACATTTCCCGCTACGTGGTGAGCGAGCGTGACAACTGGATTGGATGCCTGCTCGGTGCGTTCCCGCCATCTTTATTCTTAGGGATGGTTGGAGCTCTTTCCAAGCTGGCGACCGGAGACTGGAATGCGGTGAGCGTGGTGCAGAGGCTGGGCCTTGGTGCTCCGGCGCTAATCGTGATCATCGCTTCTAGCTGGACAGCGAATAATACGAATCTGTACTCCTCTGGGCTCGCTTTGGCCAATATGTTCCCCAGGATTTCGCGTTGGCAGAGTACAGCATTGATGGGCGCTCTAGGAACAATTCTGGCCGCCTCTCGAGTTACCCGCTACTTTGGAAGCTTCCTGCTTGCGCTCTCGGATCTGTTCTCCCCCCTGATTGGAATTCTTTTGTGCGACTACTTTGTCATCCGCCGTTCTCGGCTGAACTTGCGCGAAGCATACGAAGACAAAGGACCCTGTTTCTATACTGGCGGTGTGAATCTAGCCGCGGTCACTGCGCTGATTTCTGGCTTCGTCGTCGCGAAGCTGGCCCCCGCCGGCATGATGGCTTCTTTGGTTTCGCTTTTTGCGGCGGCAGTCGTTTACTTTATTTCTCTCAACGTCCTTTATCGGAAAATATCAAGCGAGACGAAGGGCAAAGATTTGAATTGCGGCCCGAGCAGTCCTTCCGCGGACGCTTGCAGTGTTACACCTAGAACAAGAAGATAGACAGAAGCTATTTCGTCACACTTTCCCCACAAACGTCAAGCCGCCAGGGGGCTGGGCGTAGGCCCAACAGCGCTAGAGACGGTGCTCACAACGAGTGCACTGTCTTGAGGAACTCCAGTGCGACGTCCGAACAAAACGAGACGCTTACCCACGGGTTAGGTCACTCTTCAACGGAAACTCTTGCTCTGCTTCCGGGTTCAACTCAGCGGGTTGGGGCTCAGCCGTTATCGTGAGGCTCTTCCTGTTCGTTTCCAAGTCCGCGTTTTACGAACACCATCGTGTGCTGGCCATGCACTTTGCTAAGATCGACTCTCAGGGACCAACAATGACGGCAGTCGATCGCCTGGGGTCTCATGTGCACCTACAAACGACGGTGTGGTATTCGGATCGCGTTCCCGCGAGAAGTACGAGACTCAGCAACGACTCGCACTGTCCTGATCGAAATGGTTCGACACGCGCGCGCAGTTCGAGTGCCTGACAACGACCGAGTCCTTTTGAACCACTTCCGGCCACACTGCTGGGATCAGTACTGGTGCGATCCCCGCTCCAGTTGGAGAAATACCGAATGTCTTCACCAGCCTCCCAAACGGGCAAACCCTCGATCGGCATCGATTTTGGGACGACGAACAGTTCACTCGCGTGTGCCGATCGCTCGGGCGAGGTGCAGCTCGCTAAATTCTCATACCTGGGCAGCCTGACTGATTCGTACCGATCGCTGCTATATCTTCAGCAAACGAAGGTAGGCGGTGCCAATATTCTCAAGTCGTGGACCGGTCCAGAGGGCATTGAACAATATCTTTCCGCGGACGTGACGGGGCGACTGATCCAGTCCCTGAAATCGTTTCTTAGCAGTCGCAACCTTCACGGCACGGAGGTTTTCGGCCGCCGGTACACAATTGAGGATCTGATAGCAAGGATTCTTAGGGACCTGCGAGAAAAGGCGGAACATCAGTTCGGAGTCACGATCAGGTCGGCAGTAGTCGGAAGGCCAGTTCATTTTGTGGGAGCAGAGAACCAGGAAGATGACGTTTATGCAGAGAGCCGACTTAGATCGGCGTTCGAGGGGGCTGGCTACGAATCCGTAGAGTTCGAGATGGAGCCCGTAGCAGCTGCACATTATTACCAATCCACGCTCGATCATGACGAACTTATTCTGATTGGCGATTTCGGAGGCGGTACGAGCGACTTCTCTCTGGTTCACGTTGGCCCAACTGTTCGTCGAAGAGAAGGTGTTTCGGGCAGCATTGTTGGTAATGCGGGTCTGGGCACAGCCGGAGATGCCTTCGATGCGAAGATTATCAGGCATCTCGTGTCTCCGGCTCTTGGAGCCGGATCGCAGTTGCGTTCACTAGGCAAGATACTAACCGTTCCAAACTGGGTTTATATAAAGCTAGAGCGTTGGCACCATCTATCGCTGTTGAAAGGCAGAGACGTGCTGGCGATGCTGAGAGGCGTTCACGCCCAATCGCTTGAGCCAGAAAAAATCCAAGCCCTTATTCACTTCATAAGAGAGGATCTCGGGTTTCACCTCCACCGCGCCGTGCACAAGGTTAAGAGCGACTTGTCGAATGCTCCTCTGGCCACATTCCAGTTTTCGGACGGGTTTGTAGACCTAGCGGCGGCAGTGAGACGCGCAACGTTCGAGGAGTGGATTTCTGAGGAGATTGAGAGAATCTCAGGGTGCGTCGATTCTCTCCTTACGTCTTCAGGTGTTCTACCCAAAAACGTCGATATGGTCTTCTTGACGGGTGGCTCTTCATTTGTACCAGCGGTAAGGAGAATCTTCGAAACGCGGTTTGGAAAGCAGCGAATTCGAGGAGGAAACGAATTCACTTCGGTAGCTCGCGGCTTGGCGTTGAAAGCGATGGACGTGCGTTAACTGCAACTCACTAGCGTGACATTTCTTGCTCCCCTCTTTGCGTTGCGGCCCCCCCCACTTCCACAATTGCTTCCGCATCCAGCAAAAGGTTTTGAGGATTTAGGCTTCCCAAAGATCAACGCGATAGTTGCTCGGGCCCGGGACGGCGCCCCTTGACGTCGAGAGCAGGGCATAGGAATCATGGCGGCGATTCTTGCCAGTCTGCACATGCAAACCACTGACGATCTGTTCGGAGGAACGCAGGAAAGCCCACGAACAGACAAGTTGATTGATACGAGCATGCAGTGGGTGCAGGGGATCATGAAAAGGTTTGATTGCCTGTTTGGGCAGGATCGGAACTGACAGAAGGCCGGGACCCGGCGCAAAATTGTACCGAACGATTGGCGCAGAGTGTGATGCCAATTCGATGCGCCCCGAAGGACCAACAGAAGCCGCGGTCAACTCTCTGGTTGGGGAAAGGAAGTACATCAAGATCATGCCTGATGTTGTAGAAGGCGAAAGGCGGAAGGGGCTTTGCCTAATAACGGCATCTTGCCTAAGAACTCGTGATTCTGCCCGAAAACTTGCGGTACCGGAACTTTGGTAACCTTCCATAGAAGTGCTGTCTGTCTTAAAACCGAATATGAGGATACCCCCATGTCCCGCCCCAGACGGAAAGCTTCATCCGACCTCGGTAGTGCGCGAGTCCCTATTAACCTAGGTTATGGAACCTGCGCGTACAAACGTGGCGGGGAATGGCGATACCGCGATCCGCAGACGCACCATAGATTTATCGAGGCCAAAGATGGCGAACTCTTACTAGAGCTGGCACGACGCGGCTATCGAATAGTGTATACAGCGCACGAATGTATAGACCGCCCGCATTTGCCCTGTCCTGCATGTGAAGGAGATGCGTTTCGCGCGCTCGGCATCGCTTTCCCGCCAGAGCGATAGGCATAGTAGGGCAATAGCCGCTTTACGATTTCGCGAAGTTCATCCCGATAGCATCTCATTTCGGCTCGGTAAAACATTTGCCTCCCCTATGACTCAGCGCAGCCATCAAGAGAAAAACGAGCGTCTGATGACTACCTGGTGAACTACACACCGTTGAAACCTGATCCTCGATCTATTGGAGTGGGTAGGACATCCATCGTTGGAAAGGAACATCAAATGGCAAACTCAACACGCCGTGCCCTGCTAACCGGTGGAGGTGTTGCCGTCGGAGCTGCCGCCCTCATGACTCTCAATTTGCCGGAAGTGGCGAGAGCAGGCGGCGAGTTAGCAAACGTTTTTCACGTATTCGCATTTCAGTGGAAAGAAGGGACATCTGAAGCTCAAAAGGACAGAGCCGCGAAAGAGATTGCCGCTTTCCAGGGGTTAATCCCTGGACTCCTTCAGACTCATGTGGGCCCAAATATTTCGCCGCGCGGAAGAGGCTATACATTTGGTGGCATAATGCAATTCAAGGACAAAGCATCGCTTGAGGCTTACGTACAACATCCAGCTCACAAAGAGCTGCTTGCGTGGTTGATGCCGCTAATCGATGCAATAGAGTTGGATCTTCGGGCGTGAGTGCAATACCTCATGCTCCGCTGATGCGAAAGGCAGCGATTAGCGCCCTCTTTTAGGCTGCCCTCTTCACTTTCGCCCACCTTGTTCAGCAAGGACAAGCCGGAATACTACTTGGGGGACCTCAGTAGTGGTGTTCTTGGCGCAAACACTATCGCAATGAATGCCGTTGATGACGAGAATGCCGGTCGCGAAAATTGCAGTAATGACCATTTGGCCTATACGGCGAACAGAGAAGGTGTTGAGTTTCCGGAAAGGGAGAGCATACATGAGTTCTATGCCGCTTCGCTTCTTTTCCGGACCTTCGTGTACCTCTACGTGAGCGAGCCTAGCATTCCTCGATACACTGAGCTCTGCTCGACGCAGCTTCGGGATTCTCGACAGCCTTCTCGACTGATGTGTTCCGTATTCGAGCCGAGGGAGACGTTTCCCACAAGCCCGTTCTGGACCGCGAGAACAAGAGCTGAAGCAGGGTGGGAGATGGTTGCTAGGTAAGAAGTTGAAGTCGCGATTCCTTCCGCATGGCCAACGAAGAGCTCGAAAATTCAAAAATGCCGAGCCGCGGCCACTCTACAGTTGCCCACGATACGTGAATGGTACGTTATAGTGACGCCGATCAGCGCCTCTCCTTCTGTTCTTTGCCGCAGACCATCCGGTTCCTCGCTGGCTTCGCTAGGGCCGACAACAACAAGTCCGTCAGATCCAGAAATCGGCTTCGCGGAGATCGCTCCAAGCCCGTTTGGGGCCGTTTTCATCGCTGCAGGGCACCCCTCGCTCAATATCCCAGCCGCTTATTGACAATGTTCTTCAAGGGTTCGCCCTTCTCAAACCTGCGATACTGCTCAAGAAAGAAGCGCATCGCCTGATCCTGCCAGTCGGCCGTATGGTCCGCGCAGTGCGGCGACAGCAAAACATTCTCCAGCTTGTACAGCAGATGTCCCGCCGGTAGCGGTTCGTGCTCAAACACGTCTAACCCCGCTCCTTTGATCCGCTTGGCCGTTAGCGCACGGAGCAATGCCGCCTCGTCAACGACCGGCCCACGTCCCACGTTGATCACCACCGCCGTCGGCTTCATCACCGCAAACTCCGCGTCGCTGATCATGTGCCGCGTCTCCCCGGTCAATGGGGCCGTCGCCACAATATAGTCGCAGAGCGCTATCATCTCCCGCCGTTCCTCCGGCTTGTAGAAGTGATTCACGAGCGGATCAGTTGATGGGGGAACATGCCGCTTCGTCGCAAGCACGCGCATGCTCATGGCATGCACGCGGCTCGCCACGGCTCGGCCGATGTCGCCATAGCCTACAATCCCAACCGTCTGTCCTCCTATCTCTTGCACGTCGAACGGCTCCCAGACAGATGCCATCTGGTTGCGAACCATCCGCCGGAAATCCTTCGCGAAATACAAAATCGCTGCTAGCACAAACTCCCCGAGCGACGCGCTGAAGACGCCGCGGCTGTTGGTCAGCAGGAGTTGACTTTCCACGAGTTCCGGAAACAACAGGTTGTCCAGCCCCGCCGCCCTGGAATGTACCCAGCGCACCTTCCTGCAAATCACAAACAATTCGCGCAGCAACTCCCGCGTCCCCGACCACAGCAAGATCACCGTCGCATCCTTCGCGGCTTGGGCACACGCGTCAACCTCCCCACATACCGTGTGTGGTAGCCCGTTCAGCATGGCGAACTGCGGATCGTCTCCCGACGCCAGCACCAGCACCGGATTCTCTTTCCCCATACCCAATATCCTGCCACATTCCTTTCCTAAACGGTGGCCGCAAGTGCGAGGACTGCCGCCAGTACCAACGGGAGGGTATTCTGGACCCGAAGTCGGCTTGGGAGAAGTGTGGTCCTGAATGCAACTCGCAGGTGCTCTCCGCGAAGCCCGTTTCTCCTGGTTTTCTGTCTGCCGACGATACGGCCGGCGATCCCGATTCGGGTTCGAGTGCTTCGCCAGCACAGAGCAAACGCGCCTTCAACAGCGTACCTCTGCAAAACTCCCGGAAGTGAGCCAATCTTCCAAACGGCCTGCTCGATGGTCGATGCTACGGGCTTCCTCGATCAGTCGTGCGTGCGCCGTGCGGACCAAAGAAATGTCACGTATCCTTTCGATCCGCGCAGCCGTATTAACTGATGAAAGGAGTCAATGGGAGAAGGATCAGATAGGCACACATATGTTCCTAATTGCACCTTTTCGCATTAGGCGGGAAACTATGAACACAATAAAGGGATCGAAAGTGATGAAGCCGATCTTCATCGGCAGGTGGACACCAAGGGTTTTGTTTTCGCTTCAAGAAAAGCCTTATCGACATGGGGAGTTGCGCCGCCGTCTTCAAGGGGTCTCACAGCGGATGCTTACCAGAACTCTACGCAGCCTCGAATCTTCAGGATTGATCGCGAGAAGCGCGACCAGCTCAAAACCTCTCGCTGTCGAATATTCATTGACCCAGCCGGGGAAGACAATCATCGCTCCGCTTCGCGGTATGTGCCGCTGGGCCAAGCGATTCCGCATGAAGGTAAGCGCTGGCGTGCACCTTCAAGAAATTTGACTCCGACGTATCCTGGCGTCGCCGGCAGCCGTAATAGCTGCAGTAGGAACAATTGAACAAACCCGGAGGACAATATGCACATCGAAAACAAAGCAATTCTGATCACAGGCGCCAACCGTGGCATCGGCCGGGCGCTCGTAGAAGAAGCGCTCAGACGAGGCGTGCGAAGAGTGTATGCGGGAACTCGTGGCCCACTGCAACACTCTGACAGTCGCGTGACGCCCTTAACCCTCGATGTGACCAACGCTGCGCAGATCCAACGGGCTGTCGGGCAGGTTGACCGTCTCGACGTCCTCATCAACAACGCCGGTATCGCCCTGTACGACGATCTGAGTGAGCCCGAGGTGATCGAACAGCATCTGAAGGTCAACTTGTTCGGCCCCCTGAATGTGACTCGCGCGTTTCTGCCGCTGTTGAAACGATCGAAGGGCGCCATCGTCAATAACCTTTCAACGTCGGCGCTTGCGGCCCTGCCGATCATACCCGGTTATTCGATTTCGAAGGCCGCCATGCTCAGCATGACTCAGTCTCTGAGGGCGCTCCTGGCCGGTCAAAGCGTGACCGTTCATGCTATTTTGACCGGACCTGTCGATACCGATATGACCCGAAGCGTCGATTTCCCGAAGGCCTCCCCCGAGTCCGTCGCGGTGGCCATCTTCGATGGCGTGGAAAAAGGCGAAGAGGAGATTTTCCCCGATCCAATGTCCCAATCCATTGCCGAGGGCTGGCGCAACGGCGTAGCCAAGACCCTCGAACGCCAGGTCGCGGTTTTCGTCCCGGAGAGCGTGGCTCTCTAACGGAGCCTCGCATGAAAGTAGACCGAGGACGCAACTTAAGGCGAGAATCTCACGAAGGGAGCAAAGACGATGACGACACAGGAAATGCATAGTAAGGAGAGAAAAATGGCTCCAGCACCGGTAGCAGTTTCGAACGAAATCGAAGTGCTTCGGCATCAAGCCCGAGTGACGCAGCGTGTTATGCGTTTGAACGTCGAAGGAATTTCTCATGAAGAAAGTTTGATTCAGCCTCAGCCGGCGGGCAACTGTTTGAACTGGGTCATTGGTCATCTCGTTGTTGCATACGAGCTGATTTTTCCTTTGCTGGGACAAAAGCCGGTGATGGGAGAAGGACGGCTAAAGCCCTACGCACGCCATTCGTCTCCGCTCAAGGATTCAGCCGAGGCCGTGCCCTTGCGGGAACTCTTGGCCGCCTTCGACAAAGCGTCGGAGCGCGTGGATGCAGGGCTGGCCGGTCTGGCGACAAAAAAGCTGGATGAGCCGGCGCCGTACTCGCCGACAAACGATCCGAGTGAAACGGTGCGCTCGCTTTTGGCGAGTATCTCGTTCCATCAGGCTTATCACGCGGGGCAAACGGGACTTCTTCGCCGAGTCGTTGGCAAGCTTGGGGCAATTGCTTAAGCGTGGCGAGGCTCTGAGGGGCGGTCGCCACAATGGCAGCGATGATGGGAACCGACGAGGCCAGGTGTACACGCGAGAGGCCGGGCAGAGCGCCTTTGCATTCGAGGGAAATGCCGTCTACCACGCCTATTCCGACCTATTAGAGGTTCAGAGGAGGGACAGATGTGCCCAGCATGCATCGAAAGCACAGTAGTAATGGTGGCCGGGGCCGCATCCACGGGAGGAATCCTGGCGGCGTGCATCGGCAAGCTTAGGAAATTTTTCAAAGCGAGTGGTCTCAGTCTGTTTCAGGAAAGAAAGGAGAAATGATATGGCAATAAGCAAAGATAGGGACATGGCACAACCAAAAGGAAATATTGCGATGAAGACACCGCCGGTGGTGTCGCAGCAGGAGTGGGAGGCTGCACGGCAGCAGCTCCTCGCGAAAGAGAAGGCCTTGACCCGCTCTCGTGATGCGCTGGCCGCCGAGCGTCGACGGATGCCGTGGATACTGGTGGAGAAAAGGTACGAGTTCGAAGGACCGAAGGGAAGAGTTAGCCTGCTCGACCTATTCGAGGGCCGCAGGCAGCTGATTGTCTATCGCGCCTTCTTCGAGCCCGGAGTATTTGGCTGGCCCGACCACGCCTGCCGCGGATGCTCTCTGGGCGCCGATCAGGTTTCGCACCTGGCGCATCTGAACGTTCGTGACACTACCCTAGCCTGGGCCTCACGCGCGCCGCTGGCGGACATCGCGCGCCTGAAGGCGCGGATGGGCTGGGAGATGCCGTGGTACACCATGACCGATAGCTTCGACAAAGACTTCGGCGTGGATGAATGGCATGGCCACAACGTGTTCTTCCGCGACAGTGACGAGGTTTTCCGTACATACTTCATCAACAATCGCGCTGACGAGGCTATGGGGACCGTCTGGAGCTACCTCGACATCACACCGCTCGGCCGCCAGGAGACTTGGGAGGACTCGCCAGAGGGTTACCCTCAGACTCCGCCGTACAAGTGGTGGAACTGGCATGACAACTACGACGCCGAGGCCTCACCTCACCCGAAGTGGGTCGATATCATAACCGACCCCCAAGGAGCTGCCATCCGCAGGCGCGAGGAAGAGGCGAAAGCAAGCTGAACCGGCGATTACCTCGGCGACTGGACCTAGCCGCTGCATAAGTAACTGGAGAGAATGATGACAGACGTCATGCGAAAAGAAGTTGGAGCCCCTAAAGTAGTCGATCGACCTACCTTCGATGCGCAGTTGGACGCATTGCGGGTTCGAGAGAAGGCTCACACGCACGAAGGCGACGCCATCGCAGCGGCTCGCCGACGGCTACCGATGGTAGAGGTCGATCCCGCCATCATACTGATTGGCCCGCGTCGCGCGGTGAAGCTTCTCGACGTGTTCGAGCGATGTCGACAGCTCATCGCGTACTATTTCATGTGGCACACGGGCCACCCCGCGCCAGAGCAGTGCGAAGGACGCACCTGGGTTACCACGCAGGTCCGCGAGCTGTCTTATCTTCACTCTCGCGATCTCACCTTCGCCGTGTTCTGCCAGGGGCCGTACGAAGAGAGCGTCCGCTATCGCGACTTTATGGGCTGGGAGATGCCCTGGTACTCGGCGCTAGGCTCGCTCGGGACCTTGTTGATTGGACGCCGAGTAGGCAGGATGCATATCGTGTGCTACCTCCGACAAGGATCCAAGGTCTTCGAGACTTACTGGACCACTGCGCGAGGTGTCGAGGTGATGGATAACAACTATCACCTGCTCGATTTGACGGCCTACGGCGGCAGGAGAAGTGGGAGGACTCGCCCCCCGGCTGGCAGCAACAGTGCAGCTACACGCGGTCCAGCACCGGCTCGCCGACTTGGGAACGGGCGGACGTCCCATCGCTCAATGGCCTCGACTTGAAGCCGGACGCTCCGATGATCTGCGCACCGGCAAGCGCTGAGCCCAGTCGCCACAATTGGCCTCAGTGGGCGGCCTACATGGTCGGCAAATTCCAGCTATAGTTGTGCAGCGGAGGTCAATGAAAGCCTGATGAATAGCGAGGATAGCCAAGAGTATCTGGATGGCTCTGGTCGGGTCGAGGCGCGCTATCTGGCTTTCCTTGAGACGGTGACCACGCTTCGGCCGAGTCTGCACCGCTACTGTGCGCGCATGACGGGTTCGATCATGGACGGCGAAGACGTCGTGCAGGAGGCCTTGATCGAAGCGTATCGGAAGCTGGACAAGTACGATGAGAGCCGTCCTCTGAAGCCGTGGCTGTTTAGGATTGCTCACAATCGCTGCGTCGATTTCCTGCGACGAAAGGGAGTGCGGGATGAAGCCGAGGCGGCCGCTGCCATGTCCGAAGCAGTCTCACCGGCCGAACCAGCCACACTGGGGATCGGCAAAGCAGTGGAACACCTCGTCGCATCCCTGCCTCCGAAGGAGCGCGCATGCATTTTTCTGAAGGACGTATTTGATTACTCGCTGGAGGAGATTGCAGAACTTGTCGACTCCACCGTTGGTGGCGTTAAGGCAGCGCTCAACCGCGGCCGGACGAAATTAGCTTCGTCACCGGCTTCATCGCCTTCAGTTCGAAGTGCGGGTCCCGAGCTAGCACAGATCATGCAACTTTATGTGGATCGCTTTAATCGACGCGACTGGGACGGAGTGCGCGAATTGATCAGCGCCGACGCCCGGCTCAACGTTCTCGATAGGTTTGCAGGGAAGTTTGCCGATGCTCCCTACTTCTTCAACTACGACCGCTGGCCGTGGCCCTGGAAACTCGCGCTGGGCGAGGTGGATGGGGAACCGGTGCTCATTGTTCTCCAACGCGGGGCTGACACATGGACCTCATACTCGGTCATTCGTATGAGGGTGATCGGCCAAGAAATCGAGCAAATTGTGGACTACATTCACTGCCCATGGATGATCCCGGCAGCCACCTCCATCTCGCTCGTTGGAAGTCGCGACATTCACGATTAAACCCTGACGCCCTCCGACGTAGAAGGCAAGCCAAATGGCTAGCACAATTATGAGAACCGCGTTCAGGAATTTCTCCCAGCTCGGCGATGACTTCGAGTGCTTGGCAAGAATCGTCAGACTCTATATCGAACCTCGGTGGGACATTTTCAGCTCGGTGCAGTTCGAACAATGCAGGTTGAAGAGTGGGTGCATTCTCTCGTCAGCGCCCAGTTCGAAAGCAAAACTGAAAAGCATTCTATCGACGCTGTACAACCACGCCATCCGATAGGAGTGGCTCACTTTCAATTCAATCAGCAGGGTAAGGACCTAGTCGAAGCGTTTCGTGACAAGGCCATTCTCACCCCGATGAGTTCCAGCGCCTTGCTGAACACCTTTCTGTGCGCGACAGGGCAATGGTCTTGCTTGCGGGTAGCACTGGTCTCCGGCGATCGGAAATGATCGCTCTAACTTGGTCGGATCTGGACACCCGAACGATGGAGGTTCACCGTCCTGCGCTCCTGTGTGCGCAACCGATTCGGAAATACTAAGACAGAGTCTTCTCGTCGCCCGGTGCCTCTTCATCCGATCGTCCTCAACGCCCTCCTGGATTGAGACTGAAACCGAATATAGCTCAGACAATCGTGACGGGAGACACGATCAAAGCGGCAGGGCAGGGCAAGGACAGGATTTGCTTCCGCCGCAAATTTCTGACCCAAATAAGGCTACCGCACAGGTGGCATCTCCCAGCGGTCTTTTTGAGTACAGGGGCGCGATCCTGAGCCCCAAGGACAATCGAGGACGTGCGGGAGGATACAGCTTGCGTTCGTTAGGTACGAATCTGAGGCGTTCGGAGAGGGAGAACGGTGAAGTTCATGACGAAGCGCGAGGATCTCTGCCAGCAGGGCCGCACGGGTTCGAAAACGACCTAGCCGAAATGCCGCAAGCGGATTTTTGGTGCAGACACCCAGAACTTGTGCGTCTTATCCTCTGGTTGCGCTAACGCCAGGAGTTCGTCACTTTTTTCAATTATGCCGTCCAGGACCAGTTGAATCCATCAGCTTCATCATCAGGTAGGTGAAGTACTCCGCATCGGTGTGGGCTTCCTGCTTTTTGTCGGCGCCGGCGCCGTGTCCGCCCTCGGTGATCTCGTCGTAGAAAAACGGCTCGTGAAATTCCTCCATGCGGGCGGCAAACTTGCGCGCATGAACCGGGCCGACGCGATCGTCTTTGGTGGTGGTAAAAATCAGCGGCTCGGGATAATTGACGTCCGGCTTCAGTTGATTATAGGGCGAAATGGACACGAGGAAGGCACGCTCCTGCGGTACGGAGACCGAACCGTACTCGCCGACCCATGACGCGCCGGCCGACAGATGCTCGAAGGCCAACATGTCGAGGAGCGGGACCTGGATCACGACCGCCTTCCACATCTGGGGGTGCTGGGTGAATTCGACGCCCATGAGCAGGCCGCCATTGGAGCCGCCGATGATCCCGAGCCGGTGCGAGGAAGTGATCTTGCGCGTAATCAGATCCTGGGCCACGGCGTAGAAGTCGTCGTAAATCCGCTGCCGATGCGTCTTCAGGCCGGCCTCATGCCAGGCGGGCCCGAACTCGCCGCCACCGCGGATATTGGCCAGCACAAATACGCCACCATGCTCGAGCCAGAGCTTGCCCCTCACGGCGTTGTAGCTGGGCGTATTGGCGATCTCGAATCCGCCGTAGGCTGTCAGCAGAGTCGGATTCGATTCGTCTTTGGGCATGTCCTTGCGATGCACCACGAAGTAGGGGATTTTGGTGCCGTCCTTTGAAGTCGCTTCGAGCTGCTCGACCACATCGGAGCTGGCGTCAAACTGCGGCGTCTGCGACTTGGCCAGAGCGAACGATCCGTCCCCGGCGTCGCCGAGCCAGAGCGAGGGTGGGGTGAGGAAACCTTCCAGTCCAAGGAAGAAGCGGTCGTCGGTGCGGCTGGCGGTTAAAGATTTGATGGTCAGGTTGTCCGGCACCGGTAGCGGCTTACGCGTCCAATTCCCGTCGCTGCTGACTGTGTATACATACGCGCGCTGCTGCACATGCTCGAGTGTGGCCAGGATCATGTGGTTCTTGGTCGTCGAGAACGACTGTTCGAACTCCTGCGCGGTGGGCGCGAATATTACCGTTGGCTTCAGCCGCGCCGGATCCTTTTCGACCGCGGCCAAATCTAGCGCAATCACGGAACCCTGGGTAATCTTGTTGGTTTGTCCGTCGGGCGTCCAATCCTCTTGCAGCTCGACCAGGAGCTGACCTCTCAACAGCCCACCTATTCTGGCCTTCAGCGGAAGTGTCAGCTTCCTTGCTCCGCCGGGCAACAGCAGATAGTTCTCCTGCGCGAAGGTGCTCAGATTCCGCTGCACGGTGATGGCGTGGTGACCCTGGCCATCGATGAAGACGCGCGGATTGTTGCCATACCCGTTGTCCTTGGTGCTTCCACGAAACACTTCCTCGGCGCTCTCAAGAGGCTGGCCGCGCCTCCATCGCCGGATCGTGATGGGGTAACCGGCCTCGCTCATGGTGCCTGTGCCCCAGTCGCGCGCAATCAGCAGCGTGTCCTTGTCCACCCATGCCACGGTCTGCTTGCCGCGCGGCAACACAAAACCGCCCTCCGCGAATTTGCTCGTTTTCAGGTCCATCTCGCGGAGGGTTACGGCATCCTCGCCACCCGCCGACAGGGAAACGAGGCAAAGCTCATCCTCCGGCTGCAGACAGGCGAGACCTTTTCCCACCCAACTTTGGTTGTCGGTCTTGGAGAGCGCATCGTAGTCGAGCAGGGTCTCCCAGTTAGGCTGTGCCGTTAGATAATCCTTAAGCGAGGTGCGTCGTACGATTCCCCGAACGTGCTCGGCGTCGCGCCATGTGTTATACACAAGGCTGTTGCGAAACTCCGGGTCCGGCAACCGATCCGGAGACTCGAGCACCGTCAGCGCCTCTGCCTCAAGAGGAGCAAAGTGACTGTCTTTCTCGATCACCGCCGCTGTGCGCGCATTCTCGGCCTTCACCCAGGCCATTGGCCGCTCGCCGTTTATGTCTTCCAGCCAGGTGTAGTTATCCGGCTGCTCGGTGCTCGACTGCTGAGAGTGTGCCGGTACTGCCAGCAGCCCCGCCATCGCTGTCGCCATTGTGATCTGCGTCGACACCAGACGCACCGCTCTTGTGAAAGACTTTTTCAAAATGCACGCTCCTTGCCAGACCGTCGCCTTATGAGATCGTCCATCGCGCCTGGCTTATGGCACCGGCGAGACTGCAAGACTTGATTGCTGGTGTGGAGTATACGCATAATTAAACTGTCTCCGTCTTCTAAAAGTGGTGTGATACTGGACCCTGCAGCGGAATCGGTCCCGAGAGTTCTGCAAGGTGGTTGTGAGGCTCTGGAGTGTCGCGGCAATGTTGCTGGAGTGTTGGTCGAAAAGGACTGCGGAGCGGGCCGGAGTTTTTCATTCAAATCCGCAAATTCTGGATGACAGACGTGACGCGCTCAGCTTGGAACACACTGAAGTAACGTGGTTGACTTGCAGAAATCCCAACACCATTCGATTGGAAGTAGCTAACGCTTACGCGACCTCGTGGAACATCGCGATGAAAACAAGCCAACCTGTAGCTTTCTTCCGCGGCGGCTTTTCCGTTGGTCTGGCTGGGTTCATCCTTTTCGTGGCGATGACCGCTTTCGGGCAAGCCCAAGCCGATCCGTGGCTGATTCTTGCGAGCGGCCAGAAGGGGGCTATGAACTCGCACACGACAAGAAAGGACTTGGTCCGCATGTACGGTGCGGCAAATGTTGTGGATCGGGATGTGGACATCGGGGAGGGAGAAATGCAATCCGGAACGTTCTTGTTTCCGAAAGATCCACAACGTCAAATCGAAATGTTGTGGAAAGACCCGGACAACAAAACCGCACCTGAATCTGCGCAAATTTGGGGGAAGAAGAGCCTCTGGCATGGCGTACATGGCATCACGCTAGGAACTTCAGTCAGCGAACTCGAGCGCCTAAACGGCCGGCCCTTCCGCTTTGCGCTAACGAATGACGGGACGGACATGGCCGAAGAAACCATCTCGTGGCAGGGAGGCCGGCTGGAGAAGGAGTTTCAAGGAAATGGTCGCATTATTCTACAGATCGAGTCGTCTCCCACTAAAGGAGCCAAGCAAAGGGTTCCCGCTGACTTCGAGGTCGATTCAGACAATCCAGTCTGGCGTGCGCAGACCCCTCATATCAGCGAGATGACTTGGTTCTTCGCCCCTAACGCGCAACGGTGAAAAGGCAATCGCGTTAGACCCCGATCACTCAGCGCAGCTCCTTCACCCCCGTGGCGCTCTCGTCGAGGGCGGCTTTCTCTTCCGGCATCAGCTTGATCCGTCAACCGTGTAGTTCCTCTGAGTTCCTCTGACGTGTACAGTACGTTAAGGTGCAGATCGCCTTTCATGCATGCTGGTCGTTATAGGCAGCAATCTCAGAAGCGCGTTCCCGATCACCAAAGGCCGGTGATCTCCTGCACTTCCTGCCAAAGTGTATGACCTGTCAAACCCATTAGGTCCCAGGACCTTCACTTCCCAACCATCACTCTCCCGAGGACCAACGATCGACATGCTTAGGCTGGTGTGGAAACAATCCAACCTGCGTGCGCCCGTTCTTCCGGTTTGGCTCTGTGGCACGTTGATCGCCAGGAAGACTGCTATGATTTCATCGTCGGTACGAGCAGTGTTCGCGTGCATGAATATCAATCTGACTCCCGAGAGCGGATCATCAACGACGAGGTGAAGTCGGCTCACTTTCGATCTGCAGAGGAGGTGATTGCCAAGGCCTTCGTTGCTCTTCGGGAAAAGGAACGTGCTGACGACAACGGCCATCATGATGATGCCGTGCGCGAAAGGCTCAACTTTGTCGAGAAAAACCGTACCCCTTTGCATGGCGTCTCTGTTAAGCAACTGATTCACGAGGGCCACCGTCTGTGAGTGATCTAGTACTGGACGCGTCGTTGGCGCTCCAGTGGTTCTTGGAAGACGAGTCCGGTCGGCAGTATGGCCTCAGTGTCCTCGCAAGCCTTTTGAGCAAACCTGCAGTGGTTCCGATCCTGTGGTTCTATGACGTGGGCAACGGCCTTCTCATGGCCCATCGGCGAAAGCGGATTACATTTGATCAAATCGACGGTTTTCTGACGCGACTAAAGGTCCTCCCCATTGATGCTGCCCAGCAAGTTCCAACGGAAATTCTCGAATTGCCAGCCATTGCACAAAAACACAGTCTGACGAGCTACGACGCGGCGTACCTCGCACTGGCAATGCGATTCCGTTTGCCTTTGGCAACAACCGATGCCGAACTCCGGCGCGCGGCGGCGGCCGGCGTCGCGATGGTGCCTGCATAGCTAACCTGGAAGATGGGGCAGGTCTCGGTCGCGGCAAATAAGATTACTCCGCGCGCATTTGCGATCTGGAGGCCTAAGACTTACCGGGAGGAATTCAGACACCATCGCGGTTAGCTGCCTTGTATAACTATTCCCTCGTCCGCACGAAGCGACGCGCTCGCGCCCACACCCTCTCCCGCACGGTCAAGGTCTGTGGATAGCAGCAATCTCCCGGACGGGAGCGATAATACACGCGCCGGTTCATGAGCCAGATTGAGGGCAATAACGAGTCGTTGATCTCCTTGCCGCCTTTCGTACCTCAAAATGTTTCCCTGAACGGTCACCGCATCGATGGATCCATGTGTAAGGACCGGCTTGTCTCGTCGCAAATCAATCAGCCGCCGGTACAGATTCAAAATCGATCGGCGAGACTCGCGCAAACCCTCCACATTCACGCGCGCGTGGTCGGCGCCCAAAGGTAGCCATGGCTCTCCGGAAGTAAAGCCTGCAAGAAGCGAGCCGTCCCACGGCATCGGAGTTCGCTCGGGATCGCGCCCCAGTCCCAGCTCCGGCTCATTTTTCTCAGCCGGATCCTGAACGTGCTCGGGGGCAATCGGAACATCCTTCATCCCAATTTCCTCCCCGTAATAAATGGTCGGCGTGCCGCGCAAAGTAAGCAGCAGCATTGCCGCAACCCGGGCCTGGGCCGAACCAATTTTCGATGCTATCCGCTCCTTGTCGTGATTTCCCAGGACCCAGTTCGGCCAAGCCCCGTGCGGCAAGGCCGCTTCGTACTCTTCTATGATCTGAGCGATACTCGCCGCATTCCAAGGAGTCTGAAGGAGCTGAAAGTTGAACGGTAAATGTGCCCCCTTGAGATCGTGGCCGTAATAAGTGACCAACTGTTCAATCGGCAGATAAATCTCACCGATCAAAACGCGATCCGGATACGTATCCGTTACACTCCGCATGTCGGCAACAATCGCATGAACCTCGGGCCGATTGGCGGTGTAGAAGGGCAACAGCCGCTCGTGCGACGATTCACCCGGAACGTAGCCAGGATTTACGGGATTGTCTCGAAACTGATCGTCCTTGATCAGCAGCCAGAGTACATCCACCCGAAACCCATCCACGCCGCGATCCAGCCAGAACCGTAGCACATCGTACATTGCTTGCTTCACCGCCGGATTTCGCCAATTGAGGTCCGGCTGTTCCTTCAAAAACGAGTGGTAGTAATATTGATTCGTCCTTCCATCCCATTCCCATGCAGGCCCGCCGAAACGGCTGAGCCAATTGTTAGGGAGAGCGCCCTCCGCCCCAGCATCTCTCCAGATGTACCAGTCTCTCTTCGGATCCGCGCGTGAGCTTCGACTTTCAATAAACCAGGGATGCTGGTTGGAAGTGTGGTTGGGAACGAAATCCAGAATGAGTCTGAGCCCTCGCCGATGCGCCTCGGCGACCAATCGGTCGAAATCCGCGAGGTTCCCGAAGACCCCCGCCACATTGCAATAATCTGTGACGTCATATCCAAAATCCGCCATGGGCGAAGGATAAATCGGAGAAATCCAGATCGCGTCGATGCCAAGAGCTACAACATGATCCAGGCGCCGAATAATCCCCGGAAGATCGCCGATTCCATCCCCGTTGCTATCCTGAAATGAGCGCGGGTAAATTTGATAGATAACACCACGCTGCCACCACTTTAAATCCTGCATGCGCTCAGGCCCTCGATTCCCAAACCAATATCGCTCAAGGTAAAATCGATCCGCAAGTTGTAAGCCGGAACCTGAGGACTGCGCGTGATCAACGACCTCTGGTACAAAAATGCAATCTTCTATTGCCTGTCCGTCGGAACCTACCTCGACACGAACGCTGATGGGATCGGCGATTTTCGAGGCCTCCTCCGCCGCCTCGATTACCTGCAGGGCCTGGGGGCAACGGCGATCTGGCTGCTTCCGTTCCAGCCCTCGCCGGGTCGCGACGATGGCTACGATGTTTCCGATTATTACGGAGTCGATCCCCGCTACGGCTCGCTGGGAGACTTTGTCGAGTTCACCCAGGGATGTAGACAGCGAGGCCTTCGTGTCCTGATCGATCTTGTCGTGAATCACACGTCAAACCAGCATCCGTGGTTTCAGGAGGCGCGCAAAGATCCGGAGTCCAAATACCGCGATTGGTACATCTGGGCAAAGAAGAAGCCGCGAAACGCGAACAAAGGTATGGTCTTCCCTGGTGTCCAGAAATCCACATGGGATTACGATGACGCGGCAAAAGCCTGGTATTTCCATAGGTTCTACGATTTTCAGCCCGATCTGAATACTTCGAACCCCGAGGTTCAAGCTGAAATTCTAAGAATAATGGGTTTCTGGCTTCAGTTAGGCGTCTCTGGATTTCGCATGGATGCCGTGCCGTTCGTCATTTCCGCCAAAGGCGCTACTAATCGACGCCCCACCGAGCACTACGACATGCTCCGCATGTTCAGCGAATTTCTCACCTGGCGCGAAGGTGACGCCATCATTCTTGCCGAAGCAAACGTACTCCCTTATGTGGATATGAATTACTTCGGCGCTTCCGGCGAGCGCCTGCAAATGATGTTCAACTTCGAGGTGAATCAAAACCTGTTCTACGCACTTGCCACAGGTGACACTCGTCCCCTCGTCAAAGCCTTGAAGACTACCAAGCCACGTCCCGCCACCGCGCAGTGGGCGCAGTTCTTACGAAACCACGATGAGCTCGACCTCGGTCGCCTGACGAAGAAGCAGCGCCAGGCAGTCTTCGCCGCGTTCGGTCCTGAACCGAACATGCAGCTATACAAGCGAGGGATTCGGCGCCGTCTTGCTCCCATGATGCAAGGCGACCGACGCAGGCTTGAGCTCGCATACAGTCTGATGATGACGCTCCCCGGCACTCCCGTCTTCCGCTACGGAGACGAAATCGGCATGGGTGACAACCTCGATTTGCCTGAACGCAACTGCGCCCGTACGCCAATGCAGTGGTCCAATGAACCGCAAGCGGGATTCACGGAAAGTGATAAACCGATAATTCCCGTAATCGCCGAAGGCCCTTACGGTTTCGAGCACGTAAATGTCGCCGCGCAGAAGCGCGATCCCAACTCCCTCATGGACTGGACCGAACGCATGATCCGTATGAGGAAAGAAGTTCCCGAGATCGGTTGGGGCGATTTTTCAATCCTCGGGACAGGGAAACCCGAGGTGCTTGCGCTCCGCTACGATTGGCGCAACAACTCCCTTCTATTCGTACACAACCTCAGTCCCGTTCCCACAGAAGTCAAATTCGGGGCTGGCGCGAAAGTGGATGGCCAGCTCGTCAATCTCCTGTCAAACGATCACAGCACTCCCAACGCATCCGGCAAGCATCGCATTTTGCTTGAGCCCTACGGCTACCGCTGGTTCCGCATCGGGGGCCTCGATTATCTGCTAAAGCGCACCGAAATTTAGGCGTTAGTAAAAATAGGCTTTGAAAACAAAGAGTGCCTCAAAAAGCTCAATGCCCGAGTTTCGGAACGAAGCCGGTGAGAAAACCTCATCCTCCACCGGCCCGACCGTCCCGTGTCGATAAGCGCACGGATCGAATGCTGGGTGATGCGCTGACAATGTGTGTACGCCCCATCCTGAAAACGTGTCGTCAGCCCTCAACTGCTTCGCTACTCGCGAATGCAGAAGCCTGACGCCGTTTACTTCTTGTATTCAAGAATGAGTTGCTGGAAGCGTGGATCCGACTTAAGCGATGAGAAGTACGGGCTGTTGTCAATGGCGGCGAAGTCAGCGAACCCGCTTTGAAACGCTTTCTGCATGGTGTCGAGCGCCGCAGTGCGATCGCCTTTCGCCGCATATGCCGCACCCAGCCAGTAGTACGTGACGCCGGAAGGTTTAAAGTTTGCGGTCAACGCCTTCACTGCCTTGTCGTACTCGCCCTGCGCTAGGTACACCTGGCCGACACCCAAATCTGCGCTGCTTGCGCCTCGACTGATCTGCCGCATTTGCTCGAAGGCCGCAAGCGCCTCGTCGTAGCGCTTTTGCAGCAGGAGGGCACGCCCCAGGTGGTAGTAAGCGGGGTAAAGAGACGTCTGCAGACGAATGGCTTTTCGCGCGGCCGCTTCCGCTCCGATGGCGTCCGGGGGCTGTTGATAACCGAGCGCCCAGGAGAGTTGGTCGGAGGCATAGCCGCTGTTCGGGTCCAGGTCAGCCGCAGTGCGATATTCGCGAGCGGCGGACACATAGTCATACTTGTCGGAATAGACGGTGCCCATGGCCACGTGTGCTTCCGACAGGTTAGGATCAACCGCAAGAGCACGCCGGGCGTAATTCTCGGCTCGTAGCAGGTGTTCCGGGTTGGGTTCCAGATTACGATATATCTGACCTTCCACCCACGCCAAGCCAGCGATTGCCGGAGCATAGTCAGGATCTAAGCGCAGCGCCAGTTCGAAGTTTTTGCGCGCCGTCTCCAAGGACTCGCGCTGGTCAAAGGAAGCCACCAACGCGGATCCACGCAAGTACGCGTCATAAGCCTGCGGATTCTGCGTATATCGTTTTTGGATTGCCTGCTGTTCCTGCGGCGTGAGCTTCAGATTCAGCGACTGCGCAATCTTCAGCGCCGTCTGCTCCTGCAGCGAGAAAACGTCTTTCATCTCGCCGGTGAAGTCATCCGCCCAGACCTGGAAACCGCTGTTGGCATCGATGAGGTGGACGTTCACCCGTACTTCATCTCCCGCCTTCCGTACCGATCCCTCGAGGATGTATCGCACCCCGAGAGCTTTGCCGATTTCTGTTGGACCGCCCTTTGTAGCCACAACGGCCGCGTGGGAAGCGATGTTGATCCCCTGGATTTTCGAGAGCTTCGTGGTGATCTCGTCGGTCATGCCGTCACTGAAGTAGCTGCTGTCGCCTTCGGCACTGAGATTCTGTAATGGCAGAACGGCGATCGAGGGCCGGCTAGCAACGCTTACCGGACTGGCCGCGGAACGCTCGTGCAACCAGCGGTAGCCGCCGAATCCTAACCCCAACACGATCAACGCCGCCAAGCCGAGCTGCATTTTGAAACGAGGGGCCCTCTGCGGCTTTGTGGAGGCTTCGAAACGAGCGCCCGATTCCGTGTCACGTTTCAACCGTTGCAAATCAGCTCGCATATCGCCGGCGTGCTGGTAACGCAGATTCCGATCCTTCTCCAGTGCTTTATGGATAATCTCTTCCAGCTTGGGCGCCACATTGGGATTGAGCCGCACTGCGGACGTGGGAGCCGCGTCCAGAATGGCCTTAAAGATGACTCCCGGGCTTTCCCCTCGGAAGGGCAACTGCCCGGTAGCCATCTCATAGAGGACGGCTCCAAACGAGAACAGGTCGCTTCTGGCGTCCAGTTCTTTCGCACGTATTTGCTCCGGCGACATATAGGCGACGGTGCCGAGCGCGGAACCCGGACTGGTGAGGTGCTGTTCGTCCATCGTGGCCATCGTGTTGGCCGATGCAACCTGGCTGGAAGAACCGCTTGCGGGCGTGACCTTAGCCAGACCAAAATCCAGAATCTTGGACCGTCCACGCTTGGTCACAAAGATATTGGCGGGCTTAATGTCGCGGTGGACGATGCCTTGGGAGTGCGCCGCGTCCAAACCGTCAGCGATCTCGATGGCTAGCGAAAGCACCGTTTCGTTGTCTAACGGCTTGTCCGCAATCAGATGCTTCAGCGTTACACCGTCCAGATACTCCATAGCAATGAACGACTGCTCACCGTGCTTGCCGATTTCGTAGATGGTGCAAATATTAGGATGATTCAGAGCTGACGCGGCACGCGCCTCCCGGCGAAACCGCTCCAGTGCTTGCGGATCTTGCGACAGTTCATCGGGCAGGAATTTGAGGGCGACAAAGCGGCCAAGCAACGTGTCCTCGGCTTTGTAGACAACACCCATCCCCCCGCCGCCCAACTTCTCGACGATACAGTAATGCGAGATGGTTTGCCCGATCATTCGGGAGATGGCGGGTTCTAGAGTCGCTTCATATTACGGAGCGATCTCTAGCGAGTCAATGAAAGGCCGGTGTGCCGCGAGATAACGTCTGGGTGGTCGGCAACCCTTCCTTTACAGGACTAGGGAAGAGTTGCCCGTTTGCGAACTGAAAGCCGTTGGAATGATTGTCTGAAGGAGGAAAAACAAAACACCATCGGACCGTGCGTACCATCGCATGTAGCCTACGAGGTAGGAGCGGGGCGGCAACAAACCGTTCGAAGCCCTCGGACAATGTACCCATACCCGCAAGGGTAGCATCGGAACCGCGAGGCGACGGTGCATCTACTAGCACAATGTGGAGAGGGCCTAGGCTTGATAGCACGGCCAGAATATACAAATGCTCGTAAGCGTCGTCAACCTTAGAGAACGTAAGTTGCTGCGAGGTTTTGCGGGGTTCTTCTTGCAGTGGGCACGGAACCTGTCGGCTTCTCCGTCATGGTCACATCACACTGCCGGCGCATAGAGCGGACCTAACCTATCGTGTCATTCCAAGCGGAACAGGATAAATCCGTATCGCTCCCCACAAGGGAAAGCACATCGCAAGATGGGCCGATGGCGGTGCGGACATGAGAGGAAGGAGGAAGCGAATGCCGCTCTGTAATGGAACGGATACTGGTTGCGTCAGTCCCATCGACAACATCGCCGGACGCGAAAGCGAGCTGACTTCCTTCTGGTGCTTCACACGAGAGAACTGGGCAAATCGGCATATGAGGCAAAGCAGATGACGACAGCCACGGCTG
>JBAUXO010000124.1:0-24741 GCA_049584315.1 Candidatus Sulfotelmatobacter sp. | reverse complement strand
CTGGAGCGCTCTCGCCAGCAACCACGGCTGGGGTACGGGCGTTTGTGCCGCACCTGGTGGACGACGCCGGCCTCGATCGCGCCAATGCGCTCACGGCGACCAGTCTGCAATTTTCCTATCTCGCCGGCCCCGTGGCAGCAGGCTTCGCCGTCGCCAGGTTGGGCGGTCCCTGGGCGCTGTTCATCGACGCCGCCAGCTTCTTGCTGATGGGCCTGCTGGTGCTCACCCTGCCCACGATCACTCGCGAACCGTGTGTCGCGCAGCATGCGGCAGCCAGTCGCTGGCTCGGCTTCGGCGCGCTGTTCAGCCTGCGCTCCGTGCCCGCGCTCACGCTCCTTTCGCTGGTGTTCTTCTTCTCCTACGGCCCGTTGGAGGCGGCCCTGCCGGTCTACAGCGGCCAGACATTACACGCCAACGCCGAGGGCTACGGGCTGCTGTGGACCGGCTTCGGAGCGGGGGCCTTCGCGGGTGCGCTGACCTTGACCAAGCTCTCACACCGCTGGCGGCCGAGCATTGCCTTACCCATGATCGCGGTGCTGTGGGGAGCGCTGCTGTGCCCCCTGTTTTTCATCCGACAGCTCCCGCTCGCGATGCTGGTCCTCGGTGTGGCGGGGGCATCCTGGGCGCCGTATACGCCGATGGAAACCACCCTGCTGCAGAGGCTCGTCCCGGCCGAGATACGCGGCCAGGTCTTCGGCGCGCGGCATTCGCTGGTGGTAGCGGCGGCGCCGCTGGGAGCCGCGTTCGGTGGCGTGCTGCTGCAATATCTCTCGGCGCCGCGGGTGATCGCTATCTCTGGCCTCGCCTGCATCCTCGCCGGGCTGGGTGGCCTCGTCTCCCCGTCACTGCGTCAGTTGCAACGAGGAGGCCCCTAGCGTTCCGGCGGGAGATGAACGCCGAGAAAGACTTGGGCGAGATGAAGGCGCCGTGCACGAGTTGCAGGAGATGGCGCGATAGCCGCAACGCCAGCAAGCAATAAGCTGGCGAAAGCCGGTCGCCATCCCAGCTTCCGCATCGCCATCCGCGCCCGATTCGATCCGAAGGTTCTGGCGAACTGGCTAGGAAGAAAGTAGGACTCAGCAACCGGTTTGGGCAGCCTGGCAAAGCGTCAAGCTTCAAAAAATCGCCGGTCTCGGAATGAGTGTTGCGTTTCCCGAGTACAGCTTCCGAGGAGTCACGGATCCGAACCAATGTTCAGCGGCACGCCGCGAAGCCAACCCGAGATGATTTCGAAAACGATGTCTAGTATGGGTCAGTCGAACGAAGACACCCAAACTGGAGCTTCCCGCGATGCCGTGGTTGCGCGCCTTCGCTGGCCTGTCCCGAGCATTCTCGTGAGTGAATTCTACAAAGCAGGGAACGCGTTGGTCCGATTCAACCATCCCGGCAGGAACTGCGGAAACCTTTGACCCAAACCCTGATAATACTCGATCCGACCTTGCTTGTACTGACGATATACGGCTACCGGATCGAGACTCCCCAGAGCCTGAATTGACGCTGGCCCAATATTGCCATCTTCGATGAGATGCGCTCCCATAGTGTTTAGAATGCGCTGCAGCAGAACGGTGGCGTGAGTTCCTGCATTGACGTAGAAGTCGCAGAGGATGTTCGCCAAGTCCTGCATTTGAAAATCGTCGCCGTTAATCTGGTCCCAATAGAGACTGCGATAGATAATGCCGGCTTGAGCATCAGTTAGAGCCTGCAAGTTTTGCGATGTTGGATCGATTCCCAGGAGTTGGTGAGAGCATCGCTGAAACGTTGCCATTGTGACTCCTTTATTGGTTTCGCCACCCGGGTCAGTGAGATCGTCGACGTAGCCACCTTCAAAGCGGAGTAACATCGGAAGAAACAAATCGAAGCTTGCCACAGTTACGGCCTCGCGAAGACCAAGACATGGTTCAATTCAGTAAATCTCGACTCTTCTGTCCACTCGTTTAGAGGAATGGCCGACCCCTTTGGGATTTTGGTTCTAACCCAAGTGGTCACCCAGAAGTTGGTTTTGGCGGTTGCTGCTGCACAGACGCCCATTTGGCGTGTTCCTGCGAGACCAGCGATTCGACTCTGTCCGCTAGTAGCGCGTGCGCGTCTGCCGAACCGACGTACGGCCCGGCCTTCCCCAGATACACATATTTCTCGTGCTTGAGCAACTCGCTGGTCGAACGGTACGTAATCCAATTCTGCTCGTACTGGTTGAGATGCAGCATTCCTTCGAGCACAGTGATCACGACCCCGAGTCCTCCGGACACCCACGCCATACGCTGGAAGTTGAATGCCGAGACGAAGGGAATCAGCGCAGCGGCCGTTATTTCAATGATCTTGATTCGCTTGAAGTATCGCTGGTTGAGCAGACTTTTGCGGTCATACCAGCCGATTTGATCTTCCAGTCGCTCCATGATGGGGTCGATCAAGGGAGCACCCGTTGCTTGAGTATTCATGGCTGCCGATTCTAACCCTCCCGGCAACACCCAGAAAACAATTTTCGCCCAGGTGCAGCCTCTTGAGACTCACGAACGGTATCGCGTCTTCGATGGCGGTGGGGTTACACTGCCTTTTACTTGCATTCTCCCGGTTAATTCAGCTCGTCGGCCAGATCGCGGCGTCCGAAAGGGCTCACAATGAGGCTCCTGGCGAAGTTCAACCTGATTCTGCTGGTGCTGTTCGGAGCTGGAACACTCCTCATCTCCCAGCTTTCTTATAACTTTCTGATCCAAAATGCGCGTCGCGAGGTTATGCAGGAAGCCGAGCTGATGATGGCGAGTGCCCGTTCGGTGCGCGATTATACAGCCGAGGACCTGAAACCACTGCTCGAACAAAATCCTCAACATAAAACGCGATTCTTGCCAGAGACGATCCCAGCTTTCGGTGCAACCAGCACCTTCAATCGGCTCAAGCAGAAGTACCCTGACTACACCTACCGCGAAGTTTCGGTGAACCCAACGAATCCTGAAGATCGCGCAACGGATTGGGAAGCCGACATCCTCGCGTATATGCGGGACCATCCCGACCGCAAGCCGCTGACAGGAGACCGGGACACTCCTACTGGACCGGCGTTGTTTCTGGCTTCGGCAATCACAGCAGATCCGCCGTGCATGGAATGTCATAGTCGTCCGGCGGTTGCTCCGGCCGCCATGATCGCTAGCTACGGCCTTGACCATGGTTTCGGATGGAAGGCTGGCTCGGTGGTCGCCGCTCAGATTGTTTCTGTGCCGATGTCAGTGCCGGTGGGCATCGCCAAACGGGCGTTTCATCTGCTGATTATTTACCTGGCCATCGCCCTGTTCGCAACCATCGCTGCGCTGGATGCCGGCGTTTATTTCATCGTGATCCGACCGTTGCGGCTCGTATCGGATGCTGCCGATCGTGCCAGCAAGGGCGAAGCGACACCCGCTCCGCTGCCCGTGCGGGGAAAAGACGAGATCGCCACAATGACGGCGTCGTTCAATCGCATGCAGGTTAGCTTGGCCAAAGCCATGAAACTTCTGAGATAAGTCCATACTCCGGAGCTGAAAAAACTCTAGCCACTGGTAAGACTGAAGTTGACTGTGACTTGAGTCTGCACGGGAACAGGTTCGCCATTCCGGAGGTAGGGCTTATAGCGCCAGTGTTTCACCGCATCGATAGCCGCTGGAATCAGCATCGGATGTCCGGTCTGCGTTCGGAGACCTTCGATCGTCCCTTCCTTCGAGATGTCGACATCGAGAACGACTTCACCTTGAACCCGAGCTTGCCGTGCCAGCGGCGGGTAAGTAGGCACAACCTTCGTAACGAGGAGACTTTGAGCGATTTCCGCGGGCAAACTTACCCGGTCTGATCCGGTGCCTCTGTCAGGACTCGCGGCGGGCGTATCGGATCCTGGGGGAGACTGATCGGTTGGGTGCACACTTTCTGGAGCAGAAGCTGGTTTGCTGCCTTCTTGCGGAGAACCAGTGGATGTCGCAGATGAAGCAGGAGCGCCAGGCGCCTGCCTCCGCTTGGCGGCCGCGAATGCCAGCGCCAGCACCAGCACCAGCACTAGCACCCCTGCAACGATCATCACCGGAATTGAACTCATTGACCGAGCCGACGATCGTGGCGGGGCAGCATGAACGGGATCGACATCGGCTCGGTGGGCCGGTTTCTGCGGACTTTGAGAGACTGGTGATTGGTCCTCCAGTTTTACGGGCATCGTGCCGCCGAGTAAGGAGGGCGAGTTCATCTTCCGAAGAAAGTCCTCGCGCTCTGGTGGCGATTCAATCTCTTCCGCAACTTTGAGAAAAAGGTCCTCGGTCGAATTACAAAGCGGGGCTGCGCGGGCCACAACCAGCTCGGCGATCGGGCCGATGTGCAGAGCAAGCTCTCGACGGATTCGCTGCAAAGTAGCGGCGTCGAAGCGCGACGCCGTCCTTTGTTCGGCATTGGGGGAAGATGCGAGTTCTGGCGATAAGGGTGGTGCATGGTCAGCGACGATTGCTTCGCCGCTAGCGCTACGAGCTTTGATTTCACCGGAAATTCCAATGAGGCGCCGCAGGGGTTCAATCAGCAGCTGAACGTCGGATCTCCACCGTGCATGAGTTAATTCGACACTATTGCGATAGGCCAGATCTGTCAGAGTTTCCGGCAACTGTTCGACGCGCGGCATCTCGGCTCCGCGCACGAGGACCGGTATTACCGGGATATCCCGCCTCAGGGCGGCGGCGACCTCTTCACGGACGAAATCGGCGGGATCGTCCAGGCGGCGTACTCCCGCTTCATTCTTCGCGGCGAGCCAGGACGGCCCTATGATCACCAGCAGGACACCACAATTGGCCACGCTCTCTTCGATTGCCTTGCGGAAGTCGCGTCCCGCTTCGATGCCGGCGACATCCATAAATACTTTCTGCTCGCCGAAATGAGAAACCAGGTCGTCAAACAAACGACCGGCCTCTCCTTGCGAATCATTCCGTCGATAGCTGACGAAGATTGCGCGCAAATTTCAACTCCATAGTGGAACTGGAACGAAGATGATTGAAGTTCCCCGTTCGAGTTGCTGCCCGGCTTTAAAGGAATGGCAACCAGTTTACTCTTCTTTGCAGACCGAAGTCGGTCTGCCCAAGCCATCGTCTTGAGTCTGGGTTACTTCGCGTTTTCGCCAGATGGCGGAGGCCAGAGAACACCGACAATGGCATTTTGTTTGTAGGTGTAGGCAGGGTTCGCGCCCCGCCGTCCGTACGCTCAGAGAGCGCAAGTGGGCTGGATCTCGACACCAGATCTTCTCGATTTCCGATCGAGGCGGTAGATTTTTCTTGAGCTCCCTTTTTATAGAACTCATTGAGCGGGTCGGTGAGCGTCGAGACAATTCTCTGCCTCAAGAAAAAGCGTCCCCGACCGTTCGGTCGTGGGACGCGAGTTTAAGCTAGCTTGAACAGCCCCGAACCGCCCTTTTTCTTGTCAACGGTGCTGTTCAACGACAGCCTAGATTTACCCGTAGGCGAGGTAAATGGCCCCTGCGTGCATCGAGGGTCACGTCGGTGCTACATCTATGCTGTTGGTCGCCGGCGGGATGTCGGCGGAGACTAAGCAATTTTCACGCTCCAGTCACAGCCGATGGTCTCAACAAAGTGCTTAACTCCGGGAAGCGAGGAATTTGTACTCCATGAGACTCAAGCGGGCGGTTGCGCCTCGCCGATGCAGCGAAGCGCCGCCGACCGTCAGAAAACGTCGGGCGTTGATTACGGGTTAGGTGCAGAGGCCTTTAGGATAAGATGGATCGACGCCGAGACAGGCGCACTCCGCCTGTTAGGATAATTCGTCAACTTAGGCATAAGCCATGCTTTGCCCGGCATGCAAGACCCCGGTTCCTGCGTCGGCATATCAGTGTCCCGCCTGCGGGACAGCCACGCCCGCGGATGCCGATGAAACCAGAATGGCCACGGATGAGCCCCAAATTGATGCGGATGAAACCCAAGTCCGTGGTGGGAGCCCAAACGATGCTCAGACCCTGGAGGACGTTCAGGCAGGGGGCTGGTCGAAGCCCTTCACGGCCTCAGATGCCATTGCCTACCGACGCGTCTCGTTGATGCCCGGCTCGGTCCTCGGCGGCCGCTACAAACTCTTAAAGACGCTCGGCGAAGGCGGCATGGGGGCCGTGTATAAAGCCCACGACACAGAGGTAGACCGGATTGTGGCGCTGAAGGTGATTCGCTCCGAACTGACCGGCAGCGCGGAAATCCTGCAGCGCTTCCGCCAGGAGCTGGTGCTCGCACGGCAGATCACGCATCGCAACGTGGTCCGAATTTACGATCTCGGCATCGCCGATGGAGTGCGTTTCATCAGCATGGAGTACATCGAGGGCCACGAACTCAGCGAGATTCTGAAGAGTCGTGGCAAGCTGCCAGCGAAAGAAGCTGCGGAAATCATGCTGCAGGTCTGCTACGGTTTGGCGGCTGCTCACGGTGCGGGTGTGGTTCATCGCGACCTGAAGCCGCAGAACATCATGATTGACCAACAAGGCCGTGCGGCGGTGATGGATTTCGGCATCGCCAGCTCGACGGAGACCGTGGCGCTTCTGGCGCAAGCTTCGCCGGACGCCAACGACGGATCGGCCAATCTTACGCGAGTCGGTTCGCTGCTTGGTACGCCCCGATATATGTCGCCGGAGCAGGCGCGAGCCGAGAGAATTGGCGTTGGCTCGGATTTGTTTACCGTCGGATTGATGCTGTACGAGCTCGCCGTCGGCACTCTGCCGCCTCACCCCCAGGGGATGCGGGCTATGTTGGCCGAGCGAGGCAGCAAACAAATCCCACCGCCCAGCGAAGCCGATCCGCAGATGCCCCGAGCCCTGAACGATATTGTCACCCGCTGCATTCAACTAGATCCGGCCGAGCGGTATCAGTCCATTGATGCGCTGATTGGGGATCTGGAAACTTGGTTAGGCATCAGGAAGCCCCGTGCGAGCAATTGGAGGGTGCTTTCTGCTCTGGCAGCGTTGATCATCGTGTTAGCTGGATCGCTGCTTTACAGTGTCCGTCACAAAGTGTCTGTGGGGGCGCATGCTCCGGTGAAGATTCTGGTCTCCGATTTCAGCAACCAGACCGGGAATCCGGTGCTCGAGGGTACTCTCGAACCGATGTTGAGTACCGCGCTAGAAGGTGCGTCCTTCATCACTACATACAAGCGCGGCGACGCACGCAAAACGCTTTCCAAGCTCTCGGGCTCGACGAAACTCGACGAGAATTCCGCGCGCCTGATCGCCCAACGAGAAGGCGTTGGGGTCGTGGTGGCGGGTTCGATCCGCCAGGACGGAAGCAAGTACGCCATCTCGGCTCGCGTCATCGATGCGAGAACCGATAGGGTGATCGACGACGAGAGCGCTACTGCATCGACACCGGAAGAACTGAATCGCGCCGTCGCCCGCATTGCGGCGGGTTTTCGGAAGGCACTGGGCGATGCGACGCCGAAATCCGTGCAGCTCGCAGCCGCCGAGACTTTTTCCTCGCAGTCGCTCGAGGCTTCGCAGCAATATGCGCTCGCCCAGGAACTGCAGTGGCAGGGCAAGTGGGATGCGGCACTCGAGGCCTATCGCCGCAGCACGGAACTTGATCCCGGGCTGGGGCGCGCTTATGCCGGAATGGCCGTGATACTCGCCAACACGGGCCGGAAACAGGAGGCGGAGAATAACTTCAAGCTGGCCATGTCGAAAATCGATCGCATGACCGATCGCGAGAAGTACCGCACCCGCGGCGCTTACTACTTGATGGAACGCGACTATGACAAGGCCATCGAGCAATTCAAGGCCCTCGAAAAGCAGTTTCCTGCCGATTCTGCCGGCATCGGCAACCTGGCGCTGGCCGATTTCTACGCCAGAAACATGACCGGGGCGGTGGACGAGGAGCGCGAGGTGGTGGCGCTTTACCCGAACAATGTCCTCTATCTGAATAACTACGGCCTGTTCGCGATGTATGCCGGCGATTTTGATACCGCCATTCGCGAGTCCGAGCGACTCCTACAGCTAAATCCCGGATTCGAGAAGGCATACATCTGCCTGGGGATTTCCCAGCTTGCTCGAGGAGACGAAACGGCTGCGGCCGACGCTTATAAGAAAGCGGCGCCGCTCAGTGCCTGGGGGGCTTCTGCCTCAGCTGTCGGGCTTGCGGATATGGCCTTGTACCAAGGGCGTCCCGATGATGCGCTTGCGATTCTAGGCCCGGCGGTGAAAGCGGATCTCGCGGCGAAAGATGTTTCGCGAGCCGCCGCCAAGTATGTAGTGCAGGCCCAGGCATGGCTCATGAAGGGACAGAAGGGGAAAGCGATCGCCGCCGCCGACAGCGCTTCGAGCGGAAGTACCGACGAAAGTCTGCTCTATCCGGCTGCGATGGTCTTTCTCGAAGCTGGCAACAGCGACAAGGCCATGGAACTAAGCCAGAAGCTAAGCCAGCGCCTGGAGCCCGATCCTGGCGCGTATGGCAAGCTCATCGAAGCGGAAATGCAGATGAGGCGCAAGGAGTATCGTGACGCCGTCCGAACTTTTCAAGATGCGCAGAAGATCGCCGATACCTGGCTCGGACGCCTCGGGCTGGGACGTGCGTATTTGGAAGCGGGCGCATTTCCGGAAGCCGACACCGAACTCGATGCCTGCGTGAAGCGGCGCGGAGAGGCAGCGTCGGTGTTTCTGGACGATGAACCGAGCTGGCGTTATTTTGCCCCGGTGAATTATTACCTCGGTCGCACGCGCGAAGGCTTGCAGAGTCCCGGTGCAGCCGAAGCCTACCAAAATTACCTCAAGGCTCGCGAAAAGAGCGCGAACGATCCTCTCGCTGCCGACGCGAAAAAACGCCTCCGCTCGCTAGAGGCAAGCGGAAGCGCAGTTCGCTAGGCTCTTTCCCGCGCCTTCCCTACCAAACGTCGACCACCCCGATGTATCGCGTGGCGGTCGGCTGCCCGTTCGCCCAGTATGCCGAGGAATACAGGAAGCCGTAATCCTCGGCGAAATCGATCGCGATATAGTATCGGCCAGGCGTGTTGGGCACGTTGACGTGGACGCTGGCGCTACCGGAACTAAAGGATCCACCGTTGTATGCGTAGGTTTGGGGGCTCGGGTCCGTGTTCAAACCAACCTGAAGTTGATCGATACAACCTGGACAGCCGGAGTCGTTGATCGTGTAGTTAAATGCCACGGTCACTGGATTCGGGCTAGTGCCGCCGCCTTCGATCTCTAGCACGTTACTGGCAGCCACAAACGCGTTCGGATTGCCCGACGAGAGCACAAGGCCTGAGATAGTGGTGGCCCCGCCAAAGAACGTTGAGCTGGGCAGTGTATCCACCGACTCGAACACAATCGGGGCCGGGCTGGTTGGAAATGCAGGAATCGGTGTGCAGCTTTGGGTTGTGCCGTCGATGGCGATGTCGTAGCGACCCGCCTGTGATGCGGCGGAAAGCGAATTCGGCACATTCTGGAAAGTGCCGCAGAGCTGCGGAGCGGTACCATTAAATCCGAACAGCGCATTCCCGCTGAAACCGGAATCCGCAGCATAAGTTCCGGGAAGGAAGGCGAAGCTCTGCCCGGTTATAACCACTCCCTGCTGAAAGCCGCTTGGCGGAAGGTTCCCAACGCCCTCGGAGTTGACGTTGACGATGCCGTTATCCTGGGTGTCCGAAGCGACGACCTGTAACGGCAGGGTGAACGTGGACGTCCCGGCGGTGAGCTGCAGTTGGTAGGAACCGCTGGTAATAGCTTCTCCGCTGAAGCACCCCGCCAACAGGTTGCCGCCGGCCGGAAGAGTGTAAGAGTAAGGAACAAAGCTCTGCACGCCCGCCGATTGCGCCAGGGTCAGGGTGGTTGCCGAATTGATAGAGGCTACGGGGTAGGTGACGTTGTTAATCACGATAGAAGAGGGGACGGGAGACAAGTAGAACTGGTCGTTTTGGCCGCCTTGGTCGCTGGTCCAGGTGACACTCGTCCCGTTGGTATTGACGTAGCCGGCAACGGTGACCGTAACAGCGGGTAGGAATGTCATCTGCCCGCTCAAAGCCTCAGGGGCGGTTACGCTCCATGGTCCAGCGGTGCCATTACTTGAATAATACATAGGCGTGGTCGGATAGGGCATGTAGCAATTGCCGCTACCGGCATAGCCCGTTGCCAGACCGACTGTGAGAGACAGAGTTGTGTTTGCGGTCAACGAATTCGCATCCGTCACCGTGATCGGTATGGACCACATGCCCGCCTGGGCAGGGGTTCCCGAGATGTTGCCCGACGGACTTAGAGCCATGCCCGCGGGCAAAACACCACCAGATCCAAGCGACCACGTATAAGGCGCGGTTCCGGAGGTTGCCGACAGGGTCAGTGGCGGGTAGGGCGAGTTGTACTGGCCATTGGGTAGGGATGACGTGCCGATCGCAGGACCCGCAGCGTTCACCAACAGTGAGTAAGCGGGCGAAGTGGAGACGCCATTCGCGTCCGTTACCTTGATGGTAACGGGGAACGAGCCGAAGACCGTCGGCGTACCGCTGAGAACCTGGTTAGAGGGATTGAAGGTAAGGAACGAGGGCAGCGTTACTGCGCTCCAGACAAACGGCGCAGTCCCTGTCCCCGGCGTCACCGAGAACGTCTGCGAATAAGGCAAGTACTGCGTGGCCGCCGGCAAAGCCGATGGCGAAATCACCGGCGCTGGGTTCACGACAATTGTCAAAGGCTGCTGCGCGATATCTCCGACGGCGTCTTTGACTTGAACGGTGAACGACGAAGTTCCAGCACTTCCTGTCGGCGTTCCTGAAATCACGCCGGCGTTAGTCAGCGAGATGCCGGTGGGAAGCGCGCCCGTGGCCAGCGACCACGTGTATGCGCCGGAGCCGCCCGTGGCTTGCAAGGTCTGCGCCAAATACGTTCCTGTGAGCGTCGCTTGCAGCAAGGCCTTGGTCAGAATCGTCAGCGTCGCCGGAGGAGTCGTGGTTCCGGTGTTCGCGCCTTGTGATACGACGGCTGGCGTGACTGCCGTGATGGGGTTGTAGTCGAGCAAAGCCTGGGCCGGATTGTTGGTCGTCGGGTCATAGACGCGCACAGTAACGTATTTCGTCTCGCCCGGCTTGAGCGCCAGACCGGGTAAAGTGGGGTTGGTGGCTGCGGGTTGGAAAAGCTGGGATAGCGTTGCGAAAGAGGGGCTGACGATATTCGCCACCGGAACGAAGTGCGATTCCGTGATTAGCGTGCATCCCGAGGCGGGCGTGACGAGCGGCGTCGTGTAGGTGCCGTAGACGATCAACTGCAGGGCGATGCCCGGGGGCGGACTCTGACCAATCAAATTCACGGCGTATGCGCTCGATGTATTACCCGTGTTCGTAATCGCCCAGGTGCCGTCGGTGACGGTGCCGTCCGATAGATCAGTGTTGGCGATGTTGGGATTGGCGATGTTCGGGTTCGCGATATTTGGGTTGGCGATATTAGGATTGGCGATGTTGGGATTCGCGATATTCGGATTGGCGATATTGGGATTTGCGATATTCGGGTTCGCAATATTTGGGTTCGCAATATTCGGGTTGGCGATGTTCGGGTTGGCGATGTTCGGAGTTGCGATCGTGGGGGTATAGTTCTCGGCGCTCGCGATGTTCGTGTCCTGGCTGGCGGGATTATTAGGGTCGCCGTTGATGGTCACTGATGCAGTTTCTCCGGCGGACATGATAGTGCCGCCCAAGGCGGTCAGTTGCGCTGCGCTTACCGTCACCGTCGCATTTGCAACCGTAGAAGTGACAAAGATGGCTCGGGACGTGCTCGACAGCGCCGGAACTGCTACCTGAATTTGAGTCAGCGGAAAGGGTTCGCCCGCAACAGCGAATTGCAGAAAAGATGCCGCGCCCCCAGTGGGCTGGGCTTCAATGGTGAGCTCATAATACTGGGTCGCCGCGGTGGTGTTTGTGACCACAATAGCGAACTGGCGCTGAATCAGCTGGCCGTTCGAACCGGTTCCCAATTGCTTTGCGTTCCCGGGCGAGCTGAGCACCAGACCCGGGGCAAGTTGCGCGGTGTAGATGTTTTGGTTGCGGTCGCCGGTGTCGGGCGTCGATGGGGTGCAAGCCGGGCGGGTCTGCGTGGGATCGAAGGTGCTGGTCGTGGATCCGGGATAGGTGGGCGGCGTGTAGTTGGCCCAATTCCCGTCCGCGGGTGGAACCACGTCGCGATTGTCGGCCCATACGACGTGAGTGAAATCGGGATCGGTCGCCAGATTATTGAAGCGCCAGGTGCCGTTCTCAAGCGGGATGAACGTTGGCCCCGCCACGTCGATGTAATCCCCAAAAAATGGCAGGGTTCCACTCTGGAACATGGGCAGGTTGGGCGGATCTACTTGCAGTTGCTGGATCAGCGAAGTCGGGGTTATCGGGGGGATCGAGCCATACGCGTAGTCGGTGACCTGGACGGAGGGAAAGAACGCTGGTGGATTTCCGGGCAGCGCCTGCGCCGCGCGGACATCGAGCGTTTGCCTTTCCGCAACCTCCGGGTAGGGTGGGGTAGGATCCTCGATATACATGCCGAATGAAGGGAAGTTCGGCGCTCCACCGTCGTTTTCTTCTTGCTCCGAAAATGCCCCAGCGGATTCGAGCGCGGTGTAAATTGCGAGCTCATCGTCGTAGCGGAGGTCGTACCAGGCAACTGTCAGCTTGCCGGCCGTAAACGCCATCCCGGGCATGATCTGATGACCGCGTCCGAGGTACGGATCCACCGCGAGCGGAGCGTTCCACGCGAGCGGTACGCTGGTCGGATTGGAGGTCGGTGTTCCAGTCGCCACCACGATGCGCGCATCGCCCCCGTTGGCGGCGAGGGCGGCGGCATTCCCCACATCACGCTGCGACCACGCAACATAGACGTGGCTGGCATCGTCCACCGAGATCGTCGGGTAGTCGTTGGTGCGGAAAGATTCGTAGGTCTCGCCCTGATCGAACGCGGTGATGTCCGTCACCAGCTGCGGCTTTGTAAACGTAGCTCCCCCATTGAAGGAAGCCACGTACATGATGGCGTCAGCCTGCGTCGGGCTGGTGGAAGCGAAGACGCGCCACGCGATGTAAAGCGCACCAGTTTTCGGATCGATGGCCAGCGTGGCGCCTTGGTTGGTTTTGGCTGTGCCGCTGATTTGCACCGGAGGACTCCAAGTGAGACCACAGTCAATCGACTCGGAGAACATGATGGCCGCAACATCGTTCGTCTCAGGTCCGGTGAACTGGGTCCATGCTGCATACACGGTCCCAGCCCGGAAAATCTGGGTATCTTTTAGTGGCAGGGCCGGGACGATGCAAAACCCAGACCAGGAACGCGGAATATCGACTGCAATCGCAGGCTTGTCTTCGAAGAGATTCGACTTCCCAGTGTCCACTACCGTGGTCCAGAGATAGCGAATGGAATTGCTTCCCTCCAGATCATTGTCGTCCGTGTAGGTGGCCACGAATACTTTGCTGGCACCGCCTGCCTGACGATTGAATGCCAGACCGCTATAGTAGAACATGCCGTTCGTGCCGACTCGCACCATGGGGTCAGCTCCAGCGCCTAAACCATGGATAGGGGAAAGCTCACCTGCCAGCGACGTATCCTGCGGGTATCCGGGGACCAGAATGCTACTCCACGTCTGACCTCCGTCGAACGACGTGAACCACCCCAACCAAGCGTCGCCGGTCGGTGCGACCTCGCCGGAAACGGCGGGAAGATCCACCGAGCGATAGTCGTTGTCGCCAGCAACCATGTGCAGTGGATTGCGCGACGAGATCGCCATCGAGGGCTCGTTCTGGCGTTGTAAGAAGGGGTCGCCGCCGGGCCACTTGGTTCCCGTCACCATATTGACGTTGGTGCCGACTTGCTGCGCGTGTAGCGAGAAGGGAGCCAACAGACACAAACAAAACAGAGATAACACAAACAGAGACAATGCGACTCGAGCAGCGGACGGCAGTCGCCCGATCAATCCTGTGATGCCTGATCTCATAACTCTCCTTCTTAATTCTTGGCGGCGTGCCTTTTTCGACGGCCCTCCACCCTCGGACTTGACGGACGACGGCATTGCGCTAATTCAAAAAGACGAATCTTAGTTCGGTCCGCCAAACCACGCGACAGACAAACCGTTCACCAGTTTCGGGGGAGTGTTTCGGTTCCGGTTTCGGCGTCCGTTCTGGGTAGGATGGAAATCCAGAGCGGGGCTCTGAAAAACCTGATCAGTCCGCAGTCCTGATCTTGCTACTAACCCTGGCATGATTTAGCCGAGTTCGGAGAGTTTCCAAGCAAAGGGCGCTCCTGTCAAGGGTAAAATCGGGGGATACCGCACGATGTAGTCCGTCCGGTGTAGTCGTGGGGCTACGGGCTGCGTAGAGTAAGGCGACGCGACAAGCGTCAGAGGTGAGGATTGCACGGACGCAATGTCAGTTCTGTGTGCACTACGGCTCACATTTTAGGAAACTCCCAATTTGAATTTGCCAAGTCGATTTTCTGAGATCGCGGTTTAGACTCTTGCGCCCAAAAGAGATTGGCCGCAGGGCAAAGCTCTATGTGTGGATCAGGCCGCCGCCGATATGCAGGCTGAAGCCCAGAAGCCACAAAATCAGCAGAACAACGAAAATCGTCCAAAGCATATTGATGCCTCTGTTCCCAGTGCTGCGTCCGACGCAGGAGTTGCCTAGTGCTGAAGTTCGCGCAAAAAAATCAGACACAAGATCAGCTGCGACCTTAGCAGAGCAAGAATAGAAGGTTTGAGCAATTGTGCTCACGGCAGTTCCGTGCAATTGCCAACTCTGCAGGTCGTGGTGGGCGTCCCGGGTTTCATCCCATTTCTTCAAAAAGTTCGGGTGACGCTAAGACGGTGGGATTGTCGGAGGCAATTTCTTGGCTGGCATCCGTGGTATATGGCTGGTTCGCCGCGAGCGATCGGACCACTTTACGCCTGCCGAAGGGTTATTTAGCGGAGTCTCGTAACCTGTGGCTTCGCGAACCTCAGGCCTTACTGCGAGTTTGCCGGCGGTCTGTACATCAAGCTCCCCGCTGACCGGCAGATTCTCAAGCTTCTGAAATCCACGGATGCTCGCCCGGGTTCGCAGACCAACGACGCCATCGACCTCGCCTCGATAGTGGCCTCCATCCTGCAGAATCTGTAGCATCTTATTAATTTAATATTGTCGGTATCGGCAACCGGTGGCCGCTCGTTGGTGAGATCGGGTCTCGAAGTTACCGGCGTCGGGCGTGCGCCCGAGGTCCCCATCATCAGGAGGAGTAAGACAATCCCCGGGCACACGAGCTTTGCTGGCTAAGGTCATCCTTTTTCCTCTTTTCCTACACTGGCAGGCCAACGTAGAAGATCACACCTGTGCTTTCGCGGAACTCATCCGTCGCGTCGGCGCCTGGTCTTGTAGGATACGAGGGGTGAGTCAAGCCGTCTGGTTTGGCAGCGAGACTGCCCTCTTGAGACACGAATAGATTCGCTCAGCGTCTCTGTCATACTGTGCCGAATGGCTCATTTCGTGAGGCGCGAGACATGAACCGGTCTGGATCGGGATAGGGGGAACGGTCGCCCGTCCTCCCCTCCCACACCACCGTACATGCGGGTCCGCATACGGCGAGTTGAGCTAGATGTGGGTAGCCGGGCTTTCGATGCAACGCGTCGCCAGCGAACGATTCGGTCCCTTCGTAGACGCCTCTTGGAGCTTCACTCCGCCTGGAATCCGGAAGGCCAAGCTATTGGTTTTTCCCCCACAGGTCGTTCCTGAGATCGCGCAATGTACTCGCCACTCCCTTCCGTTCGGGCCTTCGATCACCGTTCCCGGCTTGGCCTATCGGTTGCTCCACCTTTCGGCTTTGGAGTGGCGCAATAGCCCCCACCGACTGCGTGACCTAATTTGCCCTCTGCCGACTTCTGCGCCACGATCGGGATGAATCGCTTCACCCGCAGTCACGATTCCGTGACATGTCGCAGATCCCCCAAGTAAGTTCGACCGCCTTCGACGCGCAACCGCCGGATTTACCACCAGTGAGCTTGATGGATATGGGCTTTGCAATCATCGGCTCGCTCGCCCGCCACCGTAGGCCTCATATCCGGTTCTGGTTCATCGGCTCGCATCTTTGCTCCGCGCTTCTTTCCGGCCCCGCCTCGCGGCGAGTGTGATTTCACCGTTGCGCTTCGCTATCACTTCACGTCCATCACGTTGGGAAGAGGACTTACACCTCCAAGCTGTCGACCCTGCTCGGCACACCGCAAAAAGGCCGGACTCATTCGAGGCCGGCCTGAAACGTGTCAGTGTGGTTGTTAAAGCGGTCGTGAGGGTCCGAATGGTGAATGTTTCGCCCGCTAACCCATGACCGCATTTCTATCTCAAAAGCTAGAAAACAGCCTACGCGCCGACCCTCGTTACGACTGTACCCTACCCTTTTATACATTTCTGCAAATAAAATGAAGCCGCGAAATGGAAAGGGAATGATCGGCAGCACACATCCGGCCTGCTCCACGCGGCACACATTCGAAGAAGCGGTATAGCATCAACCCTTATTGCGGCTGCGGCGTTACGGCCGTCGATGTATGAACTGATTCGGCCGAGGTTGTTTCAGGTGGGGCACTCGACTGCGTCGGCTTGTTCGGCGGAATTTCGGTTCCGGCTGGGTAGATGAAAATCTGCACCGTCCCCCAGCCGGTATCGGAATTCGCATCTGCCTGTTTGCCCATCCCGAGCGTTCTAAGTTGGCTATCGTCAAATCCGAAGTTCTCGACCAAGGGTTCCCTCGGTCCCGGCGAGGATCGATCGCTTCTGGCGCAGTTTGCGGACTCCCACTTTGCATGATCCGGCGACTAACCGTAATCATGATTGCGTCAACCCTCTCCTGCGTACACTCCACAATAATGAAGAGGAGCCGTTTCCCGGCTTCTCCTACCGCCGTTGCTTTCCAGGAACGAATAACTATTTTGCGAGTTGCGAAGCAACTTCAGCGAGCACCGGCGTGCCTTCCATTTGCACCGCCTGGAGTGCCGCTGGATTGAGACCTAATGCTTGTAGGATCGTCGGCGCGACCTGTATGGTCGCGGTTTCGGCCGAGACCGTCTGTGCCGTAAAGCCGGGATTCGCTAGCAGCAACATGACATTCGTATCGTCATGTGCGAACCCGCCGTGATCTCCAATCATCGACGTGCTGTTGGAGTACGTCACTCCGATGTTCGGGGTCACGATAATGTCGGGCGAACGCGGATCCTGACCCGGCTCAAGACCGCCCACATTGTAATTCGGCGCCAGTGTCGGCCCGTAGAGGATCTCCCCCATCCCAATCTCCGTCGCGTCGGTTTCGAGCAGTTGCACAGCCGCATCTACGTTCTCGCCCTTTTTTAGCCAAAGCACGGACACATCATCTTCGGTTGCGCCGATGCCCGTCGGATTCAGTGGGGACTCCGAGTATGGAATGCGGTCCCCCAGCAGAGTGGCCGGAGTATCCGTGCCGTCTGCCACATAGCGAGTGGGATCGATCGGCGACTCGCCATGCTTCGCCGTGATAATGAGCAGCGTAGTGTTGTAAATGCCGGCAGTCTTGAGTGCATTCACGATCTCGCCGATTGCGGTGTCGACGTATTCGATCTCCCCCAGCAACTCCCCGCCGGGCACGGCCGCCGCGTTCTTGTAGCCGCCCACTGCCACTCCCGCCTCATTGACCGATTCTCCCACGTACACGGATTGGAAGTTCATGCCGAAGACTGCCGGAACCGCTGCCGGCGCGCCGGAATGCGTCTTCCCGGCAATCTCGTTCAGCAGTGCGTACACCTTGATTGCGTCATAGCACTGGATATTTTTGAAGCTGGCATTCCACGCCGATGCTCCAACCGTGTCGCGGACAGGGTCGCACGAAGCGCCTTCCAAAGTCTGCACTCCGGGCAGCGGCACCACAATCGAGTTGACCTCGGGCGAATAATAGTCATCCAGTCCCTTGCCGCCGGGCCCGCCCACAAACGAGTATGACGGGTGCTTGTCAATCCACGCCGTATATCCGCCCGCCGCATGGACGACACCAAACGCGGTATTCACCCGAATGAAGTTCCAGGGATACACCGGAGCGCAACCGTTCTGCGGATCGCGCTCCAGCTTTTTGGGATCGATCGAGGCAATTCCGCCCTCCGTCAACCCCGCTCCGGGAGCGCCGCCGTTGAGCTTGGTATCGTCAATGTCAATGCCTTGGTCGTTGTCGGTCGTCGTGCCAAATGGAAGCGCGTAAGGAACGCATGGCCCGGCAGCCAGACCAGTGCCGGTCGTCTCTGCCGGAGCATCCAGTGATCGGTCATACGCGACGTCGTAATAAAGGCCGGTCGATTTCGGCGTGCCACCAGAGGCGAGCGCCGCCATTCCGGGAAAGGAGTCCGAGGGTTTGGATGAGGTCGTGTTTACGTAATTGATCGCCGTCTGGCTCAAGCCTGCCAGGTTCGGGCAATACGGACTGCCCCCGTTCACGCCGGAGAGCCCGTGCGCACAGTTATAGAAGTCCGCCTCATGCATACCATCAATGCTTAACAGCAGCACATGCTTGATCTTGCCCGAACCCACAGAGCTGGTTTGAGCGGCAATTTCAGTTGTCGACAAGGCCAGCGTGCTCACCAGCGCAACTCCAGCCAATACGAATCTCTTCGCGTTCATGGAAACCTCCAGGAACTTAACAGTATTAGCGGGCTCGATTGCGGAAGTGTTAATTCTCTGTGAAATTTCATTCGGCCCTCGGCGACACGGCAACCGCGAAGAGAGCGCCAGCCTAACTTTCCGACAATCGCCAGAAATCAGGATTCAAACTGTCCATCCGATAGAGGGAATTGCATTTTCATGACTGCCTGCTGGGCAAGCAGTCACATCCGGACCCGATGGGGCCACGCGGAAGGACTCTGAAAGTGATCACTTCCAGCTTCCCCGCCACCCGACTGCATGTACAAACGGCCAAGCCCGTGTATCCCGCGGCGTCCGAAGACCGAGATGCCGCGACTTAACGTTCCGCACACCCTTGCCAAACCAGGGTAGGAACCTTCGGTTCAGATGGCGCAAGCTTAGGATGATGCAACTTCAGGGGCGGCGGGCCCTCCGCCGTATCGATTCAATCTTCATCAGAACGACTAAATGAACTATGATGATGGGCCTTCGTTTAGCAGTCTGGTGAACTACGGGGATCGCGGGCGTAATGGAACGGACAGTTGGCTGACTGGAGCTGGCGGCACAGCAGCTGGGTCTAACTCAGGTTCGAACACCGTGCCAATCGGACGCGGCGGGTTCGCGGTCGGCGCTCCACGGGAAGCCGAATTCGGTGGGCGCCTGGACTTTGATTCGCCCCCCGGGAAGAAGTCTGCCCATCAAAATGCGTGGTCGTGTGATGCATTTCGCCTGCGGGAGATTTTATGCGTTATTACGCAAGCCTTTGGGTTCTGATTTTCGTCGGGGTCCAGTTGACGATGGCTGCTGATGACGGTCTGTTCGAGAGTGTAGAAGCTCGACAAGACATGGCGCCGAGCACGGATCCGACCAGTTCCTTTTGGCGGGCTGCTCGCCCGGTGTACGCGGACAAGGGCCGACACGGCGAGACCCTGGCTGGTTATCGCACGGAGATTCGCTCCCGCTGGACAAAAGAGAACTTGTATTTCTTGTTTATTTGTCCTTTCGAGCAACTGAATCTCAAGCCTCAGCCCCGTACTTCCACGGAAACGTTTGGGCTGTGGCAGTGGGATGTCGCCGAGGTGTTTATTGGTTCTAATTTCCAAGATATCCGCAAGTACAAAGAGTTCGAAATCTCTCCCCAAGAGGAGTGGATCGATCTCGATATTGACCTGGCGAAACCCCATCACGAAGATGGCTGGAGGTGGAATTCTGGTTTTACTCTCGCGGCTCGCATCGATTCGACCGCGAAGATCTGGTACGGAGCCATGCGCATACCTTCCGCGCTGCAAACCCGTTCCCCGGGCGTTGGCGAAAAATTTCGCATCAATCTATTTCGCAGCCAAGGGCCGGCCCCGAACCGGACGGAGGTTGTGTGGCGGCCCACGATGTCCCGGAGAGATTCGGTCTGCTCCAGCTGGTAGAAGAAACCGCTCAGTAACGCTTTGCGGCGCCCACCTTGCGTGCGTCAGCGGAGGAGAGAAATTAATCGCCGGTTCGACGCGGGAGAATGCTTACACCCTGCGCCGGCAGCACTTCAAGAGTGCGGACCTCGAAAGGCTTCAGGGTGAAGATGTGTTTCTGCCCGGCCTGCAACGAGGTTGGCGGCACCGTGTTGTCCTGCTTCCAGGGACTGCTTGCCGAAAATCGACGCGGAGATTCTGGTGGCAGCTCAAATGCCTGACCCACGTCGATTGAAATGCTCTGGCGCTGGTCGCTCGGGTTGCGGAGCGTGAGTATCGCTTTCGCTGGCGACCAAGCAGCCCAGCCATAGACTTCCAGCTTGCCTGGGTCACCCCCTACCCAATGTGTGTCTCGGAGAACTTCCGCGTTACTTCGCGACCAGTTCGCTGCCTCCGCCAGTGTGTCCCAAGTTTTATTCGATAGAAGTGCGTGCGAAATATATAACTCCTGGAGCTGAGTTCCGCTGCCAAAGTAGGAGTGGACTTCGTTGCTGAAGTCATCTTGCGGATCGCCCTCCAAATGTTCGGCCTGCCTGGCGTAGATCAGCCCGTGCAGCATCAGGGAATTCAACGGAAAGAGCGGACCGGCTTCGACAACATTCCGATACGTCTGAGCGTCGCGGTAGGTGATCCAGCGCTCGCGCCAACTCCCGACCCCGGCAAAGCTGTGGTCCTCTCCGCCGCGCCAGATCGAATCCGCGTAGCGCAACCAAAAAGGCGAAGGATAGGTTCCGGTAGTGAGATTGACGAAGAGATCAGGTTTCTCCTCCCGCCAGTCCCCGATCAAAGCGATGGCCGCTGCAAAATCGCTGTCAAAACTGCTGCCCGGGAAAACGCTGCCCACGTTGCCAGTGCCATCAATCTTGAACTGGTTGATTCCATCCTTCTGGATGAAATCGAGGGAAACTTCCCGGAATCTGGAGTAGTACTTCGGGCCGGAGAGCGCAAACCCTCCGGCATTGGTTTCGAAGCCGTGCTTTTGGCCAAAATCGAGCCGCCGTAGTTTGGCCCCTTCGTAGCCACCCCAGGGAGATAGCCATATGCCTACGGCTGCGCCATATTCTTGCGCCGCGTGGCTCACGGGAGTGAGGCCCTGGGGGAAGCCTGCGTTCACATGCCAAATCGAGCCTGGATTGTCCCATCCATCATCGAGAAGAAAGGAATCCAACTTCACCTTGCGCCTGCGAACCAGTTCGGTTCCGAAAGCGTGGATTACATCGAGTACCGCGACCGCGTCATAGGGCTTGCCATAACCAATGTCATACCAGGAGTTGTAATGCAGAAATGTGCGGTAGGGATGAGCGCGCTCGCGCTCCACGTAGTTCAGGAATGCGCGGCGCATTTGGCCAGGAGGCGATACTCCGAGGACCAGCGAGTAGGCGACGGTTTGCCCTTTCCTCAGGGGTAGTTCGCGCTTCATCGCGCAAGTTACCGTGTTTTTCGCCTGGCACCGGGCCAAGGGGTCTTCGAAACCGAGGAACAAATCTCCGGCGGTCAGGGGAGAACCCTTGACGGTCCCGATCACCCTGGCGCCGGGCAGAGTGCCATTGAATAAGAACACTTCGTCAATGGGCTGATCACGATCTGGAGCTGAGAGCGCGATCTCTTCGCGAAGATAGTTGGAATCGTCGCGCAAGACCACGCGCCAGACGATGGAAAGCCTTTTGTTCGGATCGGGTTTCTCCGGATGCCCTTTGCTCTCGTATTCCAGGCGGAGGCGAATGGCTTTGCCGGCGAAATGATCGGCCGCGCGCGCGGCTGCGGAGTTCGAGGGCAGCTCCTCGATTTGCGGACCCTCGGTAATGATCATGTCGGAAGCGTGGACTGAGGTACCATCCTTGAAGGTAAAGCTGAAGGGATCGCGGGGAAGAGACGCTTCCGCCCCGGTGGTTCGGGCTGCCAAGGTGAGCGCGGTCAGCTTACCTTCGCCAACCGACCATTGCGCTTGGATCATCCGGTTCGCCAACGAGAGAACTGTGCCTCGGATCTCTGCCTTCGCCTCTCCAGCCGACGCTCCGTAGGGGACAGGAGTCTGGCCGGCTGCCAGGGAACCGGCCCAGAAGAAACCCACGAGAAAAGCTGCTCTCAGATGGGATGCGATGGCAGAGCGGGAAGTCGGCATCTTGCTCATCATCATCAGTAGATGTTCACGTGAGCCACCACCCGGCTGATGGCGCCGTTGGGGCTGGGACAATCCGGCTGGAGACCCAGATGCAAGGAACAGAACAGCCCCATCCACTGGGCCAGTATCACGTCCACGGGCGCGCGGTATTCGTCGGCCAGGTCAGGCGTATTTAGGGAAAGCACATGATCCGCCAGCCGGTCGAGCTGGTTTGTGGACTCGGGGGCCACCACCAGCAGAAGCTTTACAAGCCGCTTTCGGCGGATTTCTTCTATCAGGTCCAGTTCATACCGTCGGCGGCGCAGATCTTGCGAAAGAAAACTGACGAATGCGGTGTTCTCGTCCAGCGCTGACATGGGGCCGTGGCGGAGCCCCAGCGTGGACTCCGACAAGGTGGTTATCTTGCCGGCCGTCAGTTCCAGGAGCTTCAGGGCGGACTCTTGCCCGACGGCGCGCAGCACTCCCGAACCCACAAAGCACGCCTTCGAGAAATCCTCCTGGGCGACGGCATGCGCGACTTCCTGCGCACGTTCCAGGAAACGTTCTCCTGCTCGCACCAGCCTGGGAAAGGTTTCCTCGTAGGCGGGAGAAAACGCGTGGGCAAGGCAATGCCCGGCAACCACCATGTTTGTGTAAGAACTGGTCATTGCCAGTCCGCGATCGTTTGCCGTTTCGTCCAAGGCAAGTAGAAAGGCGCTTTCCGGTTTCTTCTGGCAAACCGCAGCCATCCCGCCTTGCTGGTTGCAGGTCACAATCAGGTGGCGCACTTTGGGGTATCTTTCGATCGCGGCCTCGAGTACCGCCAACCCCTCGGAACTGTCGCCGGAGCGCGAGAATGAGATCCACAGGTACGGCCGATCCTCGAACACCAGGTCTTCAAGATTCGTCAGAAGGTCGGTACTGGGGACTGCCCACACCTCACATCCCCAGAGCCGGCGCAATAAGGGCGTCAGAGCTCGACCGACATAGTCGGATGTGCCCGCGCCCACGAGAAAGACAGTAGGCCGGGAGGGTTGATCCGCTCCGATGCCCGCTGCTTCCAAGAACTCGCTCAACTCGGGCCGCCGCTCCGCGCAGATTTTGCGCGTCCGCTGCCAAGTCGAGGGCTGACGCAAGATCTCGTGCGGAGTATAGCGAATGCCCCGGGCCTCCTTCTCTTTCTCGCTTGCAGAGAGCAGCGCGTGTAACCCTTCCTTCACTCCATGCCCCTGGATCAAGATCCCTCCCTCTAAACCTTGCCAAAATTGCTGCTAGGCTGCCAGTCATCTACGAAATGTATAGTAATATTTAACAACCATTCTAGCAATGAAACGAAATGGTGCCCGGTCGACCAATGTAAGAACCAGTATTGACCTGGCCGGTTTGTCGAAGTTGCTCGAGGGCCGCTGCAGTCACGCGGCCGTTCGCCGCGTATTTTGGGCAACGAAGAGATAAGCTGGAGACAACGATGAGTGAGGACGCCTCGCGCAAGGATGCTTTCATCGAGATGGTGACCGCCAAGGCGTCAGTGGACTTGCGGCTCAGCGATTACCATCCCCGCGCCATGCTTGTGGTTCCGGAGCACGAAGTCCGTCGTCCCAGGTTTCCGGTCATCGACTACCACAATCATCTCGACGCGCAAGACCCGCGGCGTGTTTTGCAAATCATGGATGAATGTGGCATCGAGATGATCGTGAATATAACCATGCGGGTGGGGCGAGAAGCGCTCGATATGATCCACAAGTACCACTCGGCCGACCCGGACCGCTTTCGGACCTACGGTTGGATGGACTGGTCCGATTTACAGACTCCGGAGTTTTTCCTGAGGGCTACGGAGCGGCTTGAAGATTTAGTAGCGCACGGCGCGTGCGGACTGAAATTGTGGAAGGATCTTGGAACCAGTCTCTCCGACGCGGACGGCAAGCTTTTGCGGGTGGATGATGAAAGGCTGGCTCCGCTGTTCGAGAAAGCGGCGGAACTGGGCGTTCCCGTCATGTTTCACACGGCGGACCCCGACGCTTTCTTTTTTCCCATTGACCCGGAGAACGAGCGTTACGAAGAGTTGGCCGCACATCCCGAATGGAGCTTCCACGGTGCACATTTCAGCAAGCCAGAGCTTTTGGCCCAGCGCGATCGCGTCTTCGCGCGGCACCCGAAAACCAGGTTCGTAGCCGCGCACGTTGCCGAGCGTCCGGAAAATCTGGCATACGTTATCCGCCTGCTGGAGACCTATCCGAATGTAGCGGTGGATATCGGCGCCCGTTGCGCTGAACTTGGCCGCCAACCCTACACCGCCCGCAAGTTCTTCCTCGAGTATTCCGATCGCATTCTCTTTGGCACGGATTTGGTCCCCGAACCGGAGATGTACCGCTTACATTTCCGTTTCTTGGAAACCGATGACCAGTATTTTGAATATCCTTCCCATGCGTCGCGCCAGGGCCGGTGGAATATTCACGGGCTCTTTCTTCCCGATGAAGTTCAGGACTCCTGATCTCGGGGCGATATTGAGGGTAGAGCAAGAAAATAGGATGAGCCAAGAAAGGGGTTGTGGCAGAGGGCAGTGGGGAGAGAAACTGACGGCGAGATGCCACAGCTACAGCTTCC
>JBAUXO010000123.1:0-8814 GCA_049584315.1 Candidatus Sulfotelmatobacter sp. | reverse complement strand
CATAGGTGCACAATCTAATGGTTAAAGGGTTGCAAGCGATCAGATCCCCGGGAGTAGCGGCCAGCCAAGCCCCTTGATTATGATTGCTATCCGACTATCAGCGACTAGTTGTTGTTGCGTCGACCCTTAGTACAGCATCAGGAGCGAGCAATTCGTGAATAGTTTCGTTCTTGCGCTCCCGCCACACTTCATCATACCAACGCCTCATCAACGAAATATTGTCTGAAGTCGTCATAGCAAACTCCCAGTTGCCCGATGCTAGACCACGTACCCTCAAAAAACAATGGGCTGGAAGCAATACTCCGAGAGGCCTGCGGAGAAGGAACCCTCCGCCTCAGGATTCTTTTCGGTCATATCCAGGCAATGTGCACAACTGCATTGATGTTCGGAATCTGGCCTAACGAGATGCCCGCATTTCTCCCAGACAAACCATAGACCATCTGCGGGGTCTGTCACGCGTTTGAAGTTGCGATCTTCAACGCAGTACGGGCAGCGAATGAGACAGGGGCCGCTCAATATTCGTCGAGGAAATCACACGTTTGTTACAAAGATGAAAAGCCCTAACCGGTAGTGTGCTAATTCAGCGTTGCCACATTCGTATGGCTCCTCACATTTGGGACCACGACTGCCCGACCCAACAGATCTTTAAGGCATGGGGAGAGTATCAACAGGTCCGGCGTACTTTCATTCAAGGTCATGATCGATCTCCATTTTGCACTAGCTGCCCTGAAGAGCGTCGGAGGGTTGTTCTGCCAACCACGCCCTGTTTCTCTCGTCATCCAAGAATTCGTCAATAAAGGTGAGCGATATCGGATTTAACGACATCACTAGTCAGGTGACTCAGACCTGCATCTGTTTTCTGCAGCAGCCCACGGCGATTAGAGTAAGGACACTCACCAGCAGCGGGAACCACACCTGTGCCACCCACGGGACCGGGATCAGAAACAGCACGTCTGGCGCGGTGAGCGAACTAGGCCAACGTATTGTGGCCCAGAGCCCGGCATAGTAGCTGATATCCCACAACGCAAATGTCCACAGGAAGACAGCACTCCGTTCTCTCGCTCTGGCAGCGGCCAACATGGCGACACTGACGAGCATAACAATGGTGGCCCCTTCACGCAGTACTTCGACGATAAGCAAGCTTTGGGGGAACTGAGTGATGGCTGGCGGATACAGCGCGGTTCCTCTCCCCAGGCGCTGCACTTCTGACAGGGTTCCTCCGTAGCCCGGCAATAGACCTGTGGCCGCACGCAGATAAACCACCACGGCAGCTTCCACGAAGCCGAAGGCCAGCGCAAAGAGGGTGGCGAAAAGTAATTGGGGCCCAGAAATCCCGAGGCCCTTGCTTCGCCAGCCGATAAACAGACCTAGTGGAATGAACACGAGCAGATTCACCCACACCGGTTGAGCCAACAGCTGGAATTGTCCCATAGTCCAGCCATTCTACTGCTCCACGAGACCATATCGCGTTGAGCAATCGCTAGCGTTAATGACTGCCATCGACGATTTTGCGTTAACTACTTGCGGTCGAAGACGTCCCGGTACGCGTCCGCTCACGCCTCGCGCTACCTGATTGAGACATCACGCGATACATGTCTGAGACATGGCCGCACAACAGAATGTAACCGGCTTTTACACGCTGCTGTCGCCTCGAGCAGAGAATCCGAAAGCCGCGCTTGCTCTCTCGCTCGCTGCGCCTGGATTGATGAATAGGTCAAGACAGTACCTTCGCTTCTTTTGAGATAAATGCCTGAGGAACTCGATTGTGAATGACGCAGGCTCTACGGAGAACATGCTAACTGTTGTCAACAGACGACGTCACAAACTTGGCCGCCTGTTCGCCCGTCAAGCTGGATTTTGAGCACAATAGAGGTGTTTCAACAGTTGAAGTGCTGCGGTATGCCTCAACTGCGCAGGCACCGCTATACTTCGACCGAAAGCATATGAAACACATTGGCCAGCGGGAACAAGGACTCAGAAGAAACAGTTTCGGGGACACCCTTGCGGGAAATGGGTCGCCCATGGGGCCGAAAAGGCGTTCGCTGGCGCTCATGCTCGTCGTGGGAGGTATTCTCACATTCTTTGTACCCCTCGTGAGCACTCATCCTCCGGTTTTACAGACTACTGACTGGTCGCCATTTGACATCGTCCAGCAAGTGTATCTCGGACATCTTCCACAGCCCATCTGCGAACGGTGCGGCGAACCAATGATTCGTTCACTCTTAGCTCTCCCGTTCGATGTCACTGTCGTCTACGGGCTTATGTTGTCTGCGCTCGGTGCCATTTGCTTTCGAAGGAGCGCAGCGCTTGCTTGGATAGGGATTGCCGGGGTCGCTGTCAGCCTTAATACATACATGTTGAACGGCGGAACGAATTTTGCAGCCAAGTGGGATTTTGAATGGACGTTTTATGGCCAGCCTCAATCGTTGAAGCCGTCTGCGAATGGACCGGTTTTCTATGGTTGGCTTACGATCGCACTGTTGATGGTCATGTGCGCTGTTGTGTTCGTTGCCACCCGCGACGATCTCGACATCCCCAGGGAGGTTTGAGAACAGTTCGTTAAGAGAGTCAATTCACGAGAACAGGCCGTTGAAACGGGAGCTTGAAATTTATAGAGGAACATGTAAAGTTGATTATCGAGCCGAAAGGAAAAAGGCGACCTCGAAGTAGGTCGCCTTTGTGTTGCGCATTAACCTACGCTGCCTTAGTGGTCACCATAGGAGAACGATAGCCAGATTCTCCAGCCTTTCTCATCGCCTGTAGCGCTTCTTCCTGCGACATCAGCGGCGTTGTATGTACGCTCTTGCAAGCACCTCCTCCAGCAAAGGCGATGGCTAAGGCAGCGGCACTCACGTTGTCCGGCATCTCTGTTATTGCGACAACATCATAGTCGCCGAAAGCGAACCATCCGTGCACGAGTTTGCCACCGAGCTTCTCGATCGCTGAGCGTACAATGGAAAGCCTGTCTTGCGGCTGAGCGACAATTGCGGTCCAGCCTTCGATGGAGTATGCAACCTGGTGTAGGTAATGTGGCATGAAAGCCTCCTGTTCGTTCTGCGCGCGAATGATCTCATCGGTGGAGGATGAAGTCAAGCGCACGGTGCAGTTCTCACCACCCCATAGCCCAATAGAAATGATTGACGCTATCAAGGTAGTTACGCTCACCGAGAATCGGACTTTCGGTCACGGGTCAAAACGCGCTTCTATGAGAAGGTCATAAAAGTCAAGGCCGACGTGGCGGCCCTCCTTATTTTTCTTGTTCTTTGTGGTTTCCGCCACATCTCCGGAGAAAGTTTTGCGTTAGGATCGCTCAGGAGCGACGACTGGCAACTCGCTCGACCCAGAGCCTCCCCGCTTTTTTCTGTTTTCCGCGTATTACAGTCCGCCTGATGCTAGTGGACTGTCGCAAAGTAACCATTACTAGTTGTTATGCTTCTAAGTAACCAACCCGCGATGCGCGGGTCAAAGCGGTGAGGAACTGAGGGTCGTGCAGGGCGCGATAGAATGAGCGGTCCATGCGCGTCGGCAAGTAGGCCGAAAACATCAATGGTGCATCCTTCGGGAGCCCGTTTCTAAGTATGGTCCCAGAGTCTGTGCTCAAGTCAGTGATGACAGCGGCCCTTCACGCGGGTACGTTGATCTCGTTCAGGAGAGTACTCCATTTTGCACATCTGGGTGCCGGCTCGCAGGGACAAATCCAATCCCGAGAGAGCCCATGGCGAGGAAACGAAAGAGCAACCCAAAGAGCGACCAGAAGACAGGAGCATCCCTGTTGTCTTGCCTGAACCTGAATGCTGCAGGTGTAGATATCGGAGCGACGGAGATCTATATCGCCGTACCTGGGGATCGAGATTCGCAGCCGGTGCGGTGTTTCTCGACCTTCACGGAAGATCTGCACGCGGCTGCGGCCTGGCTGAAGGCGTGCCACATCGAGACCGTAGCCATGGAGTCGACGGGAGTGTACTGGATTCCATTGTTTCAGATCTTGGAGGCGCGAGGATTCAAGGTCTTCCTGGTCAACGCCCATCAGGTAAAGAATGTTCCGGGACGCAAGTCCGATGTATCGGATTGCCAATGGCTGCAGTATCTGCATTCGGTGGGGTTGCTGCGCGGGTCGTTCCGGCCGGAGCAGGCGGTCTGTAGCGTGCGTTCGATCCTCCGCCATCGGGACAGTCTGGTGCAAATGGCATCGAGTCACGTGCAGCACATGCAAAAGGCACTGGATCAGATGAACCTGCAACTGCACCACGTGATCAGCGATATCACAGGTCTGACCGGGATCGCGATCCTGGAGGCGATCCTGGCGGGGGAGCGTAACCCGCATACGCTGGCGGCACTGCGCGACCGGCGGATCAAAGCCAGCGCGGACACCATCGCCAAGTCGCTGGTGGGAGACTACCGGCGCGAGCCTGTATTCACCCTCCGCCAGTCGCTGGCAGCGTTTCGTCATTACCAAGAGTTGATCGCGGCCTGCGATCGCGAAATTGCGCAATCGCTGGAGGAATTCGAGTCGAAACTGGATCCGCCCCCAGGTTCCACATCGCTTTCGAAAGACGGGTCCGAACCGAAGACGAGCGAACCGGGCTTCGACCTGCAGACCCATCTCCACCGCATCTTCGGTGTGGATCTAACCCAAGTACCCGGGATCAACGTTCTCAGTGCGCAAACTCTTTTGGCGGAGATCGGTCCTCACTTTTCCAGCTTCGACGATGGGTCGGCCTTAGCCTCCTGGCTCGGACTCTGTCCGGACAACCGGATAAGCGGAGGCAAAGTGTTGTCGGTCAAAACTCGCAAAGTCAAGAATCGAGCAGCCACAGCCCTGCGCATGGCCGCACAATCGCTCCATCGCAGCCAATCTTTTCTCGGGCACTTCTATCGCCGCATGCGCACCAAACTGGGTGCTCCCAAGGCAATCACGGCCACGGCGCACAAACTGGCGCGCATCATCTATCACATGGTAACGACTGGGCATGCCTACGATGAGACGATCTGCGCGCAGAACGAAGTGCAGAATCGCCAACGTATGGAAGCCAGGCTCCGGAAAAAAGCCCGCGAGCTCGGATTACAGCTTGTTGCCATATAACTCAACGAAGTTCCTCAGGAGGAGGTATGGCGACAGACAGCGAAGTGTCCCTCACCAGCAGCCAACGGAACTCAGCAGCATTGCTCAGTCGCATACCCTGCCGGCCGGCTACGTCTTTCGCGCCATGCTCATCTTGATGCTGGCAGAAGGAGCTTCCTTCAACACCATTAAGCGCAGGCTGCAGAGCAGTGCTCCCACCATCATCCGCTGGAAGCAGCGCTTCCTCGAATCCGGGCTCGACGGGCTCGATACCTATCATCCCGGCCAGAATGGCTACGGTTCTGACTCCGGTTTTGCGAGCGCGGATTCTGTCGGCCACCCGCAAGAAACCCAGCGACGGTACCAGCCATTGGAGTTGCCGCAAACTGGCGACCGCGAAGGGTGTCAGCAAAGACGCGGTGCATCGGGTCTGGAAAGAAGCCGGTCTCAAGCCCCACAGCTTAGAGCGTTACTTGGCCAGCGACGATCCGGAGTTCGGGCTAGCCGAGATACGTCCTTTCAGTGTCACGGTCGATCGTGCGTTGCGAGAGAAGAACTCCTGCACGTCTGCCTGTTGAATGGGGGTGTCAAAAGTCGCTATCTTGCATCCGGGCGGTTCCTGTTCACTTGGATGCCAGGCAATTCGGTAGACGGTGGGAATTCCAGACGCAGATTCACTCGCCTACATCCGCGTCCTCATTAGCAAAATACTTAGTACATGTCCCGCAAACCTCAGTAACGTCGGACAGCAACGATACTGCTGCTTTTGGCTGCGACTTCTTGTATAGAAAGAACATTGCGCCGGGAAAAGCACTTGCTCCTGCGTCCCGCTCCACGCTAGGGTTTGCCGTGCCACTCCCGCGCTTCCTTAAACAGGATTGCCAATGAAAAGTATCGCAATTACGGCCTTCGTTCTCGTTGCTTGTTTGCTGGTTTGGAAACATCGGATTGATACCCGCGACGGTGAACTCCGCGTAACAAAACTCGAACTCATAGCAGGCCACGATCCGCAGATCGATCCGCAGGCATGTTTGATCACGGCCACAGGACGGCAGGGACACTCTCGCGTGGAATACAGGGCCGTCAATTTGGCCGGGAGTTGCCCTGAGATCGAATCGATAGTCGTCAATCGCGGCGGTTTGTTGGTCAGAGGTGACTTGGCGTCCTCGTCGGGGGATCCTTCCTTCTGGTCAGCAACGGTACAGTCCGAACGTGTCATTCAGTGAAAAAATTCTCGTTTGAATTTGGTTCAACCTCGATTACACAAGCGGCATAACGGTCTTCTTCTTCGAAGGCATCTGAACGCGGACGAGTTGCACCTGACGCCGGCGCTACAGAGCCCAGAGCACGATGATTATGAACACGTGAATGCCTTGCTGGAAGCGATGCTGCCCTCTGCCTTGAACTTTCTAGCCCCGGGGATAGTAGGTGAATTGGCGCAACACACGGGAAAGGTCGGACGCCTGCTGGCGATCTGGAACGTCCGGGTTGCGCGTGATCTGGCTTGGGACTTCGCTGATCACCTTCGGACTCTGGGAAACGTGAGCCGCGACTCGGCGCTGGAAGCTCAAGACAAGCTCACCGGAGTGATTGGTCGCAGCTTGCTGCTTCCCGTTTAGCAGCTATCACCACGGCCCGAACGTCCATGATGACCGTCCTCAAACCTCGACGCCCCATACCGCTCCGAGCAAATATACAATACGCACTCGCATCGTGTCTTTCTGACAGGAAAGCGACGACGATCGGTGATTTTTTCTGTTTGATCCGGATGTCGCGTTCAAAATCACCGCCAGTTCTTCCGTGGCTGTGTCGGCCGCGATTGCCCGCTGGTTGCAAAAGGCAGTGGGCTGGGGCATGCCCAAATACCCGACCGCTAATTGAGTGCCCGGACCCAGATATTTCGGAAACTTATAGGCTCGCTCGGATCACCGTGTGCCTGCAACTTAATTGGCGCTGCATCGTATTTCTTGTAGAAAGGTTGTCCGATATAACGAGTTTCACCGCGCGACTCAAAATGATTCTGTACCAAGACGCCATTAAAGAAAACCGTGACAAACGCTGGAGTCTTCAGCGAGCCGTCGGCGTTGAAGATGGGAGCGGTCCACACCACGTCGTAGCTTTGCCACTTCCCGGGCTTGCGATTCGGGTTAACCAGTGGAATGCCTTGCTTGTAGATGCTGCCTGCTTGGCCGTTGACGTAGGTCTTGTTGTCGTATGAATCGAGGATCTGGAGCTCATATCCGGCATCGCCCGGCCCGGTGGATGCCAGAAACACGCCGCTGTTACCGCGCGCCTGACCGGTGCCGGTGATGTTCTCAGGTATCTTCCACTCAATATGGAGCTGATAGTTCCGAAAGGTCCGCCGGGTTTCAATGTTACCGGCAGCCTTGTTCACGGTGAGAACATCGCCAGCAACGAACCATTTGGCCGGCGATTTGTCTTGGGCCGATACCCACTCGTCGAGATTCTTCCCACTGAACAGGACAATCGCGTCCGAGGGAGGTGCCGCATCATTTACACCCGGCGTCACCACTTTAGGCACCGGCTCCCAGACTTCGGTATCTTCAGGTCGTGCTGCTTCTGCGCTCGGAAGCGCCGTTGGCTGTTGCGCAAAGACGGAATGACTGATGCCAATGAGGATCGCGAAAGCGAGGAACGCTGGGAGTTGAATATGCATAGTCTCAGGAGAATATACCCAAATGAAACGAGCCCAAAGGCAGCTGGCACTCAGTTTGGCGTTGAGGACGTGGAACATGTCGTCGATCGAGTCGGGCCGGTTGGATCCCCGATGGGCGCACGGCGAGGGACGGCACCGCTCACCAGCACTTGACAACCCGAGCATGTTTCGATAGGGCGGACTCGATCTTTAGATAGCGGCCAATAGCGGCCCAAGTGCCTAGCGTTCGACCTCATAGAGTTCGAGGCATTCCTTTGAGCCCGCTCGGGATGAGGAATTGCTCGGCTGGCAGAAGGTCAGATGATCCGTGTGGCGTAGCATAGTCGGTGATCCCAAAACTGTAAAACCGAAGGCCCTAGTGCCGGTCATTCCACAACACGCGCAGGGGCTAGATGCCCATCGGAAGATGTGGCAATCCCGCGGGTGGCCCGATCTTCGCGAACAAAGTCGGACACCCGCTCGACTTGAACGCTTGCTATCAAAGGCCGCGGCACCCAGCAACCCTAGAGTGCAACCGGCTATGGCCAACTTGGCCGCGGACGTAAATACAGGCGCAGAATTCCGGCCCGCTGCGAACCCAGGGCCATGTAATCCATGGCTGGTTCAGCGATTTGCTTCGCTGGATACTGCTTCGTTGCATTCGGTTCATCTTTCGTTGTAGATTCAAGAAACGCACTGTGGGGTAAGTGGGAATGCGATCGGTCTCGAAATGGGTAGCATGGCTTTCTCTGCTGCTGACGTTGTCGTCGGCGCTGGCGTTCGCCCTGCACCACCATTCGGATCAGGATGACTCCACCACTTGTCAGGTTTGCGTCGCGGCGCATTCGGCATCACCAACAGCTGCCTCTCCCACGCCCAAGCCGGTATTTCGTTGCGTGGTCCCTTTCCGGCCGCAGCCAGTAGCGTCCAAGCAACGCCTGATAGCCTTCGCCCTTTCTGTCCGCCCCCCTCCTAGCAGCCCGGGGTGTAAGTAGCTAATTTTCGGCACGACCAGCCGCGCCGAGTTGCGAGTCGAGCTTCGTGATTCTATGACCGATTTCGTACAAGGTATTGAGATTCGGCTTCCGGAGAGCCG
>JBAUXO010000122.1:0-3839 GCA_049584315.1 Candidatus Sulfotelmatobacter sp. | reverse complement strand
GCAAAAAGATAGCGCTGGGGGTTAGAAAAGTACCGAGAATCGACCTTTCCGACATAGAAATGATGAAAACAATGAAAGATGTAGAAGAAAATTGCGCCCGTCGCTAGTTTTTCAGCAGCCTGCTAGGCTGGAGACAAAATCCTCGATGCTTGCGCGTTTTCGAGGACTAATCATGGACCACCCGACAGGTCGCTCAATGCGTGCATCAGCCTGTTGGCACCAGTCCACAGCGTTACCGTAGCCGATTCCACGGGCGAACTTCATCGTTTATTTAGATAGAGCACAGCCAGCTTCAACCCGCGCAAACGAGCAGGACCGGCGATTACATCCACCGCGGCGCATAGTACTGACTCAATTGGCCGACACCGGACTTCCGTCCGACCATTTCGAGGTCGAAATCGTAAACTCGGTGATGGGCTGTGGAGAAAATTGGTGTACGTTCACCGGAGAATCATCGGCTTCGGCGCCCCAATCCGCGTGCTCTCTCTGGGGAAACCAAAACATCAAATGGGAGTCTTCGCCGTTTCCTTCTTTATCGTCAAAGTACTGCTGCTTCGACATCATGAAGCACATGGAACCATTTTCAGGCAGCGGCAGTTCCTTGTTGTCGTAAGCGGTCTTGAGATGGGCCGACATTTGGTCTTTGGTCATCCCGGCCTGCGCCCACTCCACCGTCTTGAATGCGAGCGGCAGGTGGAACCGCGCCCCGGGCGAATTCATACAGAGCGGCAACCGCACCTTTGGGTTCCAAAAGTCTGGCTTATCGAATGGCAGCATCCATCCGCGATCCGCCATACATACGAAACCGTTGTTGCCTTCCACAGCGGTTTCGTAGCCATGCCGGCCGAGCACGAGGATCTTGGCGCCGCGCGAGATGGAAGCAGGGCCGGCGCTACGCGCCAAGGCAATTTCGGCGTCGCGATCCATCAGGTATTGCTCAAGCGGGGCCATGGTGGGATAGGAGTTTTTGCTGTCTTGCCCCCGCATCCGCCGCGGCGATGAAAAAACAAGCATCAATGTAGCGGCTAAGGAAACCAATACAATCAATCTTCGGTACATCTTTACTCTTGCGGAAATCGTTGCTATAGCAACGATCGCAAACAACAGCTTCGTCATTGCCGCTCTCCTCTTGTTTCTCGCGGGTCAATTGCGTTCGTTTTCCGACCGCATTCACTCGATCTCCCCACCGTTCACGTCCGTGAACATTCTGGGTCACGTCGATATTGGCGTGCCCCATACCGCACGCCACGACCTCCGGCCTTGCGGCTTCGCGCGGCGCAAGGCCGGAATTTGTGGTACGGAGGTTTCGAAAGTGCCCGTTATCGCCCTAATCGGCATTGTCCGGATCTCTGCAAAAGCGGTTTCCTACCATTCGCGGGCAAGCTCGGCTAATCGATGTCATTAGTGACAGGCGACGCCGCGGCGAAGGAGCTGTAAGAGCCGTCCGCTGGCATTCGCGGGCAAATTGGATCTCGGGCGCGTAGGTTCGACATACGCAACCGACCTGCCTATGCTTTCGTTGACAGGGGTTGCCAGAAAGGCGTGGATGTCGCCGGCATCCGGCCCACTGAGTACGATTGCCATGCCTCCGATTTGTCCGCGCTCGTTGATCTTGGCGGCGAAGGTCGCGTACAGGTTGGAACTGCCAGGAAACAGCGTGTTGAGGTCGGTCATCACGCCGTTCTGCCAGATGAAGGCATGGGACCAGTCGAACTTGGAGTCCCAGTTGGCCCCCACTACCTGGCCCTTGCTGTTGTTGCCGAAGGCTATACCCCCAATATCTCCTGGCAGCAGGTGGTCGAGGACTGCTGTGAGTGTGCCATTCTGCCAAACCGCGCCAGTTTGGGTTTTCCCGTTAGCGCTGCCGACTGTTCCAACAATTTGGCCCTGGTTGGCGATGCCCCAAGCCTGGCCGCCATTTCCGAGGTCAGGAAGCGAGGAGGCAATGCCGTTTTCCCACGATATAGCGTGAAGCACTTGGGTGCAGTTTCCCGAGAAGCCTACGGCCTGGCCATGATCGTTGATCCAAAATGCGAACCCGTCTGGATCACCATCCACCGTAGGAAGAGCCTGGGCCTTGCCGTGTTCCCACAACACCGGCAGCTGAATCCGATTATTAGTGGTGTCAGGCGGGCATGAGGAGTCCACGGCACCGTTTTCTGCCATTCCTACGATTTGTCCACTGTTATTGACCGCGCTCGCCTGTCCGTTATTTCCGCCGAGCGTCGGGAGAGCGCTCATGTGGAAGAATTGCCAAAGAAACGGGCGGCACGTAAGGTGGGTGCCGAATCCGCAAATGTCTTCGCCGTTCGGGTCTGGGACGGCCGTTTCGGAATCTCCTACTACCTGCCCGAAGTCGTTGATCTCGCCAAAGTTCATCCAACTGTTCGGTCCTCCGAGCGTGCCGAGGTCGAGGTTGAATCCGTCGACGTTTATCAGTACGCGTCCGTTTAGAGGTGTCGCGGGCACGAAATCCGACTGCCCCGGTGCAAAGTTCCCAGCCATGATCTCCGACCAGCCTTGATCATTAACGGACATGATCATCGAAAAATTGTCATTCCTCGGAGCGCCCAAATCGGTAACTCTGTAGCTCACCTGAGCGAATGCATTGCCAAAGCAAGCCAGAACAAACGTCGTAGCGCACGGTATCCAGAGCTTACGCAGCTGCCTAAACATGTTCATATCTCCTCTTTGTCTCCTGTGAAGTTTCGGTCCCGAGGTTCCGAGTTGCCCACGAGGTGCAACTCATTGGTCTGCCCTTTTCCCGCTGCCTGAGACACTGGCGGCCTCATTCGATGCCGCTATCGGATTCTGTTCAGCAGGTTCCAGAAAGCATTTTTTGGCATGGACCTGAATCAAGCATGTCTTCCATGCCCGCGCGCGGAAGGAGCCTATGGGGCTGGCTTTCACTGCGTCACGATAATTGGAACGAGAGCATTGGGGCATATTTAGGTGTCCCCCTGAATTACTGAGAAGTGGTATAACACAACTGGTTATTTGTTGCAACTGGTTATTTAATGCAACTGCTTGTACGTTGTCGTAGAATCAGTGCAGGTGTGTCCATTCGAATTGGGGGCAGCGTGCGCACGAATTACAGGTCTGAATGCGTCATCAACCAAACGGTCGAAATGCTCGGCGATCAATGGACTTTGCTCGTCATCCGCGACATCATGTTCGTTAATCGAAGGCATTTCCGCGAACTCCTGACCAAATCTATGGAAGGCATCGCATCGAATATCCTGGCCGACCGACTTCGAAGGCTTGTCCAGCAAGGGATCATTACCAGGTCCGATGACCCGACCCATAAACAGAAAGCGATTTATAGCCTTACGGAGAAAGGCATAGCACTGGTTCCTCTTCTGTTGGAAATGGCTGCATGGGGACACGAGTATTTGCCCGCCTCTATGTTGCACGGTCGGGCTCGCGCCCTGGAAGAAGGTGGGCCTGAACTGCGGGCAGAATTTATGGATGAACTTCGGAAAACACATCTTCCGACATCAGGAGCGGAAACAAAGACTCGGCGCCCGAAGAGATCTGCGCGTATTCCTGCAATGCGGGAATTTCAGGCGGCGTACGAACCGGCAGCGACGAAAGGGAAACGGTAGCACCTGCATTCATGTCCTCACTTTTCGCTCGCAAGACCGCGACGGACCACACACTCCGGTGCGCCGAATTCCCGGTTCGACTGGGGAACTCTATTATGGCGCGACGGCGTAGTGTCCGGAAAATCGATCGTTCAGTCCTGGGGAGTCCTGAAGTGGTCCGTGCAGTCCGACCGATAGGGGGTGTGTCCGTGTTCGGGTTGTCGATCAATTCCCCGCTCGATAGTCCACCCGCAG
>JBAUXO010000121.1:0-17785 GCA_049584315.1 Candidatus Sulfotelmatobacter sp. | reverse complement strand
GCTGATCCGCGTTTTGTGCCTTCACCTGCTCGGGCGACATGTAACCAACGGTACCCAGCATCACGCCGGGCTCAGTTTGCGAAGCCAGGGTCGCAGCGTCGGCTGTCGACTCGGGACGGGCGAGCTTCGCCAGACCGAAGTCAAGAATCTTCACGCGCCCATCGCGAGTGATGAAAATGTTTTCCGGCTTCAGATCGCGGTGGACGATTCCCTTGTCATGTGCCGCGGCAAGACCGCGCGCGATCTGCTCGGCAGTTTCAATCGCTTTGCGCGGCGGCATAGCGCCCAGCCGGTCGCGCAGAGTCTCCCCTTCAAGAAACTCCGTCACCAGGTAAGGCGAGCCCTCATGCTCGCCAAAATCGTGAATGGCGAGGATGTTGGGATGATTCAGCGCGGCGATGGCCTGCGCCTCCTGTTGGAAGCGCCGCAATCGCTCGGGATCGCGGGCGAAAGCAGCAGGCAAAACCTTAATCGCAACGTCACGGTTGAGCCGCGCGTCGCGCGCCCGATACACCTCGCCCATGCCGCCCGCTCCGACTGCCGATACGATTTCGTACGGCCCGAGTTTTGTCCCAGGAGTAAGAGCCATCCGTGCGCGCAATTATAGACTTGTGCAGCACGTTGCACTGGATGCAACGATTCTGGACGGTTGGTCGGCTAACCTTCCAGAACCATCCGCCCCAGCTCAGGGATTCGGTTCTATGCCAATACGATCATTAACGGCTGATCGAATCCGCTGCTTGCAGCCAAGGTAGCGTTCGGTCGTCTGTACCGAAACGTGCCCTAAAAGAAATTGGATCTGCTCCAACTCGCCTCCCGAAGCGTGGCAGAGCCGAGCGCAGGTCCGTCGCAGATCGTGCGGCGCCAACTTCGCTACTCCGATACTTCTGGCGGATTCCTTCACGATGTGCCAAACCGCCTTTACCGTCATCCCATCTCCCCATGTCCTTCCCACCTTGTTGACCCTGCGGAACAGTCTTCCTCGATCAATTGCGGCTGCGGCGAGCCAAGCGTCCAGTTCGGTTCTCACCCAATCGGGAACTGGAACCGTTCGGATGTGACCTCCCTTGCCAACGAGATCAACAATGGCCCAATGCTCTTCGCGCTGCTGGAGATGATCCAATGTCAAAGCCACAGCTTCATGCCTCCTCAACCCACAGGCGAGGAGCAATGCGAGCAAGGCCCGGTCACGTTTTCCTTTCAGTCGCTGACGATCGGGTGCTTGCCAAAGCGCATTGCTCTGCTCTGCCGTCAACCAGTTCCCCAAGCGGATGCCCAGCTTCTTCACCCCTTTGACGCGACGAATACCGGCCGCCAAATCGGCGCTGAGAAGACCGCAGTCGGCGGCTTCGTAGGCGAGCCGGCGCACGGCGCCAAGACGCAGATTGATGGTGCCGGGGGCGAGTTGACGGGATTCGAGATGAGAGCGATACCGCAAGACCACGATCCTGTTGAAGGCCAAGCGAGGTTCCGAACAATACCAGTCAACGAACTCATCGATGGCGTGACGATAACCCCGCTTTGCGTCTGCAGAGTTGAGGCTGTTCAATACCGCGGCCTTGGCGTGTTCGAGGTCGGGCAGGCGCAGGATGGACTTGGTACTGTTGCGTTTTCTTCTGGAACTTGACTTCAGCTTCATGACCGGTGGCCTCCGTGCCACCGATCAATGATCAGAGAAGTGCCGTTACTGTAAGGTGAGAGTTGCCTGTAATCCGGGACCCACGCTCCAACGCAGCGTAGACCAGTGCAAAATTGAATCGAGATCAATAGTCCTCGGCAGGGTCGAAAGCAAGCCGAGCAGGTAGAATGAACCGGCTCGATCCCAACCTGTAAGAGCTGAGGTTCAATCTGGCAGAAGCATTTTGCGGCGCAGGGCCTGGAAACGAGGATGAGACCGAAGACGGCCTAGTTTGGGCTCTGTGGAAAGATACAGCGCGATGGCATCGCGGTCCTGGATGGCTTTCTCATACCAGTCCAGCGCCTGTTCCACCTGTCCCAGGCCTAGGCACATGATTCCGAATACGCCGGGAGCCACGTACCCCGATTGCGCGCGCTGTTCTATTTCCTTCAAGACAGCTGTCGCCTCTGCGCCCCGGCCGGCCCGCGAATAAAGATTGCGCAGCGAAGCCAGCACCCACGGGTTTCGCTCCGAAAACCCCGCTGCTCGCTCGACTGCATTCACCGCCTCCTCGAGCTTGCCTTTGAGAAAATAAGCCAGCCCGAGCATCCAGTGCGAAAAATAGTAGGTCGCGTCCAACTCCAGCGCCTTCGTTGCTAGGGTGATCGCCGCATCCGGATCACCCCTGCGATACGCATTTTCCGCCAGGCCGATCACCGCCAAATGATAGAGCGGGTCGAGCTCCGCGGCGCGGTTGAACTCGACTTCCGCTTCCTTCAAACGTCCCAGAGGTTGGAGGAAGTGCATTGCGTAACAGAAATGGACTTCGGCGACGCCCGGGCCAAGCTCCAAAGCCCGCTTCATCTCACGCTCGGCTCCTGTCCAATCGTAGTCGTAGTATCCCACCACGCTGCCCAGGTAGGCATGCGCAACCGGGAGACTCCCATCCAGCTCCAGAGCTTTCTCCAAAGCCCGTTTCGCGTCCGGCAAAATGCCGCAGGGAGCAGCCAGGCCCCACACGGCTTCGATGAACAGCAAGTATCCCACCCCAGCGTATGCGAGTGCGTACTTGGAGTCGCGTGCGAGCGCCCGCTCGAAGTACTCCCGGGCGACCCGAACGCTCTCAGGGTTGAGCCGGGCCGATAGATGCCGTCCCCGCAGGTAGAGATTGTAAGCCTCCAGATCCGCGGTGGGCCGGCTCAGCAGCGGCTGGCCGCTCAGCTTGAGTTTCAGGGTTTCGACGATGGCCTGCGAGATTTCATCCTGAATCGCGAACACGTCGGTCATCTCGCGGTCGTAGCGCTCCGACCAGAGGTGGTATCCGTCCGACGCCTTGATCAATTGGGCGGTCACACGGAGGCGATTCTCTAGTTTGCGCACGCCACCTTCCAAGATATATTCCACGTTCAGCCCCTGCGCGATGCTGCGGATGTCCTGTCCCTTTCCAGCGAACGCCAGCGTCGAGGTGCGCGCCGTCACTAGCAGACCCGGCACCTTGACCAGCGCATTGAGGATGTCCTCGGCCAAGCCGTCGCTGAAGTATTCATTTTCCTTGTCGCCGCTGAGATTGGAAAACGGGAGCACCGCGATCGAAGGTGGGTTCAAAACGGGAGCCGCCGCGGCTTGTTTCAGCGCCTGTTTTACCTCCGCGATGCTCTGGAACCGCTGCGCCGGCTGCTTAGCGAGGCAACCCGCGACCACTCGCGCAACCTCCGACGGCGCCTCCGTCAGCGGCGGTGGATCCATGTGCAGGATCGCCGCTAGGATCGAAATCGTGTTTTCGCCGCCGAATGCTTTCCGCGCGCTGAGCATCTCGTACAAGACCACGCCAAAGGAGAAAATGTCCGAGCGCGCGTCCACGCTCTTGCCCTGGGCCTGCTCTGGCGACATGTAATGAACCGTCCCTAAGACGGTGTTTTCCTGGGTGAGCGTGACCGTTTCAGTGTCGTCTTCCTGGCGGAAACCTCCCTCGGTCGACGCTTGTGCCACGACTTTCGCCAACCCGAAATCCAAGAGCTTTACGCCGGCCTTGGTCACCAGGATGTTGGCGGGCTTCAGATCCCGGTGCACTGTTCCTCTCTGATGCGCCGCTTCCAGCGCGTCGCAGATCTGCCCGGCGTATTCCAGGGCGCGCTTCAGAGGTAGGGGACCAGGTTCGGCCGGAGACAGCAGCGGATGCCCATTCACGAATTCCAGAACAATGAAATCGGGACCGACGTCGTAGATCTGACAGATGTTCGGGTGGTTGAGACCCGCGATGGCGCGGGCTTCCCGTCCAAATCGTTCCGAGTACTGCTCGGTGGAAACCTTGAGAGCGACCATCCGGTCGAGGCGGGTGTCGCGAGCCTTATAGACGACACCCATCCCGCCGGCGCCGATCTGCGAGAGAATTTCGTAGGGTCCGAGCGTATCGCCGACCGATAGCGGCATAATCCTGTTGGTCATTTCTTCGCTTCGTGACTGACATTGATTGTATATTCCAACCGCCGAGGCCGGAGCCCTCAAACTGTTCCATTCCGAGCGACGGACTCATCGAACAGAATTCGTTGTATCAGTCTGGGTTGTCGGCAAAATTCCCTTGGAATTCCTTCAACACTCGCAGGTGTTCCTTTCGGCCAGTTTTTCGTTGTCCCGGTCACGGCAGAAGTGGATGAGGTTGCTTGTCCGGCCGCGAGCAAGGTTGCTGCTGCAAGCAAGAACAGAGAGGCCACCGTGACGCCGCACACGACCAGAACGATGGATCGAAGGACCAACCCTTTCATATCGCTTCTCCAATTCGCAAAGACCAAGGGTGAAATCCTAGGGCCGCCTAGAAGGGAAAGTCAATAAATGTGAGGGACTAATAACTCACGACGCGGTCCTATCCTTTGACGTGTTTCTGACCACAAGCTAGGATGGCGTACTTAGCGAGGCAACTCAACACAAGCAAGCGGAGCCTGTTTGGAATGCATCCCTTACGTTGTGCTGTGAATTTCACTTTGCCTATTTGGAGAAGATCCATATGCAACGACGAGTCAAAATCCTTTTCACGGCAACGATAGTGACCTCTATTGTGCTGGTTGCTTGCAGTACCTGCATGGCATCAGAAGACGATGACAAGAAGGCGGTCATCGATGTTGTTCTGGCGCACGAAAAAGCGTGCCAGGACTATGATTTCGTCAAGTTGGATTCGCTTCACACACCGGACGCACGTGGGATCGAGGAGTCCTACCCGCTCTCGATGGAACCCGGTCTGCGGCAAAGCTATCAATCAATGAAGGACGCTGGCATCCGCATCGACTATCACCCTCAGGACGCAGTGGCGGAAGTACGGGGCGATGTCGCCTGGGTGACGATCACGTTGCATAGCATCTGGACAGCCGATAATCCGGTGGGCCGGGCCATGATTGGAGGGGAGTGGCATGCGACCTTCGTGGAGAGTCACGTTCTGGTGAGAACCGCAGAGGGGTGGAAAATCGCCTTCGGTCATACCTCCCAACTTCCCGCCGATTTTGGTATCGAGCCGGACTACCAGGCAGCACATGGTGGGATAAAGTTAGTCAAAGTTTCTGAGGATGACCCCGCGGGTAAGGCAGGATTCAAATCCGGCGATATGTTGATCGAATACGGCGGAAGGAAGATCGACAACTACATCGACTATGCCAGACTGACACATGTCTATTCCGAGGGCGAAAAGGTAACCGTTACTGTGATGCGTGGACGGGCGAAGATCACGAAGGAAGTGACGCTAGAGGCCATGAAAAGATAAAAAGTGAGGGCAATGAAAATGCGTGAATTGTTGCTTGTGCTGTTCTCGCTCCTGACACTGCCTGTCTCTGCGCAGACCATTGCCATTCGCGCCGGAAACCTGATTAATCCCGGCGACGGCAGCGTCGCGAAGAACCAGATCATCCTGGTGAAGGACCAAAAGATAGCCGAGGTTGGCGCAAACGTAGTCATCCCCAAGGATAGCCAGATCATCGATCTGCCGCACGAATGGGTTATGCCGGGTGTCATGGATGCGCACACCCACGTCACCTGGAGCGCCCCGCACTTTAAGGATCTGGAGTACGCCTACTCCGCCGAGCCAACCGGTCTGCGCGCACTAAGAGGGCTTCATACTGTCCAGATTCTCCTGAATGCCGTCACCACGATCCGCGACGTTGGTAACGATGCGAATTTTGCCGCCGTCGATCTTCGCAAGGCCATCGATGCGGGCTGGTTCATAGGCCCCACCGTTCAGACTGCCGGCAAGATCATCGCGCCGTTTGGAGGCCAAAGCGAAGCGGTGCCGCCAGAGGTTGGCCCGCTATGGAGCTTCGAGTACTACGACGCGGATAGCCCGGAAGAGATCCGAAAAGCCGTCCGCAAGAATATTTTCTATGGCGCCGATTTAATCAAGCTCGTCGCGGACAATAGCGACTACCACTATTCGGTGGAAGAAATTCGCGCTGCCGTGGATGAGGCGCACCACGCGGGACGCCCTGTGGCCGTGCATGTCTACGGCGGCGAGGCCGCCGACAATGTGATTGCAGCAGGTGTTGATTCCCTTGAGCACGGGTTCCTATTGACGGACGACCAGTTGCGGAAGATGAAAGAAAAGGGAATTTTCCTCGCGAGTACCGATTTTCCCTCCAGCCATTCTGAAGCGGGTGGCGAGGAAGATTGGAAAGAAGATGGTGAACGTATTACCGACCGGCTGCGCCGCGCCTACAGGATCGGCGTCAAGCTCGTCTTCTCTACCGACATCGTGACGGGGTACAAGAATGAAAATCGCGCCGAGATGACCTGGGATTACTTGGCTGTCTGGCGCGCAGCCGGTGTGCCGAACGCGGAGGTCCTGAAATGCATGACGACAAATGCCGCCGAGTTGCTTCGACTTCAAAAGGACCGCGGGGCCATCGCAGCGGGCTTGTTCGCTGACATCATAGCGATGCCGTCCAGTCCCCTGGACGACACCGAAGCCTTGCGAAAAGTCGACTTCGTCATGAAGAACGGGGCGGTCGTGCGGATGCCCCGATAAAGGGTCTGAATGACTGAAAGATGCTTTGAGTTGAAATTCATACCTGACGCTGTGAGAGATTCGGCCCCATTCTCCCGAACTGCGCTTCTTGGGATTTTGACTGCGATCCTTACCGTCGCCGCGCAGGGGCATGCACAAGCTCAGGCGCGGAAATTTGAGCTGGGAGACTTGCAGAAAACCGTCTCCGTCTCCAGCCTGGCGATTTCGCCAGATGGAAAATCTATCGCCACTATTGTGACTCGCCCTCGCCCCGCTTCCACCTATTCGCAGGACGCGCCGGCGCCAGAGGCCCACGGCATTGTCGTCGCCAACATGGACCGCTCGGTCAAGCCCGGTGACGATTTTTACAACTACGCGAACGGAGGCTGGATCAAGCGCACCGAAATTCCGCCTGATCGCAGGTACATTACTCCAAACGGCCTCGACTTCGATGGCTCGACCGACTTGATCCGCAAGCGTATCGCTGGCCTGATCGAAGGAGCAGCCAAGACCAATGCGCCTGCTGGTTCCAATACCCGCAAAATTGCCGACCTCTACCACTCCTACATGGACGAGGCCGCCATCGAAGCCAAAGGCCTTGCTCCACTCCGCCCACAGCTTGACGCCATCGCTGCCATTCACGATAAGCATGAGCTAGCCCGGGCCTTGGGTGAAAGCCTGCGAGCGGATGTCGATGCCCTGAACCTCGACAACTTTCATACTGCCAACCTTTCGGGCTGTGGGTAGCCCCCGGCTTCAACGACCCAGAGCGTTGGGCCGCCTACCTGCTGCAAGGCGGCCTGGAAATGCCCGACCGCGAATACTACCTTTCCGGGAGCGACAGCATACGCGAAATCCGCAGCAAATATCAGACGCACGTTTCAGCCATGCTCAGGCTGGCCGGCTTTGCCGGCACGGATGTCCGCGCCCAGCGCATTATCGAACTGGAGCACGCCATCGCCGAAAAACATATCCCCTTGGCGGATCTGAACGACATCCACAAGTCGAACAACACCTCGAAGCAAGCTGACTTCGCCGCAAACGCCCCCGGCCTCAACTGGGCAGAGTACTTTCGCGGCGCTGGTCTCAGTAGCCAGGCCAGCTTCATCGTGTGGCAGCCCGCTGCCTTCACCGGAGAGTCTGCTCTCGTTGCTTCCACGGAACTCGACACATGGAGAGATTGGCTGGCCTTCCACTTGATTGAGGATTACGCCGACGTATTGCCCAAAGCCTTCGCCGACGAGCGCTTCGCCTTCTTCGGCAAGACCCTCTCCGGCAAAACGGGGCGGCGCCCGCGCTGGCAGGGCGGCGTCGCAATGGTTAGCAGCTTGATGGACGAAACTGGAAACAGAATGCTTGCAGGCCGCGGCGTGCTCGGCGACGCTGTCGGGCAAATGTACGCCCAGCGCTACTTCCCACCCGAAACCAAGGCCCAGATGGAAGCCATGGTTGCGAACATCATCGCCGCTTTCCGGCGCCGCATCGATGCTCTCTCGTGGATGGATCCTGTGACTAAGGCCGGAGCCCAAGCCAAGCTCACCACTCTCTACGTAGGAATCGGTTACCCGGAGACCTGGCGCGATTACTCTTCGTACGAAGTCAAGGCGGATGACATCTTCGGCAACCTCTGGCGCGGCGGCCTGTTTGATTACCACCGCTTAGTCGCCCGTCTCGGCCATTCCGTCGATCGCAGAGAGTGGTGCTTGTATCCGCAGGCCATCGATGCCGACGAATTGCCCCTGCAAAACGCGCTCAACTTTCCCGCCGCCATTCTCCAACCGCCATACTTAGACCCGCAAGCTCCCGCCGCGGTGAATTACGGCGCCATCGGTGGTGTCATCGGGCACGAGATCAGCCACACCTTTGACACCACAGGCAGTACATTCGATTCCACCGGTCGTGTGCGCAATTGGTGGAAACCCGCTGACCTGGAGCATTTCAAGGCGGCCACCGCCAGACTCGCCGCGCAGTACGACACTTACAAACCTTTTCCCGACCTTGCCGTGAATGGCAAGCAGACGCTTAATGAGAACATCGCTGACCTCGCCGGCCTCGCCGCCGCCTACGATGCGTACCGCGCCTCCCTCGCGGGCAAGGCCGCTCCTGTCCAGAACGGGTTCACGGGTGACCAGCAGTTCTTCCTTGGCCTCGCACAGTACTGGATATAAAAGTCGAGTGAAGCTTTTCTCCGAGAGCAAGTGATGACCGACGACCACTCCCCCGACCAGTTCCGGCCGGCCACGGTGCGCAACCTCGACGCATGGTACGCGGCATTTGATGTGAAGCCCGGAGAGAAGCTCTACCTCGCTCCGGCTGACCGCGTTGCACATCTGGTGAGCCAATGCAGTGCGCGGGCGTCTAAGTCTTTTGTGTATCATTGCTCCGCATTCCACAATGGATTGGTTAGGACCTGATTCATGCGGATGATAGTTGCTCTTCTCACCGCGGTACTCGCATCGCCGTTAGCTGGCAACGCGGAGTCGATGCCAACCCCAACGCCCACCGATCCTGGAGGAGCGCAACAGCCAGCACAGCCTCCACCGGTGCCGCACGTATCTTTCGACGGCCCGGCCCTGAGCTTCGATTTCCCGGCGGTGAAGATCGGGGTAGCCCAGTATGAAGAGGGCCCTACCGGTGCGACGGTGTTGCTGTTCAGCAAACTGGTGAATGTGGCAGTAGACGTGCGTGGCGGTGCACCAGGGACTATCAACACGGATACACTGCGGCTTGCTTACGAGGATCCGTGGGTCAGTGCTATCACGCTCGCGGGCGGCTCATCACTTGGCCTCTCAGTCGCAACAGGAGTCGCAAACACGCTCATGGAGCGGATCGCCAATCCGGCAAACAGCCCTCCTGTGGTCCCCGGCGCCATCATTTTCGATCTCGGCGACCGGCGCTACAACGCGGTGACGCCGGACGAGAGGCTTGCTAGGGCCGCCCTCGATGCAGTGCGCACCGGCTGGGTGCCGCTGGGCGCGCGTGGGGCTGGTCGCTTCGCGATGCAAGGCGACTACTTCGACGATTGGCAACACTCCGGTCAGGGCGCCGCGTTCCGTCGGTCGGGCGAGACCAAGGTGCTGGTCGTCACCGTCGTGAACGCGTCAGGCTCCATCGTCGATCGCAACGGCCAGGTCTTGCGCTGCGCGAATCCGCTGGCCGGCGACTGTGGCGCAATTTCTGAGCGTATCGCCAAACATCTGGCCAATCTCAGCGCAACGAAACGCGCCGACGCGAGCGTCGGGAAGCATACCGGGCTGACCAGGAATACCACGATCACGGTCGTCGTAACCAACCAGGCCCTGCCGTTTTGGGCTCTGCAGCGGTTGGCAGTTCAGGTGCACAATTCGATGGCCCGGGCGATCCAGTCTTTCGGTACTGAGGACGACGGCGACACGCTCTTCGCGGTAACCACCGGCGAAGTCAAGAATGCCGCGCTCAGCAACGCCGATCTCGGCGAGCTGGCCTCTGAAACGGCATGGGACGCCGTTCTCGCGACTGCACCAGATCTTCCCAACGTTGCGCCGCGCACCTATGTGACTCTGACCTCCGCGATGGCGGAGGCTTGCACAGGACGCTACGAATTTGCTCCTGGCGCTATCGCAGAACTCCGGCATAGCGGTGCCGGGCTCGAAATTGAAGTAACCGGCCCGGACACTCTCTACATTCCCGCCGGAAAGTGGGTGTCGCTGGCACTGGTCGCACCAGACGAATTCGAACTTGCGACGCGGCGGGCGGATCGCCTGCATATCGACCGTGACACGGGTGGCCGAATCGTGGGAATCACGATCAATCCAGGTCCGTGGCCGGTCCGCGCACGGCGGCTGCTGCCCAACTGAACATGGATTTCCACCCGGAGCAAGACGCTCGGATGGCACCTCGCTACTGCGGCAGCCCCACCTTCCGCACCAACTCGGCAAACCGTGGGTCGGAACGCAGGGGCTCGAATGTGAAGTCAGTTTTCAAGCCAATGAGAAGTTGATCGTGTTCCTGAAACGCTGTGTCGAGCCACTGGAAAGCCTGATCTTTGTCGCCCCGGTCGGCATAGAGCTCAGCAATCTCGTACGCAGATGAGTTGCCGGTCTTGCGCTGCGCTAGCGACGTTTCAATTCCCCGGCGGAGAGCGCCTTCCCAGCCCGCTGAACGAAATCCTTGTTCCATGGCAATGGCGGATTCAGAACTGCTTGGGTCGCCCGAAAGCTTGCCATAGGCCGTCCATTCTTCAATAACCTTCGGGTACCTCTTCTTTCCCCAGTACGCGTTGCCTAAACACTCGTGCGCCATGGCGAATGTCGGGTTCTCATTTGCCACCTTCTCGCACACGGCAATGGCAGCGTCGTACTGTCGTGCAAGAATGAGATTGGTTCCGAGGTCACGGCTGATCACCGCGGACTGCGGATCGAGCTGGTGAGCACGGTTGATTTCGGTAAGGGCTTCCTGCTCCCTGCCACCAATCGTGCCGATATTCTCCGCGTACCACGCGTGTGCGGTGGCGTCGTTGGGGTCGAGTACGAGGGCCTTCTTGAACTCAGCTTCCCCTCCGGCAAAGTCCCATTCGTGGACAAACTTGATGTAGCCTAGAACAGCATGGGGACGGCCCAAGGTCGCGTCCAACTCCAGCGCCTTGTGGGCGGCGGCATTCGCCTTCGGGACGTCTTCGCTGGGGCTGCCGCCATAATCAGGCATTACGGCGTAGGTATCCGCCAGCGCGGTATACGACAACGCGTAGCCGGGGTCTTTGGCGATGGCTTGATTGAAATAAAAGACTGCGGTCTCAAGGTCCGAGAGGGTTCGCTTGCTCCAGTAGGAGCGCCCCTTCAAGTACAACTCATAGGCCTCAGGATTTTGCGTGCCTTGTTTGCTGACCTGCGGCAGCCCTACCTTGTGAATTAACTCGGCAAACCGCGGGTCGGAACGAATGGAGTCGAGTAAGAAGTCGGTATTCAAACCCATTAGACCGATATCGTGTTCTTGAAACGCGGCGTTGAGCCATCGGAAGGACTGCTCCTTGTCGCCCAAGTCGGCATAGGCTTCCGCAATACTGTACGGAGCTGAGTTGCCTGTCTTGCTTTGAGCTTTCATGGTTTCGATGCTTCTGCTAAGAGCGCCCTTCCAGCCTCCCGAACGGAATCCTTGTTCCAGAGCTACAGCATAATCGGAATCGCTTCGCTCGCCGGTAAGCTTGGCATAGGCCTTCCATTCTTCAATCACTTGCGGGTACATCTTCTTTCCCCAATACGCATTGGCTAAACAGTCGTGTGCTCCGGAGAATGTCAGGTTCTCACTCGCCACTTTCTGGCACACGACAATGGCCTCGTCGAAGCGCCGGGCGTAGGTGTAAACATTGCCTACATCAACGCTGATGGCGAGTGACAGTGGATCAAGCTGGTGGGCGCGATTGATGTCAGCAAGGGCGTCCTGCGCCCTGCCACCAAGCAGACCCAGATTGTCCGCATATCGCTGGTGCGCATGTGAGTCGTTTGGGTCGAGTTCCAAAGCCTTCTTGAACTCAGCCTCTCCTCCCGCGAAATCCCATTCGTGCGCCATCTTCATGCCGCCCAGATTGACGTGCGGGCGCGACAAGGTAGGGTCTAACTCAATTGCCTTGAAGGCGGCGGCTTTCGCCTTCGGGATGTCTTCGACACTGGCGCCGTAGTCAGGCAACATGGCATAGCAATCAGCCAGCCCTGCGTACGCCATCGCGTAGCCGGGGTCTTTGGCGATGGCTTGATTGAAATAGGAGACTGCTGTCTCAAGGTCCGCGCGAGTCCGTTTGGCCCAGTAGGAACGACCCTTCAAGTACAACGCATAGGCCTCAGGATTTTGCGTGCCTTGTTTGCCGGCTCCTTGGGACGGTTCCTTAAACTCCCAAAAGGAAAAGCCGAAGCGGTTCGTCTCTTGATTTTGGATTGGACTGACCACTGCGAGGCCGCCATCGCTAAGGAATAGGACAGGCAGATACTCGCCCGCCGGTGTTCGCACCAGCTTCGTGCTGGGAGCATCATCCGGCCTCCAGGTATCCTGTGTAAATCGGCCCGAGTTTGTTATCTGTGGTGGGGTCGCAGAATCTGCAACTCTGATTTTGCACGCCTGCCATCGCAAGCTCTCTCCTGAACCCGAGAACCAAGTCGCCGCCAGTTCGCCCGGCCCACGCGCCACAAGGTACGGATAATACATCAGCGTGTCGCCTTCACTCTCCTGCACCGGCCAGGTGGTCCACGTTGATCCGCGGTCAACGGAACGCGCGAGCCAGACGCCAGTCACCTGCGTCCAGAGCAGGTAGAGATTTCCCTTTGCATCCCAAGCCAGCGGCTCGATCCAACGCGGGGTGCTTCCCTCGGTAAAAGCCCAGATGCGCTGGCCCGGAACGGAGTGCTTCTCCCAGGTATTGCCGCCATCTGTGCTGACGGCGACCAGTTCCACGCCAGGCTCAATCTTATTGCCCGATGCTGATGCCGGAGTGATCCGAACCGCGAGTTCACCCTTGGGCCCGACGGCGAGGTGAGCGGACCCGCCTTGTGGGTGGATCAACTGAGCTGGACTCCAAGTGACGCCTCGATCACGACTGACTGTGTGATACACACCGTTGCCATCGTTCCAAATCACATGCGCGGCTCCGTTTGGTTCGACTGCGACCCATGGGCGGTCGTCGAATCGCTTCTTCGAGAGCATCGTCCAGTGCCAGGTATTACCGGAGTCCCGACTCACACCGATCGCGACGTGCTTACCCTCAAATGCCTTGTTGTCGAAGCCCATAGTGACGAAATAGAGAGTGCCATCCCGCGAGACAGCAAGATCCACATCGGAATTGCCGATGGCTCCGTCCACTTCTGCTCCGACATTCACCGCGTTCCAGGTAGAGCCGCGGTCGGTGCTCTTCCACAATCTCGGAACAGTTTGTGGCGGCCCTGAAGCGCGGTCTCCCGAATAGCCACTTACGAACAAAGTGCCATCGGGGTGCTCGACAATCATCGGTTCTCTAGCAAGTCCACCCAGGAAGTCCACGTGAGCGGTCAGGTTGAGCCTTGCTGAATCGGTCGGTGCAACACCGTGGGTTTCTGGGGTGGACGCGGACTGCGAATAGGCGGTGAGTCGGGTGAGGGCGAAGAATAAGAGAGCGTGTGCGACCGTGTTCCACGGCAAGAATCTAAGTCTGAGTCTCATAGTCATGGTCCCAAGCTCTCGCTCTGCCTGGTGAGAAAACGATTAATGTTGCGGTCTGCTCTTCACCCTATTCTCTCGGATTCTGCCGCCGAACCAACACAGGACTGACGAACGCGCATCGAGGCCGCTGGACTACTTCAAGTATTTGTCGAACCATTCCAGCCAGACACGGTCTTTGTCCGAATCATGGACGGGATCGCCGGGTTCGTGTCCGGGTATGGGAAAGGCGATGAATTTCACGGTTACGCCGTTGTCCTTGAGCGCGTGGTAAAACGCGTAAGAACTTGTAATGGGCACAGTCGCGTCGCCGGTATCATGGAGGATCAACGTAGGTGTCGTGACGGCAGCGGCATAGGTGATGGCCGACTGTTCCGCGTACGCTTTCGCGTACTCCTTTTGCCACGGCGAGCCGCCGAACTCGAAGCGCTCGGTGACGTTGACATCCGTGAGCGTGTACCAATCGGTCATGCTGGTAACGGCGGCTCCGGCGACAGCTGCTTTCCAGATGTGGTAGTGACCTATCAGCCAGGTCGTCATGAAACCGCCCCAGGACCATCCGGAGACACCGATGCGCGATTCGTCGATGAAGCCCTGTTTTTCGAGCGCGGCGATTCCAGCCATGATGTCGCGGCCAGGGCCGTCTCCGGCATTTTCGTTCACAAAAACAGCATGCTCGTATTGGTTGCCGAGGTTATCGGTGCCGAGATAGTTCGGCGCGAAGACAACATAGCCGTGCGACGCAAAGAGCTGCAGGAGGAAGTCGAACTCCGTGACGGAAGCAACAAACTGCGGGGCACCGTGCAGGTCAACAACCAACGGGTATTTCCTGTCACGCGAGAAGTTCGGAGGGTAGACCAGAGTGCCATCCGCTGTGAAACCGTCTGGTCCTTTCCATTCGAAGCTGTTAATGCTACCCAGGTTCAGAGCCGCGATCTCATGGTTGAAGTTGGTAAGCAGTTTCGGTTTTGACTCCGGTGATGCAAGGTAGTAGAGCTCGGTCGGTTGGGTCGGAGTACTCCCGGTAAAAGCAATCGATCCATCCTTGCCCACATCTACCGAGAAATCCCAGTAGACATTGGCGTCGCCGAGGTCGAGCTTTCTTGCAACGCTGCCGCTCGCACTGCCCTCGACCGGCTGGATCCAGATGGCCCTTCGCGTGGCGTCGTCGGCGCTAACCAACAGCGATTTGCCGTCAGGCATCCAGAGGGCACGCTGGACATTGCGATCGAGCGCGCGTGTGAGGTCAGTTCCTTCGCCGCCGGCGGAGGAGGCGACAAAGATTTCATTCTCATTGTTTGTATCTCCGTCGCGCGGGTACCAGTAAGCGATCCTCGATCCGTCAGGGGAGAAGAGACCGAAGCTTTCGAATGAATTACGCTTCGTGAGTTGACGGATTTGGCCGTTGTCAACGTCCAGGATATCGATGACGGTTTGATCGGAATCGCCGAAGTGCGGATCGGCTTGGCGAGTGAAGGCGATCTGTTTGCCGTCCGGCGACCAAGGAAAGCGGGGGATGCGGATTAAAAAATCCATCCGGGGTCTTGGCCAAGCTCCAGACACCAGAGGTGAGGCGCTTCGCGGTGCCCCATGCGGCAGAAACAACCCAGATGTGCGAAGGAGTGGGGGCCGAGGTGGCGAGAAAATCGTTGTCGCCCACCTCAAACAAATCGTGATGCTTTTCGATCTCGGCCTTGTTGGGAGGTTCGTCCGCCGCGACGAAGGCCAAGAAGCGGCCGTCCGGGCGCCAGGCGAATTGTTCGACACCCAGAGGCGCGCTGGTAATCTGCTTCGGAGCTCCACCATTTACAGGCAACACAAAGATCTGCGCCGTAGCTGTCTTTTCGTCCCCTGCTTCCGCAAGAAATGCCAGCCGGTCGCCCGAGGGCGACCACTGCGGCAAGTTCAATCCCGGACGCACGTTGGTCAGCACACGCTGCGCGCCTGTAGCAATGTCCACCAACACGAGCTGGCTCTCGTAACGGTCCTCGTCGAAATTCACGCGAGACACAATGATGACGATGGATTTTCCATCCGGCGAAATCGCCGGACTGGAGACGCCGACGATTTTCTGAAGGTCGCTCAGCTCTATCTTTCGAGCCTGAGCTTTCGCCTTACCGGGCGCAGCTAGCGCAAGTAGCGCCGCTAGGATTCCGAGAAATGTATATCGCGCGAATAGAGCCGAGATGCTCGTCTTCGGATGCGTAACCATGAGTTCTACCCTCGCGTCAGGTAAGAATTTCAAATCGAAACTATCTCATAAATGTGAGTCGTAGGGCGTGCGTCCATACATTTCCCCCGTCCTCGACCCAGCCAATTTGCCATCAGAGCAGGCGCGCTCGTGATTCTAAATGCCTGATCAATGCCGAATGCCCCAGATGTCTCACGGTGGGGAAGTATGAGATTCCAGAGCTCCGCACCGATAGGACCTCATGAACGCGTTAGTGTTAGAACGAACCGACCAACTCCTGGATCGTCGGCAAGCTGGAAGTTGGAAGCTCTGATCCAGGTTGTCACGCCGTATCCAACAACTGGTGCCCGACGGCGCTGTCGTTCAGGTCGAGGTCGAATTTTTACATTTTCAGAGAAGGGTGAGTTTTCGTGATCCAGTCTTCGACTTCGCCATAAAACCGAGAGGCTTGGACAAGGATCTCCTTCGCTTCGGTCTCCGTCGCGACGTTGGAGAAGGTGTAGTCGATGGTATTTCGCTTTCGCCGACAGGTCTCGAAGTAGTCGGCGTAGTTATGAACTGCCTTCCCCAACACAAGTTTCGTACTCTCTAGCGACACCCGGTGATGTCCGACCTTGCTCACGATCCGATACCCCGCACAGGCTATGGCCATATTCGCAGCCTGGAGCGCAGCGTTGTAGGCAGTGGCGAATCTCCGATCTGCTGAAAGGCCAGCAAGACTCGCGTCTGCGAGGTCGCGGGCGATCAGGGCTCGCATATTGTCTAATTCCTTCTTGGAGGTTTTGTGTTTCTGGGCTTCCTTATTCGCCAACAAGCTCGTCCAAGTCACTCTGGCCTCCTTTCACAAACTGTTTCCGTCCTCGTAAAACGGCGGCAAGGAAATGGTCGCCCGATTTGATTTTCTCCCGAAACTCCTCTGGGGAATAGGCCGTGACATTGACCTCTCTTCCTAGCCGAGTCTCCGCCTTGCGGAGCGCTGGAGATAGGTCAGCAAGACCTGCTCTGCCAATGACCATCACATCCACGTCACTCATCGCATGTTCCCGGCTTCGTGCCACAGAACCATAGATAAAAGCACTCTGAATCTTGTTCCCAAACGGTTCTAGTACCTGCTCCAGGATTGGAGCCAGTCCTGCAGTTTTTTCGAAGAGATGCTGCAGGTCTCGGAACACCGGGGACTGGGTCTCCGCCTTGAAATAAGCCCTTGTGCCTTCCCGACGATGCACCAATATTCCGCTCGCCACCAGAGATGATAGCTCCCGCTGAAGGCTCGACGGGCTCGTGCCCAAACGCCCGGCGAGTTCCGAAAGATACCACCACTTGTCTGGCTGGCCGAGGGTAGCCGCAAGCACACCTTGCCGTACCTGTGGGAACAACGCAGTCAGCAAGGAAGAGTTACGCATATTGCGTATATTATTACGCATATTGCGTAAGTCGGTCAATTGTTAAGCAGGTCAGGGCAGGTTGCGGCCTGTGCGGACAATCTAAAGCGCCAGTTAAGATTTCTGAGTCCCATCGAATGGGCATCGGACATAGTCTGAACAAACTCGAATTCCGTTCGACTTTGTGCGAGCATTGTTCGCAGTTCTCCGAACGGTCTGCACCGACCTAAGCCGAAGGCTTAGGGATGGTGTCTCTTTGGAAAACGAATTTGGTTTCTTCTTGGACGGCCACCACCACGACAAATGTACATCAGTCGTGGATAACCTGCCGTTCCAAGGCTGGCCGCCGAAAAACGCGTGCACTACCAACGGTTTCATGCTAAATTGACTTGTGAAGCGCCTGCTTCAATTTCGATCGTCATTACGACTCAGTCTATCCCGTCTGAGTTATTAAC
>JBAUXO010000120.1:0-5554 GCA_049584315.1 Candidatus Sulfotelmatobacter sp. | reverse complement strand
AAAACCGGCATTCTATGCGGGTCTCGTGAGCCTTGATTTTACTGGGGATAACCGCCGTGGTGCCCCCCAACGTTCAAATCGGTGCGTTGATTGCTACTCAACTCAGAAAAGCGTGCATAACTCAGGTACCAGTGTGTACGATCGCTCAAAACCGTTGGGACCTTCGACCTTCATCTCCCAATCTTCCTTCGCACGAGATCCAACAATCGACACACGCCACTCGCCAGGCCGGTCGCCCAGAACGTGTTCAACGATCACCTGCACTTCCGTCCTGATCGTGGCATCTCCGGTGTTATGCAGCTCAACCAACACAGACATTTCCTTTCCATTCTACAAAGACATTTCTGCGGACGCGGCGCAACTCGTCTTTTCTGGCGTTGCCGTTCATCGCGCATTGCAACTCCTGAGCGAAGAAACGCTGGCAAGATGTTCATGAAAAGTCTGGGGGATTTCGCAGTATAATAGCGGTAATCGCGAGCCGCTCTTCGTCCCCGGAGGTCAGCCATGTACATTCTGGTTCCCTGGAAGCCAGTCGTCCTCGTGTGGGGATTGCTGAGCGCGATGATATTCTTTGGTTTCGTTGCATCGTCCGTACTTGAAGGAAAGGACCCCTTCGCGCCAGGTGCGACCATCACACAGCCCTCATCGGTGAAAACGGGCGCTACGCAATCGGGGCAACAACCGAAGAACTCCCACAAATCGGACCAGACTCCGAGTCGGTGAGACCTCGAAGGTCTCTTCCTGCTGATTTGTTTCCTTAGCCCTTTCGGTCACGTCCTCGCGTGGTTTACTTTGCCCAATATTTTCTCCAGCTTTTGCTTCAGCATGACTTCTGCGGGCGAACGTCCTTGGCGTCCGAGCCATGAGACAAAGTCCTTCATTTTCACTTCGTGCTTCACGGGCGGCTGCTGGACAAGAACGGTTACCGTTGCGAATCCCTGACCGATCTCTCCTACCCAATTGTCCTGCTGAAAAGCGGCGAGAGCCGTTGCGATTGCTTCATAGAGAGTCTCTGCCGTAACCTCTATGGAGTGCTCAACGTCTCGAAGATCCCTGATCGCAACTGTGCACGTTCGAAGAACCACGTGCAAAAGAGTAGCATATTCGTCTTTTGTTCGCCACTACGACCGGATCGTGATCACTTCTCACGACTAATCCCGCCGTCAGTGCCAGATAACTTCCGTTGACCGGCAATCCAATCACTAGGACGACCCGCTCCAGTCGGGTCACGGAATCGAGAAAAGAATTCCTGGAACTACCTCCGAATTCCTCCTCAACCGACCCACAATCAGTGGGCGATCGAGTTTTCGAAAAGCATCACAAGCGTCGTGGCCCAAGACGACATGCTTCTGTGCGCAGCCGGCGTGCTAGCGGCGTTTCGACGACGCGCCAGTGAATAATTTGAATTTGCGTTTCTCTGTACAAAGGTTCCGTGCTACGTCGTCCACGCAAGTCACTCAATCTCCTTTCGACAAGGGGTCACCTCGACGAAGGACGACACCTATTGGATTGAAACGAAAACCGGTCTGCTGCGAAAAGCGATTCTCGCCACAAGCGGACCAGTAGCGGCAGACGACGACATGGACGGGCAAACACGAACGATAGAGATTACATACACCAGATCAGACCTAGGCACAGCGCTCGACCCAGCGCTGTTTGCCTTCACACCGCCTGCCGACGCGTACTTGATTGACGATGCGCGCCAGCCCATAGCAAAGCCGGTGACCATCGGCAGCGCATCACCCCCGCTGAAGCTCAAAGACAAGAGTGGTGTTGCCTTCGACCTCTCCGACCTCAAGGGCAAAGTAGCTCTCGTACATTTCTGGGCTTCATGGTGCGGAGCCTGTCTCGAAGAGATGAAGACGCTCACGCAATTGCCACAATCGTATGCAGAGAAAGGTCTTGTAATCGTGGCTGTGGACGAGGACGAAGCGGCGGAGCGTGGTGACTGTTACTTCTCATCACAAAAGTGTGGAGGAATCTGCACGATGCCGGTGAGACGAGCCGCCGGACTTGGGGTGCAACCGGATACCCCTTTCTCGTTATCGTGGATCGCGATGGCAAGGTGGCTTGGACGAACATGGGCGCGGGCAAAGGGTTCTTGGACACGTTGACTTCGCAGTTGAACAAGCCCGAATTGGCGCTTACACCGTAAGTCTGCGTTCGCATCACTTCGGAGCCCCATTGGTGTTCCAACATCGCACCATCCAACTTGACTGTTGTAATATCTCTCGGCGTCGCCCGCCTGACCTTACGATTGGAAGGGGACGTTGACGACGACTCCTACTTGATCCTGCAGTCGAAGTATCTGCGAGCCAGAGCGAGTGAACTGGAGGTGATCAAGACCAGCGCACAACAGGCGCGTGCTGCGGGTCATATCGCAGATAAGCCCTTGATCGTATTAACTGCAGGGCAGAATTCCGATCCAATCCTGAGCAGCGGTCTCAGCAAGCAGGACTTCGACGACTTTCACCGAATTTGGGTAGACGACCTACAAGCGCGCTTGGCTCACCTCTCCACGAAGGGAAAGCAAATTATTTTGCCGGATAGCGGACACGATATTCCCAACGATCGCCCGGACGCGGTTGTGAATGCGGCGAGAGATCGATGCATGACTACAAGCCCGCACGTTCCCTAGCATTGGCAGACTGTCGTTAAATCTTAGTACCCTATCGACAAGTGTGCCGGCGCGGAACATTTGGGGTGGGCCCAAGTGCATCACGCCGGCGCACTTGTCGATAGGGTACTAAGATTTTGCGCCAACCACAGGCATTGATCACTCGATTGCATCGCCTAGGTCAAACGGTCTATTTGGGTACATCCTCAGACGACAACGCTTTTGCCACATGTCTCTGATCGCTATTGTTACGCCTCAAATCTTGGATCGTCTGCTGGGTTATAGCGCGGGCCATTCGATTCTTTCGTGAAACTGATGCTTCCAGTAACTGGAGAATTTGCTTCGTCGCAACGCTCCGAGCTTGTGCGTACAGAATCGTCCTTTGTTTCTGAATTTCTTCGTTCCGCGCCGGGCGCAAGAGTTCTGGGAGATCGCGCTTCGCCAGCACTGCAGCCCACAAAGCGGCATAGTTATCGTCGATGCCAAAATCTGTCTGCTCGGCTCGTTTCTGCATCGCCAAGAACATTCGGTCCGGTCGGGTCGTAGAAGCGATTGGCTCGGGGTTGGTGTAGGTGTCTCGCGCGAGTTTTGGAATCAGCATTATCCGCTGCTCGATCGCTTCTTCTGAGTCTAGGGCCTGTAGGGCGGAGCGTGCTCGTTCAAATTCTGTTTCCGGAAATTCATTCAGTGAAGCGAGATCGACTGCCAAAACAGATCCCCGGTTGACGGCGGCCATCGCTTGATCGTGTGCTGCGCGAACCTTGGGATCTTCCATCTGCCTAAGAACCTCACTCAAGCGCTTCGCGTCCCACTCGGGATCGTCCGGAAGTATCGTTAAGTTGAGGAGGTTCGAGGTAGCGGTTAATTCACTATGCTCCTCGTAGATGTCTTTGGAGTTCGGGTTAGCCTTCCCCCGAAAGACTCGGCGAGTGCTATAGAAAACCTGATACCGACCCGGTTTCTCAAAACGCAGAAAGTTGATGAGATCTCGGTGCAGAACAGTGGGGCCGTGCCTGAGGTACGGGCGATCTGAGCCGCAGCAAATCATGCCGTAAGGGAAAATATTGTTTTCGAATACGGTATCCGTCGGCTCTACAAAAAAGTGGTTCGTTCCCCCGGCAGCATTCATACCTTCTGAAAGCTCAATTGAATAAGTGGCAGGCGTCGAACTGGCAAAAATCAGATCAATGGGAATGGTCTCGTATAGGTGATAGGTTCCTTTCTCGTCCCGCGTTCGAAGTTCGACCCTGAGACCTTCGGGATTGTTTCGGGCTGCCTCCGCATTAAACTTTTCAAAGGGTGAAAGCGTCCGCGTGTGACAGCCGGTCCAACCCCAGAGACTTGTTACCGCGAATACAATAAGAACAACTCTGCGAGCTATCGCGAAATCGTTGGATCTATTCATCTCGACGTTCTATTAGACACCAAATCTCGGAGTGCCAGAACCCTCGTTGTTGTTAACAGGCGTCTCACCGAGAATCGGCCCGATCTTGGGTCAAAACGCGTTATGGCGATTTTCGCCAATCATCGCCGAGACTCGCATAAAATCAAACACATGATATGCAAGGGATGCGCTGCGCATCTCGCCCTAGTATTCTTGTTTTGCGTTAGCGCGACCTGCGTCAGCCAGACGGTGACAATTCGTATCGTTGATCTCACAAATGGGAGGCCGGAGGGGAACATTGCCGTCTATGTTTCCGGACTCAATGGGAACGCACTAGACAAAGATGAACGGCGCAAACTTCACTCAAAGCCAATCAGCGCAGACCTACGCATGACAACCGACACGAACGGCGAGGCAGGTTTTTCCCTCCCGACGTCTGTGTCGGATCACTTCTATGTTCGCGCCGTCTTGAATGGTTCACATTGGGATTGCAGTTGCACCGTGAGAGTCCCCACTAACAAGGTGCTGCAAGAGGGGTTTACCGTCACATCGCCATACGCTGACCGCAAGCATGAGCAACCCGCTCGGCCAAAACCGGGAGAACTCATTTTTGGCCTGAGGCCATTGCCATTGTGGGTTCGCGCTCTCTGGCCTATTCTGAAAGGGTAGTGGGTTTCGTACGGTCTGACTTCGAAGTGGGTTCGTTCAACTATCGCAAGGGAGATAACGCTCACCGAGAATCGGCCCGACCTTTCGGTCAAGGGTCAAAACGCGTAATTGCGATGTTACGGCAGTCGGCAGAAACATCAGTTAGGCTAGAGACTCATGCCTTGGACGCCAGGGCCCGTTGCCGGGGTCAAGGCGTCGGAGCGTCCGCCCGGCAAAGATTGACCTCCACATCGGTTGCCAGCCCCGGGACATTCTGGAATTGCCGGGCACCCTTCGCTAGGAAGCCGGGCTTGTGCAGCATGACCGTGATTTCCTGCATATCATCAGGCGTGAACCATGTGCAGTAGCCGAATTGCTGTTGGTTTCCCTCTTCATCTTTCCCCGGCGGCCACGGCTCGCATTTCGAGAGTTTGACTTGAACGGCGGCAGCCAGATTCCATTCTTTTCTAGACTCCTCATAAGCCAACCACCCTACCTGCGCCATGTCCGACGCTCTCCAAACGTCCTTTCCTGCCTCGACTCGTGTAAGTGATGCTGTCGCGGCAGTCCTGTCTTCCGGTTTGTACGATCTGTAGAAATTACAATAGATGTGGTCGGACATTGAGCGCGGAGGGGAAGTCGCTCGGCATGCTTCGCGGATAAACGAGCTTGATGGCGTCATCTCCGTCGTTTGGTGGGGCTTCTGGATGAACCCGCCAGCAAATTTGTAGAAGAGCGTCATATCGGGCGAAATCCAACCCCTGTCGCCAAGACCTGCACTAGCAGGCTGCTGAAAAACTAGCGACGGGCGCAATTTTCTTCTACATCTTTCATTGTTTTCATCATTTCTATGTCGGAAAGGTCGATTCTCGGTACTTTTCTAACCCCCAGCGCTATCTTTTTGC
>JBAUXO010000119.1:0-25505 GCA_049584315.1 Candidatus Sulfotelmatobacter sp. | reverse complement strand
GCAAAAAGATAGCGCTGGGGGTTAGAAAAGTACCGAGAATCGACCTTTCCGACATAGAAATGATGAAAACAATGAAAGATGTAGAAGAAAATTGCGCCCGTCGCTAGTTTTTCAGCAGCCTGTTAGGATGCCTGGCCGGGCGTCCAAACATCTGGCGCTCTTAGCCAGTTCCGCCCCGCTGTCGAAGGCCAGGTGGGGTCTAGCTTGCTACCTGAGCCTAACCGAACTGGAGAGTATGATGCGGGAGAGCTCCCAACAAAATAAGGGCACCGCCCGGCACTTTTAGTCAAGTCCCCGCCACGATTTTTTGGCATAAAGGCGGAAGCGGACACTTCCGATCACGCGTACTAAGCTTCTGACCAGTTCGTGCGAGAAAGAACGGAGACTAATGCACAACACCACGAGGATAGGTTCGCTGATTTTTGTGGCGGTGGTGGCAATCGCCAGCACTTCAAACGCGTTGGTTCAATCCGCCGAGGCAAACGACCCGCCGACGCTCGCGATCACCCCGCCTATGGGCTGGAATAGTTGGGATGGCTACGGAACTACCATCAACGAGGCCGATTTCAGAGCCAATGCCGATTGGTTCGCCAAGCATCTGAAGCCGGCGGGATGGCAATACGTTGTCATCGACATGGAATGGTTCGTGACCAACCCGGTGGCTGAGGGCAATTCCAAGATTTTTCAGTACAGCATGGATCTGTATGGCCGGTACTTACCGCCTGCGAGCCGGTTCCCATCGGCGGCAAATGATGCAGGCTTCAAACCGCTAGCCGACTACGTGCACTCGCTCGGCCTGAAGTTCGGCATTCACATTCTTCGCGGAATCCCGAAGCAAGCGGTTGCGGCTAACTCGCCCATCGCAGGATCGGATTATCACGCCGTCGATGCTGCGGACACTTCCGATACTTGCCCGTGGAATTTCGACAATTATGGAGTCAGTGAGAAAAAGCCGGGAGGACAAGCCTATTACGACTCCATTGCCCACCTTTACGCAGGTTGGGGCGTGGATCTGATTAAAGTCGACTGTATAAGTTACAGACCCTACAAGGGTGACGAAATCCGCATGTTGAGTGCCGCGCTTCACAAAACCGGTCGCCCCATCGTTCTCAGTCTTTCGCCCGGTCCTGCACCCATCGAGAAAGCGACTGAGATGGCGAAGTATGCCCAGATGTGGCGAATTTCGAATGACATCTGGGACCTGTGGCACAATGCGAAGAAATATCCCCAAGGGGTAGGAGACCAGTTCGCACAAGTTGCCAAATGGGAATCCTTGTCCACCCCGGGACATTGGCCAGATGCCGACATGCTGCCCGTGGGCCACCTCGGGCCCGCTCCGGGTTGGGGCAAGGCACGTGACACACAGCTTACGCGCGACGAACAGCGAACGCTGCTTACCCTATGGTCCATCTTCCACTCGCCCCTGATGATCGGTGGAGATCTGACTTCCGCCGATGAGTGGACGACCTCATTGCTCACAAACTCTGAGGTTATCGCAGTCGATCAAAATTCGATTGACAGCCGCTTGGTGAGTAAAACGAACAAAACCGTCATATGGTCGTCGAAAACAACAAAAGCAAGCGGATATTACCTGGCGATCTTCAATATTGCTCCTGACCCTCAGGATCTTCACTTTGCCTGGAAGGACTTGGGCTTACAAGCGACGGCATACCAAGTTAGAGATCTATGGGAACATCATGATCTTGGCGCGGCACAATCGCTGGATTTGAAGCTGCCTTCGCACGCTTGCGTACTCTACCGGCTTTCGAACCCATAGTTTGAGGCAGAAAACGTTCTGCATCTACGAAGCAAAGTGGTCACTTGGACATATTAGCAGTGCTTGTCGTGCAGACCATGTCTCGTCTGGCAAGTGACACACGTTTATCATCAGAGACCGTCACTGAGGGACTTTGTGCAGCTATATGCGAACCTCGCTTCGACAGCTTTTGTCGCTGCGTCGGGTTGCTGCCGTCGAGGGGCAAGCGGGTTCGTGGCCGGTTGCCTCAGCCGGGAGGAATCTAAAGCCTTTTAAGCAGATTGGCCATCGTCGTGTCGAGACCCCGTGCGATGGCCTGCAGCGTGATAACCCCCGCCTCGCGCTTGCCATGTTCCACCGCCGGAAAAGCGGACATTTCATGTGCTAATTCAACCGGACATATCATGTGCTAACGACAGTTACCGGAGCATATACCGGAGCATATATTGACAACGACGCATGTGAGCAGTAGCATTGCAGCCACTCCAAGAGGGTAATTTCGGGGGGCACTCCAGATCATGGGTGCTACAGGAAGTACGCCGCTGTCACCGCCGCACGCGATTCAGTTTGCGGGTCCAGAAGATGCTCGGCTTTTCTTCTCGGGTCCTCCAAGAGCGCTCATTGGCACGATTCCCTTAGTCAACTCCGGCACGGACAAACAGAAGATTCGATCCGTTGCGGTCAGCGCTGGCGATCTCTTAGGCGCGACCGGGCTCCCGCTTCGTGAATTTTCTTTTTATGCCAAGCTGGGCCCAGGCGAGCAGGCAAACATTTCGGGAAGGATTATGCTCGACGGGAAAACGCCGCCGGGACCCTACGACATTAAAATTACGGTGGGCTCGAGGACGTTGCCAGCGACGGTTTACGTGACCGAAGTAGTGGATCTGCGAATACAGCCCCAGCAGATCACGATCTTGGCGGGATCATCCAGTTCCTATACGAGAAAATTGATTGTTGAAAACCAGGGGAACGTCGCTTTGCCCCTCGGCGCACAATGCGAGGTTCCGCTATTCGAACCGCTGGATCTGACCAGCAGCATGCTGATCGGTCTTCATAAAGCGGACAAAGCCTCCGCCGAATCGATGGTGAAAGGATTCCTGCGGGAATGGTCCGATCTTCAGGTGGGTACGCTGCTGATCAACCGGGAACCAAAGGTTCTTCGTCCGGGAGAAAAGGGAGCAGGCGACGTCGAGTTCCAGTTGCCTCCTGATCTGAAACCCATCCGCCGGTACCACGCGAACCTGGAACTTTTCAATGCGACTTTGAGGCTGGATATTTACACGGCCGGCAAAGTTGGGTCTGCGCGTAAACGCAAATCCGATCAACGCTAAGAAAGCGCCGGTGCAAAATCCAGAAAGAAGGAAGATAAATGTCCGGTACCATCAATGTTAATATTCCGAGCGGCCAGTCCCTTCCAATTACAATTGGCGGCGATTCAACGGCTATTCTGACCGATAGTGAGGTCTCTACCGATTCGAAGATCGATCTTAAGCCGGTCAAGGTCGACACCGATTCGAAGATCGAACTGAAGCCGGTCAAGGTGGCTACCGATTCGACTATCGACCTGAAACCGGTCAAAGTTGACACCGATTCGAAGATCGATTTGAAGCCGGTCGCGGTCGATTCCTGCACAACGATCAAGCTGGCGCCTCTGCCCCCCATCCACGTCGAACAACCGTACTCCACGCACTTCGGGTTCACGTATATGGGAATGGAACTCTTCGGCTTCACCATGTCGGGCAAGTCCGGGACGTTTCTCAGTAGTCCCCCGAAGCCGCAGTATTACAGCACGCAGATGGCAGAGCCGCATCGCCCCTGTGACGACGCGAGGTCAGAGCCGGGGCCAAGCCGCCCTAGCAGCGGTCTGCGGGTACGCGTCAATGAAAAGTAACTGATGGTCGACGAGGAGTCCGGGATTTGATTTTGACAGTGGATTGTTAAGAGGAGACAGATATGCACGCTGAGCGTCATCATCACCACTCGCATCACGGACATCATGAATCCCACGCGGGCTCCGCCCAGAGCCGCGGGCCGGCGTGGTTTTACGGCTATTGCCACGATACGGGAAGAATGCGAATGATGGATTATCCCGACTACGTGAACAATATGCAGACCACGTACTCGAATCTTGCCAGCGGGACAGCCTCGATCACTCAGCCCTACATCGCCATGATTCAAGGGCGCACTCCTTCCAGCGCTTATCAGGGCGGCCACGTTCGCGAACACGAGAGTCATCGTCACGGGAATTGTGGTTGTGGCTGCGGCCACGATTGCCGTGAATGCCACGATTGTCATTGTTCGTGCTGCGTGCGATGCGCCGATGCGCTGGAGTACACGCGGTGCGGCGAGGTGCGCCAGATTCCGGTCACCTTCGAGAACGACACGCGACGGGAACGGGAGGTGAAACTTCAGTTGAGCGCTTTTGCCACCGACAGCGGCAAGGAACTGGGGTGGCCCGCCAAACTTTCAGAACACGAATTCAAACTGCCGCCGTGCGGGGAGAAGACCGTCGTCGTGACCGTAGGGGTGGAGTGCGAAAAACTATCCGGCACTATGGGAGACAGGCAGGAACCCACGCGCGGTACCGTTGATTCATGCGTGGTGGCTTACGCAACGTTGCGCGCAGAGGGTTGCACAATCCGTCCGCTGGTGATCGCCGTGGCGGTCCTGCCCAACGATTGCGGGGCGTTTCACGCCGGCTGCCAGTCCTGTTGCTGCTGCTGAGGGCTTGGCTGAACTGCTTTCACAATCGCTGGGCGCGCAGAAGCCGATATTCCCAGGCTCTGGACTGCATCTGTTCGTGAACGGCTGAGCCGGGCACGGCTAGAAAGTTGTCGATCATTGCATCCTTTCCCCCGAAAGCCTGCGCTCTCGTGGCGGCCACCTTGTCGCAGGAAGCAAGAACATTGGGTGTTATGTCGCGCTCTGAGGCGATCCGAAAACCAACCCCCAGAAGCACCCGCACTTCTACCCAGCGCGCAACGGGCAGCAGATCCGTATAGAGAAACCAGCCGCCAGACGCCAGCACCCGCCGTACCTCGGCGAAGAACGCACGCAGATTAGGATAGGTGTGGGACGACTCGATATTCGTGAGCACCTCGAAGGCGCAGGCTTCGAAGGGAAGATGCTCGGCGTCTCCGATCTCGAAACCGACGGCGCCGCGATGAGTTCTGCGACAAAAAGCCACAGCTTCTGGCGCGAGGTCGACGCCGCTGACCTGAGCGCCGAAACGCTCGGCCAGGAGCGCCACTGTCCCGCCGCGGCCACATCCTACATCCAACACGCGCCGTCCTTCCAGTTCCATGCTCCCGATTAGCTCGAGGGCTAGCCTCACGGAACTCGGATTGAAAACATGTTCCGGCACTTCGAAGTGCGCCTCGTCGCCATTGCCATTATCCAAGCTGATGTAGCCGTAGTTGAGGAAAAAGGATGCATTCCCGACGCCAGCCTGCCCAAGACGCCGCGTCACTTCGTTATAGAACTCGCGGTAGTGCAATTTCGCGGCAACGTCGGGCGCTTCCCCCTGGAGATCGGGAGCGGTAAGCTTGGCGGTTTCAATGACTGGTAGCTCGGCCGGCGCAGCATCCGCTCTGTCGCCTTCCCGAGCCCTGTCCACAAGTTCCGCGAGTTCCGCTATCGTGGGCGCCTGGAACAATTTCAACACCGGCATCTCGATCTGAAAGCAGTCGCAGATCTCCGATGCGATCTGTGCGGCAAGGAGTGAGTGGCCTCCGAGGTCGAAGAACCGGTCGTGAATTCCGATCGATTCCAGACCAAGCTGCGCTCCCCAGATCTCGGCTAGCCGGCGCTCGGTCTCCGTGCGCGGTTCTACAAAATGCGTTGCTAAGTTTGGACGGGGATGGCGATCGACAGCGGTTCCATTCGCAGGAGCAGCCTCGTGGCGAACCCATGCCTTAAGCCGGTCCGCGAAGTTGACAACCACCAGCACGCGAGAGCCAACCGGAGCCCCGAGAAGCCGTAGGAAGGCCTCATTTCCTTCCGGAGGCTTGATCGCAAGGGGCATGCTCGCACTCTGGGCCTCAGCCGCGTTGTCCCACGCATCCCAGCCGATGCTGATCCAGTGCTGCCCGCCCTTCACTGCCAGAGCGTCGAGCATGGAGTTGGCGCCGGCGTACACGGCCAACCCCAAGCCACCCAGAATGGCGGAGATCGATGAATGCAATACCCATCGACACGGCTCCCTTCCGCGCAGTGCGTTAATCAGATGAAACAAGCCCCGTAGTTTTGGCGAGAACTGCGCCTCCACGACTTCCAAACCAGTTTCCGCCACCGGAGCGAAAGCAGCGGCATCGATTCTGGCCGCGCCATGCACCACAAGATCGATTCGTCCGAAATGGGCAATGGCAGCGTCGACGGCTGCCTTCACATCCTGCGCATTGTTGAAATCTGCTTTGAGCACGAGCACTTCGTCACGTTGCGCCCGCATCGCAGCCAGTCTTCGCAATACGATGCGTTGTTCGGGAGCGGTTGCCGGATCTTCGCTCCTGGCGGTCCATTGGCTGGCTACAGGCAAGGCCGATCGACCCGCCAGGACAAGCCGCGCACCCAGGTCTCTGAACAGCCCTTCGGCCAGGCTTAGTCCCATATGTCCCAACCCTCCGGTAATGAACACAACCGGTTGCGTGGGCAAATTCTGTGGGGCCGTTGCGGATTTAACGACTAACGGCTCGAAAGCTTGAACAAAGCGACGGCCACCTCGCATTGCTACCGTCGGCTCAGGCAACCCGGCCGCGAATTCGGCGACCAGCAACTCCGCCACGGCGGAATCAGCATCCACGTCGAAGTGAGCGACACGCAGGCCAGGGTGCTCTTGCGGCAATACTCTCGCGGACCCCACGCCAAGCGCTCTCGCCGGATCGATGGGCTCATCGCCGAGCACGCGGGTTGTGCCGCGAGCCACCAGCAATAACGGAAGAGGCCGCACCGTGGGCTGGTCGCTCAGGAAGTGTGCGAGCCGCATCGGACCCAGCAGGGTTACGATGGCGGCGGCATCAAGATCGGTGTCGGCAGAAGTCGGATCGAGAGGGCTAGCGGTCCAGCAATCGATTACGCCGGCCAGTCGTGTGCCAGTTGCGCAGACCTTCAGAGTAAGTTGCCGAAACCCATCCGGTTGCCCGGGATCGAGCGTGTATTCATTATCGCTGATGCAGCGGAATTCAGCGCCTCTCCTTACTATGATGGGCTGAGCTCCTAGAACCCTAAGTTGCTCGATGACCATCTTGCCAAGAACCCACTGCTCGTCGAATACAATGACCCTCCGACCGCTGAGCGGAATGGGCTGATCCGGCTGATTGTTGGTGGCCAGCGGCGTCTCCCGCCAAACAGCCTTATAAAACCAATTGGCCGTGTCGCGGGCTTGTGGTTCAGCTGCGGCTTCCGGTCTTGTACCGATCCAGTAGCTCTGGCGTTCGAACGGGTAAGTCGGAAGACTCGCTCGTACTCTGCGCTCGGTGCGGTGGAAACCATTCCAGTCGACTTCTATGCCGTGCGCCCAGAGTTGGCCGAGGGCAGTGAGCACCTCTTCCGTATCGCGTCGCTGACTATCCGCGCTGGGAAGCGAAACGAGGCATAGCGGGGCATTTCCGTTGCTGGTGGCGCCTGGTTTGGCCGAACTTCGAGCGGAGTCCTTCGCAAACTGGGCGACGAACGTTGTTAGCGTGCTGCCAGGCCCCACCTCGAGATAAACCGGATTCTTGCCGGCCGGACTGTTCGCGCCCGTCAGCGAGCGCACGCCGTCGGCGAAACGTACGGTGGATCGCAACTGAGAACTCCAGTATCCGGGCTGCATAACCGACCAATCCGCCCAGTCGCCAGTCAGTGTAGCGACGTAGGGGGTGGTGGGCTTCCCGAGCTTTATCCGAGATACAAACTCCTCGAACGCGGGCAGTATGGGATCCATCATCGACGAGTGGAAGGCGTGCGAGGTGTGGAGCTTCCGTGCCGCTATCGATTCTTTCGCCAGAGCGGCCTCCACGCCTTGTATCGCATCGCTCGGCCCCGAGAGAACAACTAAACCAGGTGCGTTGATTGCGGCTAGCGATATTTTGTGGTCAACGAAACGCTCCATGTTTTCCGCCGCGCTCATTACCGCCAGCATGGAACCGCGGGGCAAGGCTGAGATAAGCTGGCCTCGCCGGGCGATTATGGCGAGTGCATCCTCCAGCGACATCACGCCCGCCAAAGTAGCGGAAATGTATTCCCCGACGCTGTGGCCAATCATGGCCGCGGGTTGAATTCCCCAGGAACGCCACAACTCGGCGAGAGCGTAGCCCACCGTGAACAGTGCCGGCTGAGCCCACTTGGTGTCCTTCAAAGCTTCTGCCGCGTTTTTGCGGCCCCGCGGACTCGGAAAAAGCAAACGCCGCAAATCGCCGGCAAGCATTGGTTTGAGTATTCGCGCGCAGCGGTCGATTACGCGACGCACCCCGGGTTCGCTCTGGTAGAGTCCTGCTGCCATGCCCGGGTATTGGGAACCCTGGCCTGGAAACATGAAAACCACTGAAGCGTCGGAATCCGCAACCACCGCAGCAAGCGCTTTCGGCTCCCCGAGAATTTGAGAAGCCCGGCGCCGCTCATCGCGGCTGATCACAAGTACGCGCCGATGCGGGAAAAAGCGGCGACCCACGTGCAGCGTATAGGCAACATCCGCCAGATTCAGTTCGGGGTGCGCATCCAGGTGGCTGCCGAGCCTCGCGGTTGCGCTGTCAAGCGCTGCCGGGGTGCGGGCAGCGAGTAACAGGAGCTGATAAGGGCGTTCCTGCGAGGGGGCGGAACGCTCGGGCGATTCCTCGATCACCAAATGAGCGTTGGTGCCACCAACCCCGAACGAACTCACCCCTGCACGCCGGGGGGACCCGTTTCGTTCCCACCGACGCAGTTTCGAGGTGACGTAGAAAGGGCTCGCGGCAAGGTCGATGGCGGGATTGGGCGCCTTGTAATGCACGGTCGGCGGAATGGCACCATGCTCCAACGCGAGCACCGTCTTGATCAATCCGGAAACCCCGGCCGCGCAGGAAAGGTGTCCGAAATTCGATTTAACAGAGCCGATCCCGCAGTATCCGCGCCGGTCGGTGCTGGCTCGGAAGACCTCGGTCAGCGCTGACAACTCGATCGGATCGCCAAGGATTGTACCCGTGCCGTGGGCTTCCACGTAGCCGATTGACTCCGCTGACACCCCCGACATGTGATGCGCAGCGCGGATCGCCGCGGACTGCCCTCGAAAGCTGGGTGCCGTATAACCGACCTTGTCGCTGCCGTCGTTATTAAGCCCCACTCCGAGAACGACTGCCCGAATATTATCTCCGTCAGACAAAGCGTCGGTAAGGCGCTTCAGCACTACCAGGCCAACTCCGCTTCCCACGATCGTGCCCTGGGCATTGGCGTCAAATGGTCTGCAGTGCCCATCGGGAGACAGAATTGACCCGGGGGTGTAGAAGTAGCCGGCGCGTTGTGGAACCCGCACCGTTACCCCACCTGCGAGAGCCATATCGCAGCGCCCATGCTGCAGGCTCTCGCACGCCAGCGAAACTGCCACTAGCGAGGTGGAGCAGGTTGTCTGGACGGTGACGCTCGGGCCGCGGAGGTTGAGCCGGTAAGACACCTGGGTGCAGAGATGATCCTTGTCATTCGTTACCATCAGCTGCATGCCGTCGATGTACTTTAGGGATTCGAGATTGAGGTAGAGGTGATACAGGTAAGTGCTGAGTTCGGACCCCCCAAAGACGCCAATCGCACCCGGATATTTGGCCGGATCGTAACCCGCGTCCTCAAGCGCCTCCCAAGCCGTCTCCAGGAAAAGGCGGTGCTGCGGGTCGGTAAGGGATGCGTCACGCGCAGAAAATCCGAAGAACTGCGCATCGAATTGGTCGATCCCATCGAGCACGGGAGCGGCATTGACGTAGCCTGGCAACCGGGAAATGTACTCGGGCACGCCGGCGGCGCGCATCTCTTCCGGGGTCAAAATGGTTATCGATTCAACCGCTCCAGCGACATTTTTCCAGTATTGGTCGAGATCGTTGGCGCCGGGAAAACGACCCCGCATTCCTATTATTGCGATCGGTGCGGCTCGCCCATCTGACCTGACCTTCGGTCCGGCTGCAGCTGTGCCGTTGCCGCGGATCATTACGACCTCCCAGACTTTTCGCTGCCAGTCGGAGTCGTTGCAGCCGTGACGCGCAGCTTGACCTCAACACGTAGATTCCCGTCACCAGTGAGATACAGGCTACCGACGTGCAGCGTGTCTGCGTCGTAATCTCTTTCGTCAAGCTGGAGCGTTACCTGTAGAGTCCCCTCCTCGCCAGAATCGAGCGCAAGTCCCTCGGGAACGATCGCAATCCGTGGCGCGAATGCCGGACCCTGACCGTCGGCACGACGGACGTCCGTCATAGTGCATTGAATGGTGGTCCGCTGCGGCGTAGTATTGGCAACGGCTAGAGAAGCAGAAGCGGTTTCTCCCCGTGGCCCCGTCAGGTTGAGCACAACCGGAGCTTCCGTCTCAGCCTCGCGGGCGGTTGCCAGGATGCTGAGGAAATAATCCTCCTCATAGCTGGCACGGATTTCATTTAGGCCGTCAAGTAAATCGAGATACAGCTGCCCCGCCTGTTGTAGGTAAAGCGGGAGCTGGTTTGCAAGGTAATCTGATGTAGTCTGCTGAATCTCGCTGGGTGTGGCCTGTCCTGCACTCACTCGATCAAGCTGTGTCCTGTAAGCCTTAAGCGCCCTTGCGTTCAACTGACCAGCGTATTCCGCGAGCTGCTGGAACCATCGTGCAGGCTCGGAGGGCTCAAAGTGAGGCGGTGGTATATCAGGTTCCGAAACACCGGTTGATTCACCCGGTCCACGCAGATCGATGTTCTTAGTGCTTATCAGCATCAGGTCACTCAGAAACCGAGCCCCCAGCTCGCTGAGTCTACTTACATATTCAGTACCGCGAGCTTGCGTAACGCGCGGAAGGTGTTCCTGAAAGACGGTTGGAGACAGCTTACCCAAGGCCACGCATTCCATGGCTTCCTGGTAAAGTTTGAGAGTTTTGGCAGACTGCGCGGCTGAACGCGCAAGATACTGCGAGTATGACCTGGACCAGTCCGCTGGGCCAACTTCAGAAACACCTGGGCTGAAGGAATTCGCGCTGGTAGCACGTCCGGCCACAACGCACCTCCTAGTGGCGAATATAGCTGGTGGTGGTTGCCATAAATATTCCGAAACTTCCGAGCTCGGGGTAACACTAGCGCCTAACCGGAAGCGGACAGACGGTTCGCCTGTGTCTATTGCTGAATCCAACCAACATCAAGTCGCAGCGTAAACTACGCAAAAAAGATTACGCTGGAAACCACCGACTAAGTGCGAGTCACTTTGCGAATTGGGCAACCATTATCATCTAAATCCTCTCTCAACGCAACTCCAGAACTCCACACTTGTCAACCGACGTTAGAAATGTCCCCATTCTTACGACATTAGAAGTGTCCCGTTTTCTTAGTAGATGAAATGTCTGGTTATTAGCAAATCTCTCGTAGTCGCCGAGGCTGTGGGAAAGTGGGAATCCCGCGGGGTTTGCGGGATTTCCAAGCGGAGTGGGAAAGTCGTCTTTTGACTTTTCCCCTCCGCGGCTTTTCCACAGCCTTTCGCGCCGCCATTTTTTCTGCTGCCTACCACACGAACATTTCATGGGCGATCTCAACCCGCCATTTCCTGGAGCAACGCACGCCAGAACGGTACCGGTTCGACTCAAATCCTACTGGGGAACTCGATTCTTACACCGCGGACCGAAAATGGAAGATGCAAAAAGGCCGATTCCTTCCGACCACGGTCGCATCTGTGTCGCATCTGCTGTAGATCGATGCCCCGATAGCATCAGGTTGCCTCTTGAGACGCGCTGATGGTCTTCAAGTTACGGACACGCTCTTATCAAGACGCTCGCTACCCATGACTCAAGTATTCCGTCGGATCCTCCCGGCCGAGACCGGTACGCCATGAGTGATGTTCACATCTGCAATGGCTGCTATGGTTTCTTTTGCTGCTGAGGCGGTGCGTGGACGGTGCCCAGCAGCGCCTGGCGCACGGGTCGTTCTGATGCAAGCAAGACTTTTACTACTTCGAAGACTATCGCGGTGGCATAGGTCACCGCGATCCAGACACAGACCTCTTCGATAGGCAGCCCAGACCAGGCGCCGATAAAAAATCCAATCATTTGGTGGTGCTGGAATCCCCACCACTGGTAAGGAACAGCCAGGGTGGCCTCCCAAAGCAGGCTGACGAGCAACATAAAGAAGAGCGTGAGGCTGAGGGCGCGCCAGTTGATGAAACGCCGTGCTACCGGGAAAAAGGAAATCGCCGGAAGGAACGCCCCTACGACCAGGAATATAAAGTAGCCGGGGAACCCGGCCTGGTCTTCCGGTAAGGCGAGATGCTTCTTATAGAACCATGCCGCGCCAATCAACGCTGCAGCAAGAATGAGCGAGGTGGGATGAAAGTGCAGAAGGCGGCGCACCGTCTTGGCTTCACTGGGGTAGTCGATGACGTTGTACGCGGCCACCCAGAACTCGCCCAGCCAGACATAGAGAAGAAGAACCGCTAGAAAGCCAGTCAAATAGAAAACGTACTCTTCGAATGGGACTGGCCTACCGAGTGCGGCTGCGGGGATGCCCAGGGTGGCGCCGACGTTCGGATAGTCGAAGAACCACTGTGCGAAAACAAAATCGAGCAGGCATCCCAGCGGTACAAGTATGGCCAGCGTCCACCAGAAGGCGCGCCGAGGAATGTGCAATCCCTCACTAGGCAGGAACCAAATGGCGATAAATGTGATGGGAACGATGAACAACAAAAGGCTAATCGTATAGCCATGCGGTGTCGAGCCTTGGTTAAGAGGAATTGGCGGAGCAGCGATTCGAACTGTGTGCAACGTGATGGCGGCTGGAATCACGATCATGGTCAGCATGGCGACAACGATCAGCACGCAAATCGTGGGGCTTGTGAGTCCGTGGGAGCGGGGCGCGGGCATACTCGACCTCCAGTTTGTGACGGTAGCAAGACCGCAGAAACAGAATTTTTGAACCAGCACGAATTCTAAGGTTTTGTGCGTAAGGCTTGTGTCACTCCGGCAGGTTTGCTATCCGGGGGAACGATACGCTGGAAGGTGAGAAATCAGGGAATCCCCGGAGTAAGTTCGGGTTTGTTCAACTTTATGATCGATGATTCAGGCGTGCTCAGGGACCGCCGCCGCTCCTTCCCCGCCGAAGATGCCCAACACGAAGTTCTGATGAGAAGGTGTGCTCGGACTACTCTTCGCCTCGATTACACCGACGCCGAAACGTTCGCTTCCTCAGCTGATTGCCTGGCAGGCCGAGTTCATGGTCAACAATCTTCAGCAAACGCCGAAACTCTGGCGTGATTCATGGCCTCTGTTTTAGCGTTAGTGCGTTGACGGTCGGGCCGTGGCGGCCAGATATCATTGTCGTCTCTTGCCCCGAAAAGGCATTGATCTCTGCAAAAAACATGCAAAAAACACTCCCAATGTGCTCCCGCAATGTTTTTTTCAACTGTGTATGCAGCCCATCCCTATCCGTTAGTTTACCATTGGCTGTTCGATTGCACCTTTGACGATTCCTGCAAGAACGGAATGAACCGCAAGCGAAGAACCAGGATGCCCGCGACGCCGCCGAAGAAGGTATAGACTGGACCAAGTGCGAACCGCATGATGCAAGTCTCCGTAGACGGGCACCTCATCGGTGTGGACGTAGGCGGCACCAAAGTTGCCGCCGGTCTGGTAAATGCCGCGGGTGAAATAACTTTCCAAACACGAACGCCAATGGTGTCCAATGACGCTGCGGCTGGTTTGGCTGCGGTGGTTTCGGCCATCGACTCGGTGCGGGCAGAAAGCAATTCTCATTCCAATCCGATTGCTGGCATCGGGATTTGCGCCCCTGGCCCGCTCGATCCCCGGACCGGCGTCGTCATTAATCCGCCAAATCTCCCAGGCTGGCGCAATTTCCCCCTGGCAGCTGCGATATCGAAGGCCTACTGCTTACCAGTTCGTGTGGACAACGATGGCAACGCCGCGGCCTTGGCAGAAGCCTTGTGGGGAGCGGGGAGCGGCTATCGAAATGTCTTCTGTGCCACCATCGGCACGGGAATTGGAACCGGCATTGTATTCGATGGACGTATTTATCACGGCCGCACTGGCGCAGCCGCCGAAGGCGGTCACAATACCATCGACTTCCATGGACCGCGCTGTGGATGCGGCAAGTTGGGCTGCATAGAAATTCTGGCGTCCGGGCCGGCGATCGCTCGCAGAGCTTCGGAAAAAATCGCTAAGGACGGACAGGCGTCTGCGATCCTCGAGCTGGCGGGAGGCCGGGTTGACCACATCACCAGCGAGATGGTCGGCAGAGCTTATGCGTCAGGGGACCTGCTCGCTAAGGAAGTTCTAGAGGAAACCGCAGCATTGCTGACTGTATGGCTGGGAAATATCGTGGATTTACTCGAACCGGACGTAATGATTATTGGCGGCGGTGCGGGCGCGATGCTGCGTCCCTTTTTTGGCGAAATACAGGAGCGGCTTCCAACTTGGTGTGTGAACTCGCGCTGCCAGGAAATCCCCCTGCTCGCCGCCCACTACGGAGCAGATGCGGGCATCGCCGGGGGGGCCGCACTCTGCCGTTGAATTCCTTTTCGTTCCGCACTCATAAACCAGCCAACGAGAAATATGTGGTGACTTCCAGCCTACAGGCTATAGCTCTTTCACGCCCGCGCTTTGTCGATCATCGCATCCCATATCCCTTTTGACTTGAGAATCAGTTCGATCGCTTCCCGGACGGCACCGTGACCGGCGAGAGCTTTCGTCGTGTAGTGCGCCGCCTGTTTTACCTCAGGGACGGCATCGCCGACGGCAACGGCGAGCCCGACTCGGCGCAGCAAGGGAATATCCGGCAAATCATCACCGATGAAAGCCACGGCAGAATCCGAGACACCTGCTTTCGAAAGGATCTCCTCGTAGGCCGGGATTTTTACCGGCTGCTTCATATAAATAAAATCCATCTTCATTTCGTGAGCGCGGCGAAGGAGTGCGGCGCTTTCACGACCTGTGATACATCCAGTGCGCAGGCCAGCCGTTTGCGCAAGGGTCAGGCCCTGACCGTCATGCGCATCAAACGTCTTGATTTCGAGCGCGGTGCCATCGGTTTGGGAGAGCAGAGTAACGCTGCCATCGGTCATCGTTCCGTCCACGTCCATGAGCACAAGGGTGATTTGCGCGGAACGCTTCTTGAGTGCAGGAGATATTTTGTGCAGACCAGCCAAGACGCCTCCAATGGAAAATGTAAATGTAAAGGAAGAGTGAGTCTAAGACAAAACTAGGTCGCCTGGCCACCAGGATGGCCCTGAACTCCGACTGGCCGCTTCTCGATGTGATTCCTATCACGACGCGTTGTGACCTGGCCAAGGTGGGAATCGTCGCCTGGGGGCAGAATCGCAAGACCCAATTGTTTCCGCGAGCGCGAAGGGCGATCTGATTCGCGGCCATTTCCATCCTTAGTCTCTGGAAGGCGCTTATCTTTTAGAAGACGAATCATCACCCAGAGGTGACGAATGGAAAATGAACACAAACACCGAGTCGTGGCCTGGTGGAGTTTAGGCCAGACGGGCCTCGCCAAGTCCGATTCAGCCCCGAGCGCACTTTTCCGCACCGCCCCAGTTTGGCGGCCTCGAAGGCAGGTGGACTCCGATGACTTATTCATAATTGCGGTGGCGAGCTGCTACACAACCACGTTCCACGCCATCGGCGACAGCTCGAATTTCGCACCTGTGACCGGGTCACAGCACCTGCCCACGAGGAAAGTTCAACATTGCAACATGTTTGGATGTATCCTCGCTTTTCGATGTCATGGCAAGAAATTTAACTGGAGCTCAATGATGAAGAGAATCGACATCAAAGTGTTTCCGATTGCAGGGGTATGTGTGGCTCTTCTAAGCTTTTCATTATCGGGGCGTGCGCAGGATGCATCGGCGCTGTTCAAATCAAAGTGTGCCATATGCCACGGAGCTGATGGAACCGGCTCGGCGACAGGTAAGAAGCTGGGCGCCCGGGACTTCACCACTGCTGAAGTCCAGGGGATGACAGATGCCCAGCTGACGGATATCATTACCAATGGCAAGAACAAGATGCCCAAGTACGGCACCCTCAAGCCGGAAGAGATTAAGGGCTTGGTGGCTTACATCCGTACTCTCAGTAAATAGTCCAGCTTTTCTGGCGAGCCGAGTTGTCCGAAGTGGCGCACTGATGTGCCGCAAAGCGTGAAGCGTGTGTGCTGAGGGAAATTCCGATCCATTGCGACGCCTGCCGTAAGGATCCAGTTCCGCTCCCATGGGTCGTGTCTTCGACGTTTGGGCGAAGCTCTGGCGGTGCAGGGTATACGACGGCTCAAGGGAGTCAACCCTCACTGCATTCTGAGATCCGACTGCGCTATCTTTCGTCTCGGCCCCTGGCTCCCGGTATCTTAGGGAAACGCTGTAAGCCTCGTTCGGCCGAGGACCCCCTCGAACATTTTTTGAATCCCACAACGAAAGCAAGACCCCCATGTTTGCTCGTATTCTTGAATGCGAAGTGAAACTGGAAAAGAAAGACGGGATCGTGAAGATCCTCAAATACAAAGTCCTTCCCACTCTCAAGAAGCAGACTGGCTTCCTTGAGATTCTGTCCTTTTTCTCCGGAAAATATGAAAGAAGAGAAAGTGATTACGATCAGCCCGTGGACCACGAAGGCAGACGCGGAGCGCTATGAGAGAGTTCTATGCCAAAGTCTTTGGACATTCTGAAACCATCTCTGACCGCTCCGGTGGAGGTGAGCTATCACAAGCTCCAGACCGCCCTTTGTGAGCACCTTGTGGAGACACTGGCTGCGTAAACTGGACACACCAACTGAAAACCCCGGAGCGCTTGCTCCGGGGTTCTTGCGAGCGAATCACTTACAATCGAATTCTCTTCCAGCACTTGGCAAAAAAGTGCCCCGTCCAATCTACTCAGGCAGGTACTGGCGGTCGTTTTCTGCTTTGCTTCACCGTCACTGGATCGAGGAACTTCATCATGCTTCGCAAGCGCTCGCCCACTCGTTCGATCTCGTGCTCCTGCTCGTGCCGGCGTGTGGCTTCAAACCACTCCCGTCCTGACTCGTTTTCCGCAATCCAGTTTCGCGCATAAGTTCCGTCCTGAATTTCTTTCAACAGTTGCTTCATCGCCTGCCTGGTCTGGTCAGTGACGATCCGCGAACCGCCCGTGTAGTCTCCGTGCTCCGCCGTGTCGCTGATGGAGTAGCGCATGTAGTTCAGACCACCGCGATACATGAGGTCCACGATGAGTTTTAGTTCGTGCAGGCACTCGAAGTAAGCAATCTCCGGCTGGTAGCCCGCGGCAACCAGGGTCTCGAATCCTGCTTTCACCAGTGCGCTGGCTCCGCCGCATAATACGGCCTGCTCACCGAAGAGATCAGTTTCGGTTTCTTCCGAAAACGTTGTCTCGATCACACCGGCGCGCGTCCCTCCGATTGCTTTGGCGTAGGAGAGCGCAAGCTGCTTTGCGTTTCCGCTCGCATCCTGGTGCACGGCCAGGAGCGCGGGTGTGCCGCCGCCTTCGACGAATACTTCACGCACGCGATGTCCGGGCGCTTTCGGTGCAACCAGGGAAACGTCGATATTGGAAGGAGGAGAAATCGTGTTGAAGCGAATATTGAAGCCGTGGGCAAACATCAATGTCTTCCCGGCCGACAGATGCGGAGCAATGTCGCGCTTGTAGACGGCGGGCTGCGCCGTGTCGGGCACGAGGATCATGATGACGTCAGCCCATGCGGCGGCGTCACTGACGGAAGACACTTTCAATCCAGCAGCTTCGGCCTTGGCCCGAGACTCGCTTCCCTGGAGAAGGCCAACGCGGACCTGCACCCCGCTGTCTCTCAAGTTGAGCGCGTGGGCGTGTCCCTGCGAACCGTAGCCGATGATGGCTACTTTCTTCGCGCGAATCAGTGACAGATCAGCTGCGTCCTCGTGATACATGGTTGCCATAATGATTCCTTTCAAACAAGAAATTCTCTCGAGCTACACGGACTGCGAGAGGTCGTCATCTACCACCGCCGCCGGCTCTTCCGACGATGAAACCGCAACGGACGATTTATTTCCACGCCTCATGGCGACGATGCCGGTGCGCACCATTTCCAGAACGCCGTAAGGGCGAAGCACTTCCAGCAGTCCGTCGATCTTGTCTTCGCCGCCCGTGATTTCCATGATCAGAGATTCCGGCGCAACATCCACCACCCGCGCCCGAAAAACGCTGGCCAATTCCAAAACGTGGGAGCGTGCCTCATGTGTGGCCGCGACCTTGATCATAGCCAGATCGCGCACAATTGCCGGAACCGTCGTGATGTTCTCCACCAGTAACACGTTTACCAGTTTGTAGAGGTTGGCTTCGATCCGGCGAGCCTGGTCGTAGTCGGCATCGACCGTGATGGTCATTCGCGACACTTCGGGTTTTTCTGTTCGGCCCACCGTGAGCGAGTCGATATTGAAGGCGCGGCGGCGAAACAGCGATGCCACACGAGTCAACACGCCCGGCTTGTTCTCAACGTATACCACGTAGGTGTTCAGCATATTGGATTACTCGTCGGCAGCGGTCTCCACAATTGGACTCGGGCGCCGGATCATCTCATGCAAAGCAGCGCCCGCCGCTACCATGGGATAAACGGTATCTTCTTGCTCCACGTGGAAATTAATAAGCATGGGTCCATCATGCTGGCGGGCCGCCTGAACCGCCGGTACAACCTGGGAGCGCTCAGTCACAGTTGCGTTCCGAATGCCATAAGCCGCCGCAATCTTGGCGAAGTCCGGGTTCAGCAGCGGCGTAGCCTGGTAGTTGCGTTCGTAGAAAAACTCCTGCCACTGCCGCACCATCCCCAGAAAACCGTTGTTGATGATCGCAATGTTGATCTTGAGATTCTCCTGCACGATGGTCGCGAGTTCACACATCGTCATTTGGAAGCCGCCATCTCCTACCACAACCCAAACCTCTGCTTCCGGGCGTGCAACTTTCGCTCCGACCGCGGCCGGCAGGGCAAAGCCCATCGTCCCCAGACCTCCGGAAGTGATGAGCGAACGCGGATCTTCGTGCTTGTAATATTGCGCTTCCCACATCTGGTGTTGGCCTACATCGGTCACCACCACGGTGTTGCTGCCGCGCGCCTCCCGCCAAAGATCGTTGATCACATGGGCGGCGTAAAGATGGCCACTATCCGGCAGATTTTGAATATCGCGGACTGCCGAGTCGCCCTTCACCCGATCGATAAGGTCCAGCCACTCGCTACGATCAAGGGACTCGACCTTCGGCAACATCATGTGCAGAACTTCCCGCAGGTCGCCCACCAGCGCCACATCCACTTTCACATTCTTGTTGATCTCCGCCGGATCGATCTCGACATGAATCTTCTTGGCATTGGGCGCGTACGTTTTCAGGTTCCCGGTGACCCGGTCGTCGAAGCGCATACCGAGCGCGATGAGCAGATCCGCCTCCTGAATGGTGTGGTTGACCCAGGCTTCGCCGTGCATTCCCATCATGCCCAGATTCAGCGGATGAGACGCCGGAAGCGCGCCCAAGCCCAGCAGGGTGAGCGCGACGGGAATTCCAGCACGCTCCGCGAAATCGCGCACCTCGCGCATCGCCCCGGAGACAATTGCGCCGTGGCCCAATAAAATCACCGGCCGTTTCGATTTGTGGATTAACTCCAGCGCCTGTTCATATTCCTTAGGAGCAGGCGAAAGGTCCGGACGATACCCTGGCAGTTGTGGCTTTGCGGCCTCCCAGTCGAACTCGCAGGAGGACTGTTGTGCATCCTTCGTAATATCCACAAGGACCGGCCCCGGGCGGCCGGAGCGGGCCACATAGAAGGCCTCGCGCAGGGTCTGAGCAAGTTCGTCGGCCCGCGTCACCAGATAATTATGCTTGGTAATCGGCAACGTGATGCCGGTGATGTCGGTCTCCTGAAACGCGTCGGAACCAATCAGCTTGCTGCCTACCTGACCGGTGATACAAACGATGGGGGAAGAATCCAGCATGGCCGTAGCAATGCCGGTGACCATGTTAGTAGCGCCGGGACCCGACGTTGCCACCGCGACGCCGGTTTGTCCACTGGCGCGCGCGTACCCGTCGGCCATGTGAGTGGCGCCCTGTTCATGCCGCACCAAGACATGGTGAATCTTGCTGTACTTCAGGGCGTCGTAGGCCGGCAGGATCGCACCGCCGGGATATCCGAAGACGTGAGTCACGCCCTCGCGTTCCAGGCATTCCCACAGAATCTGCGCTCCAGTTTTTGGCATGGCTCCAAATTCCTCTGACTGCTACCCATGGTTTCAGCCCAACCCGCTGGGGAGTCAGGGAACTAGTTTACACGCGATTGTATCTGTGTTGACCGCGCCCCGTATCGGTCCGGCGCATTACTGTCTTGACGCCGCTGCATGCAGAATTATCGCTGCTCGTTATCAGCCCCAAAGATTACCGCTTTCGCCATCTTTCTCGGCTCAATCAAAGGTGACTCGTGTCACTGCGACCACCGCGTTTCATCGTGTGCCGTTGAATGTGATGCTGACCTCTGCCTCTCCAGAATGTAGTTCCCAACAATTGAGAAGCAGTATTTCGTGATGAGAAGAGCCATCGTTCGCCAAGGATCCCATTTATCTACGAACACAAGGGAGTAAAAGTGAAAACCAAAAAGGGTGTGATCGGAATACTCACGGGCGGCGGTGACGTGCCGGCCCGAACCCCGCGATTCGCGCAGTGACCATTCGTGCGCTGCACGAAGGCCGCGAAGTAATAGGCATCCGCCGAGGGCGGGTCGGCTTGGTCGACCTAGTTCGCGAAAAAGATTACGACAACAACGAGAATTTGCAGACGCTGTCGCAGGACCTGCTCAACCGCACCGGCCGCACCGGCGGTACGTTCCTGCACACCTCACGCACCAATCCAGCAAGGTAAAGAAGTCCAGCGTTCCGCCTATTCCGGCAGGACGTTGCCCCGCGTTTCGACAGCGAAAGGAATGACCAGCAGCCCGATCCCAAACGCAATCGCTGTAGATGCAACCGGCTTTCCGAGAGTTCCCATTCGGCTGACGAGCGCGCCCACTCCGAAGTTGACTCCGGCGGCAATGAATCGTCCGAAAGAAGTGGTGAACGCAAACGCGGTCGCGCGTACCGCAGTTCCGTATTGCTCCGGCAGCCACAGACTGAAGACCGCGAAGTTGCCGCCAAAGAAGCCTAAGAAAAACAGCACGGCGATGAAAGGATGAAGCCCTTGCGCCCGGTAGAACGCCCAGCCAAAGCTGAGCAAGATGGACGCCGTCATCCCCAAGAAATAAAAGGCCAGAGTCCGCTTGCGGCCAAACCACTCGGCCAATGGAGGAACCGCCAAGCATCCCAGAATCGTTCCCAGCGACAGCAAACCCATGCCGAAGGAAGACATGCGCAAGGCCTGTGCTTGTGCCATGCCAGCACGCTTTGCCAGGCTGATGATAGCTGTCGGAGCGTAGACCGCTGCCGCCCATAGCCCGCAAATCGCCGATGCCAACAACACGGTGTTCACCAGCGAACGCTGTGTGTAAGGCGGGCTGAAAATCCGGCGCAGGGGAGAAACCCCATCCTCGGCTTTCACCTTGGCCTTATGCTGCCAGCGCTGTGGCTCCTTCACGCGGAACAGAATCATGAAGGCCACAACCACCGGGGTCAGCCCACACCAGAACATGGCGCGCCACCCATAGTGCGGCGCCACAGTATAGTTAAGCGCAGCCGCCAGAAAAAAGCCCGCATAATAACCAGTCTGCAAATATCCCGCGCCCATCTTACGGCGATCATCCGGCCACGCTTCGGCGACGTAGGTCCCCGCCAGTGCCCATTCGCCACCAATTCCAATGCCGGCCAGCAAGCGGAACAATCCCAACTGCCACACCGTGTGCGACAAAGCGGCAGCGCCGGTGAAGATCGCGTAAACGAAAATGGTTGCGGCCAGCACGCGCCTGCGGCCAAATTTGTCGGCAATCGGCCCCCAAATGAGCGACAGTCCCCATCCCACCAGAAACAGCGCAAACAGGATCGATCCCGCGAATCCCACATTGGCGGGAGTGGCTTTGATACCCGACTTCGGAAGCAATTCCGTGAGTGCAGGGCTGAGCACCAGCGCGTAGATCACCGAATCCATGCCGTCCAGTGTCCACCCGGCCCATGCGCCCCAGAATCCAGTGGTTTGCTCGCGCGACAGCTTGGTGTGAACGGCGGGAAATGGGCGCGTCAGTGCTTCATTGGCCATGGCGCCATCCTTGCATCCGCAGGAGGATAACACGGTGGATCAAGGCTCGTCCGAAAGGATCACGAGACGGGCTCTCTGCTGCCACTTCGAAAAAGCGCCGCCAACGCAGGGTTCATGACCTTTCCCACTGCATTGCGCCGAAGCGCTTCCAGCATGAGAAGCCGCGATGGTACTTTGTGGGCCACGAGCAACTCCTTCGCCCAAGCGCGAAAAGACGACAGCTCCAGGGCATCGCCACTACTCAGCACGACTGCCGCAGCCACGCGCTCGCCCACTCCGCGTCGGGTACGCCAACCACCGCGCACTCAGGCTACCGCCGGATGTTGACGTAACGCCTCTCCGATCTCTAACGGCGATACCTTGTGTCCGCCCGTCTTGAGGATGTCGATATTCTCAAGACCTTCGGCGGACTTCATCATCTGGACCACGCGCCAGCTATGCTCAGCGTCGGGGAGCCTTCATTGTCCCCGCAAATCAAGCCGGATTTCTTGAGCTTGTAGCGGCCGGAGCCGAGGATCAGCAATAGGTCGGTAAACGCGTCCGCCGGTAAGCCACAACTCGCAAGTCAGTCGAGTGGAGGGAACTCCGCCGCGAGCGATTGCCCGAGGTATTTTCCACTCACCGGCCGGTCTGTTGGAATTGTCACGTGACCGAAACGTTTCGGCGTCTCCATCCCGAACTGATGGTGAACCGGGAGTGTGAGCCAAAGCGCATCATGTAGAAGTTTGCCGCGACCGCGAGCTGATTCAGGCTCCCGCAGAGCGGCGAAGATTTGCACCTTCGATCTTCGCCGTGCGCACTGCGAGTTCCTCCAAAGACGGCACCGACTCGGGAGCGATCAGCTTTTGCTCCGGAGGCTGAGTTCCGGTGCGGATCGCCTCGGTCAGCATCTCCAAGGCCAGGTCAGCATTGGGACGGATGTAGATTGTCGCCGTCAGCAAACCGTTTCGTACCCACGCTTGTCCCGTCTTGGGCAAGCCGTCACAGCCGGTGAACGGTATCTTGAGCCATCGCTCGCGCTCACTGCCCTCAATTTCCGAGAATGCCCTTCTCGCGCCCGCCGCCATGCTGTCGTCTTGCGCTCCCACCAGATCGATGTGCGTTTCCTGGGAAGTGCGCAGTCGCAACCAGGAACTGACCGCCCGATAGGCGCTCTCCTCGGTCCAGTTGGCCCGCATCGTCTTCACCTGAATATTTGCAGGCCTCGTCCGGCCCATTCCGGCGGTCCGCTGCTGCGCGGCCGAGCTGTTGGCCGGACCTTCGATGTACAGAATGGATCCGCCCTTCGGCAGCAGCGCCGCAAACTGCTTACCCTGAATCTGTCCAACTTCGTTGTGGTCGGAACTGATGGAGAACACGGGCGCCTGGTAATTCTGCCTGAGTTTATGCACATAGTCCGGATCGTGGTTGAGGATAACCCAGCCAATGTCGGCGCTGGCGGCGGCACGCGCCACTTGTGGAAATCCCGTGCCACCCGCAGGTTCGAAAACGATCGCGTCGGGACGCGCTGCCGAGCCTTGGATGTACTGCAGCAACTGCTGGCTCTGCGTCACGGCATCATTGTTGGCGTGGATGATCTTGAAGTCCACGCCCAGACGCCGGGCAGCCTTCTCCGCGGCAGACGCCTGTTCCTGCTGATAGTCGTTGTCGTTGTTCGTAAGAGAGATCAGGAAGCTGAGTTTTTTCATGACGGAGCCAGGGCTCGATCATAATCAACTTTCCGGATATTCGATGGTAACCAGAGTAACCGCACAATGCCCAATCTGAAATTGATACGCGCGCTGACCGACCCCTGGGAACGACGCACAAGAAATAAATTTTCAGTGCTTATTTTCCGACACGATGTTGCGCGAAGAATTGCCGCCGGTGAGCGGCATCACGAAACGCCTCCACTCCTCCCGCACGCGTGGTCGAAAACGCTCCCGCCAGATTGCCCGCCGCCAGGCACTCCGGTAAATCGCCGCCCCGTAGATACTCGTGCAGGAATCCGGCATCGAAACTATCTCCCGCGCCCACCGGATCCACGCTCTCAACCGTAATGGCGGGCCTGACGAAGCGTTCGGTTCCGCGTTGCCCCAGCGCTCCTTGGCGGCCCAGCTTCACCACCAACAATGGAACCATGGCCGAGAGGGTGCGTATCGCAGCTTCAATATCGGCAACCCCCGCCGCCTTCTGAACCTCACGCTCGTTCGGCAGAAAGATGTCCACATAGCGCAGCGCCTCATGCAGACCGCCCTCCCAACCGTCATCGGGATCGTCATTTGTGTCGAGTGAAGTCGTAAGTCCTGCTTCTTTCATTCTCCGAAAGAGCTCCGGAATCCGCTCCCGCAATCTGCGCTGCAGATAAAAAGATGAGAGATGAAAGTGGTGCGAATTCTTCAGGTAGTCAAGATCAAGCTCATCCCACGCCAGTTCCGCAATGGTTCCAGAATACGTCACCATGTTTCGCCAATGTTCGTGCTGCAAAACCACAGTGATTCCAGTCCCCATCGCTCCCTGCATGCGTCGTACTCGCGAAACTTCGACCCCACTTTGCTGCAACGTCTGCAGCGCAATCTTTCCGAAATCGTCGTCCCCGATGCACGATTGAAATCCCACACGGCTGCCCAGGGCGGCGAGATTGTGCGCCAGAATCGCGGAGGATCCTCCCAGTGTCAGCTTCATTCGATCGGCCAGCAGTTCGCGTTCCGGCGGCAGTTCTTCGGGAACGCCATAGAGGATCAAATCCAGATTCACTTCCCCGGCGATCGTAACGTCAAAGGTAGGCATCGTGCGCATTCGTTTGTATAACGATCGCTTTCCTTTTGTCGACTGCCGGCCTGCGCCGCCCGTAGGCAGCGTCGCAGAAACGTCAGTTCACTCCTCCACGGCGGCACTTCTCACATTGCGACGATGCCGTAACTCTATGTCGCGTCGATAGTTGTGAACCAACAAGGGTGATAACCAACTGGATGCCGGTGCCCAAAGGCGCGATTGCGCAATGCCAACAGTTCTGCGGTAATCCAAGGTAAGGATGTTCTCCGACAATTCTATGGACATAACCCTGTTACGAAAAACGGAATTTGGTGCCGACCAGGGCGGGCCTCAACTTGAGCAAGTCTATGTCCGCTCTCAAGCTGTGGTCTCGCGTAGCGTTGCCGGAGAAACCTTGATCGTTCCCGTGCGCGGCAAAGTCGGAGATCTAGCATCCATCTACCGCTTCAACCAAACCGGATCTCTGATCTGGCAATCGATGGAATCTCCCCAGACCGTTGCCGAGTTGATCAGCGCCGTCCAGCAGGAATACGCCGTTGCCCATGAGCAGGCTGAAAAGGATGTAAAGCAGTTCCTGCAGGACACGCTGTCGGCCGGCCTAGTCGAGGTTCGCGAGCAAGTCTCGATGGCCGCGGTGAATTCAACCGAG
>JBAUXO010000118.1:0-5259 GCA_049584315.1 Candidatus Sulfotelmatobacter sp. | reverse complement strand
AATGTCTTCTTGCTTTTCCCGCTGCTTGCGCGTCCCCATCGCCATACGCGCATTCTACGAATCCTACCTGTGGATCCTTCAAACTCTTTTGCTTACGCATCCGGACTTACACCCCGGGCTGCTAGCCCGCATCGCCGCCCGATAGTCGCAACGCGCTTGCATTAACGACGGAACCATCTGGCTCGCACCTTGGTCCTCCATGACCTCCCATGACCTCGGAGATCATTGACAGCGCTTTCTGCCTTTTCGGATACTGCGGGTTTAACAGAGGCAACAAAATGAAAATGGGTGTTTTAAGCCACTGGTTTGCAGGGTTGTTGTTGTTCTCGGCTTTAGTAGTGTGGGCGAGCCTTAGCATCGCGGGCGTGGCGGCAATGGGAAAAGCCGGGAACGCGACCGCGACTGACCCGCGCCTCGACATGGTTACAGCACTCCAGGCGATGGGCCCGCATCCTTCTCTGGGCGATCAGGCGAAGGTGTTTGGCCGCCTTGTCGGAACCTGGGATGTCGAATACACCGATTTTTCGAAGAACGGGAAGGTAACTCACCGCTCGGGGCAATTTTTGGTTGGATGGGTTATGGACGGGCGAGCCATACAGGACTTCTGGATTGTCAATCCCTCGGGGGCACGGAAGGAGCGGGAGGTTTACACGGACCTGCGCTATTTCGACCCCAAGTCTGGAACATGGCCCGCGACATTTATTGACCCGATGAATGCTTCCATCGCCAAATTTACTGGAGGCGCAGCAGGAGACGATCGGATCGTGCTGAATACCCCGGACTTGGATGCCAAGGACACTCGATGGTCGTTCAATGATATACGCCCCGATTCTTTCGTTTTTCGCGATGAGGCATCCAACGACGGCGGCAAGACCTGGAGGTTACGGTCGGAATATCACATAAAGCGGCGGGGCGCGGCTCCGCCTGCGCAGTGATAGTCGTTGCACGAAGGGCGAGCCATGAATTCTGCAATCCAACCGAATCGGCAAACAATGGATTCTCAGCGAACGGGCAAAGGAGACAAGATATGAAGAAAGGCACTTTCACGCAGTGGTTTGCAGTGTGGTTGCTGGCCTCAGGGTTTTTATGGTGGGCAGGTCTTAGCAACAGGAGCGCGGCGGCAGCAGAAAAAGGCCAGAACGCGCCTGCGGCTGACCCGCGCCTCGACATGGTCACAGCACTCCAGGCAATGGGCGCTCATACCTCACTGGGCGATCAGGCGAAAGATTTTGGCCGCTTTGTCGGAACGTGGGATGGCGAATACAACGAGTTTTCGAAGGACGGCAAGGCAACTCACTCCTCGGGTGAATGGATCTTTGGATGGGTTATGGACGGGCGCGCCATACAGGACCTTTTTATCATCCATCCGTCGACCGCGCATAAAGAGGGGTTTATCGGCACGACTCTGCGCTATTTCGATCCCAAGTCTGGAACTTGGAGCGTGACCTTCATTGACCCGGAGAATGGTGCAGTCGAGACGCTTACGGGCGGCGCGGTGGGAGACGATCGGATCGTGCTCCTCAGCCAAAATACGGATGGCAAGGAAAGTCGGGGGTCGTTCGAGGATATACGCCCGGATTCGTGGGTCTTTCGCGATGAGCGGTCGAGCGACGGCGGCAAGACCTGGCGGTTACTGGAGGTAGATCACCTGAAGCGGCGGGGTGAGGCGCCAGTTGCGCAGTAATGGCCTGCCTGCGATTGCTGCAGCACAGATCAGGCGTCGCAAGCTGGCCGGAAGACAGGAAGCCAGACAACTCAGTTTCGAAGTAAGAAGTACTTTTTGCAGTAATTCCAATGCCAGGAGTCGGCTCGCCTATGCCAGCCTTTATGCCAAAGCCCTGTTCCACTCTCACCTGTTGTCTTGAGGAATCGAGCACCCTCGTCGCTGGGCCGAAACCGTCGCGAGCGTTGGCCATAATAACGACGCTGCTGGCCGTTCTTCTCGCGGCAGCCACTGGATCAGCTCAGGAGCGTCGCATCCAACTCGAAGACGTGACCAAGATCGTGACCGTTTCCGATCCCCAGATTTCGCCGGACGGCAAGTCAATCATCTGCGTTGTGTCGCGGCAGAATTTCGACGAAAACCGCTCCGACGGCGAACTTGTGTTGGTCGATGTAGCTACGGGCGCGCAGAGAGTGCTGACCTTCGATCGCAAGGGGGTGGGGTCTCCGCGTTGGTCTCCGAGCGGCGACCGGCTGGCCTTCGTGGCGGTCGTGCCTTACACGCCCGACAAGAATAAGAAGGACGACACTACCAAAAGAGAAGATAGTTCGCAGGTTTTCGTCCTGCCGATGGGCGGTGGGGACGCCAGGAAAGTCACCAATGCTCCCAACGGAGTGGAACAGTTTGCCTGGCGGCCGAATGGAAGGGATATTGCTTACGTTACTAGCGACGACCCGCCCAACCAGAAAGAGATTGAGAAGCATAACGACTCGTTCGAAGTAGGGGACAACAGCTACCTAGCCACGGGCGCGCCGACTCCTTCTCATATTTGGATGGCGAGCGCCGACGGTGAAAACGCTGGGGGTGAAAAGGCAAAGCGACTGACCTCAGGCCCGTGGAGCCTGCCCAAGAGTGGGCCGCAGCAGGGTTCTCCGGTGTCTCCGATCTCGTGGACACCGGATGGCAAGTCGTTGACCTTCATCCGGCAGGAGCATCCGCATTCAGGCGACATCGACCTGACCACCTTGCAAGTCTTGGACGTCGAGACCGGCGAGATTCGCAAGCTCACCAGCCACGAGAAGCTCGAAACTTTCAGCCTGTTCTCACCCGATGGCTCGCAACTGGCCTACTGGTATCCCCGCGATGGCGATTGGAACAACATCAACGAAATTTACGTTACTTCTACGGCAGGCGGTGACGGCATCGATCTCACGCGCGACATCGACCGCAACCTGCAACGCGCCATCTGGATGCCCGACGGCCAGTCTTTGCTGGTCGGCGGGCACGACGGCACGCGGATTTCCCTGTGGTTGCAGCCGCTCAAACGCAAAGCGCGCAAACTGTCCCTGGGCGAGGTAAATCCCACCTGGCTGTTCTGGATCGATGCGGCGGTTGGACCAAAAGGCGAGATCGCATTCACCGGCAGCACGGCCTCGCAGCCATCTGAGCTTTATTACATGCCGTCTAGCGCGGACCCACCGAAGCGGCTGACGAATTTCAACCAGCAGATCGCCGCACTGCAACTCGGGAAGGTGGACCGCTTCGAGTGGCAGGGTCCGGATGGCTTTCACGAGGACGGCATCCTCGTCTATCCTCCCGATTTCAGTAAAGACAAAAAGTATCCGCTGGTGCTGCTGATTCATGGTGGCCCCACGGATGCTTCCGCAACCGATTTCTACGCGTTCGAGCATCTGGTGGCGGCGCGAGACTATGTGGTTTTCGAGCCTAACTACCGGGGCAGCGACAACCTGGGCAACGCCTATCAGCGAGCTATTTACAACGACGCGGGCGATGGTCCGGGGCGGGACGTGATGGCCGGCATCGAAGCGGTCAAAAAGCTTGGCTTTGTCGATGAATCGAAGATCGCGGTTACGGGATGGTCCTACGGCGGCTACATGACGAGCTGGCTCATCGGTCACTACCACATTTGGAAGGCGGCGGTAGCGGGCGCCGCGTTCATGTCGGCGACCGAGGGGTACAACCTGTCAGACTTTAACGTTTCCTTCCGTTACGTATTTAAGGGCTCTCCGTGGATGGGAGGCAACATGAAGGATTACGTGGCTCAGTCGTCGATCACCTACACATCTCAGATCAAGACGCCGACCCTAATCCTAGGCAATACCGGAGACTCGCTCGTCCCCATCACACAGTCCTACCAGCTGTACCATGCCTTGAAGGACAACGGAGTGCCGGTGAAGTTCGTAGCCTACCCGGTCCCCGGACATCTTCCCGGCGGCCCCGTCCGCAGGCGCGATGTTTACAGCAGATGGCTGGGTTGGCTCGACCAGTACCTGAAGTAGGGGACTCCCACTGGAGAAAAAGCTTGCATGAAACTTTCTGCATTGTTTCTGGTCGGATACGCTGTGTACGCCGTCTCGGCTTTTGGCCAGGCGGAGTCAGAGATTCGTGAACGAATCGTGGGCACATGGAAGCTGGTGTCGATGGAGGAGACGATGAAGGATGGCACCATTCGCCCGTTTCCCGCTTTCGGGCCCCACGCCAAGGGCTTCCTCATGTACCAGCGAGACGGCTACATGTGCGCTTTCCTGGTGAATCCCGACCGTCCCAAATGGGTCGACCCAGCGCATCCAACGCTGGAGGAAAAGGCCGCTGCTGCGGATGGCGCCTTTGCATACTGTGGCCAGTACGAGATCGACGTGAAGCAGAACTGGATTATTCATCTGCCCGAGGTGGCGATGGACCCTGGATACACCGGATCTCGGCAGATCCGGCCTTATCGCTTTGAGAGCGGACGTCTGATCCTTAGCGATGTTGAGAAAGACGATCCCTCGGTTGCACGCTGGAAGATTATTTGGGAGAAAGTGCAGTAGGGTCCTGCCGCCTCGACTTCTCCGGCGGGCGTTTTCGGCGAGGACGAGCGGCAGACCGGCGGAACTGCCGCAAGCGTCAGAACGACTAGGAGAAGCGGGCCTCTAGGAACTCGCCGTTTTCCTACTGAATACCGAGTTTCGCAGACAGAGGCTTCGCGGTGGCGAGACGGACCTCGGTAATCCGGCTTGAAGAGCGTTGGGCCGCCTCTAGACCGAAGTTCCGGATGAGTTCAGACAGTATTCTGCTGACTCGCTGAGAGATAATTCAAAATTCAGTTTCCTGCTACTGGCAAAAGATTCAGCAAATCATACGCCTTGACCTGCAGTGGTGTCGGCGGCGGCACCTGTTGAAATGTAGGACCGTGCTGATCCGTTTTCAATCGATAGGTCACACGCGCGCGGCTGGCTGAGTCGGAAAGCAGAGTGGCGAAACTGTGCACGGGCAATCCGTCAACGGGCCGGTGCGTGAGTTTTTTCGCTTGTGCTGATTCCGAGCTGCAAGGAAATTCGGCCCCGAAGTGTCCGGAAAATCGATCTGCATAGACAGCAAGGGATCGCCGACAGGGTCGTGCACTGCCGGTGATCCGGTGATAATGTTACTTTCCTCATGACGAAATCCCTAGACCCGTTCCGGTTCCTGCTGATCGCAGTATCTGGCTGGATGAACCAGCAGCAGTTGCAGTTCATCGACTACCTTCGAGAAGAGAACCGAGTGCTGCGCGAACAATTGGGTACAAAGCGATTACGGTTCAACGATGACCAGCG
>JBAUXO010000117.1:0-9882 GCA_049584315.1 Candidatus Sulfotelmatobacter sp. | reverse complement strand
TGAGCACCCTGGAAGAAACCAGCAAGCTGCTCAACGCTTATGTGCGAACGATCTTGGCTTCTGGCTCCTGATCTTCTGGCTCCATATCCCGGAGGGATATCAAGGGCGAAGCCCTTGGCTAGTTAGCAGTGATTGCCCCCGCAATGAGATGCAACGGGGCTCTCTTCTCAGTACCGCTCAGTTACCTGCTTGGAGAATTAGTTTTTGTATCCGCCAGTTCAGCAACTCGCTCACATAGAGTTCATTTTCCGACGGACATGCAATTTCGTGAATCCACCCAAACTGCTTGAGTTGTTTGCCGGATTCTCCCAGCACTCCAAGCACCTTTCCGTCAAGACTTAGCTTGTAAATGCGGCCAGGGTAAGCGTCAGAACTAAACAACACTTGGTTCGGAGCTGGCGTGATGCAGAGCGCCCAGGGCGAGCCCGGCGCCATCGTTTGCGATCCTTTGATGGGTAAGACTGGCTTGTTCCCAATGGCGGGGCGGGCGTTCGGATCAAATGGCACATCAATGGTGATTTGCCGCAGGAACTTTCCTTCGCTGTCGAATACCTGGATGCGGCGATTGCCACGGTCGGCCACGTAGACGTGGTCCTCCGCATCGACAGCAATGCTGTGGGGAGTGCTGAACTGCCCCGGCTGGTCTCCAGGTTCTCCCCACGACTTAATCCAGGTGCCGTTTTTGTCGACCTTGGCGATGCGCGAATTGACATAGCCGTCGCTGATGTAGGTGTTACCGGCCCGGTCCCACGCCATGTCGGTCACCTGGCGGAACATTCCGTCTATCGGAGGCAGGGGCGGGTTCGGGTGCGGGAGAGGCCCGGTTTTCTCGTCAGACGCTTCTTGCTTGCGCCCGAAGACCATGGCGACGCGGCCGTCGGGATTAAATTTGATAACCATGTCTGAGCCCTTGTCGGCCACCCAGATGTTATCCTCCTTATCGACCCTGACGTAGTGCGCATAAGACCAGGCGTAGAGGTTGTGGCCGATCTCCCGCAGGAATTTGCCTTCAGCGTCGAACTCCAGCAGTTGTGTTGCAGCCGCTCCGTACGCCGGGCCGGTCGTGTTACCCCGCGACAGCACGAAAATGTGTCCCTTGGAATTGACCGCCACTCCTGCTGTTTCACCGAGATACAAATCGGCTGGAAGTTTCAGGGCATCCGGGACCGATTGGAATCGGATTTCCGGCACTTGCGGTTGTTGCGCGTAGACGGAACTGGACATGAAGAGAAACAGTACAACGCGGATTCGTCTCATAACAATCTCCGAACCGACAAGAGTGCGTCGAGGCTACGATTGACAGATTTTCGTGGCAAAACTATATCACCGGTTGGAAAACGATTTGATCGCATCGCAAGACGACGCTTCCAACTCATTTAGTCCCCCAGTTTGGCTGAAATCCTGCCAATGCCAAGAGCTTGTGACACTTTTTCATGCGTAAAGATTCCTCGAAGGCTCGTCCCCTGAGTTGCATCGGCAGCCACCTATTGCGAAGTCTTGCAGCGACCGAACGACAAAAGTCAATCGCAGTCGCGTTCCAATCGAGCACTTCCAGTGCATACCGATGCAGTTGTGCTCGCGCGATTACGGCCATGTGCTGCAAGAGCGCCTTGCCAATCCCCATGCTGCGAAACCGGATCGCACAAATAGGTCTACTACGAAAAGGCTGGGGCGGCATGTCCCACATCGAATCGGTAAAGAAATAAAGCGCGTATGCTGCCGCTTTACCGTCCCAGCCTGCCAGAGAAGCGTAAGAACTTGGGTTGGCCCAGAGCCATCGCACCGTAGGTCCTGCGGAATGGCATCGATCTGCTCCAGTTCGTGTTCGAAATCGGCGAGTTCACGAAGCATATCCACCATAAGACCTGCGTCCGCCGCCCGCGGCTTTGCGTATGACGAGCATGGGCAGCCGGCGCCGACGTTACCCGTTACTGTGGAAATCGGTGGCCAAATGGGCCGAGGGATCAGAATGTTGTTTTTGGAGTTCATCGGAATTAGGAATTGGCAAAGTACGTCGGTAACTACCGGTCTGATGACACACCGAAGTATCATCTTGCCAAATCATCCGCTAGAGAGCCCTATGCAGCGAGTTGCTCTAAGAGGTTTGTGCATTGTTCTGCTGCTCGGCAGCACTGGTTACGGTCAGTCGTTGGCTGATGCCGCGCGTGCAAATCGGCAGCAGAAAGACACCGCCCCTACGAAGGTCCTCACCAGTGATGACCTCGACGCAACATCAGCCCCAGAAAGAATTCAACTGATTCCCGGTTCAAGTTCTACAGGACAAGGAACGTTGGTCGCGCCCGGGAGAGGAAAACATAGCTATCGGGTCATCATGTTGGATGCAAGCCGGTTTGTGAATGGAGGCACGATCCATATCGCGATCACCCTAGGTGATGGGGAATCCGAGGCATCTTTTGATCTGTACCCACAGGGTCTTCCGCTACCTTCCGAGGGATTCCCGAAGCCTCTAGCCAATGCGGTGAATATACACAGCGGATCCAGCGCAAAGATCAATTATCGTTTTGCCCACGGAACCGTGTTCCAATTCGGCGCCGAGGGTAGCTGGAATTCAAAGGCTGGAGCCACGAATACCTACAGCTTTGTCGTCGATGTGGACAGCCAATCTACGCCATGACTCACACTCTTGATCTGTCTTCGCGGCCGGTTCTTGATTTGCAGTTCCGTTCGACCTTAGAACCTGGATATCCATCTGGCCTCGCCTATGCCCCAACCCCTCCGGGCACTCAATCCCAGTCCTCAGCCATCTGGGACTGTGGCAACGATTGCGCAGGAGAAGCGAGCACTTTTGGACGGTCACACAGCCGTGGGCACAGTAACACTCAGGCGGGCAGTGGCCCTCAGTTTCCGTACCTGCTCACCAGGTTTCTTGGTGGCGAACACAAAGTGCACACAAAATAGCGAGAGCTACGCTGCCTCTATGTCTTCTATTACGAACCCGGTCGCGAACGTTACTTCTTCCTCGCCGCAGACGGCTGCTGCCGCAGCCCCTGCGCCGATTTCCATTCCCGCCCTGCTGGCGGCGATGCTTAGAAGTTCGCCGAAGATCAGCGACCTTTTTTTCTCGCCGGGGAAACCGCCACTCGTGGAAATCAATGGAAAACTGGCTCCCGCCGGAGCGGCACGCGCCCTCACCAGTGAGGATACCCGGCGCATCGCCTCCGATCTCATTGGCAACAACGAACATGCAACCGACAACTTAAAGAAACTCGGCTCCTGCGATGTCTCCTACAGTTTGCCCGGCTCAAATCGGTTCCGGGTCAACATCTTCATGCAGCGCGGCACCTGCGCGGTGGTGATGCGGGTAATTCCCGGCAAGGTCCCCGACTTCGAATCTCTGAACCTGCCTTCCGAATTGAGGAAAATTGTTAATCTGCGCAACGGAATCGTGTTGGTGACCGGCCCCACCGGCTCCGGCAAATCGTCTACCCTGGCCGCAATCATCGACAAAATCAATAAAGAGCAGTCCTATCACGTGCTCACCATTGAGGACCCAATCGAGTTTCTGCATCCGCACAAGAACTGTATTGTTCATCAACGCGAATTGCACGCCGATACACCCAGCTTTGCGCTCGCCTTAAGAGCGGCTCTGCGCCAAGCTCCGAAAGTGATTCTTGTCGGCGAGATGCGAGACCGCGAAACTATTGAGATCGCGATGGAAGCGGCCGAAACCGGCCACCTCGTCCTCTCCACGCTTCATACCATCGACGCGGCGAAGACGGTGGAAAGAATCGTGGGGGCTTTCCCCATGGCCGAACAGCACACTCTGCGCAACCGCTTAGCTAAGAGCTTTCGCTATATCATTTCCCAGAGGCTCATTCCTCGTAAGGATGGGACTGGAAGAGTCGCTGCCATTGAAATCTTGAAGTCCACTCTGCGCACCCGCGAGTACGTGGAAAAGGGCGAAGCAGATGGCAAAACCTTGCTGGATGCGATGCGCGTCGGCAGCCAGGACGGAATGCAGCACTTCGACGGCGAGATCGAGAGACTGATTCGCGAAGGTGTCCTCGATCTGGACACTGGACTGGCTTATGCCACCAATCCCGGCAATCTTCAGCTGGAATTAGCCGACCTTGCCGCGGTACAGGCGGATCCTTTGCTGGAAACCAGTGCCACATAGGGCGTTTGCTAGGTGCGGGCAACGTCGGGAGACAAAATCAGTTATGACGGGAGCGGATTTCAGAAGGAGCCACCCCGAAACCTTATTGTGACCGTCGGCCTAGCACTCGTTTCTCGGAAATCTCTCCCTCAGTCGAGTCCGGTTTTCAATCAGTCTACAATTTAGCGGAGTAATGCCGTGTCGTCTGCATTTCGCGGGCATATTTCCTTGGCGGTGCTTTTCGCGATCGCACTGACAATCACCACGGCTTGGCTCGGTCGGTCGCTACCTATCATTCCGACAATTATCGAACGGGCTGGAATGCAACTCTGGCTGTCGCTACCAGACCATTTCATTCCGTCCTTCGTCGACATGTAAGTGCTAAAAGGGTCTTCGTGAAACTCATTTTTCATGGTTTGTATGGACCACGATCTTGAAAGTGCGTGCGCCCCCCCGACGGGCTCTGGCTGACACGTGTAAACTTTGCCTTTCCTGAAACCGGTTGGGTTTTTATCGTGTTGGTGAATTCTTCCGTCATGGCGGTGCCATCTGGCGAAACCGTCTCAATGCAGGCAAACGTAGGCTCGCCATCTTTCTCATAGGCGAACTGGACCGAGCTAGCGCCCTCACACCCCGGGAGGATTGCATGAAATACTTTTGCCTTGACTATCCACCGGATCGGCTGATTCTTTGTCATCGTTCGAACTGCAAAAGGATCGCAGACTATCTAGAAGTCAGAGAACAGGCGGCGAAGCCTTCGTTTGCGCGGCTCACACGAGTAGCGTAAGGTATCCTTCAGTTCTGCAGAAGGCAGTATCGAGTGCCGAGCCGTACCCGAGCCGACTCGCTGCCCAACCCCGTTTTGCATCCCCGCATCATGACTTCATGGGGGAAGAGTTTGGCCTCGAATCGCGTCTACTCTAGAGGTCTCAGACCTTTCGTAATTAGCAGGACAGTACGTTGAGGATTAACATTTTCTAGGTTGGTTACTCAAGTGTTGTCCTCACCTCTTAATACTCGCCGTTGGGAGCGACACCACGTCGATCTTCCCGTTCGCATCGTTATGCTTGATGGACCCTTGACGAGTGCGGTTGGCCGCGCCATCCAAATAAGCAGGAACGGTATGGCCATTCGCTCTACGCTCGCGCTTAAACCAGGCGATCTGATGCGGCTTCAGTTTCCAATCTCCAATCCCCCGGTCGTCACAGCCGTCGTTCGCAATCACAAGGACGATTGTTTTGGGTTGGAATTCCTTCCTGAACCCTTGTCAGGCGATCGAACGCTGAATCAGTCGAAGCTCGCCTGCAACCCGGACGGCGGACGCCCTCTAGAATCACAGGCATCAGTACGCCATTCATGTACCCCAAAGACTGTATTCGCAGGCCTGCGGCGCAAACAGCTGCAGATAAAACACGTGCAGAGAGAGATCGAAGCACTCAGCCTCGCAATTGTCTTGCTCGCTGAGGACGAAAAGAAAAACCCTAAATCTCCTCTGTCGCGTCCTCCGCAGTTGAAAACAAGACCAGCGCCGACGGCTGGCACTCTGAGCGCGGACGTCGACTAATCCCTACTTCGGCGAAAAAGCGCACGCCGCACCGTCAATGGGATGCGGGGTTGAGCATCCAGAATTTGATGAATCAGTTGTGGTCAATACTTGCCCACACCAAAATGGCAATCGCACAGATTCAAAACCTGTGCTCATTTTTCCGATTCCTTCTCGCTTCAAACCCTGATGCTGGGGGGATTTGCCTGAGTTCCTGCGAGCCTCGCATGGCTGCGTTATCACACCTGTGGCCTTTCCCGACCGCCCAAGGGCGCGGTGGGGTTCGTGTGCTGATAATCTTGCTCCTATGGATCCGTCGCGATTTATACGAGCCCAGGTACCTTACTGGGATAGTGTGGCAGGCGAAAAGCGTTTTTCGCACCCGCTTCGCTTAGCGTGGTTGAAACGCCATATCGGTTCGGGGGCGCGCATTCTCGACTTCGGGTGTGGGTATGGAAGGACGCTTGCAGACCTTGTGCGTGCCGGTTATGAAAATGTCGTCGGCGTGGATTTTTCATTCAGGATGCTCACGTGCTGCCGTTCCCAGTTGCCAAATGTGAGGCTGGTGCAGAATTGCGGGCAGACGATTCCGCTACAGAAGCATTCTGTGAATCTTGTACTGCTTTTTGCCGTACTTACTTGCATACCTCGGAACGAGGATCAGCGCGACCTGCTACGTGAAATCAGACGAGTGCTTTATCCAGATGGTTTTCTCTACATCAGCGATCTTCTTCTAAACCACGATCTGCGGAATCTCGAAAGGTACGACCGTTACGCCGAGGAATATGGAACGTACGGGATCTTCGAACTCCCGGAAGGCGTGGTTGTGCGTCATCACAAGAAAGAATGGATTGAGGAGCTGACCGCCTCATTTGGCCAGCTCGAATTCGAGGCCCTTGAGACCACTACCATGAACGGGAATAAGTCAGTGGCTTTCCAATATCTAGGCCGCAGCGGCCCGACTAGAGAGAATCATGAGGAGATGGTTCCTGCTGGGATCGGCTAAACACGCTTCCTGTTGTTTGCCGATGTGAACGTTTCCAAGGGAGGCGGGCAATGGAGGTTCGCCTCCACTGCCCTCGTTGACGGGGAGCATTTCTAGAAGTGGAACCCGAGTTCCGCAGTCAGCGCACGCGGCGAGACATAGTGCGTGCCGCTGAAGGTAGAAAGGAAGTTGTAGAGCGCGAACTTGTTCGCCAGGTTGATGGCTGTCAATTGCACACTCCACTTATATTTGTCGCCATGAAACAGGTTGTCATGGCCGACCGACATGTCAAAGAGATTTCGGTGTACGATGCGCGGCGGGTTGTGATCGTCTTGTTCGGCCCCCGGTCTGGGAACATCTACGAGGGGAGAGCCAAACGCCGATGCCGGACAATTGTAAGGCAATGGGACCGTCGGGGTTGCCCGGACGCCATTGCATGTGAACCCGGCTTCCGCCTCCTGATCGGCAGAAAGGGGCACAAACAGCACGTTGGCCGCCATCATACTCACGTTCGGTACTCCGCCGATGACGACTGATTGCGGGCAATCGTTGCTTGCACTTAGTCCGAAGCACGGCGTTGCGCCGGCCACCAGTCCGCTGTCATACCGCCAGTTGAAGCCTATCCAGGGACCGCGCTTCCAGGGTTGGTACTGAAAGTGGCTCGTCTGGTTGAACTTTTCGTCGTGGTCAATGCGGAACGCGGTTCCGGGAGGGCCCCCCACGGTCGCGCCGGCTCCGGCGACTTGGGGCAGGAAGAACCGGGCCGCCACGCTGGAGAAGACCATGAGCGCCGAGAATCCGTGAATTTCAGGCACGCTTATGCGCCCCGCATATCCAGGAATCTTCGAGTTGTGCCACTCAATAGGGTAAGTGATCGGGGTGTTGCCGAGCACACTGAAGTCGAAGCCGTTGTGCGTGTACTTGGAGATCCACTCGCCGGAGAAGACCAGGTACTTCCCGAAAGCCTGCTCCAGGCCAGCGTGGAATTCGTTGCGGAAGCCAACACTCAACGGATTGGATACCGGCGCGGTGCAGATCAGCAGAGGAGCTAAGACAGGGATGCTGCATCCGGTGCTGGAAAGTATCAGATTTTCATTAAAGGGAGATTCCAAAGTGCGAGCGTAGGAGACCCGGAGGATCGTGTTGGTCTTCTTCACGTTGTAAGCAACCCCCAGACGAGGTTCGGCTTGACTCCCGCTGGTGATCCCGTTGTAGAGATCGCCGCGCAATCCCAGATTCAACGACCAGTTTCCCGCTGTGATGTTGTCGCGCACGTACAGGCCGAGTTCCTTGATGTCGGTGTGGGCATTGAAGAGGTACGGGGTTCCGCCACGACTCAAGTCGTATGGAGCCAGGGTCGGATTATAAAAAGGGTAAAGAGCGCTAGGGTAGCCTGCGGTGCCAGCGCCCGCGGGCGGGCCAGCATTGCCGGGCGCGTTCGGGTTGGCAGCAGTGTTTGCCTGTAATGCGCCGGTCATGCCGGGGCAGTCCGCGGGAGTGAGCCCCGGCACCGCAACCCACGGGTACGGGTTCACCGAACTGGTCCCGTAGATGTTAGTGATGCAAGGTGCATTGTAGGTTGGATCGACGATTCCGACGGTTTCGTCTTCATTGACAAAGGTTTGCTCGTAGGTGGCTCCAGCCTTGATTTGGTGAATCCCTTTGACATAAGAGAGATCGGTTCGAAGGCCCGCGTTGGTGAGGGTCCGGTTCTGACCCACGGACTGTCTCTAGAGACTCGGCGGCCCCAGGTCCGCGAACGGATCGCTGCTGGGGTAGTAGTTGTAGTCGTCGCGACGCACGAACGCGCCCAGCGTATATACGGCGTGCGTGTTCAGCACATGCGTCCACGAGGGAGCAATATTGAACGATCCGATCTTGGAGCGTTGGTCGTCTGGTCCCACGGGATTTCCATCCGGGCCGATTCCAGGTGCACCGAAAGCCGCGGCCATCTGCGGCTCAATCCCATACAGTCCACTCCATGGCGTGGCGTTTTGGGAATCGAGGTTATTCGGTGTCTGAAACCAGCTCCGGCTGTAGCCGAAGTTCAAGTGGATCGAATCGGCGTCTGAGAATTGATAGTCGATGCGGTCGAACAGGTTCTGTTCATTGCCCTTGTCGTGGAATACCGCAAATTCTGGCGGATCGAGGAAGCGGCCAGTGTTCAGACCATTTACAGAGATGAAGTTTCCCCAATTCTTGCCACCGTAGGCGAGCTCGGCCTCCAGGTTTGATGTTCCGAACGATCCCCAGGAAGCGGTCACGCTCCCGTGGGGTGTGGTTACGCCCTGGCCCGAGCGTGTGGTTGCAACAATCACGACGCTGGTCTTGCCTCCGTATTCCGCAGGCGGAGCGCCCGAGATCACTTCCATGGATTCGATCGCATCGACCGGAAGCTGGTTGGAAAAGACTTTGCTTTGCTGGTCAGTAATCGGCTGGCCGTCGATGCTGAACGAATTCGACGCGTGGTCGCCGATCCCGTGGAAGAGGCTATTGGAATCGGCCGCGATTCCGGGCGTAGAAAGAGTAACCAGCGAACTCAATGACGATGTCGTACTCTCCAAGGGAAGCTTATCGAACAGATTCTTGTCGATGTCGGAGTGAAAGGTGGGATCGTTCTCCAGCAAATCGGCAGCCGGGGCCTCGACTGTCACTGACGTCTTCGAACCCGACACTTGCAGACTGACTTTGACGCTGAGCGGCACAATGGAACGGACCTCCACGTCCTGCCCTCCTTGAGCGAATCCAGCCGCGGTCACGCTCATGTGATAAGGATTGAACGGAATGTTAGGTAGGCTGAAAGTTCCGGACTTATCCGTGGTGGTTGACCGGTCGAAGTGACTCACCGGGTTGTGGATTTCAACGGTTGCATTCGGTACGACAGCGCCCGTAGGGTCAAGCACGGTGCCATTAATGGAGCCGGAATTGCTGCTTGACTGTGCGTAAGTGTGAAGGGTGAGAGCCAAAAAGAGAGCCGCCATAAGAGTCGCGTAAAGCGACCTCTCGTAAGAAGCCAGCATGATTCCTCCATAAGAATTCGCTCGAAAAAGATCAAAGAAACAGTTCGTAGAAACGAACCGGCTGTGCAGCGCTGTAATTTGATCTTTAGAGGCTAGCAGCCCGGGGTGTAAGTCCGGATGCGTAAGCAAAAGAGTTTGAAGGATCCACAGGTAGGATTCGTAGAATGCGCGTATGGCGATGGGGACGCGCAAGCAGCGGGAAAAGCAAGAAGACATT
>JBAUXO010000116.1:0-15242 GCA_049584315.1 Candidatus Sulfotelmatobacter sp. | reverse complement strand
ACCGAAGAGATGCATGGGTCGGACCGAGTTCTGACCTGAACTGATTACGAGCGAGCCTTGGTTGGTATGGCACTTATTTCTACGACAGCGAAATGGCGCTCATCTCTGAGTGGATGGAGCAGTGTGGGAAAAAAGTACTTGACAACGCCGGCATTGTAAGAGATGCGATTTAGCCGCCGTCGGTCAGGCGGAGCAACTCGAAATGTGCAACAGGCGAGTCTTCGAAGATGAGGTGTTGATCGGTCTCCACGACGATCTTCCGGACGCGGTGAAGTGCATACCATACGCCGAGACTCATCACTAGAAAGACGCCCCCTGCCAGAGGACTCGCGAGAACTTCAGACTCAAGTTGTGATGTCATGGCTGTAAACGCAAAATATCCAAGCACGAATGCGATCACAGCAATCACGGCTGAGGGCTGAAAAGAGGGATAAGTGCAAGTGAAGGGAAATTTGCGAAAGCCGACAAGCAAGACCTCGGTCAGCAGCGCTAACCAAACCATCACCAGGACAATATGGAATAGTCCGACCTTCCAACCCCAGAAGTGAAGATAGATCGGAAGCGCAACGAAGAAGATCCAAGGTGATACGAGGCACAGGATTACGCGGCGGGCGAGGGCGACAGATTCGTGGACACCATCGTCGAGCAGGAAGCGGAAGATCCAATTCGCTCGGAGAGGGGCAGGGATGTCAAAGACAAAACGAATTCCGAGTAGCATACAGTATCCCAGGATTAGTGGGATCGAAAGCACATTTGCGGTCGGGAACTGGGGGATGCCTTTGCCGTTAAAAGCCGAGAATAATGCCTGTGAAGCGAAGACTGCACCCAACGCGAGGAATCCGCCCAGCGCAAGAGCGTGCGTTTCATTTCGAAGCAGCGTTTTTATTACAAACCGATACCCAGCTCTCTGAAATGGCGTGCGAAAGACCAAGAGGTCAAGCAGGTAGAAGAACCACGATGAGCGCGCTCCGAGACGGCCGGGAGGCGCATCCGCCAACTCGGGAAGGCGCAAGAAACATCGCCGGTAGGCGAGAGTGTAGGCCGCGGCTGCCACCGCGGATGCGGAAACAAGAGCGAACACGGCTACGTGTCCGAGTTCTGCAAGGACTGGGTCGGCCCTGCCGCGCAACAACTGGCAGAATCCGAGGAACCAGGCTGAAGGCAGAAGACGTAGTGAAGAGTACGTAGATCGGGGCAAGTCCAGAATCATGCGGGGAACGGCAAAGCTGGTGGATAGCATAGCGACGAGCGAAGCAGCAATGAGGGAGCGGGCGTAGAGCGAGATCCGGCGGAAGACCGCGTAAGGCAACAGAAGCATCAGCAGCCCGGCGGTGGCAAAAACAGCCAATAAGCTGAAGATACTTGCGAGCACCACTACCAGCGCGTGCACTCCCGCAAATTGCGCCATGAAGCGAAACCTGAGTTGTGAGGCTCCGACAATGAGAGGAAAGAGAATCGATGAAGCGGCGTTTACATCAATGGCGCAAACGCAAGTCAGGACCAAAATGGCCACCGAGTTAGCAGCAAAGATCCTGGAGGCTGGAATGGGAAGATGTACCAGGTTCGTAAAGTCTCTCCGGTCGGGAAAAATATTGTCCCACCACCAGACTCCAACACCGCCGGTGACTACCATCGAGAGCACGATGAAAAAGTACTCGTCCGGCAAGGCGGCAGCGAGTGGGTCGAAGTTCGTTTGGCCCCGCAACCATTGCAGGAACGACCCGTATTTATCAAAAAGGAAGATTGCGATGAAGCCGCCGGGAACTGCCAGCAGAGCCAGCAGGAGTCCAATGCTCATATTTAGATCTTCCTCCTCCTCGGCGTTGCTGCCATGGAAGATGCGATTCATGGAAAGCCGGACGAGCAGAGGGAATGGTTTGCGGGCATAGGCATCCCATTTATTCGCAAACGAGAGTCGGCTCGTCATGCCGCCCTTATGACATCGAGGATCTCGCGGGTGACCTTGTCGGGATCAACATCCTCAACAAGGTGGTGGAAGGTCCCCTCCAGAGAAGCATGCCCGATTCGCTTCTGAATATCGCCAGTTGGTCCCGAGACGATCACCCTACCTTGGCGGAGTATAAGCAGGTGGGAGCAGACTCGTTCAACCACTTCCAGCACGTGAGAGCAATAGAACACCGCCTTCCCTTGTTGCCCCAAGGCCCTAATCAGATTCTTGAGAACAAGCGCAGAAGAAACGTCCAGCCCAGAAAGCGGCTCGTCGAGAATAAGCACCGCAGGGTCATCAAGAAGCGCTGCAATCAAAAGCACGCGCTGGCGCATGCCTTTGGAATAGGACGCCATTGCGGAATGACGGCTGGGATACAGGGAGAACAGCGCCAATAGGTTGTCAATTTTCTTTCCCAGTTGCGGCTGCGGCATTCCGCGCAGAATGCCGACCAATTCCAGGTATTCGCGTCCGCTTAGGTAAGGATAGAGATTCGGCTCCTCGGGAACGTAGCCTACTATCCTGCGGTAGCTCATCAGATCATTGCGAATGTCTTCACCCCGAAACAAGACTCGACCGCGACTCGGTTCGAGGAGGCCGATGAGCATCTTTACGGTCGTGCTTTTTCCAGAGCCATTTGGCCCCAGGCACCCCAGGATTTCACCGGCCTTCAGTTCGAACGTTACGTTTTGCACGGCGGGGATGGATGCGTAATGTTTGGTCAGTTCGATCGCTTTAAGCATCTAGCCCTCCCGCTTCCGAAAGCGGCCATTCTTGCAGCACCGTTATTTGTCGCGGGTCAGGGAGATATCCAGGGTCCAGGTTCTGTCGCCGGAGCGTCCGTATGCCTTGCCTTGCATCTGGTTGTTTGCGACGGTGAGGTCGAAGCTGTACGTCAATGTCCGTTCCGACTTGTCGTCGGTGTCGTCGGCAGAGAGCGTGAGATGATTCCCGTCCAGTTTGGCGTCATGAACATGCCCCGGATTCTGTTTCTCGGCCGGGCCCGCGGTTCCTGAGATTTGGTCCCCTTCCTGCCGGAGCATGAGGCGAACTCTTCCTGTTCCGCCCTCCTGATCTCTCACTTCTCCGGTCCAGGTTCCAGTCACGTTAATTCTGCTCTCCGTCAGCAGCAAAGACGCTGAAACAGCAATGAATAGAGCCACGCTCAATGTTTTTCTCATTAGCTCCTCCTAATGTCTCCAGGTAGGCCACCCTATGTAGATATCTACTTTAGCACACATTTCCCAATATGCAGTAGAATTCTACATAGGTTCCTGAATGGACACTCCGGTCAAGCTTTCGCACACCTCCGCTCTGATTCTGCAGACTATCAGCCAGGGCTACTGCTACGGTTTCGACATCATGGATGTCACCGGCCTCCCGAGTGGGACGGTGTACCCGGCGTTGCGCCGGTTGGAACGGGAGCGGCTGATTCATTCCAAGTGGGAAAGCGAAGCCCTGGCCCAGGAGCGCCCGCAGAGGAAGTATTATCGTGTCACTCGTTTGGGCAGTGGGGTCCTGGTCAGCGCTGTCAAACGGTACCCACTTCTGGAGCGGTTGGCACCGGAAACCAAAACAGGTGGACGCTAAGGAGCAGGTCATGGAAGGTCGGCTCATCACTCTGAGTCAGTGCCGAATGATCTTGCGCGTTGCAAGCTGGATCGTTCCGCGGCGGGCACGCGCTGAGTGGCTAAGGGAATGGGACGCAGAGCTTGCCTTCGCCTGGCAGATTTCGCAAACGACCGAACCGTCGACCGCCGGGAAGCGATTGCGCCGGCGATGTTGCGGAGCATTTCTGGACGCGGCGTGGTATCGATGCAATCGCGAGGACGTGCGTCACACGGGCAAGCAATGGTCGCAGATGCCGACCTTCCTTCTTCTGGCACTGCTTGGCGTGCTCCTTTTGTTTGCAGCGGTAAGCGGCGATCTTCCAAGGATGCGATCAATTCTGCTGAGTCCGCCTTATAGTGAGCCGCAGCGGATAGCAACAATCTCGCGCTCCGAGGTGATTAGTTCCGCGGAATGGGTGGTCCCGTATTCCTGGGTAGACATCTGGAGAAGACAAGAGCAAGCGCTGGAGGGAGTCGCGGCATACAGTTGGAGGCCCCGTGGAGTGGGGGTAATGATTGGAGGACGGCACGCGAACGTTGCGTCCGTGCAGGTGGAAGACGGCCTATTCCAGGTTTTCAGAGTGAAACCCCTGCTCGGTCGAACCTTCCAACCCAGCGATGCCCGTGGCTCCCACATTTGTCTCTTGCTAAGCTACGAAACTTGGCGGCGGAACTTCCTTAGCGATGCCAACATTCTTCAGAAAAAGGCAACGATGGATGGCCAGGAGGCGATGATTATAGGCGTCCTGCCGGCGCGCTTCTGGTTCCCCTCTAGCAATGTTGGCGTGTGGCGCTTGGCCGATGAGAAGTCACTCTCTGGCGAGGTTGTCGGAGTTGTAGCGCGGTTGCGGCCGCGAGTGTCTGAGCGCTGGGCAGAGTGGTCACTGCAACGTGACGTTTCGAATGCAACCGGCGAATCCTTTTGGGGTTCTTCCCTGCAGGTTTGGCCCGTCCAGGAGAGAATCCGACAACCGTTGTTCTCTTACGTTCTGGCTTTATGCATCACTCTGCTGATTATGACCTCGGTCATTTGGTCGGGGCGGCTGAATCTTCGTCTCCGGGGCACGGGAACTGTCGCCGTTTGCCGATGGTGGAGCTTTTTCGCCATCAAGTCTGTTCTTCTTCTCTTGATCCTGCTGGCCGGGGTCGTCGAGTTTACTCCCGAGCCATACGTGTTTCCACCCGGAAAAGCTACGTTCATTGTGGAATCAGTGTCGTTATGGATCTTCTCCGCCGGGTGTGTCTTCATGCTGCGGTGGTCGCTTTCGGATCAGCAGAGCCGCTGCCGCGTGTGCCTGCGAAGGTTAGTGTTGCCGGCGCACATTGGGCGTTCCGGATGCCTGCTTTTGAGCTGGGTCGGAACAGAACTGGCATGTCCCGAGGGCCACGGCCTGCTTCACATCACAGAAACCGACGTCTGTTGGCTGGACCCGACCCAGTGGACCCAGCTCGATGGATCATGGGAATCATTGTTTTCAGAAGAGTCGCAACCGGAGGTATTCGGGTGAACCGCTTCAGCGACACTTCAAGGGAGACCGGGACGAAGGGGTTAGCCGTTTACTGCATCGCTCTTGTGATTGCTGCTGCGACAAAAACCACGGTCGCACAAGTCACGACATCGCAATATGACAACAAGCGTACCGGCGCCACGCTGAATGAGAAGACCTTAACTCCACAGAACGTGAATGCCAAACAGTTTGGCAAACGGGGAGCGTTCAAGGTTGACGGCGCGGTATACGCGCAGCCGTTATTCGCTCCATCAGTCGAGATTCCCGGCAAGGGGAAGCACGACGTTCTCTTTGTGGCTACCGAGCGCGACAGCGTGTATGCGTTCGATGCCGATCGCCCCAGTGATCCTCCGCTGTGGCAGGTTAGCGTTCTGGACAAAGTGCACGGCGCGGTGCCCCTGTCCGAAGACGACGTACGGTGCCCGTTCATTCGGCCCGACGTCGGCATTACATCTACGCCCGTGATCGACTTTAAGACGGGCACGCTCTACGTGCTCGCTCGCACCAAGGTCAGACATAACCTCGGCAGCGACGAATATTTCCAGCACCTGCACGCGCTTGCCATCACGACGGGAGCAGAGAAGTTCGAAGGCCCAAAATTCATCTCCGCTTCGGTGCCGGGCAAAGGCGCCGGGGCAGCCAACGGACAAGTATCGTTCAGCCCCTGGCTGGAGAATCCCCGCGCTGCCCTGCTGCTAACGAACGATGCTCTCTATCTGACCTGGGCGTCATCCTGCGACGTGGACCCTTACCACGGCTGGGTCATGGCCTACAATCCCCAGACTCTGGCGCAGATCGCAGTCCTCAACGTCACTCCCGACGGCAGTGAGGGCGGCATCTGGGCAAGCGACACGGGTCCAGCCGCGGACGAGAACGGCAATGTCTACATTCCCACCGGTAATGGAACCTTCGATGCATCGTCAGGAGGGCGCGATTACGGCGACACGGTCCTGAAGTTGACACTGGAAGGCTCTTCGCTGGTGATCCGCGACTACTTCACCCCGCATGACCAGGCGCGCATCAATGACGCTGATGCCGATGTGGGATCGAGTGGTCCGCTTTTGTTACCCGATCAAACCGGTCCCTATCCTCACCTGCTGCTGCAGCCCACCAAAGATTCCACCATCTATGTCATCGATCGTGATCGCATGGGTAAGTTTCAGCGCGACCGCGATGCTCTGGTGCAGATGATTCGGATGCCGGGGGGAGGTTACGGCGCCATGGCGTATTGGAGCCGACATGTTTTCTTCGCCGCTAGTGACGACTACCTGCGCGACTATGCCATCAAGAATGGTCATCTGATCCTCAATACCGCCGCCAAAACGAAGTTCGAGAATCCCGGTGCCACGCCCTCGGTTTCCGCAGACGGCAACAAGAATGCAATCGTGTGGGCCATTGCCACAAAAACATGGAACGGCGCCGACCGCCCGGCAATCCTTTACGCTTTCGACGCTAGCAAGATTGATCAACTCCTCTACACGTCGGAACAGAACAGCCAGCGCGATCGCGCGGCAATGGCGACCCGCTTCGCCATTCCGGTGGTGGTGAACGGGCGCGTCTACTTCGGCGCGAGAGGCGAGGTCGAGGTGTACGGACCTCTCCAATAACCGCGCAAGAATTCACTGAACTGGTAAACTTCAAGTTTATCGGCACCCCGGAAGCTATGGCTAGCCGGGTCGGTTACGCCGTTGTCTCAAGTGTTGAAACATGTATCGTTTTATCACGCAATTGACGGGGTTCTGAGTGCTTTTCCTCGGCCACCATCCTCCGATTTGCGCACAGAGCAAATCCTTTCAACCGCTGCAACCAAGCGGCTTCACTTATTGAGAATCGAGGAGTGTCAATGAGGAATTTAGGTGACATTTCGCCAATAACCGAAAAGCTTCCGGATAGCCGGCTAAGGCCGATGACAGCGGTTCGGGTGCGAGTACTACCACCGGTATGAATACGCCAGGTACGATGTTGCTGGATTCCGACCCCAACAAAATGCGGTTCTTCCACGAATCGGGAATCGCTTGCTGCCATAAACAATAAAATTGCGAGATCATGGCTCCCTCCGCGATTCCCGCCCAGTCTATACCGGCGCCTCGCATTCAGTCGGTGGATGCTCTACGCGGCGCCATCATGATGTTGATGGCGATCGATCACATTCGCGACTACGTGGCCCGAAGTGCGCAGCAGTTCTTGCCGCCCGACCTGACGCGCACGACTCCAGCTATCTTTCTTACCCGCTGGATCACGCATTTTTGCGCGCCGGTTTTCGTGCTCACAGCCGGCCTCGGCGCATATTTCTGGATTACCCGCGGCCATCACACGAAAGGCGAACTGTCGCGCCTGCTGATTGGTCGTGGTGTTTGGCTGATTGTCCTCGAGGTCACGATACTGCGGCTCATCTTTTTCTCGCAGATAAGCTTCACAGCGAATCCTGTGATTCTAATCATCCTTTGGGCGATTGGGATGTCCATGATCGGGCTCGCCGGGCTGATTTATCTTCCGATGCGCGTTATTGTGGCGGTGAGCATCATGATTATCGCGCTGCACAATCTACTCGATAATGTCTCGGCCGAGCGCTTCGGGCGTGCGGCGTGGATTTGGGACATCCTGCACCAGCAAAATGTTTTCGCTTTCCATGGAATCAACTTCGTGACCGCATATCCGATACTGCCCTGGATCGGAGTGATGGCTGGGGGCTACTGCCTGGGGACGGTCTTTGAATGGGATCTGCATCGCCGCCGGAGTTTTCTGATGCGCATGGGACTGGCGCTTGCCACGGCATTCGTTGTGGTGCGCGGAGTTAATATCTACGGCGATCCCCTGCCTTGGAGTCATCAAGCGTCTCCAGTTTTCACGGTGCTCTCTTTTCTTAATGTCAGAAAATATCCGCCTTCACTCGACTTTTTGTTGATGACACTCGGCCCGGCATTGGTCGCCACGGCGGGGCTGGAAAAATTTCACTTTCATTTCACCAATCCGCTGATTGTTTTCGGGCGTGTGCCGTTCTTCTTCTACGGGGCGCACCTACTTTTGGCGCATCTGATTGAGATTGGGATGAACTTCGTGCGCTATGGTGCAAACTCATTCCTGCTGATTGCGCCGCCGTCGATGGGAAGCTCGAGCGAACTTTTTCCGGTTGACTATGGGTTCCCGCTGTGGACGGTTTATGTGGTCTGGGTTGAGGTACTGGTGCTTCTCTATCCGGCATGCCTGTGGTTTGCGCGACTTAAACAGCGTCGGCACGATTGGTGGCTGACCTACTTGTGATTTCCTGTGGAGAAACGGGAATAAGCCCTCCATTTGTTCGCACCCTCGGACTCTCGAGCGAGTATCGATGACGAGCAATCCCGGAAGTAATAACTGTTGCCAACAGGCTCAAAACCTATTGAGTCGGTACGGGACCGCTGCAACCATTCCCTGAGGCTCACCCTGGATCCTACGTCCATCCGGCCACAGCCATCGTTCAATGTCCTTCTTGCACGGCTGCTGGGAACGTTGCCAGGGGCAGCCGTCCGCTGAGCCCGATAAGTTTCCGCTTCTGTGTTCGACCCGCCGCCCATCCACGTCCACCGTACTTCCACAGGTCGTTTCACCATCCGCCTTCGGTCGAGCCAAAACCGGTCCCGCCAAACAGCCGGAAATTTGCGGATGCATCGGTCCAGCTAACGGAACCAGATCGCGCCCCGAGAACGTCGCCAGAGACAGCCACCTCCTCGGTTCCGTATGTCCGGTCTGGTCGGGCACCTTCGCCCCGCTGATCTTGCAAGAACTCCACGATCAGCACATCAGCCATATACGGGCAGCGACCATAGCAGACGTGGAACGAGGCAAAGCGGCCGGCGAATTCGAGGCCGACACCGACCCCGAACTGCTCATCGACTCGATTATTGGTCCGATCTATTACCGGTTGCGGTTACGCTGCGCACCTCTGACGGAGCAGTTCGCCGATGATCTGATTGCCCGGGTGCTTCGCCGAGCCCGGTCGTAACCAAATCGTCGTCGGCAAACAGACACCACTGCCGGGAGAGGGCAGGGGCCAAATCACCCATTCCCCACCTCACAACCCTATCGGTGGCGACCAGATCACTCAAGGCCTGAGAAATCCGCGAAGCCTACATGCACCGAGGTGCCTGGCCCGGACCGGCGTCCGGCTTTTTCTGGCGTTTCTGCCGCAGGCAGCGCTTCGGTCCAGGCGCCGTATACCTTGCGGTCGTATGCCGTCAGCCAGGTGTAATCGCCCAGGAACGCTGGCTGCTGGCTTTCGAACGGATCTTCCGCCCAGGCGTAATTCACAAATGTCTTCCCTCCGTCTGTGGAACGCGCCAGCGTGAAGCCGGTCTTGCGATTGGCCGGGTCGTCGCGGCGATCGTAAAACTGCACATACACATCGCCCGTAACTGGATCTACAGTCATCCATTGAAAAAACTGGTCGATGCCGTCGTGAATAGGATCGTTGTTCACCCGCACCGGCTTGGACCAAGTGCGACCGCCGTCGGCGGAGGACGCGCAGAACACGTCGACATCGCCGTTGCGGTAATCGCTCCATGACACGATCGATGGTTCGTTGCCGCGAGTGTCGGCCGGGGAAACAGTCACGATATGTCGGTGCGGCGCCGGGGGTAGCTGCGATTGTGCAAAACCGCCCGCGCTAACGAACAACACGCCGACCGTGAATCGGAATCTTGATCGCATGATTCGTTTTATCCAAGAGTTGCGTAAGGTTCCTCTGGGCCCAAAGAATCATAGCTTCTGACCTTCAGCAAGAGTTGGGACCACCTTATTTGTAGAGCTCTTTATTAAGCTCTTCTTCGGGATATTATATATAACATATAAGACATTACTTTTAGCCCATCTCAAGTGCCTCTTGGCTTAGGGCGGAATTGGCAGACCCGGTGAGGTGACATGAAGAAACGTACCGGCTGTTCAGTGCGGTGTGGAATTTTGGTTCTATGTGGCTTTCTCCTGTATCCGACCCTGTCGTGCGCACAGGAGGAGGAGACCGAACCGGGGCACCCGATCGGCAAGGTCTCGAGCAAAGCAGACCTGATCCTCATGGAATTGGATGAGGGCGCGCTGGGGAAGGCTAACCTGTTCGACCTCGTCGGTCGCACCCTACGTTTCACCCCGGAGGCTTCCCGCTATCGCGTGGAGAATGAGGCCTTGCACTGGGATCAGGACTTAGGCACTGAACTCGCCGATGCCGAAGTCACTCTGCACCAATTTGCCTTTCCTTTCTCCAGTCAGCACTGGAACTCGTTCCGCGTGAGCAGAACTGGCGCGATCAGCTTTGGCACGCCACCAAAGGACGGCGGTCCTGAGCCTCGCGATCGTAGCGACGGGGGAGTGTCCATTGGTCGGTTCGACCCGCTGGCGGAAGCGGCTAGCGCACTGATCGATAGCGCCCCGGCGATCTGCACGTTCTTTAAGCCGCGCATGTCCGGACCTCGTTATGTGAAGGAACTGCCGGATCGTGTGGTCATCACCTGGGATCTCACCGAGCCATTCGGGAATATCCAGGATTTCACATGGTTCAAGACGATCAACCGTTTTCAGGCGGTGTTGCACCGCGACGGCTCCATTGAGATGTCATATAAGGAACTCGCAGCAAAGGATGCCATTGTGGGCATCTACCCGGTGCTCTCAGGCACGGGAAAGCCTTTGCTGACCCTCAGTGCTGAGCCCCATCCAGCGGTCGCCGCGCACTTGGATGTCCGAAATCTCAGGCTCTCGGTCGATGACGGTATCCTACTGAAGGTCACCTTCGAAACGCGTGGACCCGTGCTCCCGGAAGGCGATCCAGCGGTGGAAGGCATTACCTACCGCGTTCTTTTCGATGCGCACGAGCCGTTTTCCACTAGCGCCGCTGCTTCCCGCCCAACGTTTGTCTGGACCGTGCAAGGCTTTGTGCCGCACCATCGGCCAGCAAGGTACATTTCCTTTGGCCCGGGTGTCTCACGCAAGGTGAGGGTGACCGGCAACACGATCACCCTGCAGGGAGTCCTGCCGACAGTACTTCGCGGAGTAGGGCAGGTTACCGTCTACGCTGAAGTTGCTGCACGCGGGAACCCTGAGCCCGTCGAGCGGTTGTCACCGCATGTCGTTCGATTGTCGGGAATTTTCAACTCCGAGGTTCACCTTTCCTCTCTGACGCGCGAGGATGGCCCCTTTGCAGTCGTGTACGAATCGTTCCACTACCTGGCTTTGCCCAAACCTCAGGATCTCTCCTGCACAGTGATTAAAGGCCTTGGCGACAAATTCGATTTCCTTGCCTACTACTCCGACTTCCGCATTGACAACCAGGAAGCAGGTACTCCGAGTGATGGCCCCAAGGGCGGCAATGTGCTGGGAACCGGGGAACTGCAACACGACCTGGGGGCCTACTGTACTCAAGGCAGGTTCCAGTGGGGGTACGTGCAAGGGGTGTACGTGGGCTCGAACCAGATGCAAGAACGGCCGCCTGAAGATGCACCTGTTGGAGGCGACCACGACATAACTTTTTACGCCCACCAACTGGCGGAGAGCTCTCCGGACCGGAGGATTCGGCCCTACAACTACGCGATGTCACAGATTGGGCACGAGATGGGCCATCGCTGGGCGGCATTTGTCTCCGCGAAGGTCAACGGCGAAACCATTCCCCTCGGTCCCGTTCATTGGGCGCAAGGCTTAGAAGCCCAGGTGGCGTTTCCCTATCAGCGGCCCACCGAGGCATCCGCCATGGGTGGAGGCGTCTGGCAGGATAACTTCGATGGAACGTACACACAGCTCGATGATAACTACTACGTACCGGCGACAGGATATTCCTATCTTGACCTGTATCTGATGGGCTTGATCTCTGCCGCAGAGGTGCCGGACTTCTTTATGTTGAAGAACCTCGTGGCAGTCGGCAAAGACGGGAACGGGCATCCGATATTCAAAGCCGACCGAACCAAAGTGACGATTCAGGATGTAATTGCCGTAGAAGGGCCGCGCTTGCCCGATGTCGATCACTCGCAAAGGGAATTTAATACCGGGATTGTTGTTGTGGTCGAGCACGGGCAAAGCCCGAGCCCCGAACTCATCGAGCGGGCCAATGGTATTCGCAACCAGTGGATCGATTACTGGGAGACGACAACCGGGCACCGCGCGTCCATGACGGCGAACCCACGGTGAGCGTCTACAAACTCCTGGTATCACTGCGATAACCAGGCAATCCGCACTGGATATTCTCCGAGTCCAGCGCCCGCTCGCTGGCGCTACTCCTTCATGACGTCGACATAATACAGATCAGTAGCGACATCGAATTCTTCTGTCTTTCTTGCCGACGCGTATGGGCATCTGGAACCCCGGTTCATCCACTTTCCATCGGTAAGACACAGTGTCTTTGCTATCGTCGAACTTCAACTCCAACGCGGGGATCGCGGTGTGGCGCAGATACTGATCGAAGTTGCGCGAACGCGGACCCGCAGCCTAGCAGCAACGAGAAAAGCAAAAATCTCTTCATCAGGACGCAATTCTAGCGCGGGACACGGCTGTTGATGCTATCAGATTTCACTCTTTGACCCGGTTGTGAGCGTAAAGACCTTTGCAAAGCACAGGCACCTGACAGTCTGTGTTGCGGTATCATCTTCCCCATGGTCACCAGAATTTACCCTCTGCTGCTGTTACTGGTGAGTGGAGCTTCCGCCCAGCAAGCCCCCAACCTGCGCGTTCAGGCGAATGTGGTGCTGGTACCGACTCTGGTGAAAGATGCAGAAGGTCATGTCGTTTACGGCTTGACCCAAAACGATTTCGTGGTCGAGGATGATGGCGTAGAACAGGCCGTTTATTTGGACGAGTCTGCAGAGTCCGAGCCAGCGTCGGTGGTGGTGGCGGTTCAGACTGGACGGAGGGCGTGGCGGGAATATTCCAGAATGCGCGGCATCGGCCCGATGCTGACGCCTGTGTTCGATCAACTCCGATCCCGGGTGGCCTTGGTCGAGTTTGATAGTCACGTCCGCTTGGTCGAGAGCTTCAGCGATGATGAAACATCGATTTATGAAGACCTCAAGAATCTGCAACCGGGCGATAACGGGGCAGCAATTCGCGACGCTGTGGACTTTTCCGTTCGCTTGCTTGAAAAAGAGCCAGCCGACCGCCAGCGGGTGCTGCTCTTGGTGAGCGAAAATCGCGACCATGGAAGTCACGTCACCAAAACTGATGACGTCGTCGCCGCCATCGGAAACAGCAACACCGTCGTCTATGCGCTGGCATTCTCGCCATCGCTCTCACAGGTGCTGGACACTGAGCGAGGTGTGAACAGGGACGAAGCGTACTGGGATGCGCCTCCGGACATAATAGGCACTCTTCTGATGGCCAGAAATGCAATGAAGAAAAATATTACCAAGGCAATTGCAGAGATGACCGGAGGCGAGTACGAGTTGTTCACCACTCGACAAGGCTTTGAGATTCGGCTAGTTGATTTCAATAATCACCTACATAGCCGCTATGTGCTAAGCTTCGCCCCCCAAGAACCCCATCCTGGGCTCCACCAGATTCAGGTGCGTTTGAAACCATCTTTGCCTCGAACAACTGTTCTGTCGAGGACCAGCTATTGGGCAATGGGAACGATTCCGTGAGCGCACAGAGGTTGATGCGCCCTCAGGCGTTTCGGTAATGGCGATGTTGCAACAGTTACGGAGCGGCTGCACGTCTGCCACGACTGCTTTCTAGGATTCCAGCTCGATGAAGGCTGCACCAATCTGCTGGGACTACGGCTTAGTACTACGTACAGATGGTCCATGCGCAGGCTATCCGCTACCAGTCCCTGATCAAATTTTTGGAAGTGCAAGGCGGTGGGTATTGCCGGAGAGCTGAACCAGATCCGATTCATTCACCGCGTTCACAATTCGGTTGGCGGGATTGGGCGAAGCAGCACTATACGCGAGGGGCACAAAAGTGGCGAGCACGAGCAAGAGCAGGGCAAGAGAAGTTGACGCATTCAAACTGGAGCGTCGAAGCCGCAGTGGCAGCGGGCAGGCAGGCGATGACGGGGAGAGGGAGTGCTCACTCAGTTGACTGGGAGTTGCGACGACACTTGAGATTTTTCGACCGTCCGGGTCGCGGGGTCCGCCGGTGTGCGCTCAAAGACCCTCTGTCGGTTTACTCCGACAATTCAACAGATACGATTCGTCCTGCGGCAAAGGTGTATACCGCGCAGGGTGCCCGGTAGTGCTCGGGGCGCGAGGTTTCCATAACGGCAGCAATTATGTCCTCCTCCTCTTCATCAACAAAATTCACTTTTACCTTAGCAGTCTCGCCGTCCGTCATACGGAGAGTCACTGTCCTATCGACAAATTCCTTTAGCTCAGTGATTCGCATGCGACGGTCTCTCCCCGCATTATGCCTGAAAATGTTGCCAGACGGCTGACCGTTGTGAACCGGCGTTCACTCGCACCTCGCACCCCATTCAATGGGTCAATGAGGGTGACGATTCCATAACAATGTCGGGGTCCCCGGGCTGGGGCCCGCCCGCCGCTCGCGGCGAGGAGTTGCGAAGGGTAGCTAAGGGACGGTAATTCTCAATGCGGAGGGGTGACGTGCGTTCAGAGCCGGCCGGTTATTGCTTGCACCAATAAGAGTGCGCCGATACCTGCCAGTCCAATGTAAAGGTACCTAAGAAAAAACTCTCCGCGAAGGCGGTTATTGATCGCTCTACCAAGGAACACGCCTAATAGAGCGATCGGCAATGAGAGCAGATAGTAGTGCGTTACGGCGGAGGTCCAGAGTCCGGCCAACCAATAACCACCCATACCAATAACGCTGACGGGTAGAAAATATCCTTGAAGGGTCGCCCTAAAGTTCTGCGCTGACCACCTTCTCATGGCTCCGTAAACGACGAGCGGCGGACCATTCATTCCGTAGGCTCCGCCAAGCACGCCGGCACAGAATCCACACCCCAGAAGCCATCATTTGCGTCCAAATTCGGCGTTTGACAATATTCCCACATTGAAAACGTTGGGCATAGCCTGAGTCTGAACCTGGACACGCGTCTGCGATTCGGCCCCGGTCGAAGTAAGTGCTTCTCGCCATGCTGTCATTCCTGCTGTCCGAGTTACTTAGTCATATACCCCTTGAAATCAAAGTTATCTGTTGTAATCGGTTTGTCTGCTGTCCAAGTGGCACCTACCACGTGATTCCCAATTGTTGCGCATCGTCATGCACTCC
>JBAUXO010000115.1:0-81908 GCA_049584315.1 Candidatus Sulfotelmatobacter sp. | reverse complement strand
GAGCCTCCTCTGGTTGAATTGGTTCTTGGCGAACCCAATCCAACGTATCAGGGGGCTCAGTCTTTCTCACACCTGGCGATACCTTCCGCTCGGTCAGCAGTTAGCCCGCGAATTTGGACAGCAATGGGTATCACAGGACTGTTGCTAGTTTTGATTGGCGTTTTTAGCGTCATGGCATATACGGTTTCATTGCAGACCCACGAAATTGGAATCCGAATGGCCATGGGCGCTCAACGGAAGGATATTCTGCGTATGGTGCTTAAAAAGGGGCCTTACTTTGATTCTTGCGGGTACGATTGCCGGACTGGCCGCAAGCAGTGCTGTGATGCGTTTAATGGCTAGCCAAATCTGGGGGGTCTCGACCATAGACCCTTGGACGTTCTCTGTCGTCGCAACTATGGTCGTTGTTGTTGGACTGACAGCATCCTTATTCCCAGCTCGCCGAGCCGCACAAGCGGACCCACTTGTATCTCTTCATTATGAATAGCTAACGTTGACAAAATGAGCAGACTCGGCCTCCCGCTTCAAGCTTCTCATCGCGACTCGCCAAGATCATCAAGAAGCTTTCAATCGAATCGCACGAGAGCCTAAATCCAAACGCGACGGGGTTCGAGAAGTCGAGCGGAAACCAGCGCCCGGCTTCGCCATATCACGAGACCTCAAATCCAAGCTTGATGCTGAGCAAAACCGTTATAGAATGTCCACTTCTTTCTCTGACAGCCCGGAGGTCGCAAAGGGTACATGAAAATCAGGAACACCTCCCTTCGGTACTTGGTGTTTTGTACATTCCTCAACTTCGTGGCTGTCCCGATGTTTTCTCAGTTGTCGGGGCTTGACCGGGAGCGGGCCCAATCTATCTTAGATGGCGTCGCCTCCGATATCCGCAAGGAATACTACGACCCAAAATTTCACGGAGTCGATTGGGACGCCAAAGTTGCAGAGGCCAGAGCAGGGATTGCCAAGGCGAACTCCTGGAATGCCGCAATGATTGAAATCGCAGTGCTTGCAGATTCGTTGAATGATTCGCACACGAACGTTTTCCCGCCTCAACCCGCGGTACGGACGGATTACGGCTGGACGTTTCAACTTTTCGGCGACCGTTGTTACGTTACGCGCGTGCGTCCCAAAAGTGATGCTGAAGCCAAGGGACTGAAACCTGGCGACCAGGTACTCACTATTGACCAAGTCAAGCCGACCCGCTCCACCCTTCCAAAGATCAGCTACGCAATACAGGTTTTGTCGCAGCAGAGTAGCTTGCATGTATCTGTCAAAAACCAGTCCGGCACCACGCGCACGGTGGATGTCGCCGCCAAAGTTACGCTACCTCAGATCGTTAGCGGGATTGATCATCCCTATGGTCTTGACCAGCAATATTACCGGCTGGGATTTGAGGATTATGAGCAGCGGATGCGGCCACAGACGATCGAGCGGAGCGATGGCTTGATGATCCTTAAGCTTCCGGGATTTTTCCTTTCGGAATCTGAAATCGAAAGGATTGTGGCCAAGGCTCGTAAGCACGCAGCCCTGGTCATGGACCTGCGCGGCAATCCGGGCGGCGCGGTCGAGTGCCTGCAGTATCTCCTTGGAGGCGTGTTCGACCATGAGGTCAAAATTGCAGATAAGATTATGCGCTCGAAGACTACGCCGATGGTGACCAAAAGCCACCACGATCCTTTCACGGGGAAGCTCATTGTGCTTGTGGATAGCGGATCCAGTTCAGGCGCGGAACTCTTTGCGCGAGTAGTGCAGATTGAAAAGCGCGGGACGGTGATTGGTGATCGCAGTTCTGGGCTTGTGATGGAGTCGCGAATCTATCCACGTAGCATCGGCCTGCCCCCAGTTCGCTACGCAGATTCCGTTACCGAAGCCGATCTGATTATGGCCGATGGCAAGAGCCTCGAACATATTGGCGTGACACCTGATGAGACGGTGTTGCTCACTCCGTCCGATCTAGCGGAGGGCCGTGATCCGATTATGGCTCGAGCGGCGGAACTGGCGGGCGTGAAGCTGACACCTGAAGACGCAAGTAAATTATTTCCATACGAATGGCCCTCGGATTAGAGAACGTAATCGAACCATGATTACTGATGATCTCTTGCGATCGTCTCCTGACACGTCTTCGACTTGCTCATCGTCCTGTCCGTTTTCACTCCGCTTGTTTCGGCACGCGGATGTCGCTCACCCCGCATTTGAAGCCGGTAGGGCGCATGTCATGACGCTCTGAGCCGCATGAAAACAGTGGATTTCGCAACGATGAAAGTGCGGGTGTGCACATCGTGACATCACCTACACACTATCCCTCCCGCCGTTTGACGTTTGACTTTGACAGGAAAGTTCCTCTGGGCTAGGTTAGCCCTTGAGGGACGCATTATTCTCCGGAGCGGCCTTCTCTATATTCCTTCCAACGTATTACTTTGTGCGAATCCAAGGATACGTGGAGATGTGCCCAGAGATGCAAACCAATTCAAGACCTCCGCACGTTAAGAGGACTCACTCTCCCCCATTTCGCCGAACTGACTACCTACGACGAAGTCACCATCGGAGTGCAGCATTCGGTTGGCTGCATCGCAACCGCCAACGATGGGCACAATTGCCTGGCCATGCTGGTTCGCGGCCAGCGTGAGACTCTGGTCCAGCTTACCCGACTGGACCAGGCCATCGACAAAGCCCTCACCGAAGACGCGTTAACTGCTCAGTGGAACATACTCGACTGCCCCTGTGTCGCCGTCTAGAATCTCTTCTGCCGGGAACCAGTAGATTTCTTCGTTCCCGTCATCATCGACGTAGGAATAACCGATGTACACGGTGCCCATGTCCGTGTCTTGAGGCAAAGCGAACGAGGCGTAGGTGAGGTGCGAACCTGTCGCCTGCACCATTTTCTTGTTGGTCTTGTATTTCCTGACGGGAATCGCTCCCTTGGTGTCATGAACGACGTGGAAGGCGGCAATCTTTCCGCCTTTGCTATCGACTGATGCGGTGTAGTGTCCTTTCTTGTCGATGTCATGGTGTCCGTCAGTTTTGAGCTTTGCAGCGACCAGTCGATGGCCGTCGTGATGGTTTTGCTTTTTAGCTGCTACCGCAAAGGCAACGTTGCCAATCGCTAACAGACTAAACACAATAGAGATGGCTGCGAGAACACGATTCATGTTCATATCAGTCTCCAGTTGACCAGGATTTCAAACCCGAGCCGAATATGGATGCTTCTCAGTCAGATCGGGGTTGGTTGGAAAGCTATGCACCCTTTGGGCGCCCAACCTGGGTCGAACAGTACTAAAGCGACTGCCCAGCGTAGTGCTCTTGTGAGCAGATTTGGGTCACCGAGAGCATGGAAGTCCAATCCTCAGAATAGGAACAAGAATATCATCTCGTGGGTTTTTCGTGGTCCGAGGCTGGTTTTCCACACTTGTCCGCCCCACCCGCCTCGCATTCACCCACTACACTTGATCACTCCGCGGGGGAAGCATTTGGCGTCGCCTTATGCCACCCCGTCAAACAAGCGAGGGGGGATGGCTATAAAGGCCGGGAAAATTCCACCCCCCCACCCACCACCTCAGAACCGGTTTTGACTTTGAGCCGACGAAGAAAGTGGGCCGGTGATGATCGCTGTGGCAATCCCTAAGCGAGCGCGTGAAAGTTTTGTGAGGCCGACCTGACGATCAGCCGATCTAATGCTTCGAGGTGCGCCATGGAATTGAAACCCTTCCTGCTGGACGTGTGGCTGGACAGCTACGAGCACGAGATCGAATTCAACCTGGCCTCAAGCGAAGGACCGCGCTGGACCCTGAATGAGATCCTGAGCCTCGCGGGTGAGGGGGAGCGGCAGCGCTTCCTGAATCACGATTTGCATTACAGCCGCCCAGCAGGAGCCGAGGGCTTACGGGCAGCAATCGCCGACATGCAGGAGGTTCCTGACGACGCCGTCCAAGTTGTAACTGGTGCCTCGGAGGCACTCCTCATTCTGATGTGGCTGGCTGCGGAAGCTGGGTCCAACGTCGTCCTGCCTCGACCAGGCTATCCGCCCTTTTCCGCCCTGCCCGAATCCCTCCGGATCGAGACTCGCTACTACGCGATTCGGAAGGAGAACGACTTCCGGATCGATCTCGAGGAGATCAAGCGACTGGTGGATCGAAATACCAAGTTGATTCTGATCAACAGTCCCCACAATCCCACCGGCGCAACCATTAGCGATGCGGAACTGGACAGGTTGCACGCGTTCACAGCGTCTCGTGAAATTCAACTTGTCAGCGATGAGGTGTACCACCCGATCTATCATGGACAGGCGACAAGATCGGCTTCCCGTCTACCGCATGCGACCGTCATCCATGATTTCTCGAAAGTTTTCCCTTTATCCGGAGTGCGGACCGGTTGGATGATTGAGCACGATGCCAAGCGTCGCGAACTCTACTGGAATGCGCGCACCTATTTTTCCATATCGAACAATACTGCCGGAGAAATGCTGGCGGAGATTGCAATGCGCCACCGGAATATCGTCCTCGGGAAAACGCAGGAAACCGCAATTCGGAATCTTCGGCAGCTTGCCTCCTTCATGTCCGAGCATCGCGACACGCTTGGCTGGATTCCTCCTCGTGGCGGAGTGACCGCTTTCCCGTGGCTGGTCAGCGGAGAGAACAGCCGCCCCTTTTGCCAAGCGGCTGCGGAACAGGGCATCCTACTCGCTCCCGGGGATTGTTGGGATGCGCCCTCGCATTTTCGCCTTGGATTCGCGGCGATGACCGACAAATTTCCCGACGCATTGGACCGGCTGGGAGAATTTGTTAAGAGTTGGTCAGCGGCGAACGTGACCAAAGCATAGCGAAAACCGGCTAGCAGGAGGTGATCCCCTACCCGACATCGATTCCGGGCGGATCGCGACTTAGTGCCAATTGCGACGATGCGCACCAATGGGCGGTGGTTCGGATAATGTCCGGTAGCGACCGCTCGTTCAAGAACCAGTCCTCTGTTTGGAATCTCTAGTTCTCGGCTCGCAGCCACTGCACCGGCTTCCCATGGAAGCCGGATCGGGCCAGCAACCAATCTTTGCTGCCGGCCAAAGTTGCAAGCGGACTTCGGCGAGGTTGCCGGCCGGCTCGAAACGAAGCCAGGCAAGCGGCTTGTTATGAGTGGCGGCCTCGGCTGCCACGGCCATCACGTGCTCGAAGCGCGCCCGATCGACATTCGACAAATACTGCCACATGATGGAGTGATAGACCACGGTCGCCACGCCAGGAACACCCTCGGCCAGCGCAGTCTCGACCCAATCGGGCGCGTTCCCTTGGTCCACCTGGGCAGATACACGGCGCGCCACATCGATAGCCGCCGCAAGCTGGCGAAAGCGCTCCACCTGATCCGGCCACACATACGACTGTAAAGTTAGCCGCCCTTCCTCTGTGCCTGGGTCAATTGGAGAGGCGTCGCAGCCGCGGCGCTCGACAATCTTCGCAATCACGTCGAAACGCGGACGCTCATCGCCAAACGCGCCTGTAATGCGCACTGGTGAATGAGAATCGCCCCACCCCTCATGTCCTGCTTCGTACCGGTATTGGTCCCATCGAAGGATCAAGCCGCCCGCGGCTCCGACCTCCAAGAGGCGCAGCGGAAGACCGGTTTGGCGTGCGACCTCAAGAAATCCACCCAGCAACGCCGCGCAGCGGCCCACTTCATTCGTCTGTACGGGGCGATGAACGAATTCGCGTAGCACTGCCTCGTGATGTTGCACAACACCGCGAAACCTGGGCCAGAGGTCATCACAACTGCTATCGCCGCCCGCCGAAGGATAACAAGCAGCAAGTAGCGGTGCTTTTTTCTCAAGAACGAGGCGGTGGACCGCTCCGAGAAAGCGCAGAGCGAGCGCTGAGTCGGGCGGATCGTCGTGATGATCATGCAAAACAGCACTGCACACACCCCCAGCGCGGACATCCTCTGCGGCATGGCGCAATAGGGTCGAGTAAAGGCTTGAGCCTAGTCTTTCGCACCACTCTGCCTGTTTGAGCAGACGCCGTGCAACAATTTCGTTAGGGGCGGTCATGGTTGGAACCTCTGGCTTACAATCCATTTGCAGTTATGTCCGGATCGGTTTAACCGGAAGTTAACTGTAATCCGGCCAACATCCACAACCCGTCGCGCGCGCAGGCTCATTTGCCCAGCTTGGCTCAAGCTTCCAATCCTTCGCAGCGCTTCGCCGCGAGCGGGGCCCAGACCCAAAGTCAAAACCGGTTAACGCACTGAGGCTGGATCTTTTTTCCTGCGATGCGTGATACGAATTCGCGTGACTCCGCACTATGGGAGTGGACGGGCTGGGCGAATTCGCTCGATGAATTCTCCCTCGGCAAGCACCGCGTGCCAAAGCCCTGTCCCCACAGGAGAGCAAAAACGATGTTTCGTATCTCAACGTCCACACTTCTCAATTCGATTCCCATCACCTTGCTGGTTGCTGCCCTGACCGCAGCCCAAGCTCTGACCCCGGCTGGAGCAAAGCGCCCGGCGACCGTTCCGGCAGATTATGTCATCACGCCATTCGGCTACTTCCATCCCAGCTGCGTCGGGCACCTGGCTAAGGGAGATGTTGTGCGGCAAGATGAAAAAGTCATCCAGCACGCGAATGGAACCTCCGACGACATGCACGTGTGCGCCTATCCCCATTACAAAGGTGACGGAGCAAAAGTTACCGGGGACGAGAAAGCCGTTGATCAGCCCACGATCAGCCATGCCTGGGTTGAATATGCGGGCACCACCACGACTTCCTCCTATGGCTATATGTATGCCTACTGGAACGTTCCCCCGGCGCCGAGCACCAACGACGGCCAGACCGTGTACCTCTTCAATGGCCTGGAGGACTACAGCGATGTTGTGACGATCATTCAGCCTGTCTTGGGGTGGAACTCCGATTATGCGTCAGCGTGGGGCATCGCCAGCTGGAATTGCTGCGTCACCGGCACTGCCTACGAGGCCACGCCGAAGCCAGTCAAATCCGGAGATCTTATCTTAGGCGTTCTGTTCGACACGTGTGCCGCGGGAACAAAGTCCTGCACTTCGTGGGATATCTTTACCCTTGATGTGACAACCGGAGGCGAGTCTGAGCTGCTCAGTACCTCAAGCTTTGGGCAGACCTTCAATTGGGCCTTTGGCGGGGTCCTGGAGGTCTATAACATAGCCCAGTGCGGCGATTACCCCGCCAATGGCTCGATCAATTTCTATGACCAGGGGCTCTACAACGACAAGTTTGTTCAGATGACCAGCCCGGGCTGGAAAGTAACCAATCTATCCTCTGCATTGACTCCACAATGCGGCTACGGGGGCGAACTGCCGAGGGAGGTAATTCTCAACTATTGATCCACCCCTTCATCCAGGTGTGGGGTATCCCGGGCCCCACCTTCCACGCAGCTCCCGCGTTCTTCACCCCCGACTCTCTGATACGCGCAGCGCAGCCTGGCCCGACCACAACTCTCGGCAACTTAACCTCAATGGGTAATACCCCGTCGAACGAGCCAGGGGTAGGACTTTTCGAGACAAATCCTGATTTTGACGCTGGGCCGCAATGGCGTGTCACAGGGGTGGCATCAGGCGTCCATGGTCAGAGGCGCAACATCATTGGTGCTACATTTCACGCAAATGGGTAAGCGGATCACCCACGACTTTCCGCTCTGCGACAAGAACGTTACGTCTGCATGCAGCAGAAGCAACCCGCATTTGAGACAGCGACGAGCAGTCGACTGAGCCGAGAGCATATCGAGAAGCTGTTCGGCGGAAGTTTTGTTGGAGCGCACTCCGCTGAGACGGTTAACGTAGCAGTCCTCATGGACAGATTTGCCGTTCTCATCGGCATTTAGGTCGGTCCGCAAATCTACGGCCTTGCAGCAGAGTATGCAGGTGGTTGCTGAAAAGGCGCGGCTTGTCATAAATGCCTCCTGGGAGAGAACCTAAGGCTAGCGTAGATGGAAGCAGCAACCCGTTCTGAGCAGAACTGACCGCCCGCCCTGCAAGATATCGCTTAGGGTGCGTTTCCGTGTCAAACGAGCACGGGTGACTCGACCTAGGCAATTGTGAGCAATATTGAACATCGCAACTTCGGTCCGTGTGGCTCAATGTAGACCGCTCGAAGTAAGGGCGGCGGGCAGATGACTCGGCAAAGACATGCTTTCAACCCGAAAACCTTTCTCACAACTCCGGGTGCGGGCCGGAGCTTGATCTCCTTCTCGCAGGGACAAACAATCTACGCTCAGGGAGATGCGGCTGATTCATTGTTTGTGGTTCAACGCGGCAGCGTGAAACTCAGCGTGAAGTCGCGAGCGGGCAAAGAAGCAACGCTCGACATCCTGAGTAACGCGGATTTTGTTGGCAAAGATTCCGTCGCCGGTCGGTCCACCCGTACGGCGTCTGCCAGCGCAATCACGGATTGCAGCCTTCTCCGAATTACGAAGAGGGCCATGATGCTCGCGCTGTCGCGGCAAGTGAAGTTGGCAAATCTGTTTTGGGCATACGTTCTGGCCAGGAATCTTCGATACCAGCAAGATTTAGTGGATCAGCATTGTAATCCGAGCGAGAAGAGACTAGCGCGGATCCTCCTGTTGCTCGCCCACTATGACGGGCGCGGAGGTTCCGAGACCACGGTTCCGGCGATAAGCCATGAAACGCTGGCAGAAATGGTCGGGACCACGCGATCGCGTATTTGCTTTTTCATGAACCGGTTCAGGAAATCGGGCTTCATTTATTACAAACATAAAGGCAAGCTGTTGCGAGTTCATCGGACACTGCTTGCTTTCTGCGATCAATAGCATCCGCACCTTGCAAGCAAACGACTCTCCCAGCCTCAACGATCTGCTCCTTTGGTCAGGCGCGCGCGGATGCACAGACTTCCGCGCGAGTTCCCGGTTGCACGAAGCCAGACATGGCATAAAGCGGAGCCGTGACTCGCATGCTCGTCCCGTCACCATCGGATTTTATTTCCAGCGTGCCGTTCAGTTCTTGCAGGCGCTCTTCTGGTATACCCCTTCCCACATCGTGTATCTTCGCAAGCACAGCGTCAGAGCTTCGTGTTGAAAATGGATGCTCGCGTCCGAAGCTCCGGAGTGGCGGTGTACATTGGTCAAGCTCCCCCGCGAAGAATGTGGAGATCGCTCTCTTCCTTGTCCTTGTCCTTGTCTTCGGCAAGCGTCCGCGCGACAGCGCGATCTCGGCCCTTACGTTAATTCCGCTTCGCCTGGCGAATGCCTCGATCGACCAGTCGGCCGCGCAAGCAAATCCCACCTCATCCAATAATGGCGGACGTAGCAGGTACGACGTGGTTCGAATCTCTTCTATGGCTTGATCCGCTGGTGGCGCAAGGAAGGAAACCATCGCCAGTGCCGGGGCGGCACACAATAATCTCAATAATCTAATGCCCGGAACGGCGATCAAGTTAGTTCAGGTTCCGCGAAATGATTGCCGGCTGGCGTCGGGATCGGGTACCCGATTTGATGCTCTCGCACACGCTCTCGACGAAGCGCTCGCACGGGCCCGTCGCCGCGCGGGCGAGCCCGAGTCAACACCGGCTTGTGGGGCGGGGGGACAGCCAAATTTTGCCCGCGATGGTGTAAGACTCCGTCAAACCAGCAAGGGGGTGATGAGCTTACTTCTTCTCGGACATCTTCCTGGAGATTTCTGCCATCAGCCTGGGGCGAAGGTCGGCGAGCACGCTGTCGACGATGCCGGCGATGTCGGATGGGTTTTCGGATGACGGAGCGGGAGTCTCCTGCGCGGTGCGTTCGGCGCCTGCCGCGACGGCCATCGCCGCGGCCTCCGTGGAAACGGGTGCGGGCTCTTCGGATTCCAGGCGAGAGGACTCCACTGCGACAGGCTTGGCTTCATCGGCGTCGCGAACTTGACGCCAACTCGCCCAGGCGGCCGCAGTGGTCTTCACGGCTTCGGATTCTTCCTTGTATTCTTCTTTGCGCTCGTGGTTCTCGCGTCCCTCGGTGTGTGGGGCGTGGGTGAAGGAGGTAAAGGGGTGGCTGGAGGCTACGGCTTCGTGTGCAACGGGCTCAGCTTCCGGTGCGGGTTGCGACTCTTCTAGTGTACGGTTTGCAAAAATGGCGACCGCAGTCTCCACGATAGAAGAGACCAAGTCGGCGGCCGGCTCGCTGCTTGCGGGAGCGGGCTCAGTCGTCGGCGGGGCGTCGGGACCTGCCTTTTCTGCAGGTCCGGCTTCGTTGTGTGTCGCTTCACTTTGTGTCACCAGGGACGCAACCGGCGCGGTGACAGCGGGGGCAACCTCGGCCTCGGTGTGCTGTAAGGGTCCGTTGGCGGCCTCAGGAAGGCTCGCAGTCTCGGCAGACGCGGAAGAGGGTACGGCTGCGACGGCGGGCAGTGCGGCCGGTGCTGATTCAGTTTGTCCCGCGTCCGAGCTTACGGCAGCTGGCGATTGCGGTGCGGGGGCAGGCTCTGGATTCGAAAGTGCGGGAACGGGGAATTCCGGTTCCTCGGGTGCGGAAGAGATCTCGGGTTGCGGGACCTCTGGCAAGGGTGCTACTGGCGCGGAGGCAGTCTCCTCAGCCACAAAAGCGGCGTATGCCTTCTGCATTTCCTGGTCGAGCGAGATTGTGGCCTCGTCGGCCTGCAACGCGATCGCTACGGCCGTCCAGCGCGAACCACTCTCGTTTGCGGAGCTAGGCGCTTCCGCAGCGGCTGCCATGGTTACAGGCACGTCTTGCGGCGCCTCGGACTTGTCCTTCCCGTCCTGTGTGTTTTCTGTTTTCTTGCTTTCCTGAGAGGCTTCCGCCTTCTCCGGGGGCGCGGAAAGGCTGGCTTCGTCTTCGACGCGTTCGGGAGCGGACTGGGGCTCGCCCTTCCCGACAGCACCGATCATCTGTATCTGGGCAGCGGCGGCGGCGATTGCGGCCACTTCTTCCGGTGTCACGTCCTGGGGCAGGCCGGGGGGTACTAGGGCGGCCACATCCACGCTGGGTTCGGATGATTTCTGAGCTTGGTGAAGCTTATGTTCCTGTTCGACGGCCCTCTCGGCGGCCAATTCAGCGGGGGTTTCGACCACGGTGCGGAGGTCCCGGTTTATGGGGTTAAAGAAGGCGGCGGCGTCGGTGTCCTTTTCTTTTTCTTTTTCTTCCGACTCGGTTTTCTGGTGAGGAAATGAAATCCGGCTCTTCCATCCATCGTCTTCGCCGGAAACTTCATTTCTACCACCGCGGCCGGCTTCCTCCGCAGCGGCGATGGCGCGGGCAAAGCGGCCAGGCTTGGAGGATTCCGCCCGAGGCACCACCTTATCTTCCAACTTGGATAAGGCGCTGAGCAACTCGCTGGCCTCAAATGGCTTGACGATGAAACCTTCGGCGCGCACGCGTTGCGCCTCCTCGGGCTTGAAAGGCTCCAGCTTGCCAACGGTGAGGAGCACGGGAATGCGGGACGAATCCTGCGATTCTTTGAGACGCTGGCAGACTTCCAGCCCGCTGTAGCCGGGCATATAAACATCGAGGATGACGAGATCGGGTTTTAGCTCGAAGATCTTCTTCAGCGCCGCGGAGCCGTTGTTGACGGTAATGACCTCATACCCTGCGTCTGCAAGAATCTTGCGCCCCATGTTCTGGGCGGTCACGCTGTCGTCGGCAAGCAGTATCTTCCGGGCCAAGGAAATTTTTCCTCTTATGAGGGGAGATATCGCGAAGGTAACCTGAGCGACAACGTAAGTCAATGATCCGATGGGATGTTACCGGGTTACTAGGGGTCAGCGTCTAGTGAGCAGGCGTAACCTTCTCGGCGTTTCCGAAGGGAGATCCCGAACCCGAGCTACCGTGAAGGACCGGCTAGAAGGATATGATCTTCTTTAAGCCCTTCTTTTTCTTCTTCTTGCTGCTCGAAACATCCTGATCACTGGCCAGGGAACTGGAGGCCGCCCCGGACGTGGCAGAACTGCCGGATGGCTGGGCTTGCTGAAGCTCATTCACCTGCACCGGAGGCGGCAAAGGTTGATTGCTCGCTGCAGCGGCCTGGGCATCCGCGGCGGGGGTCAGCTCGTTGGGGTCAGGCTTTGATGCAACCGCAGCCGGGGCGGGCGTCAATTCGTTCGGGTCGGGCGCATTCGCGGTCGTGGCACGGGCAAAAGGATCCGCGGGAGGCGGGGGTGGCGCATCGGAGCGCGGGGCCGGCTCATTCGCGGCGGGCGTTCCGGCATTCACAGTTTCCACGCTCACGCCGTTGTTGCCGCGGGAGATTCCCATCGCTCTCATGGCGGTTGCTCCAGCCTCTTGATTGGCTGCAATCGGAGTGGGATCCACAAGAGGAGGTTCGCCGACTTTCGCGGCTTGGGCGACATCGGGGCCCTTCTTTACTACACTCATCAGGCGATCGTAGGTGCTAGCTTCGCGCCGGCTGTCTTCTTCTCGGCGGTTCTGTGCCACGGCTGCTTTGGTGGGCCGAGGAATTGGCTGATGCAGCGCTGCCAAGCGCTTCTTGGCGTCATCCTCGCGATCCATGAGCGGATATCTGGTAATGATTTGCGAATAGGCCGCGGATGCCTCTTTGGTTAATTCTTCAATCATGTTGGCTTTGACCTGCTCGGGGACGCAGCCGGGGTGAGGGCTGGTTTTGACGCAGGTTAGGCGGGCGCGCATCTGCGTGATCTGGCCTTCGTAGTTTTGGCCTAGCAGAAAGAGAGCTTCATCGGCCTTACTGTAGAGCGGGTATTTTTCCACCAAGGTCTTGAGACGGGCAATGGACGCGGGATAGGACTGGCGAAAGAAGTAGAACCTTCCGATATCGAATTCGCGCTCGGCCAGAACTTCCTGCACTTCGAGCAGACGTTCTTTGCCTTCCTTTACCAGTTTGGGGTTATCGGGATACTGCATGATCAGATTGCGGTATTCGTCTTCTGCCCGCTTGGCGTGGGTATAGTCGCGGTCGGCTTTCTCCATCTGCTGGTACTGAATGTTAGCGATCTTCAACTGGGCTTCGGCGGCTTCGGGCATGTTGGGAAAGAAAGTCTCGAAGTCGCGATACTCCTGTTCGGCCTGAGCGAGCGAAGCGGTACCGCCCTCGGCATACCAGGAATCACCCACCGCCAGTTTGGCGCGGGCGATGAATTCCGAGTCCGGGTAGGTGTTGATCAGGGTTTGCAGCGTCATGCGGGCCACATCGAAGCGGTTGTGCTTCATCGCGTCCATGGCCTTATCGAACAAAACCTTATCCGGTTGCTTTGACCCCACGTTGGCCAGCGGGTTGACGGCCTTCTTGTTGCTGCAAGCCGCCGTGATCATCAGCAGCACTGCGAGCACCGACAGCAATGAAACGCGATGTGACATAAGACCTCGGATCGGGATTGGGTGGCCGTTGCCGCGGCGGATAAAGCCGCGAGTATTTTTGGCTGTTATTGCGCGGATAACCCCGCGCCTTTCAAAAAACCAAGTTGCAGCCGCATCTTTTGCAGCCGATTATCAGACTCTCAGCAGCACGGCTTCGGTTGCTGCCTTCAGCAATGCTTCGGCATTCTGCTTTGGATTACCGTTGCCGAATACGGCGTTGCCCGCCACCAGAATTTCCGCCCCGGCCCGGACCACGTCGACTACCGTATCGAGGGCGACACCACCATCTACTTCGATGCGGTAGGCCAGCCGGCGTTGGCTGCGAATCTCCGCTAAACGGCGCATTTTGTGCAGCGCACCGGGAATAAACTTCTGACCGCCGAAGCCGGGATTTACCGACATCACCAGAATATAGTCGACGATGTCAAGCACCTCGGTGAGCGCGTCCACCGGGGTAGCTGGATTAATCACGACCCCCGCCATGCAATTATGGCTCTTGATCAGGTGCAGCGTGCGATTCAAATGGCGGCAGGCTTCCTGATGGACCGAAATCCAATCCGCACCCGCTTCGGCGAACGCGGGAATGAATTCGTCGGCATTCTCAATCATCAGGTGGCAATCGAGCGGCAACTTGGTAACTTTGCGCAGCGATCGGACAACCGGCGGACCGACGGTGAGGTTGGGAACAAAATGGCCATCCATGATATCCACATGGATGACACTGGCCCCACCTTCGCACGCAGCGCGCACCTGCTCGCCGAGACGGGCAAAGTCCGCGGAAAGAATCGAGGGTGCTAGTTCAATCAAGCGTTGTCTCTTAAGACCTGGGCTCTCAGAAAGGTCCTGCAACCGAATACTTTGTGAGATTTTACCACGCTAGGAGCGGCCGGCTGCTAACGGAATGTTCCCGGGGACCCACAGGCAGGATTTCACTTCGGCTCGACGGTTCGAAAGAAAGTGGGCAATACCGTGACCGTGTACCGACCGATCGGCGCCTTTCCCTCGATGATATCTCCCGAGTACGAAATGCTATAAGCCGAAGGTCAGTCTCCCTGTAGCTTTGTTGCGACCAGGGGACAATTGGCTTACGTGGCGGGAGGCCCGCCAGGTTGGCACTCGAAAAGGTGAGACAGGGAGTCCATCGACATATTTAGGAGTGGCGCGCATGCGCACGTCGGGCCAGATGACTTTATCGCACAGGGGAAGAGGGGCTCGAATGTTGCCGGGCAAGCTACGGATGCTGTTCACGTTTGGCGGGGCTCGAGGACGAAAGGTCTGGGGCGGAGCCTGTGACTCCGCGCCTCAGAGCGCGTGTTAACCTCGTCGGACATGGCTGCCGCGCCCCAGGTCGCAAGTGCCGTTTACGGGCTGGCTGCTGTATTGGCTTGGGGTACCAGTGATTTTCTAGGGGGATACGCCACCCGACGCGCCAACGCGTTTCTATTTACCACGGTGGTGAATATTGGTGGGCTCCTTCTGGTCGGGACTCTCGCCTTGGCGAGTCATGCAGCATTTCCCTCGGGACGAAGCGTGGCCTGGGTGTTGGCGGGGGGCTTTTCCGCGGGAGCCTCGCTGGCAATTTTCTATCGAGCGCTTTCCTCGGGACGAATGGGATCGACCGCGCCGGTGGCTGCGCTGCTCAGCGCGGCGATTCCGACGGCGATCTCGATGTTCACCGAGGGTATGCCGGGCAGAATCTCGATCATCGGCTTTTTCCTGGCCGCAATCGGGCTTTGGCTGATCACGCGCACCGAAGACGGCACCGCTCCGGAGGGCATTGGGCTGGCGTTATTCGCGGGCACCGGGTTCGCGGGATTTTATCTTTGCGTGCGCCAGGCCGGTGACGCGTCACCGTTTTGGATCGCAACCTTAACCCGATGCGGTGCCCTGCTGATTACTGGCTCGATTGCTGTGCTGCAAAGAGAATTCAGCGACATTACTGCCGTGGGAGTGCGCTGGGGCGTCCTAACGGGGTGTGTGGATTCGATCGGCACAATATTGTTCGTGCGCGCGAGCCAGACCGGTCGCCTCGACGAGGCTGTGGTCATTTCGTCACTGTATCCGGCGGTGACGGTCCTGCTCGCCCGTCTGTTATTGAAAGAACACTTCACCCGCTGGAGATTTCTGGGGCTGCTGGCGGCGCTGGCGGCTGTACCGATGATTGCGGCGGGATAAGGGCTGGAGTCTTGCATACTCTAGAATCTGGAATAAAGCCATGGCGCTGGTGGAAGTCCGAAGTCTGACCAAGATTTATTCGCGGGGGGAATCTCTGCTGGGTGGAAAGTTCAGTGACAGCCATGAAGTTCGCGCTGTGGACGACGTGTCGCTCGATATTCATGGGGGTGAAACGCTTGGACTTGTCGGCGAATCGGGTTCGGGGAAAAGCACGCTGGGACGTTTGATTTTGCGGCTGATCGAGCCAACCTCGGGCAGCATTCGCTTTGCCGGAAGCGATCTGCGTGCCGCCAGGAGCGGCGAAATGCGCCGGTTGCGCAGCGACATGCAGATCATTTTTCAGGATCCCTTCGCATCGCTCGATCCCCGCTTTCGGGTCGAGGAGATTATCGCGGAGCCACTGCTGATTCACCGAAAGTCCAACGGCGACAAGAATACGAAGACTGGGATTCGGGCCCGTGTGCTCGAACTGGTGCGTGCCGTTGGGCTTGATGAATCTATCCTGCGGCGGTTTCCGCATGAGTTCAGCGGAGGACAGCGGCAGCGGATTGGCATTGCGCGGGCGCTGGCTCTGCGGCCCAATTTTATTGTGGCCGACGAGCCAGTCTCGGCGCTTGACGTTAGCGTGGGTGCACAGATCGTGAATCTGCTGGCGCAATTGCAGCGTGACTTCGGACTGACCTATCTGTTTATCTCGCACTCGATGCCGGTGGTGCGCTATCTGTCGACGCGCATCGCGGTCATGTATCGCGGCAAGATTGTCGAGGTCGGTCCCGCCGAGCAAATCACGGAAACACCGCAGCATGCCTATACGCGCAGTCTTTTACAGGCAACGCCGGAGGTGGGGGTTTAATGTCACATGCCTATTCCGGCAGGACTCGCGATCTGATTGAACTGATCTTGGGCTACGGGTTGATCGTGGGCATTATCTGGACGCCGGAGAACCTGCAACGCATCCTTTCGCCAGTTGCTCTGTTGCTGACCCTGCTGGTGGTGCTGGCGCAGCGAAAGAGTCGCGATGAATTGGGCGTGGGCCGGCGCGGACTGGCAGCGTCGCTCTGGATTTTTCCGGCGGCCGTCGCCCTATCGGCCCTGAGCATCTTGGTAGCTGCGAAAATCGGCACGCTGCATCCGCTCTACAAGGGCGACTTCAAGCACCTCGCGGGCTACGTGATGTGGACCATGTACCAGCAATTTCTCCTGCAGGACTATTTCATGGACCGGTTGCTGCGCCTGGTCTCGAACCAATCGGCAGCGGTGACGCTCGCAGGCACTCTCTTTGCCGCGGCGCATCTACCCAACCTTGTGCTCACTGCGGCTACGCTGGTGTGGGGCATCGCGTCATGCGCGTTGTTCCGGCGCTACCGCAATCTGTGGATGCTCGGCTTGGCGCAGGGAGTACTTGGGCTGTGCTTCGCGGTGTGCGTGCCGGACGTGCTGCATCATCATTTGCGGGTTGGGTTGGGATATTTGCGGTATCACGGGACGCGGTAAGTCGTCCGTGGCTCGGTCCAACGGCGGCGTACATACTGCCCGGGAAGAGATCGGTTGAGCTGACCACACTGGCTACTGCCTAAAACCACAGCCCCCACAACCAATCCACCGTGGCATGGGTAATCGTTGAGGCGGGGACGCGACGATTTTCGCGCCAGGCGCGTCCATAAAAGATTCCGGCGATGGTGGCCAGCAGCACGTAAGGCCAGTTGAAATGGGTGGAGCGCTTGTTGAAGTGCGACAGGCCGAACAGAATCGACGCGATCACAAGGGCAGCGCGGCGGCCCAAGCGACGCTCCAGCAAGTTCTGCACCCAAGCCCGGAAGAAAAGTTCTTCGGGCACGGCGGTAAAGAAAAATATCAGCACCCAGCGCAGGAGCGCGCTGCTAATGCCTGGCAGGTTGCGATGGGGATGGATGAAGCCGAGCGCCAGTCCTAGCGCGATCACAACGGGCGCGAAGAAAACAAGCTCGCGCAGGCCGGTTTTCCCGTCGCTCCATTTCAGATGAAAATCGAATCCGGTGCCGCTGAGTTGGCGAATGGCCAGAAATCCATACAAGCCTGCGTCCAGCAGAAGCAATTCGTTCAGAGCCCGCAGACCGCTGGGCCACGCACTCTCAAACCAGCGCAGATCGACGGCCAGACCCAGCAGAAGCAAGATGAAGGCGTCGCGCCAGTCGCCGCGCTGCTGGCAATCGGACCGGGAGGCGCGTATCAGTAGCCATGCGATGGCCACCGGCAGCACGGCATAGAGCGCGAACCATGTCCACCGGAAGATGTGGGCCGAGACGGAAACCATGGCGTACGGCAAGACGAAGAGCGCAGGGAGGCTCAGGCGCAACCCCACGGGCCAGCGCTCCACGGCGCGCGCAACTCGTCCGGTGGCGCAGCCGAACAGAACCGCCGGAGCCAGTTCCAGCACCAGGGCCCCGATTGCGACCGGTGTTACATTCTGCATGGGTTCATCTTAACCGCGCTCGCGTCCGGTTGGCGGTGGACTTGGCGGGTTCGCTTGTAACGAGGCCGACTCCCGATTAAAATTCCTTGGCGTCCCGCAGGAGGCATAAAGATGGCCGCCGCTCCGCTACCGCCTGTGACTCCATCCGTGACCGCGCCTGATGCCGCCCCGCTTTCGGAGGGCGCGCGCATCCTCGATACGTTTATTGCACCCTCGAAAACTTTCACCGACTTGCGCCGAAATTCGAGTTGGTGGGGACCCTGGCTGTTGCTCTCCATCGTCTCGCTGCTGTTCGTGTATTCAATGGACCGGCAAATCGGATTTGAGCAGATCAGCAAGAACGAGATTGCAAAATCCTCGCGCGCCGATCAGTTCGATAAGCTTCCGGCTGACCAGCAGGCGAAACAGATCAAGTTTTCGAGCAGTCTGATCCGTTATCTGTCGTACGGAATTCCGCTGATGATTCTGCTCTACTTCGCGATCACCAGCCTGGTGCTGTGGGTGAGCTTCAACTTTGGCGCTGGGGCAAATATTGAGTACAAAACCGCGTATGCCATCATCTTTTATGCGGCACTGCCCGGCATGATTGGTTCAATTCTGGGCGCGATCTCGATGTTTGCCGGCGTCAACCCGGAAGGCTTTAACGTGAACAATCCGGTGGCCACGAACCCGGCGTATTTCATGGATCCGACGGGCAACAAATTTCTCTATAGCATCGCCTCGGGGCTCGACATCATCGCCATTTGGACGATCGTACTGATGGGGATTGGGTTCTCCTCGAACAGTAAAGTGAAACGGACGACCGCCATTGCGATCGTGGCCGCGTGGTATTTATTCTGGAAGCTGGGCGGGGCGGCGCTAGCGGCGCGGTCTTAGCACGATGACGGTGAATCGGTAGGCAGCATATGAGATCAGCTAGGTGGAGGAGCTTTCCAATGAATCGCACTCTGGTCGTGTTTTTCTTCGCATGTTTCTGGGTTAGTTCGGGATGGGCGCAGGGAGCAATGACTTCTTCTACCGCGCCCCCCGCTGCGCAAGCGGCGGCGCCGGTGAAGGATCCGGTAGCCACCTCGCTTCGCATGCTGCTGCCACGCTCGCGGAATAATATCCTCGGGGCCATTGGCGCGATGCCCGCCGACAAATTCAACTACAAACCCACGCCCGATCAGATGAGCTTTGCGCACCTGGTGGTGCACATTATCGGCTCGAACAACGGCGGGTGCGCCAAGACGGCGGACATTGCTGCACCCAAAGTTGAAGAAGTCAAGGAAAGCGATGCCAAGGAGAAGCTCCTCGCCGCGGCCACGGCTTCATTTGATTTCTGCTCCGAAGCGCTGTCTAAAATGGATGATTCCAAACTGGGCGACAGCGTCGAACTCTTCGGCGGACATCAGTTCCCCCGCGCCATGGCCGCGCTGGGCCTGGCCAGCGGATGGGCCGACCATTACGCCGCGGCCGCCATGTATTTGCGGCTGAATGGAATTTTGCCGCCATCGGCGCAACCGAAGAAGTAGGCGGCCTTATTTGATTTGGACGAGCTCGCTGGCCGAGGCTGCTCGAGTCGTGAGCGGGGCAAGGTGCTGCGGGGCGCGCCAACTATCGAAGATCGATACCTGATGTACGCAGGACACCGTGCAATGCGGGGCGCAGGATTTTTCTGTCAAGTATTCGCGGCGCATGTCATCGTGAGTATAGGTGGCAAGCGGCACGCCGGGGTAACCGCGCTGCTGGGAGCAGTAGTGCACTAGTCCGTCTTCGCAAATATAAAGATAGCGGGCTCCGGCGCGGCAGCGCCAATCATTGGGCAGACCTTGCGCAATATTGTCCTGGAAGGCGTTGACGCGGGTGAAGCTGCGTCTCTCCCACGATTTCATTTCATCGTAAATGCGGCGCTCTTCTTCGCCAAGCGGCTGCAACTGGCCGCTGCCGTCGTGGATAATGCCGATGGTCGATGTGAATCCAAGTTCGAGGGCGCGCTTGCCGATGATAAGCGCATCCTGCGGATGGTGAATGCCACTGCCCACCACGGAATTGATGTTCACATGAAAATCCGCGTGCTCGGCGAGCAGTTGGAGTTTCTTGTCGAGGACTTTCAGGCTCTTCTTGGAAACTTCGTCGGGATTTACGTTGTCGATCGAGATCTGCAGCCACTCGAGTCCGGCGCGGTTGAGGCGCCGGATTCGATCCGCAACCAGGAGATAGCCGTTGGTGATGAGGCCTGCGATCATGCCATGGGCGCGAATGCGGCAGATGACGTCATCGAGTTCGGGATGGAGCAGCGGCTCCCCACCGGAAATGGTGACCACCGCTGTTCCGAGTGAGCCCAACTTGTCGATACGGCGAAACATTTCTTCCGTCGGCACGGGTTTTGAGAAATCGTCGAACTCATTGCAGTAGGTGCAGGCTAGATTGCAACGGCGAACGGGGATGATGTGCGCCAGTAGAGGGTGGTCGGTCGAAGCCAGAGCGCGCGCAGCCATCGCTGCTCCGCGCAGATTGCGGGGCAGGGATTTGACGCGACGGCGGAGGGTGGCAAGAGCGGATGGCATCCGGGCTGCTTCGTTATTATTACAGCATAGACGAGAGGTAAATGCATTCGCGACGGCAGTGGCCGGCATTATTTCGGAGTCCAATGGCGGCCATGGGCAATCGGCAGGATCAGGCATGGAGAGGCTTGAAAGCACCCCGTTCCAGAAAACGCGTGAGAGAGGATCGAAAGACACTCGACGATCGCCCCCTCACTTCCGCATATCAGGTTCCGCTTTCTCAGCCACCTCAGAGGAGTTTCAGATAGCGGCCTCTACGCCAGCCTTAGCTTTGTCGCAATCCAAGCTGGTGTTGTACCGCTGCGTCATCGTGACGTCGACAGGATGAAATTGTTTGGCGTCGGCTCTCCAGCGGTATTTGATGACCAGAGGATCCGCGCGCCCGGAGGTGTCGTGAAGCCTTTGAACCAGCAGAGCGTCTTCCACACTAAGGTCGCTGAAGACTCGGCCTAAGAGTTCGGCTTCTTGCTTTTCACCGGGATCGGGGATCCTGAATTCGAGGATGGAGCCACCCGAGCGGCGGCAGGGGACGGTATGGACAACTGGACCAGCCGTGCCGGTGGCGCAGGTGGATGCAACCTCTACTGCCTCAAGCAATGCCGCCTCCGGTGAAAATATTCCAAATTATTATTGATGTTCAACTCTTCGGCCTTGCACCCTGAGCCTTCGGCGAGATAACTCTGAACGTCATCGCTCCGAGAGCGACCGCCTGCGATCCTCTCGGGAACGCAGAGAGAGTGGCCAGCCAGAGGGCGGGGTAAGTCGCCGATTTCACAGTTCGTGACCTGGGTTGAGCCTGGCCTAAGCAGGCATAGTCACGAGAGTAATTCGTGTCCAGCTGCACGCAAGAGATCCAGAGTCACTGCAGAAAACTCTTCTTGCACGAGAACATAATCCGTATCGTAGGTAGAAATCGCGAAGATAGGGATGCCGTTATTCGACAGCGGCACGATGAAGGAGAGCAGAACTCCGGTTTGCGAGAAGGGGAACGGGCCCTCGAGTTTGAGGCAGATCCAAGGCGGGCCGGGGGCGATGTCTCTCGGAACGTTGTTTAATGGGCAAACGATGGAGAGTTCTTCGGCCGTGCGGGTGATCGAGGTGCAATCACCGGGCATAGACCAGTCGGGGATGGGGGTATCCGGGGCAAGGCGCACGATGGCGTAGAGACCGGTAAGTTGGCAGAACTGTAGGCGCTGGCTGATGGTTTCGCGGTTTGTGGCAGTCATAAGGTGGTGAAGCGGAACAGCAAGTTTCTCCGGCTCGCTCGAAATGACAAGCCTTTCTAGAGTCTCCGATGCGGTCCGCTGTGCTCGGCGGACAGCCGAGGGGCTGTCCCCACACGGCTTTTTAAGCTCTGGCCCCTTCCCCTAGCCTTCTACGGCTTTGCGCACTGCGGCTTTCGCCAGGAGGCGCGTCGAGTCCAAGGTGGGGAGCGGCGACGATTCCGGCGGGACCAGCAGCGGAATTTCAGTGCAGCCGAGCACGACCGCGTCACAACCATCGTCCTGAAACGAGCGGATTACCTCGACGTAATACGCCAGCGAGCGCGGCAGGAACTGGGCATTGACCAATTCGTCGAAAATGATGCAGTCGAGGCGCTCGCGCTGCTCGGCGCCGGGAACGCGGTGCTCAATGGCGGCAGCTTTCAGCGCTTCGCGGTAGACCGGGCCCTCCATCAGATAGCGCGTGCCGAGAACGGCGAGGCGCTTGCACTGCCGGCGCTGAGCCTCTTTCGCAACCTCTCTGGCGATATGCAGCCAGGGGCGGGGCGAACGGTGCTCGATCAGGTCGAACGCCTGGTGGATGGTGTTGTCGGGGCAAATGAGAAGGTCGGAACCGGCGCGAGCCAGCTTGTCCGCGGAAGAAAGCATGAGTTCGGCGACGCCTGCCCAGTCGTTGACGCGAATATATTGCATGTATTTTGCGAGCGAATGGGAGTGCAGCGAGACTTCGGGATGATCGTGCGGGCCCAGCATCTGCGCGCCTTCGAGCGAGATTGTGCGATAGCAGAGCGCGGCGCCCTCGGTGCTGCAGGCGACGATGCCGATGTGGAGGGACACAGTTTCTAGTTCTCAGTTCTCAGTTAATGCAACGCGACATTTCCGATTTTCGAGTGGCGATTTCACAGCAATGGCAGGACAGCCGAGAGCGGCTATCCCCGCATGGTCCATCATCGAGCGGCGGCGGCATCGAACAAGTTCAGGAACTCCAGCTTTTTTTCTGCTGGCAGAAATGATACTTCGAAGGAGTTGCGGGCAAGTTCGCGGAGATGCTCGTCGGTGAAAGCGAAGCATTGCTGGGCGATCTGGTATTCGCGGGCGAGCGTCGTGCCGAAGATGGCGGGGTCGTCGCTGTTCAGCGTGATCATCACCCCATGATCGAAATAACCCTTTGCAGGATGGTCGTTGAGGTTGGGGCAGAGACCGGTACGCAGGTTGCTGGTCAGGCAGATTTCGAGGGGAACCTGGCGCTGGGCAAGCTCTTCGACAAGATCCGGATCGTGGAAGGCAGTAAGGCCGTGGCCGATGCGCTCGGCACGTAGGTTGAGCGCTCCCCAAATGGATTCGGGCGGGCCGGTCTCACCGGCGTGGGCGGTGAGGCGCATGCCGTGGTCTGCGGCCCAGAAGTAGGGGTCACGGAAAAGTTCCGGCGGCGCTTTCTGCTCGTCGCCGCCGATGCCGACCCCGGCCACTTCACGGTCATGATACCGGACCGCGAGTTCGAAAACTTTCTGCGCAGGCTCGGCGCCAAACTGGCGGACGGCGTCGAAGATCCAGAGCAGGGAGACGCCGAAGTCACGCGCGCCCCGGGAGCGGCCGCGATCCAGACCCTCGAAGATGGCTGCGAAATCCTGCTGGCGCCAGAGACAGACTCCGACCGAAACGTAAACTTCGGCGTGCAGCACGTTTTCCTCTTTCAAGCGCTGCATCAGGCGATGGGTGATCAACTCGTAGTCTTCCGGGGTGCGGAGGTGCTCGGTGATGTTCTTGAAAGCGAGCAGGAAACCGGGGAAATCCTCGTAGCGATAGAGGGCATCGACTTCGGCCTGAGTGACGCGCTCGCCGTGGCGCTGGCGGAGTTCGAGCAGCGTGGCGGGCTCGATTGCGCCTTCGAGGTGCAGGTGCAGCTCAGCTTTAGGAAGCTGACGAAGGAAACTGCTCGGCGGCCGGTCAGGTGTAGACATGACTTCCCGATTGTAGTTTCTTGGGGGAAGATTTGCGAGGGAGAGAATTCACCACGGAGGAACGGCGTTGCAAAGAACCGCGGTAGTCAACATGGGCGTCGAGCCGGAGAGAAACCAATGAGGCTCCGAGGCAGGGTACGAACGCATAGGTCCTTCGCTCCGCTCAGGACGACAGCGCGTTTTTGCTGACGGCCGAAAGCTGAGAGCTGAGGCTGAGCTTCTCCGCTACTTTTTCGCGAACTCGCTTCTATGGCGGCTGTAGAAGATGTAGATCAGCAGTCCCAGGCCGAGCCAGACTACAAAACGCAGCCAGGTGATGACGGTGAGTCCGGTCATAAGGCCGCCGCAGAGAATGATCGAAATCAGCGGAAACCAGGGGACCAGGGGCACTTTGAAGATGCGCGGGCGGTCGGGCTGGGTGCGGCGCAGGATGATTACTCCGAGCGAGACCAGGACGAACGCGAAGAGCGTGCCGATGTTGGAGAGATCGGCGGCGTCGCTGATGGCGAAGATTCCGGCGGGGATGCCAACGGCGAAGCCTGCGATCCAGGTGGAGTAATGGGGCGTTTTGAACTTGGCGTGAACTTTCGAGAACAGCGCGGGGAACAAACGGTCGCGCGACATGGCATACCAGATGCGCGCCTGACCATACTGGAAGACCAGCAGCGAGGAGATCATGCCGGTGAGGGCGCCGATAACGATGACGGAGCGCGACCAGCGGCTGGCTCCGAGGACTTTCAGCGCGTAGGCGACGGGCGCATCGGCGGCTTCGCCAGTGACAAACGTGGTGTACTTCATCATGCCGAGCAGAACGATGGAGACGCCGACATAGAGAATGGTGCAGACGATGAGCGAGGCAATGATGCCGAAGGGCAAGTCTTTTTGCGGATCGCGCGCCTCTTCGGCGGCGGTGGAGACGGAATCGAAGCCGATGTAGGTGAAGAAGACGATGGCGCCCCCGGTGACGACACCGCCGAATCCTGAGGGCGCGAAGGGATGCCAGTTCGCGGTATTCACCAGCGCACCGCCGATGACGAGGAAGACCAGGATGGCGCCGATCTTGATGGCGACCATGATGTTGTTGGCTTCGGCGGATTCGCGCACGCCGCGGACCAGCAGCACGGTGAGGATGAAGATGATGAGAAAAGCGGGGAAGTTGAAATAGGACCCGGTCCAGTGGCCGGATTCCCAGACGGGCGTCGACCATCTATCGGGCAATCGCACACCGAAGGACTCCAGTTGGGCTTTGGTGTAGGCGGCGAAGCCGATCGCAACGACGACATTGCTGACCACATATTCGAGGATGAGGTCCCAGCCGATGATCCAGGCGAAGATTTCGCCCAGTGTGGCGTAGGAGTAGGTGTAAGCGCTGCCGGCGATGGGAATCATCGAGGCCAGTTCGGCGTAGCAAAGGCCGGCAAAGCTGCAGGCCATCGCGACCAGGAAGAATGAGATGGCGATGGAGGGGCCGGCCGGGGGGCGTCCATGCATGAGGACGGCGCCCATGCCCCCACCGCGGAAGAAGTTCACGATGATATCAAGAACTTGCGCGTGGAGAATGGACGGGGCTTGGAAATATTCTCCGGCGGCCGCGGTTCCGGTGAGTACGAAGATGCCGGAGCCGATGATGGCACCGATGCCCAACGCGGTCAGAGACCAGGGGCCGAGGGTTTTTTGCAGCCGCTGTCCTGGAGCCTCGGACTCGGCGATTAGCTTGTCGATCGACTTGCAGCAAAAGAGCTGATTGTCGGAGGTGCGAACCGTGCCGGTGGGTTCCGTGGATGATTGTGACAAGTGGTAGTTGTCTCCTCACAGCGAAGTCGGGCATGGACCGCGGGTAGCCGGTCCACGCCCGGATTGCTTAAGCCAGGCGTTTTACCGCTTCGACTGGCCGCGAGCCAACTTCTTCACCTTGCGCTTCTTCGATCCGCGGGCGTAATCGCGGGGCTTCTTCGGCTTCTCCGCTTTTGATTTCTTGCGAGCGGCGCGTTTCGATTTCTTGCGTTCTTCTTTGGTTAGTTCTGCTGTGTTCGCCATGAATACTGTATCTATCCTCTTCTCGGTACGAATTGTTATCCAATCGTAATGTTGAGCAGGAGTTCGAGCTTTTTCTCCCTTAATAAGGAGGGAAAGCGGCCGCTCGATCCCCAAGATTCTATGTCGTCACCCTTTCATCACCGATCTCCCACTATGGTCGCTGCGGCGAAGCGCTGTTCACGGCAGATCCTACGCTCTTTCCAGCTGAGCGTATTTCTCCACCAGCTTTTTCAAGCCGAAGCGAGGAAATTGTACAGTAATCTTGGCTTCTTCGCCTTCTCCTTCTCGCTGGTACACCGTTCCCTCGCCATATTTTGGATGGCGAACCTTCTGGCCGGGACGGAATCCGCGCTTACCGGTAGGCTCTTCGAGAGGGATTTTCGGGACCGTAAACTTCTTGCCGCGACTGGCGAAAAACTCTGCAATGTTCTCGATGGAGTTGTAGGGTTTGGCGGGCGACGTGGACTTTTGGCGGCTGGCCGGAACGTCGCTGTGCTTCCAGTTGGCACTTTGGTCTTCGTCTTCGTAGGAGTAGTGGACGCCTTCATCGTAAGAGGCGCGGCTTCTCCCCGCCGGACGACCGAGGGCCGTCCCCCCACGAGACGCGGGAGTCCGCTGCCTGCCTAGCTCTTCGACCAGCTGAATTGGGACTTCTTCCAGAAAGCGCGAAGGGACGCTGGCTTCGGGCAGATCGGTGCCGTAGCGGCGACGGTAGACGGCTCGGGTGAGGATCAATTGATCCATGGCGCGGGTCATGCCGACATAGCAGAGCCGACGCTCTTCTTCGACGTCGTCGGGTTCCAACATGGTGCGCGAGTGCGGGAATAATCCTTCTTCGAGGCCGCTGAGAAAGACCAGCGGAAACTCCAGCCCCTTGGCGGCATGGAGGCTCATGAGCGTGATCTGGGAGCGCTCGTCGTAGTCGTCGGCGTCGCTGATGAGGGCGGCGTGGTCGAGGAACTGGTCGAGCGCTTCGCCGCGGTCGCGCGAGTCCATGGCGGCATTGACCAACTCGCGCAGATTTTCGATGCGGGAGAAGGCTTCGGGCGTGTCTTCGGCTTCGAGCAGCTTGATGTAGCCGGTGCGGTCGATCAGGAATTTGAGGATGTCGGCGGTGCTGACCGTGGGAACGGGGAATGAATCGGAAGCCGGTGCCGACGGTTCTCCGATCGGCGCGGTTGGCAGGTCGCCGACCCAAGCCGGTGAGTCGGCGCTACCGTCGTTTGTGGCAATCTGCTCATCCGGTCCGGCATAGGCTCCGCCGAAATCGAAGGCGGTGTTTTCGAATTCGGGGGGATCGGAGGCGGCCGCATCGTCTGGCCCAGCGGAGCGGGGATGGGCCTCGCCCTGCTGGAGAGCCCCTTCGACCTCGCTCAGGGCAGGCTTGGGCGGCTGTCCCCACACGGGCTCGGCACTTTCTTCCAGGTGGTCGACGAAACTTCCTGACAGCATCGCCTGGGCGTCCACGATCAACTGTTGGAAGCTTTGCAGAGCTGCCAGCGCCCGTTGAGGAAGGAGTTGACGCCGGATGGCCTCGCCGAGCGCGCCCCAGAGCGAAAGGCCGGTCTCCAGAGCGAGGTGTTCGACGGTGTCGATGGTAATTTTGCCGATGCCGCGAGTCGGGGTATTGATCACGCGCAACAGCGAAATGGAGTCATCAGGATTCTGGATGACTTTGAGGTACGAGATCATGTCCTTGATCTCGGCGCGCTCGTAGAAAGAGAATCCGCCGACCACTTTGTATTTCAGGCCGTAGCGGCGCATGGCTTCTTCAAAAAGACGCGATTGAGAGTTGGTGCGGTAGAGGACGGCGGCGCGGGGAGTTTCACCGCTCTGGGCAGCTTCGCGCAGATATTTTGCGACGTGATCGGCGGCGAAGAGGGCTTCGTTTTCGCCATCGGGAGCTTCGTAGTAACCGATCTTGGTACCGCCCTGGCGCGAGGTCCAAAGGTTCTTGCCTTTCCGACGAATGTTATTGGCCACCACCGCCGACGCCGCCTGGAGAATGTTTTGCGTGGAGCGGTAGTTCTGTTCGAGGCGGATGATTTTGGCCTCTGGAAAATCTTTCTCGAACTCAAGGATGTTGCGGATGTCGGCGCCGCGCCAGGAATAAATCGACTGATCTTCATCGCCGACGGCGCAGACATTGTGGCGTTCGCCCGCCAGCATGCGCATGAGTTCGTATTGCGGGCGGTTGGTGTCCTGGTATTCGTCGATGAGGAGATACTGGAAGCGGCGATTGTAGTATTCGCGGACCGGCGCCGCGGTTTTCAGCAGCCGGGTGGCTTCGAGCAGCAGGTCGTCGAAGTCGAGGGCGTTGGCCTTGCGCAGCTCTTTGCGATATTCCTCGAACAGGTGGGCGATCTTCTCGTTCTTGGGATCGGCGGATTGCAGGTAAAGCTCCTGCGGGTCGAGCATGTGATTCTTGGCCCAGGAAATGCGGGAAAGCACGGTGCGCGGCGTCAGTTGTTTGTCGTCGACACCCAGCCGCTTCATGATGCCTTTGACCACGGATTGCTGATCGCTCTCGTCGTAGATCACGAATTTCTTTGTGTGGCCGATGGGTGGCTTGCCGGGTGTGGCGGAGGGAATCTGCAGGGCTTCGATATCGCGGCGGAGAACGCGTACGCAGAAGGCATGGAAGGTGGAGATGACGGGCTTGGCGATGCTGAGGCCGCCGACAAGTTTTTCGACGCGCTCGCCCATTTCAGCGGCAGCTTTGTTGGTGAAGGTCATCGCGAGGATGGACTCCGGCATGACGCCCACGTGCTCGATCAGGTAGGCGATGCGATAGGTGATGACCCGCGTTTTGCCGCTGCCGGCGCCGGCGAGGATCAACACAGGACCTTCGGTCGTTTCGACGGCCTCGCGCTGCTGCGGGTTGAGTTGATCGAGAAAAGACAATGCGGAAGTGGCTCCGGAGCCGATGATTCAATTTTACAGGATTGTTGACGTGCACCGTCGCGAGGCGAGGACCAGGAATCAGCTCACACCCATGCCGCCATCAGGTTTCCCAGCCCTCCGCGGACCAGAAGGCCGTCGCTGCGGTCTTTGAAGTAGCGCGCGTTGAGCTCCTTGCCTTGCAGGAACTCGGTGCGATGGAATCCCAGACTCTTGAGTTCTTCCTGCAATTTTTCGGGATCGAAGAATAACTGGAACGGCTCTCCGGCGGCGGCGACGCGTTTCGCGAGAGCCTCGAGCGCCTGTCTCTGCCCGGGGTTGAGGAGCGCCGGATCAACCGCGAAATCGAAGACCACACCGCTGCCTGCGGACATTCGGGCGATCAAAGAAAGCGTGGTCAGGCAAGCGGCATGAGTGAGATAAGGCGTGACCCCGAGCCAGGAGAAGAATGCTGCCGTGGTTGTATTGAACCCGCAATCATGCAGGCCGGATTCGAGGGTTTGTTGTTCCAAGTCGATGGGAACGAAGGTTAGGGAAGGCGGGATTCGAATGGCTGCGGCTTGCAGTTGTTCGCGCTTCCAGGCCTGGGTCGCGGGGTGGTCGATTTCGAAGACGCGCAAACCGGGATGAGGGTTGCGGTAGGCAAAAGTATCGAGGCCGGCACCGAGAATACCGTATTGAGTGACGCCCTGTGCTACGGCGCGGGCGAGTTCGTCTTCGGCGTAGCGGCTGCGGGCCGCCATAAAGGCGCGGAACGCGCGGGAAAAAGCGTGGTGCTCCTTGGGGTTGGATCGAAGCTCCTCGGCCGTTTCGGAGCCGATAATGAGCAGCGCCAAAGGATCGTCTAGAACCCTGGGCTCGTCCAGAAGCTGGTGTGCGGCCCGGCGAATGGCGACGCGCTGCGCCGTTCGACTGAATTTGCCTTCTTGCATTTTCCGACTCACACCGCTCCAGCGCGGAAAACTCGACGCTGGAAAACTATTTCTGCTACCGGTTCGCAGCCTTGCACTCGTTGCAGGGACAGACTTCGCGCAGGAACTTCCAGGAATAGATGCCAAGGTCGTGGTCGTCGTTCCACGCAAAGCGAATGGCGTACTTGCCGATCGCCTCGGCCGAAACTGGCTTGGCGGCCGCTTTGAACATGGGAAGCATGCCGGGAGCGAGCTTGTCAGGTTCGCCGGGCTTGCGCCCGGTCTTGTCGCGCTGTTCGTTGCACATGGCACAGGGGCAGGCGTCACGCAGGTAGACAAAATCGTAGTGCGACGTGTGCCCGTCTTTCCACTCGATGTCCATGCCGGTGCCGGTGGTGAGGTTCACTTTGACCGATTTGGGATCGGTGGTCGAAGTGGGCGACTGAAGCGGGGACTGCATGTTTTCAGTATCGCATATGGAAGGGCGAGGGAAGACGCGGGGAGGTTCGCGTTATTTACCGGGAGTAGAGGAACTCTGAGCTTTGGGACTAGTGGCGACGCCAACCGCCAACCCGCCAACGGCTCCGGCCACAATGCCCATCAGGGCCAGAACCAGGACGCTTTCCACCAAAGTCGACTTGCTAAGATTTGCCATCTGGCCACCTCCGCCCTTCGTCTTCCGAAAGGAGGAGGCTAGTTTACCTTGCCGGCTCGCGCGGTACAAATTGTCGGCGAGGGCCCAATCCGTTATAATACCCAGTTCAAGCAGAGTTTTGAAAGGATCCAGGCAGTCATGGCACAACAGTGTGATATCTGCGGCAAGAAGCCGCAATCCGGAAACCGCATCAGCCACGCGCATAACGTCACCAAGCGGCGCTGGAACGTGAATCTGCGACCGGTGCACGCCCGCGTGGGCGTGACCACCAAGCGCATGCGGGTGTGCACCGCTTGCATTCGCAGCGGTAAAGTGGTCAAGGCGTAGAAGTCAACCCATCGAGGTTCAGGTTCGGTTGGGTCTTGGACCCAGATTCTTGGGTCGGCCTAAGACCTAACTTCTGAGACCTAACCCCCCAGTACTCTTCTTACTGCACGCCCAGCAGCTGCACGTCAAAAATGAGAGTTGCGTTGGGCGGAATCGGTCCGCCTGGAGTGCCTTCGGCGCCGTAACCGAGATTGGGTGGAATGCGAAGCTGGCGCTTGCCGCCGACCCTCATTCCAGCGACGCCTTCTTCCCATCCCTTGATGACCTCACCGTTGCCGATCGTGAAGTCGAACGGTTTGCCGGCATCGACGGAGCTGTCGAACTTCTTGCCGTTGGTAAGCCAGCCCGTATAGTGCACCCGCACGCGGCTGCCTTCCTTGGCAACTTCGCCATTGCCAACCCGAATGTCCCAATAAGTGAGTCCGGAGGGAGTTTTCACACCGTCGCCGGTGACTTTGGCGGGGGCGTTGGTATTGGGGGTAGAAGATTTCCTGGTGGCACTTTGCGCGACAAGAGAGACGACAGTTAACACGAGAATAACTGCGACCGCTGCAACATACTTGGTCATTCTGAGCTCCTTCACGTCAGCGCAATCTTAAATACAGAGGGCACCCAGACACAGAGGTTTTCGCACCTTCGGCGATTTCCCGAGTCTCTATGCTTGAGATGTCTCTTACTGTATCGCGATCACGTCAATTTCCACCAGCACGTCCTTGGGCAGGCGGGCCACTTCTACGGTCGAGCGAGCCGGCGGCGCAGAACTGAAATACTTCCCGTAAACCTGGTTCATGGCGGCAAAATCGTTCATGTTCTTGAGGAAGACGGTGGAGCGGACAACCTTCCCGAGCCCGCTACCGGCGGCTTCCAGAATCTCCGAGAGATTGCGCAGCACGCGATCGGTTTGCGCGGCCACATCGCCTGTAACCACCTGCTGAGTGGTGGGGTCAATGGCGATCTGGCCGGAAGCAAACACGAACCCGTTAGCTTTGATCGCTTGCGAGTAAGGGCCGATGGCCTGGGGGGCGTCTTTGGTGGAAATGATTTCGCGCATGAAACCTCCGTTGCGTTGAATACGACTAGGAGAATCTACCACGCGACGCAGCACTCCGTTGCCAGCCTCCGAGCGTCTCAAGGAATGCTTTCACTGGGTGCGCAAAAGTCGACCGGGGTTTCGAAATGGAGGACGTGTCCTCCCCCGGTGTGCGCCGGCGTGTGGTCGCTCGTTTCGCGGCCATTTGTTCGGCCGCGGCCTGAGTCGTCAACTCCGCTGTCTCTTCCGCGGAGGAGCAACGCGGGACATTTCGATGCCAGCCAATCCGGCCAATGATCACCCGAAAGAGCTTTCCCCGAAGCTACGATGTCGCGTGGATCAAATGCCAGCTTCCATCCTGCGGGCTTCTCCTGAAATCAGCCCTGCAGCTACGGCAGGAATCGCGGGCCTACGCGTTCGGCAAGGAGCTCGCGAGTGGCAAACTGTTCCTCCCCAAGCAAGCACGAAGCTCAAATCGTCACATACTTCCTCGCCAATGTCTCGATGATAAGGCCACGTACGTTTTCGGGATGGGGCGCGGCGAGCTGATATGCCTTGACGCCGCCGAGTAAATGTCGAGGACGGTCGCTTCATTCAGATTGAGATGGTGGAAGAATGCTTCCAGATCGGCGAGGTCATGGTCGCGGGTGTAGCCGGCGGCATGATCGGAGTAGCCATGTCCGCGTTGATCGAGCGCCAGCAGCCGCCAGTCGCGAGCGAACGCCAGGGCGAGAGGTGCAAACGTGGCCGCTTCCATCAGGTGCGCCTGCAGCGCCACGATTACCCGGCGGTTCTCACCACCCCAGTCAAGATAGGAGAAGCTCAAGCCATTGTGGCGAGATTCTTTCCGCTTCATGGCCGCAGGATATCGTGACGCCGATCCTAGGTCTTTCGCCAGCGTTCCACGAGATCTCTCGCCGCTTTGGGCCACGCTGGGAAATAAAAATCAAACCCGGCGCCCAGCAGTCGCCCCGGGACAACCCGGCGGCTCTTGAGAATGAGCTCGGTTTCGGTTCGCAGAAGCAAGGCACCAAGTTCGAGCATGGGTTGAGGTGCTGGCAGGCCCACTCGGGTTCCCCATGCTTGCCGCAATGCTTGCATAAATTCGCGATTGGGAACTGGACTCGGCGCGGCGAGGTTAATCGGACCGTCCAGTTCTTCATGCGCGATCAAGAACTCGATGCTACGAATGAAATCCAGGTCGTGAATCCACGAAACGAATTGTTCCCCTGAACCCGCAGTACCTCCCAACCCGAAGCGGACGAGGTGCAATAATGTGGCGAAGATGCCGCCTGGGTCAGGACTCATGGTCATCGCACTACGGAGGGCGACTTTGCGGAGGCGGGGCGTGAATGCAGAAAAAAACGATGCCTCCCAACTGGTGGCGACATCAACGCTGAAGCGCCAACTGGAGGGACAGTTCCGTTCATTGCCGCCGATCTCGCCCGTATCTTCGTCCATAGGGCGGTCTAGAGCATGTCGATAAATCGTGGCAGTGCTGGCGTTCATCCACAAGCAGGGCGGGTGAACCAGTCGAGCAACCGCGCGGCCGAGTAGTACTGTGCTCTGAAGCCGCGATTCCTTGATTGTTGTTCGGTTGGCAGGCGTATATCGACAGTTGACGCTGCGGCCCGCAAGGTTGATGAGAACATCGGCACGCTCGAGTTCTCCGGTCCAATCCCCCAGCGTGGATCCATCCCACTCAACAACTCGCCAAGGTGCGGTTCGAGGGGAGCGGGCGAGTACCACAACCTGATGATGCTGGCCATGAAAGTGACGGGCGAGCAGAGTGCCAATCTGTCCGCTTCCGCCGGCGGCAACGATTTTCAAGACGCCACCTCGGGTAGCGAGGGATCCTCGCCATACACGACGTCAAACAGATCTGTGGCCAGCTTCCGAACTGGCCGCATTAGCGGCAGGCTCGAGAAGCGTATGAGGTTCACCACAATCGAGAGACTCTTCTGAAACAGCTCCCGGGTTCTTCTTTGTTCGAGCGATCGGTCGTATACCCAAAACAGCAGCAATCCCATTTGATAGAGCCACAGCAGGCGCGGGAGGTAGGTCTTCAAGTCGCCAGGAATTCGGACCTTCGATCCCTCCACTGCGGCCGAGAAGAATGCAATATCCCGTTCCCGAATAACACGGGTTTCCTCGCTGAAGGGCGATAACGGATGTTGGGGATCGATGTGCCCAGAAAGGGCTCCCAGCAGTTTCCGGTTGGCGGCGAAGTAGTGGAACTTGACGTCAATCGCCGCTCGCAAACGTTCTTCGAGACCTTGTCCTTGGGTTTTCGAAAGAGCATCCGCGAGCAGAGGAGCGAGGTCCTGCTGGGCGCGCTCATAAAATCCCATCACCAATGCGTCCTTCGAATCGAAGTAGTAATAGGCAGCGCCCAAGGCGACGTCCGATTCCTGGGCGATGTCTCGCATGGTGGTTTTTTCGAAGCTGCGTTTGCGGAACAATGCCAGCGCAGCTTCGAGAATGCGGTTCCGAGTCTCCTCGGATTTCTTGGTCGCATTAGCGGCTCGACTCATGCCTAGGCCCGGGTTGCCGGATTTGCGAAAGAGACATCCAGACTGGAGTTCGCCCGCGAGCGTTTGCGCATACGGGAAAAGACGTAGAGGTTGAAGAAGTGCATCCCGCCGAGGACGAGCAGCACGATTCCGATCTTGTCGCTCACAAGCTCGATCGCCGATCGGAGGGTGACCAGATTCCCGTCCGTTCTGAGAGCCAGCGTGACATAGCCGATGTTGATCAGGTAGAAGCCAACCACCAGCAAGTGGTTCACGGAATCGGCAAGTTCAGCGTTTCCGTGGAATGCATCCACTAGAAATACCCGGCCGTTCTTGTGCAGCGTCCGCGCCACCCAGACGGTTACGGCCAGGCTGATCAGCAGGTAAATTACGTAGCATCCGACGATATACATAACCCCTCCCCTTGCATTTTATTTGAACATGTTCAAATACAAGATAAGGCGGCACCAGAGGGCTGTCAAGACAAAAATGAACGCGTTCAAATCAAAGGATTGGCTAGCCTTAGATTTTCTGCAGACGCTGCACTTCGTGGACGCCGGGGATTTTGCGCAGGCCGACCATGATTTGTTCTAAGTGTTTGAGGTCGGAGATGTCGAGGACGATCTCCACGCTGGCCTGACTGTTGGCAGTGTGTGCGCCGATGTTGCGGATGTTGCTTTGGGCGTCGCCGATCACGCTGGTGATATTTTTCAGCATTCCGAAACGATCGTCGCAATAGACGGTGAGTTTAACCGGATAGGCGGTTGGAGTGCTGTCGTCGCGGGCCCACTCCACGTCGATGCGGCGTTCGGGCTCGTACATCAGGTTGGTGACGTTGGGACAACTCACCGCATGCACCGCGACTCCCTTCCCGCGCGTGATGTATCCCACAATGCTCTCGCCCCGGATGGGGTTACAACAACGGGCGCGGTAGACCAGCATATCGCCCTGGCCTTTGACCATGATGGCGTTGTGATCGCCGAAGACGCGGCGGACGACGCTGGCAATGGCACCGGGCTTGTTCGAGAGGCCCTCGGCTTCGATATCACCTGCCATCGAAGGCGTGGCGCCCGAGGGAAGGAGGCGCGCCAGCACTTGCCGCGCGGAATATTTTCCGTAGCCGATGCCGGACATGAGGTCGTCAACCCGGCCCAGTCCGTAACCGGATGCTACTTTCAGCAGCTCTTCGTCTTTGATCTCTTTGAGCGCGATGCGATACTTGCGCGCTTCTTTCTCGATCACCTTGCGGCCGACTTCGATGGAACGCTCGCGCTGGTGGACATTCAGCCAGTGCTTGATCTTGTTGCGCGAGCGAGACGACTTGACCAAGCCGAGCCAGTCGCGGCTGGGCTTGTGACCAGATTGGGTGATGATCTCGACGATGTCGCCGGAGTGCAGTTTATGGCGTAGCGGCACCATGCGGCCGTTGACTTTCGCGCCCACGCAAGTGTGGCCGACTTCGGTGTGGATGGTGTAGGCGAAGTCGATGGGCGTGGCCTCGCGAGGGAGCACCACAACTTTGCCTTTCGGCGTGAAGGTGTAAACCTCTTCGGGATAAAGATCGACTTTCAGCGCCGTAAGAAATTCATTGGGATCACTGACATCGCGCTGCCACTCGACCACCTGGCGCAGCCAGGCAAGACGCTGCTCATCCTGAGCCGAGACGGGGCCGTCTTTATATTTCCAGTGCGCGGCGATTCCCTCCTCGGCCATCTTGTGCATTTCTTCGGTGCGAATCTGAATTTCAAAGGGCGTGCCATCTTCGGTGATCACCGAGGTGTGCAGAGATTGGTAAAAATTGGGCCGCGGCATGGCGATGAAATCCTTGATACGCCCGGGTACCGGCCGCCAAATGTTGTGAATGATGCCGAGGACGGCGTAGCAATCTTGTAAGGAGCGCGTAATCACGCGCATGGCAAAAAGATCGTAGACCTGGTCGACCGAGATGCGCTGCCGCTGCAGCTTCTTGTGAATGCTGAACAGGCGCTTGATCCGGCTTTCTACTTTGGCCTGGATGCCGGCCTCTTTCAGCTTGTCGTTCAGGATCGACTGCATCTTTACCAGAAAGGCTTCGCCCTCTTTGCGCCGAGCGTTGACGGCTTTTTCCACCTGCTCGTAGCCGGCGGGATCGAGAAAGCGAAAGCCCAGGTCTTCGAGCTCGCCGCGAATCTTCCCCATGCCCAGGCGATGGGCGATAGGGGCATAGATTTCCAGCGTCTCTTCGGCGATCTTGCGTTGGCGCTCCGGAGCCAGATGCTCAAGCGTGCGCATATTGTGCAGGCGGTCGGCCAGTTTGATGAGCACCACACGGATGTCATCGACCATGGCGAGCATCATCTTGCGGAGGTTTTCGGCCTGCGCTTCCTCGCGGGTGGCAAAGTCGATTTTGCTGATGTTGGTGACGCCCTCGACGATGTGCGCGACCTGCTCGCCGAATTCCTTGCGAATGTCGCCGATCGTGACGGAGGTGTCCTCGACCGAATCGTGGAGCAACCCGGCAGAGATGGCGACAGGATCCATCTTCATCTCGGCGAGCACCAGCGCAACTTCCAAGGGATGCACCAGATAAGGCTCCCCCGAGGCGCGGGTCTGGCCTTCGTGGTGTTTCAGGGAGTAGTCGTAGGCTTTCTTGACGATGGACAGATCGTCCTGGGGACGGTTGTCCTGGATCCGCTTCATCAGTTCGCGGAACTTGGTCAGCGTGAGAGCGGTGGTCGCGATCTGTTGGCGCAAGCTCGCCATGTAGGATTATAGCCCGCAATGCGCGCGTGGAGCGGATACAGGCCTCGGCATCCGCTCGGCGGCGCTCGAAAAAACGGCAGGAGTGACGTCTCGATTCGGATATCGGTGCGAACGCTCAAGTCTCCTGACTGAGCGGAGGGCACACACCCACCGACCGGCTGCTATTGATCATCCTACTGCAAATTTTCATCAGCTCCGCTACTCCGCAGAATTGCCTTGTACTTAACGGATGGAGAAAGCATCGACGCCTGCTCAGATTGGTGAGGGAATCGCTCCCGCAATGTCGCTATTAGGAGTGAGCAAGATTCGGACTCCACACTCAGCAGTAGCGCACAAGGAGATCGCCCATGAAATTTACCAAGAGCATCGCCGCCACCCTACTCTGGCTTCTAGCTTTCGCATCGGCCAGTATGGCCGCCACCAATCCACTCAACTACCCCACTGGGATCGCACTCGACTCAAAGGGCAATCTCCGGGTCGCAAATACCAGAGACAACAACATTTTGGTTCTTGCTCCCAGCTATGCGCAGCAGAAGTCGAAAACGATTACCCAGGGCATCAGCGTGCCGACAGGCACGGCCTTGGATCCCATGGGCAACCTATGGGTCTCCAACCGCGCCAGCCTCACCGTCACCGAATATACCGGGGGCGTACAAAACACCAGCGCCACCATCAGCAATGGAATTATTGCGCCGGAAGGGCTCGCGATCGACGGAGTCGGCGATATCTGGGTCAACGATAACAACACGACCGTGACTGTATATGTCTCCCCGTCTCCTTTTGCTCCGCCCACAAATCTGGTAAGAAGGCTGGAATTCCCAACTTTCGTCTATGGCATGGCGATCGGTCAGGGCACGCTTTCCTTCGGCGGCGACGAGGCGGTCAACTTCGTTGCTGCGGATTCGGCCCTGATTAGCGGCACGTTCTACGTGGGCGTGAATGCCCTAAACAATACCGGGGCCGCATTGGCGAGCGACGCCCTGGGCAATGTCTACATGGCCAACTACGATGGCTCCGTGAACATCTATGTGGCGGTACCAGGAAACCCTTTCGTCTTGCGCTTCGTCAAGTTGTCCTTCGCGCCTACCGGTATCGCCGTGGACAGTGCGCGCCAGCGAGTGTACTTCTCCAACGCCAACGGGAACTCGATTTCCGTCTACAACACCGCTGGCAGCTTTTGAAGGTCATTGAATAACCATCGGTTTACGAGGCCTAGCGGACACCGGCGGCTAGGTCATCGGTTTCCCGGACTATACCTTCGGCTCGGCTTGCGGAATTGCTTTTCGCGATCGACCATCGATTTCCTTTCTGTATCGCGGCGGTATTTGTTCCCAAGGAATGTGATTGGCCCAGGGGTTGGCCTTGCGCCACAGAGCTTGGCAGGCTTTGAGACACTGTACCCGAGAGAGGTCTCAACCATTGGCAATCCGCTGCAGATTACGATAGTCTGAATGGCCAAGCATTGAGCGCTTCGATCAGGACCGTTACTCAGTGGTTTGACGCGGCTGCGCCGCAAGCGTCCTTCTGCCGGTTGGCCGGCTTCAAACATTTCAAATCCTTCCGCGGTTTGTTGGGACGCTTGGCGAACTGGTAGAGTGACGATCTGTAGCCATGAATTCCAGAATTCTTGTCAGCGGAGTTTCCGGGCCGATTGGGGCTGCCCTTCTTCCGGCCCTGCTTACGAATGGATGTTCCGTGGTCCGGCTGGTACGCGGCGCGGCCGCGGGCTATGAGCAGATCTCGTGGGATCCCGCCGTCCCCCTAGCTCCGCAGACGGTTTCCGGGTTCGACGCTGTGATTCATTTTGCAGGCGAAAGCATTTTTGGACGATGGACGGCAGGCAAGAAGTCGAAGATCCGCGACAGCCGCGTGGTCGGGACCTTCAATCTGGCGTCGGCGTTGGCGAAGGCGGAAGAGAAGCCAAGGGTTTTTGTTTGCGGGTCGGCGATTGGCTACTATGGGAATCGAGGCGATGAAGTCTTAAGCGAAGAGAGCTCGCCGGGCACGGGATTTCTCGCGGAAGTTTGCCAGGATTGGGAAGAAGCCACCACGCCCGCCGTCCAGGCCGACATTCGCACGGCGCATATTAGAACTGGCGTTGTACTCAGCCCCAAGGGCGGAGCGCTGGGAGCGATGTTGCTGCCATTCAAGCTCGGCTTGGGCGGCCGAACGGGCGATGGGCAGCAATGGATGAGTTGGATTGATGTGCGCGATATGGTGGGCGCGATCCACCATATTTTGAAAAATGACTTGATGCAGGGAGCGGTGAATATGGTCGCTCCCAAGCCGGTGAGGAATGGGGAGTTTGCAAAGACGCTGGCCGGTGTACTTTCGCGTCCGGCAATTTTTCCCCTGCCCGCCTTCGCCGTGAAGCTGGCGTTCGGGGAGATGGGCGAAGAAGTGCTGCTCGGGAGCCAGAGAGTCGAAGCCAGTAAACTGATTGCGAGCGGATACCCCTTTCGTTATCGCGAGCTGAGAGCGTCGCTGCAGAGTATTCTGAAAGCGTAAAAGACGGCCAACCACGGCCTGTGATGGGAGTCACCGATCCTCCGACAAGGCGCCGCAGCCGGCCTCAACGGGTAGCGCGCATGCCAGTCAATTGGTTTCGGAGCGGTTCATCTCTTCCTGCAGTTTTTGCAGAAGTTCGGCACGCTGTTCGGTGCTCAACTCGCGGCGTAATTCTTCCAACGCCAGAGACACGATGTGGTAATGGTGCGCCCCGGCGTACTTGGGGTCGGTGGTGATGTCGAGCCAGAGCTTGTGCATCAGCTCTACGTCCTGCGGGCGCAGACGCGGATTGTGCGGGCCGATGGCGTACTCGCGGATGGTTCCATCAGGCGCAAAGACTTCCAACGTCACGCGCGGACGTGGTTCGGGCATACGCTCCCAGGCATCTCCCGTGAGCTTGGCCTGCCCGTCGGAGGTTAGTTTGTTCGACAGTCCGCAGATGACCCGAGTGGAATCCAGGCGTTGCGCGGTCACCATGATGGCTTCGAAGACGTCGGTCGCAGGGACTACCAGGAGAGAAATCGGTTTGCCCTCCTTCTCGGCTACGGCCACAGCGGCGGTGAAGAGCTCCTGCTCGTAGTGATCGAAAACTTGGCTGGCTTCGAGCACTGAGCTGCCGCCGAAGGTGGGCTCCCGATGATACAGGCGCGCGCTCATCACGACCACATCCTGCTTGGCGGTATTGGTGTGGGCCAGCACCTGGCGGAGGTAGTAGAGATTGCGCGGATCGCGCACCGCGACCAGAATGTTTCCCGGCCGCACGCCCATGGCGCCGCTGCCCAGTTCCTGATTGCCATAAACACGGAACTGATCGAGCTGTTCGGGCTTGCCGACGCGCTCCCTCGCAACATGGCGCTCTGAAATCGAAAAGATGGTGAAAAATACCGCGCTGAAAATGACTCCGGCGATAGTGGCTTCGTACTTGGTAAACAGATTGACTACAGCGGTGATCAACAGAACGGCAGAAATAAGGATCAAACCCACCGGAATCTCAGTTTTGCCCAAGTGCAGGTTGCCCGGAACCTTCCATGCCCGGTTTCCCGGCTCGGTAAAGCGCAAAACGAGCACGGCGACGGACTTCATGGCGAAGCTCCAGATCACGCCGAAAGCATAGAGCGCGGCCAGCACGTACACGTTCCCCAGGCTGAGGAGGATGACGAGCAGTTGCATACCCACGATCAGGTTGATGATCCGGTAACTGGTTCCGAAGCGGTTATGCGGCTTCTGGAACCAGCTGGTGAGCACCCCGTCTTCCGCGACGCGATTCAGGACTCCATTCGCGCCCACGATCGACGTATTCTGCGCGCCGGCCAGAATCAGAACACCCACCAGGACCACGAATGCGTGGAACAGCAATTTCAGACTTTCGGGGCCGGCCAGATACATGGCGATTCCGCCGATGAGGTTCGCGAAGTAGTCAGGGCGAACCTTGTCGGGAATAATCATCACGGCGAAGAACGAAACCAGAGAGGTAAACAGCAGGCTGTAGATGAAGATGACCAGCCCCGTCTTCTCCAGGTTTTTCAGTTTGGGATGTTCGATCTCGCGATTCACCTGTGCCAGAGTCTCTTCGCCACTCATGGCGAGCACCGAGTGCCCGAAGCCGACGAAAAGAATGATCCAGGTAATGTGGCTGAACATGCTGTGGTTCAGCCAGCCTAGCGATTCCTTATTGAGCGGTACGACCCCCGCATGCAGAGGACTGGGGGGCAACTGAACCGGCGCTCGCAAAACCGTGAGGGTGCACCAGACCAGAAGAATCACCACCATCACGGTGGTGATCACCATGATCTGCAGGGCCTTCTGGCTGGATTCGTGCATGCCCTGAGTATTCTTCCACCAGAAGTAGCCGACTACGACGACGGCCAGAGCAGCGGCGAAATGGTCGTCAGAGAAGTGCAAAGGACGATGCAGGTAGACGCCCATGTCCTTGATAAAGCCCGCCAGGTATTGCCCGGCAGACACGGCGCTGATCGGCCCGGTCAGGACGTAGTCGAACAGCAGAGCTGATACCGAGAACTTGGCCAGGGTGCCACCCATGGCCTCCTTGACCACGCGGTAGACGCCGCCGCGGACAAACATGCTGCTGGACTCGATGTAGAGAGCCCGCACGGCATAGCTGAACAGCATGACCGCCAGAATGAACCAGGGAGCGCTCTTGCCGATGACTTTTTCCGCGTCGCCCCCGGCGTAATACGCCGAGGAGGCAAGGTCGGAGAGGACAATGGCGGAAGCTCGCCAGAAGGAGATGAAGGTCAACATCACCGTGGTAGCGACGAAAACCTTTATGGCCGGTTTTGAACCTTCGACAGACGTAGCCATGCTTCGGAGGAATGCCAGACCGCAGATACGAACAAACTTTGAAGATAGCACAGCGCGGGAGGATCGGGAGCATTCCCGCGGCTCAAGCTAGAGTGTCGCCGGCGACTGGTAAGGCCCATTCCCCGTAGCGTCTGGCTGTGGCCGCTCTGGCTGCTTGGGCTGCGAGTGTACCGGCGACAGGTACGTGTGGGTGATACGATCGTGCCAGCACAGCGAGTCCTCGTCGAGGAGAACCCAGCCGTATCCCATGCCGAGCGAAATGGCCGAGAGATAGGACGCCAACACGCGCCAGCGCCGCAGCCTCCGTCCCGCAGGGCTTCCATCGAAGCGGGTGAGTTCCAGTCGTGCCAGTCGCAACCCGGGCGTAGTGCCGGCGTAAACCATCAGCAAGTATTGGTAGACCGCCCAGAATAGACTGGCTAGTCCGACGACGATTTCAACCATCTGGAGTCGGGGCGGCTGGATCGCGGTCAATTTCCAAAAAATGAAGCCAAAGAGCGCGCAGGCTGTCGCCAAGATGAAATCGTCGATGAGGGCGGCGAGAATTCGACGCGCCAGAGGCGCACCTTGCAGCGGTATGTCGATGCCCGGGCGCTTCTCGAACTCAGGTTGCGGGACGGGCTCAATCGTGATTCCTCCGAGAGCCGGTGGCGGCGGGACGACCTCCGGCGCTTCCAGGATGCGAGGACGGACGAATACCGCCTCGGCCAATTCGTCGAGCGGAGCTGGTGGCGGCGTCCAGGAGCGAGGAAACTCGATAATCTTTGCCGTAACCGGGGCGGCGTTGGCCGGACCAGCAGAATCAGGCATGTCGTCAACATGAAGAAATGCTGGCGTCTCCGGGTAAGCCTGCGTCCCGCTGGGCGTCAACTGTTCCGCGCTGAACGGCTCGAGCGCCAACGCTTGGTTGGAGACCAGTAGCGGGGGGAAAGTCGAGGACTGGGAAGAAACCTCATTGGTGGCGCGAATGGAGTCTTTCCCTTCGAAGCGCAGACGCAGCGACGGATAACGAGGTGGACGCGGCTTGTGCCGCGATTGATAACGATTCAGCCGCGCTGCGACCTCCTGACGCCACGCCGAACCATCTTCCGGTGCGTCTCCACTGTCGCTGCGGGATAAAGCAGTTTCGACGGCCGATTCCGGACTCGGCTCACCCAGTTCCTGCATTTCGTGCGTTGCCGAATCCAAAACCGGCGCCGTCTGGCGACACGGAGAAGCGGCAGGATTCTCTGGAGAAGAGCAGCGGCAGATGTCACCACAAAGCGAACAAGGCATGAACAAATCTTATGAGAACGCTAGAAGTCTGAGGCCACCGGATAACCGCGAACACTTACCAGGAATCCAATCCATCGAACGGCTTTGCCTCGCAAGGCACAGGCGTGCTAAGTTCACGACGACTGCCCCTAGAAGCATCCGAGCACTTCTTTCGTGCGTTTTGGACGATTTTGTTCCAATGATCTTCTTCCGATGACCCTTCGCAACAGATTTGTTATCACGGCGGCGATGCTTTGTCATCTGCTCTTCGTCCCGCCGCTAGTTACCAGCCAGTTGCCGCCTGCGAATTCTTCTTCCGCGACCCAGGTTTCTTCGACCCCGGCCGGCGCGGCTCAGGAAAAACCGACAGCCGCCCCGACTACGCCTTGCGGCCGTGCGTTTGCGGAACAATCCAATAACCGGCCAACGATCTGCGCGATCCAGCAAGAGAGAGATGGCGACGTCTATAAATTGCACGGCGCGGTGGAGATTTATTACGAAACCTATGTGCTGAAGTCCGACGAGGCGACTTTCAACTCCGACACCAACGAGGCTACGGGCAGCGGACATTTTGCCCTGGACGGCGGACCCAACGACGACCACATTCGTGCCTCGCACGGGACGTACAACTTCGCTCGGGAAACCGGGAAGTTTTACGATGTGACCGGAACCACCGGCCTGCGCTTTCGCGCCAACCGGGTGGTTCTCACCTCGACCGCTCCTTTCGCCTTTACAGGCAAAGTCGTCGACAAGATCAGTCCCGATCATTACCTGGTGTATGACGGCACCATTACCACATGCGAACTGCCGCATCCCAAGTGGCAATTTGACGCACGCAAGATTGATGTGGACGTAGGGGGCAACGCCAAGATCTACCACAGTGCGTTCGAGCTTCACGGGATTCCGATGCTGTTCTTTCCCTATGCCACGCATCCGGTAGAAAAGGAGTCGCGCCAGTCGGGTTTCTTGATGCCGTCGGTCGGGCACTCTTCCACCAACGGGTACATGGTGGGCGATGCTTATTACTGGGCCATCAACCGGATGATGGACGCTACCGTGGGAGGCGAATTCTTCTCCCTGCGGGGCGGGTCCCAGCGGGGCGAGTTCCGGGTTCGGCCGAGCGATACTTCCTATGTGGACCTGAATTACTTCGGGGTGATTGACCGCGGTATCGGCACGCCTCCGATCAAAGAAGGCGGCGAAAACGTTCGCCTGAACGCTGCCGGAAACCTCGACGGCTTCCGGGGCGTGACCAACATCGACTACTTGAGTTCATTTCTCTTCCGGCTGGCCTTCAATGAAGTCTTTACCCAGGCGGTTTTTTCCGAGGTGAAATCGCAGGCCTTTCTTTCCAAGTCCAGCGACGGTTTCAGCCTCAATGGATTCACCGAGCGTTACCAGAACTTCCTGAGCACTACGCCGGGCCAGGTAATCACCATACTGCATGCTCCCAGTTTTGATTTTTCTGGCGTCGACCAAAAAATTGGGCACACACCCTTGTACTGGTCCTTCGACGCCTCCACTGCCGGCTTGTCGCGCAGCGAACCAGCGCAATGTTCAACGGTGGGATCGGTGCAGTCGTGCGCGCCAGCTTTTCGCACGGCAAATCTGCTCGGGCGATTCGACCTGGTGCCGGAAATCTCCCTGCCCCTCTTGGTCCGAGGATGGTCGCTGCGTCCCGCGCTGACCTTGCATGAAACCTATTACACGCAAAGACTGGTGGGAGCGGGCGGCGGCAACCCGGGAGAAGCTGTCGACGATCCAATCGATCGCCACGCCTTGGAGACGTCCGTGGAATTGCGTCCACCGGCGCTCGAGCGCGTCTTTGACAAAGAATTTCTGGGCCGGAAGTGGAAGCATGTGATCGAGCCGCGGGCTGTGTACCGCTTTGTGACTGGGGTAAACAACTTCAGCAACGTTCTCAAATTCGACGAGCGAGACGTTCTCACCGACACCCACGAAGTTGAATACGGGTTTGTGACCCGGCTCTATGCCAAGCGAATGTCGGATCAGCCGGAGGATTGCGGCAGAATTATGTCGGCGATCACCGTGGGGGGCCCAGCCCCGGAGGCGAGCGTTCCCTGGCAGCACGCCAACCCGCTGGCGAGTCCCGGCTGTCAGCCCGGGCCGCCGGTGCGCGAGCTTGTTACCTGGGAACTGGCCCAGAAATACTTCCTCGATCCCACGTTCGGCGGAGCTTTGATCCCCGGTCAGCGTAATGTGTTCACGACGACTGCGGACCTGACGGGAATCGCATTTCTTACCGAGCCACGCCACCTGTCGCCTCTTGTGTCGCGATTGCGCGTGGAGACCAGCACGCGCACGGACGCGGAATGGGACATGGACTACGACTTTCAGGGCCGTCGCTTCAATGCCAGCACCTTGCTGCTTAACTACCACATCGGGCAAGTGACGGTTGGCGGAGGCGATGCGATTCTGCAGATACCCGGGCAAACTGCGACTACGTCTTCAGGTTCGGCCGGGCCTGCGCGCTTCAACCAATTTCGCGCCGCCCTGGGATACGGTAACGCCACCAAGCGTGGCTTCAGCGCCGCCGGGAGCTTTGGCTTTGACGCCTATGTCAACCAATTGCAGTTTGTCAGCGCGCAGGCCACCTACAATTGGGATTGCTGCGGCATGACGTTGGAGTATCGCAGTTACACGGTCGCCAACGTGCGCAATGAGAATCTGTTTCTCTTCAACTTCACGCTGGCAAACATTGGCGGCTTCGGCAGTTTGCGGCAGCAAGGACGCCTGTACTAACAATTTTCGCGACACCGGGATAAGGCAGGAAGGTATCTAAGCCTGCTACCATGATGCCTATGTTCGCCGTGACCGACCTTGAGACCAAAAGCTCGCTGCTCGAAGCGAGCCTGAGTAAACTGGGGCGCCTCCTCGTCGCCTATTCTGGTGGCGTCGATTCCGCTTACCTGGCATGGGCTGCTGGCCGTGCGCTCGGAGATAGAATGCTGGCGATTATCGCGGACTCTCCCAGCCTGGCCCGCACCCAGCTCTCCGACGCCATCGCTTTCGCTCAGGAACAATCCATCCCGCTGGAGGTAGTCCGGACGTCGGAACTGGATCGGCCGGAGTACATCCGCAACGACTCGCAGCGCTGCTTTTTCTGCAAAGACGAGCTTTTCACGCTGATGGAAGATTTGCGCGAAGCCCGCGGCTTCGACGGCATCGCGTATGGCGTGAACTTGAACGACCAGGGAGATTTCCGTCCCGGCCAGAAGGCCGCGGCCAATCACCACGTGATGGCGCCACTTCTCGATGCCGGTTTGACCAAGGACGAGATTCGCGCCCTGGCTCGCCGGGCTGGCCTGCGCATCTGGGACAAGCCCGCTTCGGCTTGCCTTTCATCTCGCATCGAATACGGGCGTCCGGTTACCCGTGAGGCTCTAGCCGTCGTGGAAAAAGGCGAGGATGCCCTGCGTGCTCTGGGTTTTCGTCAATTCCGCGTCCGTCATCACGGCGAAATCGTCCGCATCGAGATCTCTCGCGAGGAACTGTCCCAAGCCCTCGATCAGACCATGGCGGCACAACTCACCAGCACTTTCAAATCTTTGGGCTTCAAATTTGTCACCCTCGATTTGGAAGGCTTCCGCTCCGGATCCATGAACGCTTTACTCAGTGCGGCGGACTTGCTTCGCCAAACTGGTTGAAGACAACCAGCCCTCGCGTCAGGCGTTGACCGTCTTCATGCCTGCCCTGCCATGTGAGATAATCAACGCTTATCCTGCAATGTTTAGGCGGTTTTTAGTGATTCTATTTCGACGCTCCTTTCTTCTGCTGCTGGTGGTTTGCCTAGGCTGTGCTGCCCAATCCGTTTCCCCCGAGTTAGCCCAAAAAATCGAGCGCCAGGTGCGCTCCTACTACAAGGTTCCGGCGGAGCTAAAAGTGCTTGTGGGGCCAGCCTCGCCCAGCCCGGATTTTCCCGACTACGAATCTGTAGTCGTGACGATCGACGGCGGAGATAAGAAACAGGATCTAAAGTTCCTGGTCTCCAAAGACCATATGTCGATGATGCGCCTGGTCAAGTTTGACCTCAACAAAGATCCCTACGCCGAAACCATGAGTAAGATCGATACTAGCGGCCGGCCCCGGCGAGGAGCGAAAGCGTCGAAGGTAGTGGTGGTGAACTTCGACGACCTCGAGTGCCCGTTCTGTTCGCGGATGCATCAGGAGCTATTTCCGGAGATTCTCAAGGAGTACGGCGATCGCGTCACCTTCGTCTATAAGGATTATCCGCTGGTCGAAATCCATCCCTGGGCGACGCATGCTGCCGTGGACGCGAACTGCCTGGCCGCGCAGAACACCGATGCGTACTGGGACTTCGCCGACTACATTCACGCCAACCAGCACGACGTGAGCAACGAAAAAACATCGGCGGCGCGGTTCGAAGCTCTCGACCGACTTACCCTGTTGCAGGGCCAGAAGCACAATGTCGACACCGGCAAGTTGCAGTCTTGCATCAAGGCGCAGGATGACAGCGCGGTGAAGGCGTCCATGAAAGAAGCGGAAGCGATTGGAGTGGAAGCCACGCCCACGTTATTCGTGAATGGCGAGAAAATTGACGGTGCGGTGCCGCCAAGCGAATTGCGCGCCGCGCTGGATCGAGCCCTAAGAGACGCTAACTTGCCCATACCGGATCACATGGCCGCGTCGGCGGCGCCAGTCGCAAAGTGATCGCTTACAAGCGAGCGGAGAATCTGTCGGCAAGGCAACAGTTTGAGGAGAGAAACTCTTTTGAAAAATAATCCGGAATTTGTCCGCTTGACGGCACTCCTGATGGCTGTCGTTTTGCTGACAACGCTGCTGGGCTGCAACTCGCAGGTAAGCGGGGACGTCATGGCCACAGTGGATGGCCGCAAGATTTTCCGCTCCGACGTCGACAAGTATTACGACAACCAGGTGGCGAGCGCGCAACAAATGCCCGCCGGCGAACAGGCCACGATCCTCCGGCTCAACATTCTGCGACAGTTGATTGACGACGAGATGGTCATGCGCCGCGCCGAGAAACTCGGTCTGCTGGCCACCGAGGAAGAGGTCGACCGCAAGCTCAACGAGATCAAGTCTCCTTACACGCAGGAGCAATTCGATCAGCGGCTGAAGGAAAAAAAGATCACCCTGGAAGACTTCAAGCGCGATATCCGCCGCTCGATCACCGTCGAGAAAGTGATGAACAAGGAAGTATCCTCGAAGATCAACGTCACCGACCAGAACATCAACGACTATTTTGCCGCACACAAATCCGAATTCAATCTGATTGAGCCGCAATTCCACCTGGCTCAGATCTTCGTAACTCCCACCCCTAATCCGCAGGTGCACAACCAGAACAACAAGGCGCAAAATGACGCCGAGGCTCGTAAAAAGATCCAGATGATCGCCAATCGTCTGGACAGTGGCGACGACTTCGCTACGCTGGCCATGAATTATTCCGAGGATCCCGAAACTTCCGGCAACGGCGGCGATCTGGGAACCGTACCCGAATCCTCGCTGCGCAACACCGATCCCGGCACGCGTGACACAGTGATGAAACTGAAGCCCGGGCAGTACAGCCCGATCATCACCGTGTTGAACCCTGCGAACAAGCAGGATGTGGGATTTCGCATTGTAAAGCTGGTGGCGAAGGAACCGGCGGGACAGCGCGACCTATCCGATCCTCGCGTGCAGCAAGCGATCCGTTCGCAACTCCATGATCGGCGCGAGCAGTTGCTGAAGGCCGCTTACTACGAGTTGTTGCGCGACTCCGCCAAGGTTGAAAACTACTACGCGAAAAGAATCCTGGATAGCAACGGGCTGACGAAATAGGAGAGAACCGGCAGTTCCAAGCTGGCCGACGAATTCATTCGACGATCGCGAGCACGTCGCCGGCGTTCACGGCGGCGCCTTCCATCACCAAAATCCTCTGCACGGTGCCTTTCTTCGGCGATTTGATTTCGTTCTGCATCTTCATCGCCTCCACTACAGCGACACCCGTGCCCGATTCCACTTTATCCCCGTCGCGTACGAGTAAGCGCACAACCTTGCCCGGCATCGAAGCCACTATCTTCTTTGGACCCTGCTCGTCCCCAGCCCTCATGCGGCCGCGCAAGGAGCGGGGATCGCGAACCTCCACGGCGAACCGCGTGCTGCCTACCCATAAATGTAGGTCGCGAGCCACGCGCTCGGACTTCACCTCGAACGCCATGTTCCCGATGCGCAGCGAAAGCACATCAGGACGAGCCAGAATGGCATCCACTTCCAACTCTCGTCCTTCGAGACGACAGGACCAGCGCCCTTCGGCGTGGTTAAGATCGAGCCGGTAACTTTTCCCGTCGATGATTACGTCGTAGAGCATCAGAGTGTACTTGAATCCAGGGTCGCTTTTAATGCAAAGCTTCGCGGCGGCTGGCACGCTTCCAGTTGGAGGCGGGGCGGCCGACTTCGTGCGCAGGCCCGCTGCCGTTGCCTACTCCCGCGACCGCTGCGGCAAGCTCAGCAAACATACCGGCGGCAATTGCGGCCACTTCGGCGGCCTGCGAATCGACCGCCTTGTCCGCGGTGCGCTTCAACATTCGATCGAGGAATGCGGTATCGAGCTTGGCGGCACGAAAATCCGCGTCGTGCAGGATGCGGCGGAACAGAGAAAGGTTCGTCTTGATCCCGCCGACAAAGTATTCGCTGAGCGCTCGCGTGAGCCGCGAGATGGCCTGATCGCGGTCGGTTCCATATCCGATCAGCTTGGCTAACAGCGGATCGTAAGCAATCGGCACGTTCCAGCCTTCATACATGCCACTGTCACGCCGAATGCCAGGCCCGGAAGGCTCCAGGAGGAGCGTAATCTTGCCAGGACTGGGAAAATAATTGTCATCAGGATCCTCGGCATAGATGCGGCACTCGATAGCATGGCCGCGGATGTGCACATCGTCCTGCGTGAACGGCAACTTCTCTCCCGCCGCAATACGAATCTGTAAGTGAACCAGGTCCAGTCCAGTAATCAACTCGGTCACCGGATGCTCCACCTGCAACCGGGTATTCATCTCCAGGAAATGAAAATTCTTCTGCTGATCCACCAGAAATTCCACGGTGCCCGCGTTGGTGTAGGCCGCCGCTTGCGCCACCCGAACGGCAACTTCGCCCATCCTGCGCCGCATGTCGGGGTCGACGAAGGGCGAAGGCGCTTCCTCCATGACTTTCTGATGACGCCGCTGCAGCGAGCACTCGCGCTCGCCGAGATAAACCGTGTTGCCGTGCTCATCGGCCAGCACCTGCATTTCGATGTGCCGGGGATTGATGATCGCCTTCTCGATGTAAACTTCGCTGTCGCCAAAGGATCGTTCCGCCTCGCTGCGCGCCGCTGCCAGAGACGACATGAGTTGGTCAGGCGCGTGCACAAGACGCATGCCTTTACCGCCGCCACCCGCGGCAGCCTTCAACATCACTGGATAACCGATCCTCTCAGCCGCCTGACGGGCTTGGTCGAATGACTCCAAGCCACGGGACGTGCCCGGCACGAACGGTACCCCCGCCTTCTCCATGGCCTGCCGCGCGCGGGTCTTTGATCCCATGGCATCGATCGCCGCCGCGCTGGGCCCTATGAATTTCACCCCGGCATCGACGCAGGCCTGCGCGAACTTCGCATTCTCGGAGAGAAATCCGTACCCGGGATGGATGGCATCGGCGCCCGAGCGGCGTGCCACGTCGAGAATCTTGGGCATATTGAGATACGATTCAGAAGCAGCGGCTGGGCCAATCGGGTATGCCTCATCCGCTTTGCGAACGTGCAGCGCGGCGCGGTCCGCATCGGAGTAAACCACCACCGCGGCAATCCCCATCTCGTGGCAGGCGCGCAGGACGCGCACCGCGATCTCCCCGCGGTTGGCGATGAGAATTTTCTTGAACATCCGCGCGGCCCGACGAAGCGTTCGGCGAACCCATGATTCTACCGGAGATTCCGCGCCCGCGACGCGCCTTCTTTCCCTCTGGCCGGATCCCACGGGAGTGTGACCAGAATCCTATTCAGGTAGGGGAAGTCACTTCAGTCGTCATCGGCGTGCGCAAATACAAGCCTCAAGCACTGGCGCGAGTCGCCGCATGGGCTGATTCCGTGCGAGATCGCTTGCCCGCTTGCAACAGTAGAAATACCGCCAGGATCAGCAACTCCGGCTCAATGGGATGACGGTACCGTGCATGCGGGAAAACAAAATAATAGGTCGTTGGGTAGGTCAGAATCAGTCCGGCGAAAAGCCACGCGCCGTGCACTTTCTGCCGCACCGCTCGCATTGCCCCCCAGATGGCGAGCACGGACCATGCCAGAAACAGCGAGTTGCGAAGGTCCCATGGGAGATGGCTGTCACTCGGCTTGGGCACGCCGTTCCAGTAGTAGAAAAATCTCTTCAAACTGACGACCGCGAAGCGGCCAGGATTTTCCCGCACCCATTCGAAAGCCAATCGCCTGCAATCTTGCGCGTAGGCCAGTTCGCCCATGCGCTCGAACCTTTCCAACTCGAGTTTGTTCAGATTGGGCTGAAGATAGGCCATCAGCATACCATCCGCACCTTTGCCATTGCCCAGGCGAAACTGAAGGCCGAAATCATCGCGCAGAAAGACGAACCGTCCGAAGACTTCATAGTTTCGGACAAGCCATGGGGCGAGCGCGAGAAAGAAAATCGTGGATGAGAGCACAATCCCAGTGACCGACGGCAGTCCCTTTTTGTATCTCTGGCGCCAGATCCACAAGCCACAGAACGGCAGGAACGCGAGCATCGACGGATTTGCCAATGCACCTATGCCCCACAGGGCGGCGAATAGCATCCAGCCTTTCAGCTCGCGCGACTCTTGCAACTCAAGAGCCACCAGGAAGATCAAACTAAGAACCAAGGGCGTAAACGTTGTGTCCCAAATCCAATGGATCGACCAGTACCAGATGTAAGGATTGAGCGCCCATCCCCACACCGACCCGAGGGCAACGCTCTCGCCGAATGTTCTGCGTGCGATCAAGAAAATCGGAATGATGGTGAGCGCGGCCGCGAGGCAGTTGATGGTCAGCAGGGCCCAAGCGGAAGCGTAGCTATAAATCCCGAAGAGTCTGAAGACTTCGGCCATCAAGTAGGGATAAAGCGGAGGTTCCCACGCCGTTGGCCCGGTACTGTCGCCGTACGGATTGCTGAAGCCTTGTCCCAGCGCGATGGAACGAGCCACCCGCCCCATCTCCCAACCAAACGCGAAATGATCTTCTTGCGGTCGCGTGTGGTATTCGTGGAACAAGCCAATCATCGCCACTTGCAAAACAAAGGACCACACCACGAGCCACAATATGGAGCGGGGAATTGGCAACTGGGAGGGCTTTTCCATCGAGCGGAAGTGTATCAGGAGGAGCGAAACGGAGCGGATCCGACTCGCGGCCGTCACACTTCAGACGGAGGCGGGAAACTCAAGGGAAATGGCGAAGGCAGCTTGGGCTCATCGGTGAGCGCCTTCTCCCACGGCGTACTCGGTCCCAATTTAGCATATATCATTTGGAGTCTGCGCCTTTGCCCCAATATCAGCATGCTGCCTGCGAACATCTCCGTGAATACCGAGAGCAAGGAAGGCGGTAACTGGCGGCTCGACTCTGTCGAGCCGCTCTGGACGCACGGTTCACGGCTCACGCTTGCCCTGATGACCGTGGCCGCCGCGGCATTGCGATTCCTGTTCCTGGCGAGAAAACCATTCTGGTTTGATGAATGCTTTAGCGTAGAGGTGGCCCGCCTGAGTTGGCATGACATGGTGCGCCTGTTATGGCGGCGGGAAGCCAACATGTCGTTGTATTACCTGCTGCTGCGCGGGTGGCTGCACTTTGGATCCAGTCCATTTTTTATTCGTGGACTGTCGGTGATCTTTTCTCTCGCGACTTTGCCGGCGATTTTCTGGCTCGCCGGCAGGCTGTTTGACCGCCGTGTGGCCCTGGTTGCGGTTGCACTGATGAGCTTCAATGCCTATTCCATTCGTTATGCGCAAGAGGCGCGCAGCTACTCGCTGTTTGTGCTGCTGGCCACACTGTCGAGCGGATTCTTTGTCGCCACTTTGCGCGAGCCCTCGCGCCGCAAGCGGATGGGATACGCTCTTGCCAGCGGGCTCGCGGTCTACGCTCATCTATACGCCTTGCTGCTGTTGGCGGCGCAATGGCTATCCTTGCGGGGGAAACGACACCGCACACCCACGCGCCCGCACGCCCTGCGGCGCGCTTGGATCTGGATCGGAGTTGCGTCATTTCCTTTGCTGATCTTTGCAGCCAAGACTGGCGCCGGGCCGATCCGATGGATTCAACCGCCGGGCGCTCGCGACCTGCTGGATTTCGCCGAGCACCTTTCGGGCAACGACGGACTGCCTCTGCTGCTGCTCTATGCGGTGGCTTGCTTCGCGGCACTCCTGCCGCTACAGAAAATGGCGGGGGTGTTTCGCGCCGAAGTTGACGGGCCGGATAATCACTGGGCCGCTTGGCGGCTTCGCTTTCTATTGACCTGGATGCTCTTTCCGGTCGCCGTGACCGTTCTGCTCTCGCTCGTCCGTCCGATTTTCTTGGCGCGCTACTTCATCTTCTGCCTGCCCGCGCTGCTAATCCTCGGAGCGGCAGGTCTCGCGAGGCTACGTTCGCCATTGCTGCTTGCCGCGTCCGTTGCGGCCATGCTTCTACTTTCGTTGCAAGGTACATTTTCATACTACGATCATGACTTTGATCTTGACCGGGATGACTCACAGGCTGCCGTGAACTACATTCTTGATCATGGACAGGTGGGCGATGCCATACTGTTTCATATCGCGGAGGCGCGCGTGCCGTATGAATTTTTCAAGTCATTGCGCACTCCGAGTCCGGAGTCGGGCGTTGCCGGGGCAGGCCCGGAAATCATCTATCCCCGTCACGGCGATCACCTCGACTATCGTGATTTCACGGGCAAGCCCACAAGCGACTTCGTCCAATCCCTGGCTGGCCAAAACCTTCGGGTCTGGCTGGTTCTGATGAGCAACGGAAATCCGGGCCACCCCGATGCCACCACGCTGATGCTCAACCAGACTCTGGGCGCATCCTTTCCACGCGTCGAGACGAAGCAGTTTCCCGAAGTCGAAGTGCGGGTCTACAGCAGACCTTGACCCAAGCCTCGCACCTTTGAACTTCAACTGGAAACAAAATTCCTGCGTCTTTGGCGCAAGTCTTTGCACTTGTAGCGATCCGCGCAGAGCCCCACATCCCAGAAAACAGGGGAAATGACGGGAGATATCCGGATAGGACCGGATAAGGAGTGGTGGCAGACCACCTGCTATCAACCGAGGCATCTACGTTTCGCGGGAGGTTTCTATGCCTAGGTTTGTGGTACTGTGTTCGATTCTTCTGCTGTCCGTTCTAAGCTTTGGGCAGAACGGGCGAGGCATTGCGGGATATTGCCCCTACGGCTGTGGGCCTTACGTTCCACTGATTACGACGCCGAGCCTGTCATTGGCTACCGTTTCGCCCAACCCGGTCGGGGCCACAAATGCCACCGGCGGATTGATCGCGGGAGCAACCAATTCCACGCTCTCCGAGGTCTCCGGCAACACCGACGCAGTCTACACGATGCCGGTTTGGTATTCCGGCGGCCAGACACCACGAATCTCGCCCATCGCAGCCGGATCGCCCAGGCCCCAAGGACCACCACCACTCATGGCCGCTGCCGCTGTCCATGAGCGGGAGATGCGGCATCTGGAGAGGGCGGAAAGGGCGGAAGAAGGGCACGGCGAAGCAGCTACCGAGGTAGCGTGGACCTATTTCAGCTCAGGACAGCCAACCTCCGGCTCGGGAGAAGCAGCAACCGCGCAGCATGCCGCGCGGAGTTATTCGAACGAGGACGTGACGCGACAAAACCAGAAGAACGGCGAGGTCAAATACGACAGCAAGACGGAGAAGATTCAATAGGCCGCTGACCGTCGTTTGTTGGTAGATGCGGGAGCGGTTCGCTCGAAACAGAAAGCCCCATCCGAGAAACGATGACGGGTGGGGCAAGTTTGTCATCGTGGGATGAACGATCTATTTCGGCTGATCCATGGTGATGCCCTGGTTTCCAGGCTGCTTTTCGGCTTTCGCCTTCTTGGTAAGCAGAGTCTGGTCCACCCAGTGGTCGGCGGTTTTCAGATCCTCCTGACGGGCGGCAAGGTCGTCGCATTCCACATCGGCCTTCTCCCGGTACATCAGGTTGAGATAGGCCATAGCATCGTCGTAATCAGGACGGAGCTGAATCGCCTTGTTCAGGCTTTCGATGCCTTCCGCGATGAGGGGCCCGTTTTTCTCTTTCAACTCGGAACAGACTTTTTTCTGGTCCTTGTTCTTGGGGTTCAGGTTCTCATCCGGCTTCATGCCGAGCTTGGCGCGCTCTTCCATGCGGGGCTGATAGCAGGCGGTCCAGTCGATAACGCCGACCGAGTAGTACGGCTCAGGATCGTTGGGGTCGATATCAGCCGCCATGCGGTAATACTTCTTGGCATCGTCAAACTTCTTCATGTTCAGGTAAAGATAGGCGATTCCCTTCGCGGAGTTTACTTTTTGGTCGCGCGCCGGATTCATCTCGAGCACGGACTGATATTGCTTAATGGCTTCTTCCGCCATTTTGTTGTTGTCCGGCGTATCGGCGCCGGGGATGTATTGCTGCGCATAAGCGGTAGCCAGATACATTCTGGCGTTAATCAGGGAGGGATCCAAGGCCACGCTTTGCTGGAAGTGGTCGATAGCCTCTTCATACTTGGCGTTCTTGTATGCGGTGACCCCTTTGTTCAGTTGGTCGCGGGCCCGCAGCTTACCGCAGCCCACGGAAGAAAGGATCGCCAGCGTAGCGGCCGCCAGCGTACAAAGTCGAATAGATTTATTCATTGCGGTATAAGTCTCCCTTGCCACACAGCATCCTAGGCCCAGAGACAGCAATTTGACAAGCGCGGGCCGCACGTTCATTGGCGGACGCGGCACGGGAGCTGGAACTCCCGCGCGCGGCGGAATGCAATGCGCAACCTTCCGGGCGCTTACTGATAAAAAGGACGAGCGGTTTAGCCGCCAGCTTCGATCTTCGCAGTGATCAGACCGACCTTATCGACTCCCGCGGCGTGCGCGATGTCGATCACATTAGCCACGTCGGCGAAGGGGATAGGATCATCGCCCTTGACGAACATGACTTTCTCAGCGCGCGTCTTGTAGATATCCGCGAGACGGCCTTGCAGATTGTCCCAGGTGGCATCTTCCTGATTGATCTTCAGGCCGGGATCCTGGCCGGCGCCGCGATCAATGAGTTGCACCACGATGGTGCGGTCGGGTGTGTTGTTTTTGGGCGCGTTAGGCGGAGGCGGCTGAGGCACCAGCGCATCCAGACCCTTCGGCGTCAGCGGTGTGATCACCATGAAAATGATGAGCAGCACCAATAGCACGTCAATGAGCGGGGTGACGTTGATGTTTGCGCTTTGGCCGCCGCCGCTCCCCATTGCCATACTCATAATCGATCTCCTCTTATTTCGCTCATTGCCCGGCCGCCGGAGCGGCAGGCGGAGCGTTTGGAGTGCTCTTCCTCTGGTCGGTGAGCAGGCCCAAATCATCCACACCGGCGGCGCGCACGCTGTCCACTACCTGGACCACGCTGCCGAAGTGGGCGCGGGCATCTGCCTTCACGTAGACGCGCTTGTCGGTGCGATTGGTCAAACGGTCTTTCACTTTGCCCGTCAAGCTGTCTACCGCAACCTTGTCGGCGCCAAAGTAGACAGTTCCATCGCGCATCACAGAAACCAGCAGAGCGTCTTCCTTGTCGGCATCGGCCATCGGCGTGGGATTATTGACTTTGGCCATGTCCACGCTGATACCTTTCTGCAACATGGGCGTGATCACCATGAAGATAATCAGCAGCACCAGCATCACGTCCACCATCGGAGTTACATTGATGTCGGAGTTGACCTTGGCGCCTTCGTTTCGTTTTGCCATTGACATAGCGTGAATCTCCAGTACTTCCAAAGTTTCCGCGAGAGTCGGGAGGCCCGGCGCCAGGATTCATCCCGGCGCCGGACAAAAGCAACTCACAGCGGAGATCCAGCCCTATACCGGGACGGACCTAGGAACGGCGAACGTCTCGCCGCTTCAGGAAGTAGTCGATCAGTTCGCTCGACGAATTGTCCATTTCCACGTCGAACGCTTCCACGCGACCGGTGAGGTAGTTGAACATCATGACGGCAGGGATGGCGACCAGCAGCCCGAAAGCCGTGGTTACCAGCGCTTCCGAAATGCCGCCTGCGACTGCGCCGAGACCGGTTGCCTTCTGTTCGGAAATACCTTTAAAGGCGTTCAGAATGCCCATCACCGTGCCGAACAGCCCCACGAAGGGGGCGGTGGAGCCGATGGTGGCCAAACCGCCGAGTCCGCGCTTCAGTTCGGCATGGACGATGGCTTCAGTGCGCTCCAGAGCGCGCTTGGAAGCTTCAATGGTCTCGCCGGGGATGGCGCCGGGGCTATCCTGGTGGGCCTTGAACTCCATCAAGCCAGCAGTCACAACCTTGGCCAGATGGCTCTTCTTGTTGCGCTCCGCAACCTTGATGGCTTCGTCGATGCGGCCATCGCGCAGGGCTCCGGCAACTGCGGGAGCGAAGGCGCGAGACTGCTTGCGAGCCGCGTTGTATGCCATGGCACGATCGATCATGACGCCGATCGACCAGCCTGACATGATGAACAGGATGATGACCACGATCTTCGCAATGATACCCATCTGCCTCCAGAGCGAAATCGGGTCCCAACCCACTGCGCCACCTTCCTGCACGATCCAGGCGGCTACTCGGGGAACATGATTGAATGCTGCTATGGCAAAGTTAGCTAACATGAGTTGCTTTTCCCTCCTCGGAACTCCTTAGACTTTGATGCGAGATTTATACACCTTGCAAAGCCTGACCGCAGAAATCAGGGATCGCGCACTTCGACGTGGAAGAGGTACAGCGGAGGGGCCTATAGAAGGGTCGCTCCCGGCCACCCCATTTCGGGTGGGAACCGGGGAGGGCCATTCCGCTTTCGCTTCCAAGCGTTGTCGCGCACAACAACTGCATTTCAAATAACTGCGTCACCGCCGCCGGGACTAGCCTCCGGCCAAGGTGAAGTTGACCTGAACTTCCGTATCCACTTCGACCGGTTCGCCGTTAAGCAGATAGGGCTTGTACTTCCACTGCTTCACGGCGTCAATTGCCGCCGGGGCCAGCATTGGATGCCCACTCACCAGGGAGAGGTTTTCTATGGAACCATCCTTGCTGATCACGGCGCGGAGTATGACCGTTCCCGAAATGCGAGCCTGCCGCGCCAACGGGGGATAAACCGGGTTGACCTTGCGAACCAGAAGGCCTTGGGAGACGCCTTGGGAAACCCGCACGCGTTGCGGAGCCGCGACTTTAGGCACGGCAACCGGCGTGGAACTGATAATGCCGCCGATCACACCCCCCATCTGGCCACCGGGAATACCTCCCGGAACGCCGCCGACGACGCCGCTCGAGGCCATCGAGGGCGGGGCTTCGTCTTCCTTAATCATTTGGATCTTCTGAGGGATCTTGGTGGGCGTGCGCAAAGCGCCGTTCACGATATCGGTCTGAACCTGATGCACAATTTTTACCGGTGCGGCAGCCGGGGGTGGCGGCGGAGGGGGCGGCGGAGGGGCCACCAGAAAGGTCATAAGCTGTTGCTTGGGCAGCGCTTCGGTGAAGATGAGGGGCATCAGAACCATAAGGCCGATCAGAGCTATCTCGAGAATGATCGCGAAGGTCGTGGTGCGCCCCCGCTTCGTCTTCAGCCTGCCACCGGATTCCAGAAGGCTATCTTCAAACATAGTCGTTTCTCCCCACTTAGAGCCTACCTAAACTTAGACACCGACTGATTCCCCTTTGCTCCCAAAATCGACGCCTTGCCAAAACCAGGCATTTCGGCCGTTCCTGGCACTTCAAAGCCTTACGAACCATACTTCTTACGAACCAAGGCGTATCACAAAATGTCCTCGAACGCTATCGGGCAATTACTTGGTCCGGACGGGCATGGCCGCGGGACGCCTGCCCTTACTGATCCGCCAATCCTGATAAGCCACCAGAATCGGAGCCGCAATGGCGATCGAAGAATAGGTTCCGATCAAGATGCCGATGACCAGCGCGAGACTGAAGCCACGAAGCACCTCGCCGCCGAATAAATAGAGTGCCAGTACGGTAAGGAAGGTTAGCCCGGCTGTCAAGATGGTTCTGCTTAGAGTTTGGTTGATGCTGCGGTTAACGACGTCCGACAGTTTCTCTCGCCGCATGAGTTTAATGTTTTCCCGGATGCGGTCAAAGACCACGATCGTGTCGTTATTAGAGTAACCAATCAAGGTCAGAATGGCGGCGATCACGGTAAGAGAGATGTCTTTGTTCAGCAGCGAGAACGCACCTAGGGTGATCAGGGTATCGTGAAATACCGTGACCACGGCGGCGACCCCGTAGATCCACTCGAAGCGGAAACCGAGGTAAATCAGCATCCCGGCGAGCGAATAAGCGGTAGCCAGCAGGGCCTGGCGGCGCAACTGTGCCCCTACCTGCGGACCGACAATCTCCACATTACGCACGCTGAAATCGGAGAGGGAAAAGCCCTCCGGCAAAGAAGCAACCACGGCCGGCTCCACCGAGCCTTTTAACTGGTTGAACGAGGTCAACACGCCGCCCTGGCCCTTATCGCGGGCATCGACGATCGCCTGCGCCTGCTGGGTGTATCTCTGATCGGCGTCCGAGCCCAGGTGCAGGGGGTCTTTGTCCATCAGGTAATTCTTGATGGCCAGAGAACTGGTGTTGTTCAGGTCCAGCTTGCCGGCGGGGGCATTGGTCTCGAGCGTGTTGATGATCTTAACCTTGCCGTTATCGAGGGCCTGCTCGCTGGTTTCCTGCACGTCCAGGTCAATCAAGACTTCATTATTCGAAGGCTGGTCGTAGCGCTGAATCTTCGCGTTGTGCAAACCGGCACGGTCCATGGCCGCGCGCAGGGCATTGTCGTTGGGCGTGTGCGAAAACTTCACGTACACCAGGGTGCCGCCGCGGAAGTCCACACCGTACGGAATGCCATGCCAGAACAGCATGGAAAATATGCCGGCCACGCTGAAGACGAGCGAGAAGGCGAGAAAATACCACTTTTTCCCGAGAAAATCTATGTTCGTATTGCGAAAGAACTCCACCAGTCTTACCCCTTATCCGATCTATGGTTTCGGTCCTTAAATGCTCAGCGCCTCACCGCGTTCTTTGCGGCTCAGTATCCAGTCGAAGATCACGCGTGAAACGAATACGGCCGTGAACAGGTTGGCCAGCAGACCGAAGGTGAGCGTCACGGCAAATCCTTTGACTGGGCCGGTTCCGAACAGGAACAAAATCGCCGCCGAGACGATGGTGGTGACGTGGGTATCGACAATCGTGATCCAGGCATGACTGAAACCCTGATCCACGGCCGACGGCGGCGTCTTTCCGTTACGCAGTTCTTCCCGAATGCGCTCGAAAATCAGCACATTCGAGTCCACGCCCATTCCGACGGTGAGAATCACTCCCGCGATCCCGGGTAAGGTCAACACGGCTTCGAAGTAGCCCATGAAGCCGAGCAGGATGATGAGGTTCAGCAACAGCGCGACATCGGCGTTGATTCCAGCCGCACGATAGTAGATCAGCATGAAGATCAGGACGGCAAGCATGCCGACAACGGCTGCCCGAACCCCGGCGCGTATCGAATCCGTGCCGAGCGACGGTCCCACGGTGCGCTCCTCGAGATAAATGATGCCTGCCGGCAGTGCACCCGAGCGCAGAATCATGGACAAGTCCTTGGCTTGCTGCTGATTCATGCTGCCACCGCTGATTTCACCGGTATCGCGGATGGCCTCTTTGATATTGGCAACTTCCTGGACTTTGTTGTCGAGAACTACGGCCAAACTATCGCCAACGTGCGCCGAGGTGAAGTTGTAGAACCGCTGACCACCCTCGCCCGTCAATTGGAAGCGCACGTTCGGCTGACCGTTCTGATCGGTGCTGGGTTGGGCGTCCCGCAGGTCTTTTCCGCGGACGGCGGAAACCCGCGAGACCAGATACCAAGCCTCTTCGCCGGAAGCAGATCCGGGTGCGCCGTGGCCGGGGAGCAAAATCGCATCCGGCGGCAAGATTCCGCCCTTATCCTGCCGCGCGGCGTCTTCGCTCGGATAGGGCCCACCCATCACTTGCTTGATCTCCAGCATGGCGGTGGACTGCATGATGTCTTTCACCCGGGCCGAGTCGTCGATGCCGGGCAACTGCACCAGAATCTGGTACTGGCCGAGACCGTGCTCCTGGATCGTCGGCTCACTCACGCCCAGCGAATCGATGCGGTTGCGGATGGTTTCGATCGCCTGCGTCACCGCCTTGTTCTTCAGCTCCGTGAGGATCTGCGGCTTCATGGTCAGCGTCCAGGTGTTCTCCGCCCCCGAAGTCAGGTTGTATTCCGGCAGGCGGTCGTTTGCGATGTCGAGCAAGTCTTTGCGCGACTCTGCGGAAACACCCTTCAGGACGATTTTATCGGGACTATTCTGCGGATCGGGCTTGGAGATATCGGCGAAAGAAATCTTGCGCTTGTTGAGCTGCTCTTTGAGAATTTCGACGGCATTGTCGGAATCCACGTTGATCGCGTCATTCACCTTCACCTGCAGGACCAAGTGAATTCCGCCGCGCAAATCCAGGCCAAGATGAATGCGGTTGGTCATGGCGGTGAGCAACCCCTGGCCGGAAAAGCTCTGAGGAATGCCGAAGATCCCGAACAGGAAGACGGCGAGGACGCCGACGATAAGCCCTAACTGCCAAAGGAGATTCTTATTCATGGAAAGCTAAAGTCCGAAAATTAGGTTATGCCGCAATTACTTGGTCTTAGTCTCTTCATCCGCAGTCGTGACCTGAGTCACGGAGGCCTTGGTCACTTCCAACACCAGATTATTCGGCGGAACACGCAGATGAACGGAATCATCTTTCAGAGCCATAATCGTTCCCCGCAAGCCGCCGCTGGTGACTACCTTGTCGCCGGTCTTGAGCGAATCCAGCATGGCCGTCCATTTCTTCTGACGGCGCTGCTGGGGAAGGATCAGGAGAAAATAAAAGATCGCAAAAATGAAAATCAGCGGGGCAATGCTCAGCCACCCCATTCCACCGCCAGCCTGCACTGCCAAGACAAAATGCGTGTTCATCGAGTCTCGTTCACCAGGGCTCGTTCACCAAGTTCACCCCACCCCGCTAGCCCAGACCCCTGCACCGGATCCACGAACAACCGCCACCTGCTAGCGCCACGGGCCTGTCATTTCACGACGGGGGTGACAATCGATTCCGGCCGGTTCCTCACTCTTTAACCCGAGTGCTGAGGCTTGAATCCGGGAAGGTCTGTCCAGGGAGGTCTACGGCTTCGCTCGAGACCAAGCGCTAGAAAAAACGGGACTCTTCCCCAAGTCGAATAGAATGACGCACCCGCCGCATAGTGTCAAGGTAGAAACTAAGGTTGTGGTGGGTATTTAAGACTTGAGCCAGCACTTCATTGGAGGCATAAAGATGCCGTAAATATGCCCGGGAATAGCGCCGGCACACGCGGCAGGCGCAACTCGGGTCGAGCGGTCCGGGATCCTGAGCGTAGCGCGCTTGCTTGATAGAAATTTTTCCCTCGGAAGTGAAAAGCAGGCCATGACGCGCCGCGCGAGTGGGCAAAACGCAATCCATCATATCGACGCCGAGGCGGGCGTACTCGACGATCTCTTCCGGCGTGCCCACTCCCATGACATAGCGCGGCTTGTCGGCCGGAAGGTGCTCGAGCGTGGCTTCGATGACCTCGCGGGTTCGCTCTCGAGGCTCGCCGACGCTGAGCCCGCCGATGGCATAGCCGGGAAAGCCAATCTCGACGGTGCGCTCGGCGGATTGCTTGCGGAGGGCAGTATCCATGCCGCCCTGGACGATGCCGAAAAGAGATTGGCTCGCTTGGCAGCTTCCCGCTTGCCGTTTCCAGGGCACTTCATGCTTGTGCTCTTCGAAATAGCGCTTGCTGCGTTCGGCCCAGCGCAAGGTTAATTCCATCGAAGCCCGGGTGCGGGAGCGATCGGCAGGATATTCCGTGCACTCATCGAACGCCATGATGAGATCGGCGCCAAGACCGATTTGCGCGGCCATGGAACTCTCCGGACTGAAGAAGTGCGATGAGCCATCGAGATGGGAGCGAAAGGTCACACCCTCGTCGGTAACCTTGCGCAGATCGTTCAGGCTGAAGACCTGGAAGCCCCCGGAATCGGTGAGGATGGCTCGCGGCCATGCCATAAAACCGTGCAGGCCGCCGAACCGGCGGACGGTTTCGACCCCGGGACGCAGATAGAGGTGATAAGTATTGCCAAGAAGAATCTGCACGCTGAGTTCTTCGAGAACATCCTGCGGGAGCGCTTTAACGGTCGCGGCCGTGCCCACGGGCATGAACACCGGGGTCTCGATCTCGCCATGCGGCGTGACGAGACACCCGGCCCGGGCCCTGCCTGCGTGGCTATCGACATGGAACTCGAAGGACATTCTGGCGATTGTAGCAACGGCACCGTGATCCGAGGCTAGTAATCAGTGGTCAGCAAAGTCACAAGCTCGCCCCGCACGCTGCCACCTTCAACCCGGAGTTTGCCGATGCTCACGGGCAGTTTGAATCGTCGAGGACCGGCACTTCCGGGGTTGAAATAGAGCACTCCGTCGCGACTCTCTTGTTTAGGAATGTGACTGTGGCCGCTGATCACAGCGGCGAATCCTGCGGTTTTCGGATTGAGATCCAGTCGCGCTAGATCGTGCAGAACATAGATTGAAATGCCGCCGAGTTCGAGCACTTCGGTTTCGGGCAGGCGTCGAGCCCACGCGGCCTGATCGACGTTGCCGCGCACGGCGGTCACTGGGGCAATGACGGCGAGGCTTTCCAGGATTCCCGGCGCTCCTACATCCCCGGCATGAATGATGTGATCAGATCCGCCGAGCGCCCCGACTGCCTCTGGACGCAGCAGGCCGTGAGAATCGGAGATGACGCCGATCTGGATAGGCCGTTCTCGGTTCTCAGTTCTCAGTTGTTGGGACTGGGGACTCACTTCTTCATCTTCGATCTTTTCAACAAAGTTCCCAATGCTTACGACGGCACGGCCGACAGTCCCACGGCCAATCTCCTGGACCTCGTCGCGAGCAGTCACGCGCAGTACGTAGAAGCGACCATCCAATGACTCCAGCACGGCTTTCGCCTGAATGTGCGCTCCGATGCCACTCGCCGCGCGGTGCTGTATGTTGATCGAAGTTCCTACGGTAATTTCGTCGCCTTCGCAGTAGGGCTGCAACGCGAGAAAGGCCGCAGTCTCCATCAGACGGATCATGTCGGGCGTGGAGTACACCGGAGGCAACTCGGGATGATGTGCGGTCAGCGTATGTTTGAACTCGACCGTTTCCTCCGCATCACCGCGCGCCCCGATCGGAACCTGCCTCGCCATGCGGACTTTCGTTCTCCCTTTCCGTCAGAAGCAAAAAGCCAATGATCGGGGGAAGCCCGCAGCGATCATTGGCTCACTATATCGTCTTAAGACCGCTGGCTCACGTCGCGTACGCCATGCGCGAGGTTTCAATGCCGTCCAGGGCTTGCCACAGCATTCGGGCTGCATTCTCGCCCTCATCCAATGCGCCTTCCGCCTTCTCCGGGTCGGCTACAATACGCTTCGCCAGTTGCTCGCGCCAGACATTCGAGTGGTAGATATCGGCGCTGGCGTGAACCGCGAAGTAACCGCAAGTTTTGTCATCAGCGCCGTACATTTCGCGCAGCCCGCGCTCTTTTTCCTGGGCTATCCGCGGCACCTGGGATTCGTAAACATAAAACGCCGCCAGCGCCTGTTCCGCAGTGCCATCACCGGCCACGTTGTGGAAGTAGCGCATCAGTTCCCCAATCTGCTTGACCGGCAAATGCCAGCGCATGTCCCGCCTTGCCCCCATGCCCTCGGCAAAATCAAGCCAGAGATCGGCGTGCGGCACGGCATCTTTCCCCGACTTTCCCGCCGTGCCCTTCTCGTCAACCATATTGGCCAGCACGGCCCGCCTCAGTTCGCCCTCGTCTAGGCGAAGAGCAAACGCAGCCAGGTAGCGGGGAAACGCTTGGACGTGAGGGTAGTAGTGCCGCGCGTACTCGCGCAGATCTTCGCGCGACAGCTCGCCAGCCGACCACGCCCGGTAGAATGGATGGCATAGCAGGTCGTAGCTGCCGATCGTTGCCTCTAGTCGCTCGAAGAACTGACTCGTATTCATCATGGCCCCTGGGGTTTCTGGTATGAACCCCTACTATACGGGCGAGGCCGCAGGGCAGCAAGTGATGGGAATCACGATGGCTGGCAACTTGTTAGAATGAAAGCAGAAAGCCACGACGAGATCTTGCGGCAATCATTGGACTCTGGGGTCTCATTATCTCAAAGATGCAGTTTACAGAACAATTCGACGTAGTCGTTGTGGGCGCAGGCCATGCCGGATGCGAAGCGGCAATGGCAGCGACGCGCATGGGGCTGAAGACCGCGCTATACACACTCAACGTCGACCTGATTGCGCAGATGTCGTGCAATCCGGCGATCGGCGGCATTGCCAAGGGGCATCTGGTCCGCGAGGTCGATGCGCTCGGCGGGATCATGGGCGAGATCACGGATGCGGTTGGCATCCAGTTCCGTCTGTTGAACACTTCGCGCGGCCCGGCCGTGTGGTCGCCGCGAGCGCAATGTGACAAGCAGGCTTATCGCCTCAAGATGCGCGAAGTGCTGGAGTCGCAACCGAACCTGAAGATCAAGCAGGCAGAAGTGGCAGAACTGATTTTGGAGTCGGCGTCCAGCTTCCGGATTTCGGCTTTCCGCGATGCGAGTGAGGACTTAAGCCGAGCGCCGGAAGCCAGAGGCCGCATTCTCGGCATTCGACTCCGCGACGGCCGCACCGTCGGCGCTCAAGTTGTGGTCATCACCACGGGCACTTTTCTCAACGGGCTGATCCACTGCGGCGAGCAGCAATATCCCGCCGGCCGTTCCGGGGAACCGAACGCAGTTCTGCTCGGCGAGTCGCTGAAGAAGCTCGGGCTGCGCGGCTGCCGTCTGAAGACGGGAACGCCGCCGCGGCTTGACGGACGCTCGATCGACTGGACGCGGTTCACGCCGCAGCCGGGCGACATCGATCCGACGCCCTTCAGCTTCCGGACGAAGCGCGTGGCGCATCATGACTCGCAAATTCCCTGCTACCTGGCGTGGACTTCACCCGAAACGCACCGCATTATCCGCGAGAATGTGCACCGCTCGCCCATGTACAGCGGTCAGATCCAGTCGATCGGGCCGCGCTATTGTCCATCGATTGAAGACAAGATCGTCAAGTTTCCTGACAAAGAGATGCACCAGCTCTATCTCGAGCCCGAGGGCCTGAATACGCACGAAATCTACCTTAACGGCATGAGCACTTCGCTGCCGGTGGACGTGCAGCTTGCGATCTTGAAGTCGATTCCTGGGCTCGAAACGGCCGAGATGCTGCGCCCGGGATATGCCATCGAATACGACTCGATCGATCCCACGGAACTCGAGCGCACTTTGGAAACGAAGAAGATCACTGGCTTGTTTCTGGCCGGCCAGATCAACGGCACGTCTGGTTATGAGGAAGCCGCGTGCCAAGGCCTGATGGCGGGGATCAACGCGGCTTTGCAGGTGAGGGCTGAACCGCCGCTGATCCTCGACCGCACCGAGGCTTACACCGCGATCCTGATCGACGACCTTATTTCCAAGGGAACGAACGAGCCTTACCGAATGTTTACGTCGCGGGCGGAGTTCCGCTTGCACCTGCGCATCGACAACGCGGATCGACGGCTCACTCCGCACGGACGCCGCGTGGGCTTGATCCCAGATCAAGCGTGGGATGATTTTCGGGCCAAGCAACAGCGACTGGAAAAGTTGAAGCAACTTCTCGAAAAAACGAGAATTACTGGCGTCGCGTTGGACGAGCAGCTCTCCGACAACGGCTGGAGTTCGGCGGTCGGTCAAACTTACGCGCAACTGCTGAAGCGGCCGGAGATCACGATCGAGCAACTCGCGCCCGTTCTCCGCGAGCTGGATCCTGCTTTCTTTCTAAGAGCAAGGGCAGTCGCTGAAAGTCCGGGTGAATCCGTGCCTAAGCTTTCTTCCGAAGTTCGCAACGAACTCAAATCCGTGGAAACGGAGGTCAAGTACGAGGGCTATCTGCGGCAACAGCAGCGCGCCATGGAGCAAATGAAGAAGTCAGAGCAGCGCTCCATTCCAGATTGGTTTAATTACCGTTCGGTCAGCGGTCTGTCGCGCGAGATGCAGGAAAAGTTGAGCCATGTGCAGCCGCGCACGTTGGCGCAAGCCTCTCGCATCCCGGGAGTGACGCCGGCGGCGGTATCGCTGGTCAGTGTCTACATCGAGATTCAGGCTCGACGTCGCCAGCAGGCCGCGACGATCGGACAGAATTAATACTGCGTTAACAATCGTCGGTTACGCGCGGGGTAACATTTTTCCCATGGCGAAAGACTCTCTCCGCATTGAAGATCGGCCCGGAGCGCAGCCCGGACAGCGCATTCTGAGCCTGAACGGCGCGCTGGTCATGACGACCGTGTTTGAATTTCAGTCGACGGTGCGTGCCGATACTTCCCGTTCTCTGATCATCGATTTTACAAACGTGCCGTATGTGGATTCGGCCGGCATCGGCGCTCTGGTTGGAGCTTACGTTACTCGTCAGAATGGCGGACGCAGTCTGGCGCTGGTGGGAGTAAGCGAGCGCATCCACAACGCGCTCCAGGTCACGCGGGTCGAGCAGTTCTTCCGCTTCTTCGATTCCGTCAGCGCAGCGGAAGAGGCGTGAAAAATGGGTTGGGGTTGGGGTTCGGTGGCCAGAAAATACTTGGCCCGGCTAGTCACGGGCCGCGGCTGTTTGACTGCTTTTGCTATCCCTCCTAAGATGAATTTCCCTACTCCATCTCCCTATGATCATGATCGGCCAGACCATTTCGCACTACCGTATCACCGGCCAGCTGGGAAGGGGAGGAATGGGAGTGGTCTACGAGGCTCAAGATCTTGATCTGGGCCGCCGGGTTGCGCTGAAATTTCTGCCGCCGCAACTCTCCCGCGATCAAAATGCGCTGCACCGCTTTCTGCTTGAGGCCCGCACCGCGTCGGCGCTAAATCATCCCAACATCTGCACGATCTACGCCGTGGAAAAGGCTGGAGACCAGTCGTTCATCGCTATGGAACTGCTGGAGGGCGAAACTCTGGACCGGCGTCTGCTTGCCGGCCCGGTACCACTGGATCGCCTGCTGGAGTGGTGTATCCAAATGGCGGATGCGCTGGACGTGGCGCACGCCAAGGGAATCATCCATCGCGACATCAAGCCGGCGAACATATTTGTCACGCAGCATGGAGCAGTGAAGGTGCTGGACTTCGGCCTGGCCAAGTTGGCACGGCCCGAGATGGAGATGACCACTATCGGGGCAACCCAGGATTCGCCGGGACAGAACCTCACCAGTCCGGGTGCGACCGTGGGCACCATCGCCTTCATGTCGCCAGAGCAGGCGCGCGGCGAAGAATTGGATGCGCGCTCCGATCTGTTTTCTCTCGGCGTGGTGATCTATCAGATGGCGACGGGGCGCATGCCATTCTCGGGTGCAACTTCGGCCGTGGTCTTCCATGCCATTCTTGAACTCGATCCGGTTCCGACTGGGCAACTGAATCCCACGCTACCACCAAGACTGGATGAAATTATTGGGAAGGCTTTGGAAAAAGACCGCGACCTGCGCTACCACTCGGCGGGAGACCTGCGGGGAGACTTGAAGCGACTGAAGCGAGACACTGAATCTGGACGCAAGCCAGCGCCGGCCGCGTCGACCAGCGCGCCTGCGGTGCCGGTTGCTGCGTCCTCGACAAGAGATGCTGCTGGAATCCCGTCTGGTCAACCCGCTTCGGGAAGTTCGGCAGTGATCTCCGTGGCACGGCAGCATAAAGTGAGTACGGGAGTTACGGCCGGAGTCGCGTTGGTGCTGTTGGCGGCTGCGGCTTACGGAATTTATGCCTACTTCACCCGTAGCCGCCCAGCTCCCTTTCAAAATTTCACAGTCAGCAAGGTAACCGAAACGGGCGACGCGGCGGATGTAGCACTCTCCCCTGATGGCAAATATATTCTGAGCCTGGTCAGAGACAAGGCCAATAAAGGCCTTGCCAGCTTGGTGCTGCGGAACGTTCCGACCAACAGCATTACCCAGGTCGAGCCGCCGGCCGAAGTTTGGTACGACGGTCTACGATTCTCGCCCGACGGAAACTATCTTTATTTTGTTCGTAGCGATCCAGGGAACGCTTATCTAAAGTATTTGTACCGCTCGCCGCTGTTAGGCGGTACACCGGAACGGTTAGCGGCGGATGTGGATTCAAACGTCACGTTTTCTCCAGACGGCCGACGGGTAGCTTTCATCCGGAACAACAATCCCGAAGCCGGAAAGTACCAGCTGATCGTACGCTCGCTCGACACTGGCGACGAGGCCGTGCTCACGAGGGGCTCGACTAGCGAGCCTCTCAACGATCCCGCATGGTCCCCGGACGGCAAGACGATTGTGTGTGACGTTCTTCGGCCCGCGGGCGCCATCTCCGGATTGATGGCAGTCGACGCGAAGACCGGCCAGCAACATCTGGTCCTGAGGTCCGACGACGTGCTGATTCTGCCGACATGGATGCCCAATGGCGACGGCTTGCTCGCTCTAAACCTTAATCGAACTTCGCACTACAGACGGCGGCAAATCGTCTTAATCACCTACCCTGAAAATAAGTTAAGTCCGGTCACACGGGATATCAGCGACTATGCCTCGCTCAGTATTTCAACCAGCGGAGAGGTACTGGCTACCGTGCTTCGAGAGGAAAGATGGAATCTTTTCGTCATGGGAGCCAACTCTGGCGGCAGCGATCTGCGGCAAGTTGATTCGGCAGACTCTTTTACCAACTTCACCTGGAGACGGGATGGCGGGTTGATCGGCGATCAGGGTGGTACGTTGAACTCAATTAATCCGGAGACAGGTGCCAAGGGCGTGCTGGCTACCGAACCGAACTCGGTAAGCAGAGATCCATGGGAATGTCCGGAGGGCCGGTATCTTGTCTTTAGTCACGGGTTCCGCGAGGGCCAAAGCAGCGAGAATATCTGGCGCATAGACGCAACCGGAGGAAATCTGAAGCAACTCTCCTATGGTAAGAGCGACCACTACCCGGTTTGTTCTCCGGATGCGCGATGGGTTTATTACCTGGATGGCGGCACGACACAAATCATGCGAGTACCGATCGACGGCGGGGCCGCACGGAAAGTGACTGACTTGCCCGTCGTGAACCTGTTTGATATTTCTCCGGACGGCAGCACACTTGCCTTTGCGAGTATGGACCATGCCGGTGATCACGAGGAAAAACTGGCGCTCGTCGCGACCGATACAGGTGCAGTTCGCAAGCTGCTTCCTTACCAACATGAGCCAATTGCCCTGATCCGCTTTTCGCACGACGGGAGGTCGGTAGTCTACGCGATCCATGAGAACGGGGTCGAGAACCTGTGGCAGCAACCGTTGGATGGTTCGCCGGGAAAACAGCTGACCTCCTTCACGTCGGAACGTATCTACGATTTTCATTGGTCGCCTAATGGCAGCAAACTGGCGATGGTGAGGGGACATAACGATTCTGACGTGGTGCTGATACACGATCAGCGGTCGCAGTAGATTCTGCGCACAAATCAAAAGGCGGCCATCTCTGGCCGCCTTTTTCGAATTGTTAACTGCGAAGCGGTTTAGGCACCCTTCACGTTCTCGGCCTGCCAGCCCTTGGGGCCTTTGACCACGTCAAACTGCACCTGCTGACCCTCCTGCAGGCTGCGGAAGCCGCTCGCCTGAATGGCCGAGAAGTGCACAAATACATCTTCACCGTTCTGGCGGCTGATGAAGCCGTAGCCTTTGGCGTCGTTAAACCACTTCACTGTTCCTGTTTCCATGGTGTTGCAATGTTCCTTTGTTGTGATATAGCGCTGAAACTTTGGAAGGGTTCTTCTGCAGGCAGGTCACGCGCTGGTAAGCGGAGAAACTGAGTACTGCGAAAAACTCTAAAGTCAAACGCAACCAAATTGTATTGCAAGTGCCTCAAAATAGCTAAAGTTTTATTTCGCTTCGCCCGCAAGTAACTTGCATTCAATAGTTTATAGCTGGTCGACAGAGCGATCGATGGTTGGCGGCCGGCGCTTGTGGGAAGGGAAATGACGACCCTCGAAGACTGTATTATCTAAGGTATGCATTTCCCCAAGGTTTTGATCTTGATTGCTCTGCTAAGCCCGGCGTGGGCGGGTGTGGTGGAAGATGTCCGCGGTGCTCTGGCGCAAAACGGCTTCCCCGCAGCCGAGGCCGAGCTGAAATCTTACCGGGCACAGAACGGCGTCACCCCCGAATACGTCGAAGCTTACTCCTGGATGGCGCGCGCAGCGCTCATCAATGGCGATTATGACCAAGCTACCGCATACGCTAAACAAACGAAAGCTTTGGCCCTGGAGCAACTCAAACAGCGTCCGCTCGACGTTGAGCCGCACCTGGCGACGGGGCTGGGCGCAGCGATCGAAGTACAGGCTCAGGGGCTGGTAGCTCGCGGGCAACGAGCCCAGGCCGTGGCTGTTTTGCAGGCCGCCCTGCGGACTTATGGCAGCACTTCGATCCGGGCACGCCTCCAGAAGAATCTAAATCTGCTTGGGTTCGAGGGCCGACCGGCGCCCGCACTTCGCGCCGAACAATTTCTGGGATCGAAACCACCCGTGCTGGCCGGGCTCAAAGGTTCGCCAGTACTTCTGTTTTTCTGGGCGCACTGGTGCGGGGACTGCAAAGCAGAAGCTCCCATCCTCACCCAACTGCGCAACGAATTTGCGCCCAAGGGATTAACTGTGCTCGGTCCGACCCGGCTCTACGGCTATACCGCGCAGGTGGAACATGCCTCGCCCAGCGACGAAATCGCTTATATCGATGCGGTACGCCATCGCTTTTACGGCGGGTTGCTGGACATGCCGGTTCCTATCAGCAAGTACAACTTCGACGTGTACGGCGCCTCGACCACGCCTACGCTGGTGCTGCTGGATCGCACCGGCAAGGTGGCGATGTATCATCCGGGGGCATTGCCGTACGATGAACTGAAGGCTGAGATTGAAAAAGTCGTAGCCCGGTAAGGGTTCTTTCAAGCTGCTTCGACTTCGCTCAATTCTCCGGTCTTCACGTCGTAGACAAATCCGCGCACGGGGATGTGCTTCGGAATCCAGGGATGCGACTTTACGCGGCGCACCTGTTGCCGGACGTTCTCCTCGAGATCATCGAAGGAATGAAAATGTGCCGGCGCTCCTTCGGACGTGCCCATTTTTTCTGTCAGCCTCTGCTTGAGTTCGTCCTCCCCGACCTTCAGCAATCCGCAATCCGTATGGTTGATGACGATGAACTCCTGGGTATCGAGCAGATGATGGGAAACAATTAAAGAACGCAGCGCGTCTTCGGTGGCAATGCCGCCCGCATTGCGGATCATGTGCGCGTCTCCGGGCGCTAGTCCCAGGCAACGTTCAAACAAAATCCTGGAATCCATGCAAGCCAGGACGGCAACGCGACGGCGCGGCCGCACAGCCAAATTCCCGAGGTTGAAGTTCTTTACAAAGCGTTCGTTGGCTTTCAGCAGTTCGTCGGCGACTGACAATTTTTTGGTCCTCGCTTGGAGTGGTCCAGTCTGCGAGACGAATTCTTTTGCCGCAGCGCTGGCGTTGGTCGTACTCCAGTTTACCCGCTACAATCGCCCGGTGAATCTCGACGACACCATTGTCGCTATCGCCACTCCGCCCGGGCGAGGTGGCATCGGGGTGGTGCGCATTGCTGGAGCGAGAGCGCGGGAAATCGCTTTGCCGATGCTTCGGCTCAAACACGACCTGGAGGCGGGTCGGGCAATCTTCGGCGAACTGATCGGGGCAGGTGGTGAGACTGCCGATCTCGGCGCAACCGAACCGACCCTTCGGCTCCGTTCAGCCCAGGCTCAGGCGACTGTCCCGACACGCATCGACGAAGTTGTCGTCACCTACTTCGCGAAGCCTCATTCCTACACTACTGACGACATCATCGAGATAGCCGCCCACGGTTCACCGGTCGTGCTGCGGTACATGGTCGAGACTTGTATGGCTGGCGGGGCTCGCCTCGCCGAGCCTGGCGAGTTCACCATGCGCGCGTTCCTCAACGGCCGCATCGATCTCACCCAAGCAGAGGCCGTGCGTGACCTGATCGACTCACAAACCTTGTATCAGGCGAAAGTCGCGGCGCAACAGCTTGAGGGGGCTCTCTCGAAACGCTTGCAGCCGATCAAACAGAAGTTGGTCGAGTTGATCGCCCTGCTCGAAGCTGGCATCGATTTTGCGGAAGACGAGGTTTCTGTCCTGCCCGATCCCATCATCCTGGAGCGCGTCTCTGTGGTGCGCAAGCCCCTTGAGCAACTGGCGGCTAGTTTCGCATACGGCAAGGTCGTCCATGAAGGACTAACGCTCGCAATCGTTGGCCGGCCCAACGTGGGTAAATCAAGTTTATTCAACCGACTGGTCGAGCGGGAACGCGCCATCGTCACTGCGACTCCCGGAACCACGCGCGATCTGGTGAGCGAGACCGTCTCCATTGGTGGTATTCCAATCCGGCTTGTCGACACCGCTGGCATCCGACATGCTCTCGACGAAGCCGAGTCCATCGGTATACAGAAATCCATGGAAGCATTGGCAGACTCGGATTTGGTTCTGGTTGTTCTGGACGTTTCGCAGCCAGCCTCGGGGGAAGACGAGGAACTGCTGCGGCAAACACAGAATCGTCCGGTAATCAGCGTGGGAAATAAATGCGATCTGGCAATCAGTGGCCAGTGGTCAGTGATTCGTGGCCAGCTTCCGATTGTGAAGGCATCCGCGCTGACGGGTGAAGGCATCGACGAACTACGCGGCGAGATTCTGCGTCACATCGGCGGCGAAACGGAAGCACAAGCCGAAGCCGGGTTCCTCACCAACGTTCGCCATCAGGGACTGGTAAGAGACGCACTGGGTGCGCTTGACGCCGCGACCGCCGCAGTTACTAGGAGAGTCCCTCACGAGATGCTGCTACTGGATCTCTACGACGGTCTCCGCGCTCTGGATGCTATTACAGGAGCCACCACTACCGACGACATCCTCAACTTGATTTTCAGTACATTCTGCATCGGAAAATGAGTTTGCCGGGTGGCGTTTAAAAGCTGAACCGCCCTTTGCAGTTGTACCGTCCTGCTGCCCAACGCGCCGGCGGCAACGCCGAAGTTCGAATTCGGAGTGACCACGCCGGTCGGAGTTACGGAAGCCAGATTCGCATCGATCGTCGCAACGCTGAGGTTCGTCTTATCGAACAGGTTGTAGACATCGGCGTATTTCAAATCTCGTGTTCTCTCCCAGGCTTCGGATTCTCGGAAGACCGAAGCCTTTGCTCAGGCCGCGTCGACGTCGTTATAGCCCGGCCCGTTCACGCTGTTGCGTTGGATCCCAGGTAGTGGCGCAGGCGAAGTACGTGGAGACGCCGGTCCTTCAACGCATGTCGGGGGAGCGAACAAGGTGGTGCATGTGCCCAAAAATCGTCGCGATGGTGCGGGCTTTGCCGGGTGGCTTCGCCGTCCAGGCGGACAGTGACCCGCCGAGGCGACAAACTCTCCGTTCAGGGCTCTTGGGAAGACACAGCGAAGGAGCTATTACCAAAAGGCGCGGATACGTTTTTCAGCCGCGGAGGCGGTGTCAGCCCGATGGCCCGTTCGACCTTTATCAAACACAAAACCGGCCTGGTCGTTGAGGAGCGCGTGTATTCTCCCGCAGATGGATAGGGATATCGCGCTAAAAAGATCAAGTGAAGCCTAGCATTCAACTGTCTGTTGTTCGGCAGCAGACGATTGTTGGCGTACTACCTCGATTACGCTCAAAACTCCGGCTGACGGGCGAACAGAGGGTGCAAGCTTTTAACGTCTGCGTTAAGATTTAATCCGTCCCGCCGGGAGCGATCACCGCCGACAGGCTGCGAATGCTATTTCGGAGTTTGCTCAAAGCCTGAGACGCCAGATTCCCGAGAGGATTTTCTTTTTTTGTGACATCGCTGAATCCCGCCCTTTCCATTTTTCTGGCGGCAGCGCTGAATCGTTCGGAACTCAACTTGTCCATATCAATGAAGCGGAATGCTTGGGCAAGCGGTATCCCGTCAGCTGCGCCGTGCAAGAATTGGATTTGTGCAGTCACTTTCCCAAACACAGTGACCAAATCCATTTTCGCCATTGTCCCCTGAGGAACAAGACCGTTGGAGAGGACGGCAGAACCTCCGGTAAGGGAGAGGCGCTGAATTACTCCAACAAACTTGTTGCTATCGACGGTGAATAACGCCCGCTCCTTGTTGGGAACGCGAATGCGTGGAGGGCGGGTGCGCTTACTAAGCTTCCGTGACTTTAACGCCATCGCAGTCAGCATTACAACTAGACGTGGCGAGGTCAACGTTACTTACGTGTTCTGAAAGGTGACTGCTGTCATCCGGAGTCCTCAGAAAGATGATTTTCCAACCCAATCATAGTTGACCGCGACGGCCAAGTCTTAATGAGTGCAACGCCTTACGTCAGTTACCTACCCGCAAACGGAGGGGGCTACGAGAATATAGGCAATGGACCGTCTGTTTTCTTCCACTCCGACTTACTGTCGTATTCCTCGGGATTGCCATCCTCCAGCCTCACGTCGCACTCTCTCAAACAGAGTCCGAGCGCCTTTGGATGGCGGGTCGTTACGACGGAAACCGGATCATCGTTTACTTTGACGCCGTCCAGTTCAATGGCACATTGCCGCAACGGCGAAGAAGATGCTTCCCGCGGCAGGGCACTTTTTGAGGCGGTAGAGCTCTCACCAGAGTTCATCGCCCCGTTGCAGAAAACTCTCACTTCGGAGCATTTTGCGTTTGGCGATCACTACGATCTGATACTGGAAGAGAACCACGTCGCTACTGTATCGCTGACCACGCTGATCGGGTGTGAAACTGATGAGGGTGTTGGAAACGACTCGGACATTGGCGCATTGGCCCCATCCCCAGATATCCTCACCTTCCGGTATTGCAGTGCCTTGGGTACGTTCCGTTATCGCAACCAGGGAGGGCTGAAGCGTACGGCGGCTACGGCTGGTCCGCAATCTCCGCAGCTTAATTGATAACAGCCTTTTGCACCACCCAACGCACGCGCCTCCGAAAAGCTGGTTCCGTACCTGAAACCTCTCTTGTTTCCATAGCACAACCTGATAAGAAGAAGGTATGCGAGGAAAAGACGAGCAGCAATTGGACGTTTTCAGCTATGTAAGCCCTGAGCAGCGAGTTCCGCGAGACCACCCCTTGCGTCCTCTTCGTGCGATGACCGATGAGGCATTAAGGGAACTGCAGCCACGGTTGATGGCTGTAGACCATCGCGCTCTTGCGGAAGGTTCGGCATCGTGGCTTCAAGGTGGGATGGGTCTTCACCTTCGCGGCCGCGGCCTACAACTTAGTCCGTATGAGGAATCTGGCGATTCAAGCAATGTAGCCGAGGTCGCAGTGTGCTCGCAGGCCCGAAAATGAATCCGCTGGACACCAGCGGATGCAGCCACAACCCTTCCCGAATCAGAAAATCACTGAGACTGGAGCGAATCTAGGTGGCGGAGTCCATGTTTTCCGCAGCCTGCTATGTGGCAACACCAAACTGAGTAACTTCAGTACATCTCCAAGAGTAATCAGCGCAGGACAATAGCCGACGTTGTTATGGAATCATTACACTTACTGCCCCCAGGCCTGGGCTTTGGTTTGCAACAAACATCGCGATTCTGGGTTTAATGAATCAGCCCGTATAGTGCGGGCAGACGGGGAGATATATTGCCGTCTTGGGAGCCCCGGGCATAAGGAGAAATAACTATGTCTCTTCGTTCAGCATTTCGCAATCTGTTTGCCACTGCTTTGATCATGCTGCCGATGCTTAGCCTGCGCGCGGCGCAGGCACAAATCGGCGTCGGAGTCGCTATCAACATCCACATTGCTCCGCCGGTTTTGCCGGTATACGAGCAGCCTGCGCTTCCGGCGCCGGGCTATCTCTGGACTCCCGGCTACTGGGGCTACGGCGATGCGGGCTACTTCTGGGTTCCGGGCGTGTGGGCGCAACCTCCCAGCGCTGGTCTTCTGTGGACGCCTGGCTACTGGGGCTACGAGGGCGGAGTGTACGGGTGGCACGGCGGCTACTGGGGCCCGCATGTTGGGTTCTATGGTGGTGTTAACTACGGCTTCGGCTTCGGCGGCGTCGGCTTCGTCGGCGGCGAGTGGCGTGGTGGAGTATTCGCCTACAACAGTGCCGTGGCGAACTTTGGAAGCATACATGTCACCAACGTGTACGAGAACCGAACCATCGTGACGGAAAACACCGTCGTGAACGTCAACCACGTAAGCTTCAATGGCGGGGAGGGCATTCAGGTGCATGCAACGGCTGTGGAGATGCAGGCGGCCAACGAGCACCACTTTGAGCCAACCGCCGACCAGGTACAGCATGAACATTTTGCCGCGCAGGACCGAGCGCAGCTGGCGTCGGTGAATCAAGGGCGTCCGTCGACGATGGCGAGCTCGAGCGTAAACGAATATCACCAGGTGGCGCAGCAGCACGCGCAATCGCAAGCCATCTCGGCGGCCGATCGCTCGGTTGGGCGCAACTACAATCCCAATAGCCGGGAGGCGAATCAGGACCAGCGCATCGCCAACGGCTTGCGCAGTGGCCAAATGACTTCGGGCGAAGCGGCCCGGGCTGAGCGCACGCAAGCCGATATTGACCAGCAGGTGCACAACGATCGGGAGGCAAACGGTGGCAAGCTCACGGGTCAGGAGCGTGAGCAGATCAACAACGAGCAAAATGCCGCCAGCCGTCAGATCTACGACGAAAAGCACAACGGGGATACTGTGAAGCCGAACGAAGTCGACGATCGGGAAGCCAACCAGCAGCAGCGCACCGCCGAGGGACTGCGCAGTGGCCAGATGACTTCCGGCGAAGCAGCCCGGACCAACGAGAACCAAGCCAATGTCGCCCAGCAGGTCCACAACGAGCGCGCCGCCAACGGCGGCGCCCTAACCAAGCAACAGAAGCAACAGGTCAACCAAGAACAAAACAAGAACAGCAAGCAGATCTACAACGAGAAGCACAACAACAAAACCGGGAAACCTGAGAAGGACCGTTAAACCGAGGCAAGAACAATAGAATTGAACGGCCACCATTCGTGGCGGCCGTTCGTTCTTGTACTTGCCGTCGATCATCCGTTATGGTTCGTGCGTCAATCTGCTCTCGACGGCCGGCCTCCCTAAGTGCAATACAACAGCCAGAAGCCCCCGATGGGCTCCAAGGATTTGCCGGAGGCGATGGTCAGGTGCGAGCGAGGCGCCGCATTACAGGACATCAAGAGTGAGCTAAGATACTTAGCGCAAATCAAGCACGCAGGCCGTTCGGTTACTCAGCACTCACCTCGAACTCGTATCCGCCACAGTAGAACTGGCGCAGGGGAAAATGAGCGATCTATCAGCATTGGCTGGGCTGCTCCGTGTTCCACGCCCGGCCATCTGGCCCCCGCCCTTAAATGATGAACATTCCCAACGCAAATTCATGGCCTCGCTGCGGAAGGCGAAAACGAGTGACGCTGGATGGAACTTATGGTTCTGCATTCGTCGGACAGCGCCCGAGTTAGTCGGCGTTGCGGGCTTCAAGGATGGTCCGAAGGACGGGTTTGTGGAGATTGGATACAGCATGCTGGAAGCCCACCAGCGAAATGGGTACTGCACGGAAGCCGTACGAGTTCTTGTCGGCTGGGCACTTCAGAACCGAACTGTACCTGTCGTTGTCGCCCACACTTTACCTGAGCTAACACCTTCTATTCGTGTGCTGGAGAAGTGTGGGTTCGTGCTTGTCAGCGATGGACCTGTCGAGGATGGTATGCGCACGATTCGGTACGACACCAGGACAGTTTCGGTCTCTTGCCTCACAAAGGGCATAGCCCTCCTATGCGGCCATTCATCCGGCGCAACAGGCCGCCCACTACCTTACCCAAATAGCCGGGATAGTTGTTGAAACATCGTCATAGATGGGAGAAGGCGCAAATGCGCAGGTCACATCATCTAAAGAGAGCCCCGCGACGCACATGACTTCACTTAACCATGTAGGCCGTGTTGTTCGCGCTCGGACAGCCAGCCGCACAGTAAGACTCGATGTCAGCAAGATGACGAATTTTGTCCAATTCACAACCTTAATTGCAGTCCGCCCGGCAGCCCATGTCAAATTCATTGTTGTAACATCGCCTCATTGACTCGGTTCCTCGAAACCAGATCCGGCCGCACTTAGGTAATCTTCTGTCAGTGACATTCCCGCCACATAATGGTGCTTGATTCATGATGAGCGCCCCATCGATTCGCAAACGCTTGGGCTATTGTTTTGGACTTTGGTTCTGCGCGGTAACCTAGCGGGAAATCGCCGTCGCTTGTTGTTGACAGTAACGGGGAATCGACAGTTCGGCCGGACTCATAGCTACACCATTTCGCTGGTCATGCAGAAGAGCGGCTTCATTTCGAAGTATCAGCCCGTTTCCACCACACCGGAGACGACGGATTCCGCTTTCCGCCAAGGGGAAGCTGGACGATGAGTACGGGAGTCACTCCGGCACTCTCGCAACCAACCGAGTCCAAGCGGAGTGTTCCTCGTTACGAGCTGACGGTACCTCTGGCTCTCACCGCATTGCGCTCGGGCATCCCCAACACCATCCCTGGACGCACCATCGAGATCGGTGAGGGCGGCATGGGAGTGATTGCGGAGTCACAACTCATCGTCGGCGAGTCCGTCCGAGTCGAGTTTCTTGTCCCACATGCTAGCGCTCTGGTGCGGGCGACGGCGGTGGTGCGCTATCAGCATGAACGGTGCTTCGGCCTTCAGTTTCTCCGCTTGCCCGTCGAACAGAAATCGATCGTCCGGTACTGGACGCGACGCGAAGGCGAACTCTTGTTGGCTGCACAGGCAGGCTCTACCTTGGGAGAGGCTGTAGCCACACCCAAGGTGCCCCCGGCCTTCGAAAACCCTGAAAACTCAACCGGCAAGTTCGGCATCCGGCGCATCGTTGCATTCGCCGTTTCCCTGACCGTGATCGCGGCGGCGCTGGGATGGTGGCAATGGCAGCAGGAATGGGCGAAGTTGGAAGTGCAGCTTCCGGCAAAAGAAACCATGGAAGTGCGCCCACAGTGGAGTGTGCCGCCCGAGGAAATGGGTCGACGACTGGTCCACCAGGTCATGCCCGAATATCCGGAGCATGCACGACAGGCCGGAGTGCAGGGCACAGTGGTCTTGGACATCGTCGTGAGTGTGGAAGGCGCGGTAACTCAGGTGAAGTTTGTCAGCGGGCCCGAGGCACTTTCGCAGGCAGCCATGGACGCAGTGCGCTGGTGGCGCTTCCAACCCTATTTTGTAAACGGTCAACCGGCGACGGTTGAGACCACCGTGGCTGTGGACTTCCAGCTGGCAAAGTAGGATGCGGTATTCGCCGATATCTTACGTTCTGCATGATCGATCAGCCGTTCCGCTAGCGGTAATGAGAAAGAAATTTGAAGAAATGGCGTAACATACAGGACTATTCGGAAACACCGAGAGGGCTTATGTGTACAACGAGAGGGGCGACGTTGCTGAAAGACATATGCGGCAGGGATCAATTCGGGAGGATGTGACGTTTTCTTATAACGAACGCGGAGACATCAACGAATTGACGATACAGACTACAACCGGTCTCATAAATGAATCTTGCGCAGCTACGCCTCTAAAGGTTAGCTATCGTCCTGGGTTTCTGCCATAGGAAACGGAGAGATGGCACCACAACTCCTGCCGGAGTCTTCTGGGCATACTGTTCCACAACTTTACCACCCAGCGCCTCGTAGAATCGTCGTGCCGGATGGTTTGCTTCGAAAACGATCAGGTGCATGGGCCACTGCGGTTCGCACGTGGAAACCCATTCAGCGGCCGATCTGAACAATAACCGACCCGTCCCCCTGCCTTTGTGTGCGGGCCTCACATGGATATTGTCTAGGCGGGCACCCCAGGCCGGCTCTTCGTCCAGCAGAACGCAAACAAAACCGAGAAGAGTACCGCAATCCGTCGCAAGGAAAACGCCACGACGCTTCCCGCCAGCGGAAAACATTAGGTTTTGCCAGTGGGTCTCCCTCTCCTGAAGAATGGGTCCATCGAGATATGACACGGGTAACATACCGCGATACGCGCTGCGCCAAGACTCCGTCTGAAGTGCGGCAATATCTTTGTAGTCGCGTAGAGTAGCTTCGCTGAGTTCTATTCCTCCCATCAGGTTAGGCCTTCCCATGGATTTCTAATTGGCCGTCGTGTAGATTTCCGCCGCCGGATTCGCGCCCTGCTCAGGCCTTGACGGCAAGGGCGCACAAAGATCAGGGTCATCATGTGCTGTAGGTTTTCTACATCGCCGATTCTAATCCAATCGAGTGCTTTCTGCGTCCAATAGGTATCCGAGGAGGAGCTTTATGCACGCGAGTCGTACCATGCCGAGAAAGTTCTCGATGTGGTACTCGTAGCGAGTGACCAGCCTGCGGAACCAGTGCAACCAAGCAAACAGCCGCTCCACGCGCGAACGTCTGCTGTAACGCCGCAACTTGCGGCCATCCTGCGTTCTAACTCTTCGCTGCCCACGATGGGGAGCGATCAGCTCAATGTCATATTCCTCTTTGAGTCTTTGGTCGAGTGTGTCTGAGTCGTATGCTCTGTCGCCAATGAGCCTCGCTGGAAGTCCATCGAGGAAGCTTCCCCAGAACCTCTTCCACCAGGTACGGATGGTTCGAGGAGTGAAATTACGCAGCCGCAGTTCTTCCAGCATGCGTTCGCGAAGTGCAGTCATGTATACCTCCTTCAAGGTATCCATCACTGTACTTACGCACCGTCGCTACAGTACCTGCCGCGCCA
>JBAUXO010000114.1:0-31658 GCA_049584315.1 Candidatus Sulfotelmatobacter sp. | reverse complement strand
CGGCTGCGGGTGGCCGTCCGGGCGCGGCGGGCGGGCGTCCGGGCGCAACCGGTGGCCGACCAGCGACAGCCAGCCGTGGCAACGTCGGCAGCCATACTCCTCCAGGCCGGACGGTTTCTCTGCGGGGCGGAGGAACGGCGAGCGTTCGTCCCAACGGATCGATTCGCTCCATCAATCGCAACGGCATGCAGATCAACCACGGGATCCACGGTGGGCGCACGGTTGTGAGTGAGCACAATGGAGCCCGCATCGTCACGACGGGCCACGGCGGCTACGTGCAGCGCGCCTACGTTACGCGTGGAGGGCACGCCTACTACTCACGCACCTATTTCGCTGGCGGGCGCTATCACGTTGGGGTGTATCGCGGCTACTCCTGGGGTGGACACGCCTATTATGGTTGGCGCCCAGGATTTTTCTTCCACCCGGGGTTCTACGGTTGGGGCTGGCATCCTTGGGGAGCTCCCCTTTACTGGGGCGTCGGACTCTGGGGTTGGGGAGGATCGCCCTGGTGGGGATTCTATGGCGGGTGGTGGAATCCTTATCCCGTTTACGCTGCGCCCTACTACTGGCTGACGGATTATCTGATCTCAGAGCAACTGCAGGCAGCTTATGCGGCACGGCAAGAGGCCAATGCGGATGCGATGGCCGCGGATGCAGAGGCTAGCGCGGGAGGCGGAGGAGGTGGCGGAGACGCGGCTCCGGCTCCGGCAGCTTCAGGCCCGGTGACTCTGACACCCGAGGTGAAGGAGGCAATCGCCGAGGAAGTGAAAGCGCAATTAGCGGCGCAACAGGCGCAAGCGCAGCAGCAGAGTGGCGGCGGGGCAGCTGCGGCGCCAGCGCCGACGAGCGCCAGCGACCAAGCTCCTCCTCCGGCATTGGATCCGGCACAGCGCACTTTCGTAGTGAACTCGGATGTCACGGTAGTGGCGAACGGTCAGGAATGTGGGTTGACGTCGGGTGATGTAGTCACACGCTTAACCGATACTCCGGATGCCGACCAGACGGTCAATGCCAGCGTTTCTGCGACCAAGAAAGGGGATTGCCCCTCGGGACAGACCGTAGCCATCAAGGTGGATGACCTCCAGGAAATGTACAACCATTTCCAGGAGACGCTCACTAACGGCATGAGCGAAATGGCCAAGAAGCAGGGTACGAATGGTATGCCGGCGGCGCCCGACACAGGCACCACGCCGTCCGATGTGCCAGATCCACCGCCGGACCAGAGCGTGGCCAAAACTCTGCAAGACCAGCAGCAGCAGGCCAACCAGACCGAGTCGCAGGTCAAGCAGGAAACTGCTTCTAGCGGAGGAAACTGAACCGACGGTTGTAAGTCGAGGTTTTCAGTAAATCAACCAACTATGGGGGCGTCGGATCGCGACGCTCCCTTTCTTCAAGGAAGGGTCCGAGATTCTCCGCTGGATTGGGGCGCGGTTCGGCGGGGTTAGGTCTAGAAAAAGCTAAAATCGGAGGGGCGTAGCATGTCACGGAAATTCCACAATTTAATTCCAGGGATTGTTCTTCTGGCCGCCACAATCTATCCGTTCTCATTGGCGAACTCTCAGGCAGTTTCTCTGCAGGAGCAACTGGCGGCCCAATACAAGCTGGTGAAAATGGGATCGGACACGAGCGGATATGCTGTAGTGGAGAAGGGTACGCTCCTGGCTATCCAGAAGGGCGGAATCCTGGCTGTGCCTTACGGAGACCAGAACGTTCTCTCCAACAGGTACGAGAACGGATCGATCAAAGGCCCCAACAGCTTGTCGTTGATGGGGCGCAAGTCCATCATGGGAAAGTTTGGCAAGGAACAGACCACCCATCTATTTGCGGTGGGCGACAAAGTCTATCCCATGAAGATCGATGTGAACGTGGGTAAAGATACGGTGACTCTTGAAATTGTCGCCTGCGACACCTGCAACAAAACCGATCCGCCGACCTATAACAAGGCGAATGTAGTTTTTCAGTTCCCGAAAGGCTCCTTGGCGAGTGCAGCTGCCGGCGGGGTAGAAGATACCATCGGCCAAGTTCTCTCTGTCAGCAGCGACGACGCGCAACAAAACCAGGGAGGCGCGGAACAGCAGGGCGGAGATCAAGGAGGACAGCAGCAAGGCGGCCAGCAGGCAGGTCAGGATCAAGGCCAACAGCAGCAACCAGCGGCGCAACAACCCCCTGCCGAACCGACGAGCATCGAGAAGGGAATGACTCCGGACCAAGTCGAGGCAGCCATGGGTCAACCCGATAAGAAAGTGAATCTCGGGTCCAAACAAATTTACGTGTACAAAGATCTGAAAGTGACTTTTCTGAACGGGAAAGTTTCCGACGTGCAGTAGCGGCGAGCCACAAGTTTCTACGATCAGGCGGGTGGCTGATCCACGTAGAACTGAAGAGCAAAGAAAGCTCAGTCACGGCTTTGGTTTCCAACCGAAGGAAACCTGCACCAGAAAAAAACAGATGCAGCGTCTGGGGGCTCGTAAAATTTCTTTGGTCAGCGTGCGGCGGCATAAGACCGCGACCAACCTAATGAACACCCTCAGCGCAAGCCAGATTCAAACTCCGGTCATTGCGGGAAAAAAGGGAAAGACTCAGCCATTGCAACAAGATGAGCCGATGGCTTAGTACTTCCGTACCGTCTCTAGTACTTCGGTTATCGGTACGCGGGTGACCTGTCACCGCGTGCCTGAACACTACCACTAATAGACATCACATCAGTCTTAGCTACTACATATAGGAATCGCTCTAGCCGATCGGTTCTCCCCCTCCCGTAAAAACCGCAAGAAACCCAGCAAAAACAGGAAACTCGCGTGAGCGCGGGGTTTTTCCAGGCTGATATATGCTCGGGACACCGAAAGCCCTTTGACAGGCATAGAGGGCAAGGGCGTCTCCCGAGATGAAGCTGGAGCCGGAGACATTGGCGCAGGATGTTCTGGGAGACAGGGTAAGGAAATATGGCCGACTCGCGAGAAGTGATGAATATTCGCCAGGCGTCGCAGTATCTGGGAGTGAGTCCGGACACGCTTTACAAGTACGTCGGGGAACAGAGTATTCCGGCTTTCAAGCTGGGCAACCGCTGGCGGTTCAAGAAGTCGAGGCTGGATCAGTGGATGGAAGAGAAGTCGAGCCAGATGGAGTCGGGAGCGAAACGTAAACCGAAGGCGGCGATGAAAGCCGCCGGGTCACAGTAGGAAAAGGCGGGCACATGTTTGGAATGGGATCGAAGACGATTGTGGGTCTGGATGTGGGCTCTTCCAGCATCAAGGCAGTGGAGTTGAAGAAGAAGGGTGGGCAGATCGAAGTGGCACACCTGGGACTGGAAGCACTGGCCTCGGACATCGTAGTGGACTCGATGATTGTGGATTCGGGAACCGTCTCCAGCGCGATTTCAAAATTGTTTGCCGACTGCCTGATCAAGACCAAGGCGGTGGCGACGGCGGTGAGCGGCCACTCGGTAATCGTGAAGAAGATCTCGCTGCCCTCCATGAGCGATCAGGAATTGGCGGAGACCATCGAGAAAGAAGCGGCGCAGCATATTCCCTTCGATCTGGCCGATGTGAGTCTCGACTATCAGATTCTGTCGGAGGAAGCGGGCAGCCCGCAGATGGATGTGCTTCTGGTCGCTGTCAAGAAGGACAAGATTTTGAACTACACCAACGTACTCTCGATGGCTGGTCGTACCCCGGCTATCGTGGACATCGATGCCCTGGCTTTACAGAACTGCTACGAGTACAACTACCAGCCGGCGCTGGGCCAGGTGGTGGCGCTTTTGAACCTCGGCGCCAGCGTGATGAACATCAACATTGTGAAGGGCACGACGCCGCTGTTCCCGCGCGATGTCAGCGTGGGCGGCCATCAGTACACGGACTCGCTGCAAAAGGAACTGGACCTGAACTTCGACGATGCCGAGAAGCTGAAGCTGGGCGAAAAGGTCGGCACCGTGAGCGAAGACGCGAAGGCGCCGATCCTGCAGCAGGTAACCGAAATCATCGTGCTGGAAATTCAGAAGACGTTTGACTTCTTCCGCGCCAGCGCGGCGGGCGAGCATATCGAGAAGATTTACCTGGCGGGTGGTTCGGCGAAAGTGCCTGGACTGATGGAAGCGTTGCGGCAGGAATTTTCCATGCCGGTCGAGTTGTTGAATCCATTCCAGCGCGTGGTGCCACCGACAGACGGCCCCGGAGTGGAATTGGTGGAGCAGAATCCAGGCCAGTTGGCGGTGGCGGTGGGCTTGGCCTTGAGGAGCTTTGAATCCCTATGATCAAAATCAATCTACTGGAATCCTCGAAGGGAAAAAATAAGCGCGGCGGCAGCAGCGGGCCGGCGATGCCCACGATGGAAATGGGCGACATGGGATCGCCCAAGCTAAAGCTGATGGTCGTGTTGTTACTGGCTGGAGTGTTGAATTACGGCTACTGGTACCGGCTGGACCGTCAGGGCAAATCCATCGCGACGCAGATGCAGGCGGCCGAGCAAAGGAACCGCGAACTCAGCGATGTGAAAGCGCGCTTTCTTGAACGGCAGACCCAGGCCAACAATTACAAGCGTCGGGTCGATGTGATCGATTCCTTGCGCGCCGGACAAGCTGGCCCGGTCAACTTGCTGGCCATGCTGGGCGAGACGGTGAACGGAACAGAAGCCGTCTGGCTGCGGAGCATGGATGATACGGGCGCGAATGTGAGTCTGGAAGGCACGGCGCTGAGCACGGACGCGGTGGCCACCTTGATTGCGAATCTGCAAAAGACTGGCTTCTTCAAGACGGTAGAGATCAAAGAAACCTTCCAGGACGAGACGGTCAAGGACATGCAGGCGTTCCAGTTCACGCTGACCTGCGAGAAGGGAAAGTCGTAGAGGCGGACCTATGGCGATGAATTTCAATGAACTGTCAGGCCTGAAGCAGTGGGGAGCAGTAATTGCCGGCGGCCTTATTGTGACGGCGGCGCTGTACTTCACGGTGTTCAAGAGCCAGAGCGATAAGAATGCCGCGGCGCAACACGCGCTGCAAGACAAGGTTCGGGAAAACAATGAGCTTGAGGCTTACCGGCCGAAATTGAAAGATATGGAACGGCAGCTCGCCAGCCTGAAACAGCAGTTGGAGATTGAAGCGCGCATCGTTCCTGACGACAAGCAGGTAGACAATTTCATCGAGAGCCTGGATGGCGAGGCGGTCAAGGCCGGTGTGGAGCTGCGCCGCTATACAGCCAAGGCGGTGACGTCGAAAGACTACTACTCAGAACTTCCCTTCGATATGGAATTGGACGGCCCCTATTACTCGATGCTGAACTTTTTTGACCGGGTGGGCAAGCTGGAGCGCATCGTCAACATCAGCGGATTGCTGGTCTCCAATACGAAAGATCCGAGCAAGGCGAAGCCGAAGCATACATACCAGTACGCGCCGAATGAGAGCGTAGTGGCCACGTTTACAGCGACCACGTTCTTCAGTCACGACTTGGAACCGGCGGCAGCAGCGCCGGGAACGAAACCCGCCGTAGCTGGGGCGGGCGCGGGCAAATAGGAATCGCTATGAAGCTAACGACAGGCATTCTGGCAGTGGGACTGATGACGGGCGGACTCTGGGCACAGAACCCGAACGCCCTCAATAACGGGCAGAGCACGAGCCAAGCGGCGCGGCAGGCGAAGGCGTCGCCTTCTGTGCCGCAGGCGGCGAAACCAGTGGCGATCGTGCCAGTGGCTGCCCCGGCGAAGGGCAATGCAGCTCCAGCCGCTCCAGTTGCGAAGGTGGCGAAAGGCGCGACCAAGCCGACTGCGAAGCGGAAAGCGGCGATCACAGGCAAAGACAGTGCGCCGAATCCAGCAGGTAAGGCCACGGCTCCGGCGACCACAAGAATTTCGGCGGACGCCAAGGCGGCGGACGCCAGCAAGAGCGCCGAGGCGTCCAAGGCTCCGAAGCCGGAGGAAAAAAAGTGGGCGATGAGCGGGAAACGCGATCCCTTCTTCAGCCCCGTGGTGCAACAGCCCACCGGCTCGGGTTGCTCGACCGGGAAGAAGTGCCTGGAGATCGGACAGATTAATTTGCGCGGCGTGGTGAAGTCGGAGAACGGCTTCATTGCAGTGGTGACCAACAGCCTGAACAAAGCTTATTTCCTGCGCGAAAACGATCCCGTGTTCAACGGGTATGTGATGAGAATTACCGGCGATACGGTTGTGTTCCAGGAAACGGTGCAGGACAAGTTGGGCAAGCCGCTTACGCGGGAAGTGGTCAAGAGAATTTTCACGCCGGCGGTCTAGCGTGCGAAGCGAGCGCGCCGGAGAAACCGGAGCGCCAACAAAATCGAGTTCTAGCAAGGACACGCGGGGTAGACCCGCGAGTTGGGGAGAAGCGAAATGCGAAAGCAACTGCTGAGTGTAATCCTACCGTTGCTGCTCTGGGGGCTGACGGCTTCAGCCGCAGAGACGCCGGCGCCACAGGCGGCGAGCCAACCAAACGAACTGCAGCGAGTGAACGTGGTTCGCGGCACGGACGAAGTCCGGGTCGAGATCAGCGCTCGTGGAGCAGTAACGCCCAAGCTGAGCACGGCGAATTCGCCGGCGCGGCTCATCGTGGATCTGCCGGGGACCCTTATGGGGACGGAGCGAAACCACATCGCCGTTGACGGCGAGGGCGTGAAGGGAGTGCGGATCGGCATGGACGGACAGAGGCCTCCAACCACCCGGATCGTGGTGGACCTGGAGCATTCTTGCCGCTATGAGCTGACTCCCTCGGAGAGCGGGAAACTGGTGTTGACCCTTTACACGCAACCCACGGTAGCGGCGAGCAAGACGATCTCTTCGTCGGCACCGCGACTCGTGGAGGTGGCGGCCGAGGCCAAGCCAGTGGCAGCAGCGCCGACACCTGTCAGCGACGTTCCCGCGAAGACGGTGACCGCCAATGCGGCCCCGGCTTCCTCTGATTTTGTAGTCGTCGAGCCCACCTACACGGCGAAGGCGAATGTTTCGAATGCAACCGACGAACCCGCCGACCGTGCACAGGAAGCGGCCGCGAAGTTCGCCGACAAGACAGCCGCGGAACTGCTGCCCGCGAGCGAGCATGCGGCGCAGGCCACGCAAACCGTTTCTTCCAGCACGGGCATCCAGCCGGCGGTCAATCTTGCCGCCGAACAGAAGGCCCAAGCCGGACAACAGCCCGCTTCCTCTGGTCCCAGGTACACGGGCGAACCGATTTCCGTGAATTTGAAGGATGTGGACCTGAAAGACTTCTTCCGCCTGATTCACGAGATCAGCGGCCTAAATGTGGTGCTCGATCCGAATGTGCATGGCACTCTGACGGTTGTGTTGGATGACGTGCCGTGGGATCAGGCACTGGACATCGTGCTCAAGAACAACGACCTGGCACGGGAGCTGGAAGGCAACGTCCTGCGCATCGCAACCGTGGACACCTTGAAGAAAGAAGCGGACGGCCGCAGGGCTCAGGTGGAAGCCGAAGCGCTGGCGGTGGAAAAGGTTTCGGTCACCCGCTTCCTGAGCTATGCCCACGCCAAAGATGTCACGCTCACGGTAAAGAAGTTCCTCTCGCAACGCGGTGAAGTGGTTGCAGATGAACGTACCAACGCCGTGATCGTCAACGACATTCCGAAAGTGATTCCCATCATCGATCGCCTGTTGACCCAACTGGACCGCAAGACGCAGGAAGTGGAAATCGAGGCTCGCGTAGTAGCGGCGACGCGGCAGTTTGCCCGCGACATCGGTACGCAGTTGGGCTTCGGTTGGGGCAACGGCCACAGCGCGATCGGCGGAAACGCCGGAGCCGGGACATCCCCGACCACCGTCAACGGCCTGACGCCAGGGTACATTACGGTACCGTCCACCGGTGCCACGACAGGGTCGACAATCCCGTTGTTCTCCAATCTGGGTTCGACCTCACCCAGCAGCGGCTTGACCTTCCTGAACGCCAGCAACAACATACGCATCGATGCCATACTTTCCATGGCCGAGTCGCGCGGATTGCTGAAAGTGCTTTCGCGGCCACGAGTAGTCACACAGAACAACATTCAAGCCTTGGTAAAGCAGGGTGTGCGCGTTCCCATCGTGACTCAGGCGCAGTTGGGCGGTCCTCCGACGGTGACGTACGTCGACGCGTTCCTGCGCTTGACGGTCACACCACAGATCACTTCGGAAAATACCATCTTCCTGAACGTCGACGTGGAAAACACCACGCCGAACTTCGGTCAGGAAGTGCAGGGCAATCCCGAACTGATTACGCAGCAAGCAACGACCCAAGTGCTGGTGACCGATGGCGGCACGGTGGTGATCGGTGGCGTGATCCAGACGCAGAACTCGATCAACATCTCGCAGGTGCCGTTACTGGGGAACATTCCCATCCTGGGCAACCTGTTCAAGCATACGGTCGTGAACACACAGAACCAGGAATTGATCTTCTTCATAACGCCGCGAATCATTCAAACATAGCAGCGGGCGGTTGAAGATTTACCGTCGCCGGCCTGAAGAACCTGTCAGGCCGGCGGTCTTATTGTTGGGGCAGTTCTCAGTTCACGGCCGTAGCGCCGAACTGGCCTAGGAACGCCCGAACGCACAAGCGTTCGCCGATTTCTTCCAGGGCAAAGAACAGCCGCGAATGCTTAGCAATCGCCCTGCCGCTCCTCGGTGGCAGGGTGTTTTTCGTGGAGGAATTCATGTTGTCGCGGCTCAGGTGCCCTCGACACAAGGAACGGCCAACAGCAAATCAAGAACCCTCTGCCTTCGCCTGATAAACTCGACAGGCATATGGACTTCCTTCTGCGCCAGAAAAAGCTGCGGGAGTGCCTGGCCGCCACCCGGTTCGATGCATGGTTGATCAGTCATCTTCCGAACATTCAATATCTCTGCGGATTCACCGGCAGCGCGGGCTTTCTCCTGGTCGAGGAAGGCGGAAGCGTCTTCTTCTCCGACGTTCGCTATGACACGCAGGGGAGGGAAGAGGTGAAGGGCGCAAAAGTCGTAATCGCGAAGAAGTCGGTGCCCCGGGCAATCGGGGACTGGCTGAAAACCCGGCGCAGGAGATCGGCAGGATGGACGATTGGAGTGGAAGCCGAGCACGTGACCGTGGCGGAAAAGAAAAGGCTGACCGATCTGCTGCCCTCCGGCTACCGGTTACGAAATGCGCCCACGCTCGTGGAGAGGGCACGCATGGAGAAGGATTCGGATGAATTGGGGCTGATCCGGGCGGCGGTGCAATTGGGAGCGCAGTTGTTCGACCGAGCGCTGGAAGTATTGCGGCCGGGTATAAAAGAAACAGAAGTCGCTGCGGAGATGGAGTACGCGGCGCGGCTGGCGGGAGCGGAGGCCATGTCCTTCCCCACCATCATCGCCTCAGGGAAACGGTCGGCATTGCCTCACGGGAGAGCCTCCGCTCAACCCATCGCTGCCGGTGGGTTCGTAGTGTGCGATTTCGGTGTTATACTCGCAGGTTATTGTTCAGACCAGACGCGCACCGTATGGGTGGGCACCCCGCCGCAAGATGCGCGGCATGCGTATGAATCGGTGAGGGAAGCCCAGCAGGCGGCAATCGCGGCAGTTCAACCCGGAATGAGGGCGGGAGAAGTGGACGACGCGGCGCGTAAGGTGCTGCGCAAGGCCGGGTTAGGGCGCTATTTCACGCATTCGACCGGGCATGGCGTGGGACTGGAAATCCATGAGTTTCCCCGGGTCGCGGCCGGGCAGAATGAAGTCCTGCGGCCGGGTATGGTGATTACCATTGAGCCGGGAGTATACTTCCCCGGCAAATGGGGCGTGAGGATCGAGGACATGGTGGCCGTCCGTGAAAACGGCTGTGAGGTGTTGACTCCGACGAGCAAGGATTTCCTGACAATTTAAGTCTTCTCAAGAGCAGGCAAGTAAGATTCAAGCGGGTTAAATTGAGTCGCTCCTGCGCCATGGCCGGCTGTTTCGCCGGGATCATTTTTGGCGCGGAGCAGCAAGCGGCCCTACCTTCATACGAATGAATCAAAAAGAGCTGAAGGAACTCATCGAGTTCTTAATCGAAAAAGACATTGCCGAGTTTGAGCTGGAACGCGGCGACGTCAAAGTGAAAATCAAGCGCGGGGGACAAGCAACCATCGTTCACGCGCAGGGTGAGATGTCCTATCCGGCCTACTCCGCCGGAGGGGCAGCGGAACAGAGACCGGCCGCCGCGGTTCCGCCTTCTATCGCGCCGTCGGCACCGGCCGAACCTGTTCCGCAAGAAATCCTGCACATGGTGAAGTCTCCGATTGTAGGAACCTTCTATGAAGCTCCTTCCCCGGGCGCGCCGCCTTTCGTCAAGGTCGGGGATATAGTGGAAGTTGGGCAGGTGCTGTGCATCGTTGAGGCCATGAAGCTGCTGAATGAGATTGAGTCTGACGTGGCGGGAGAAGTTGTGAAAAAGATGGGGAGCAACGGCCAGCCGATTGAGTACGGGCAGGAGTTGTTCGCCATCCGGGCGAAAAAGTGACAGAGAACCCGAACCGAGGCGCGCATCGAGCGCGCCTTTTTGCGTCTGAGGAGGCGCGAGGAGAAACCCAGTTTGGGCCGGCCCGTCGGCGGTAGGGGGCTCCGTGAATCTGAAATGTTTAACAAGATATTGATTGCCAATCGCGGGGAGATCGCTTTGCGCGTGATTTGCGCGTGCAAGGAGCTAGGCATCCGCACGGTTGCCATCTACAGCGAGGCCGATCGGCACTCGTTGCCCGTGCGCTTTGCCGACGAGGCGATTTGTATCGGGCCTCCGCAACTGGCGCTGAGCTACCTGAACATCCCGGCGGTGATCAGCGCGGCGGAGATCGCCAACGTGGATGCGGTGCATCCCGGCTACGGATTGCTGGCGGAGAACGCCAACTTCGCCGAGGTCTGCGAGACCAGCGGGATCAAGTTCATCGGGCCGCGTCCGGAAGTGACCCGGCTGATGGGGGAAAAAGAGAAAGCGCGCTCCGCCATGAAACGAGCGGGTGTGCCGATTTTGCCAGGCTCGGATGGAATCATCGCCTCCGAGGGCGAAGCGGTGGAGTGGGCGCGGCAGGTGGGCTTTCCTGTGATTGTGAAGGCGTCGGCGGGCGGCGGCGGACGCGGCATGCGTATTGTGCGCAGCGAAGAAGAGTTGCCAACGCTGTTCAGAGCTGCGCAGTCGGAGGCCGCGGGCGCATTTGGCAATGGCGACTTGTACATGGAGAAGTATGTCGAGCATCCGCGCCACATCGAGTTTCAGGTGCTGGCGGACGAGCACGGCAACGTGGTAAGCCTGGGCGAACGGGAGTGCTCGATCCAGCGCCGGCATCAGAAGTTGCTGGAAGAGTCGCCGTCAACGCAGGTCACCCCCGAGTTACGCGATCAGATTGGCGCAGTGCTGTGCCAGTCGCTGGCCGAGATCGGTTATACCAACGCTGGGACGATCGAATTTTTGATGGACCAGGACCACCGCCTGCACTTTATCGAGATGAATACGCGGATTCAGGTGGAGCATCCGGTAACCGAGATGGTAACCGATGTCGATTTGGTGAAGAGCCAGATCATGATTGCCGCCGGAGCGAACATGAGCGAGGTGCTGCATGGGCCGATTGTGCATCGCGGCCACGCCATCGAGTGCAGGATCAACGCCGAGCATCCCGAGAAATTCACCCCGTCAGCCGGCAGAATCACCGCATTTCATCCGCCCGGAGGCACCGGAGTGCGCGTCGACACGGCGGCCTACGCGGAGGGCGTGATTCCCCCATATTATGACTCGCTGATTGCCAAATTGATCGTGCGCGGCAAGGATCGCGACGAAGCCATATCGCGCATGACGCGTGCGCTGGAAATGTTCATCGTCGAAGGGATATTCACGACGATTCCGCTGCACCGGAAGATTCTGGCCGATCCGGACTTCCGCGCCGGGAAATTTGATACGGGATTCATCGAGCGATTTCTGACGGCCAACAAGAAAGAATCGGCAGCGTGATCTCTGTCCCGCGTCTTTATCCCATTGTGAACGCGCCAAGCTTTTGCTCCACAGAAGACCTGGCAAGTTTTGCCGAAGAACTGGTCGCTGGGGGATGTACGCTGCTGCAATACCGCAACAAAAGCGGAAACGGGCGCGTGATGCTGGAGCAGGCGCGCGAACTGAAAAAGCGTGTCGGCGGCTCCCTGAAACTGATCATAAACGATCGGGCCGATCTCTGCCTGGCTGCGGAGTTCGACGGTGTCCACGTGGGGCAGGACGATCTCTCGCCGGAGTCGGTGCGAAAGATTATCGGCCCCGACCGCTGGCTTGGAGTTTCGACCCATAACCCCCAGCAACTGCAGGAAGCGGATCGATCTCCCGCCGACTACCTTGCGATTGGACCTGTTTTTGCAACCTCGAGCAAAGAGAAGGCTGATCCCGTCGTTGGCCTCGAAGGGGTGCGCCGGGCGCGGCAATTGACCCGAAAGCCGCTTGCAGCCATCGGGGGGATCACACGGGCCAACGCAGCTTCCGTGATCGAGGCTGGGGCCGATTCCGTGGCGGTGATATCCGATTTGTTACGGGAGCCAGGTAAATCAGCAGAGGAATTTTTCCGCATCTTGAGGTAAAGTCATTCCACCCTGATAGTGCTCGTGACTAGGTAAGCCCGGCGAGCATGCTTCAAGGAGGGATCCTGAGCACACCAACAGCGCCGGCCGCCGCGAGCGATTGGGAGATCCATAGCCATCAAGATAAGGAACTGGTCAAGGGCCTGGGCCTGACCAGCGCCACCATGCTAGTCATGGGGTCGATGATCGGCTCGGGTATTTTTATTGTTTCGGCGGAGATTGCCCGCGAAGTGGATTCTCCCGCGCTGCTGATCGGCGCGTGGGCCGTGGCCGGGTTCATGACCATCGTTGCCGCGCTCAGCTATGGCGAACTGGCGGCGATGATGCCGCGGGCGGGCGGGCAGTATGTCTACCTGCGTGAAGCCTTGGGGCCGCTGTGGGGATTTCTCTACGGCTGGACGTTATTCCTCGTAATTCAGACCGGAACCATTGCTGCGGTGGGCGTGGCTTTCGGCAAGTTTCTGGGAGTTTTCTTTCCCGCCATTTCTTCTTCTCACTGGATTCTCCATCTCTGCAAGGTTCCACCGATCCCGATTGGGCCAATGGTTTTGGGCAACATGGACGTCGGAATCAATACGCAGAACCTGGTTGCAATCCTCCTCGTTGTGTTCCTTTCTGTGGTAAATATTTTCGGAGTCAAAACCGGGGCGCTCATTCAGAATGTTTTTACGGCGGCCAAAGTCTCGGCGCTTCTGGGCCTGGCCCTGTTCGGATTGGCGTTGGGAAGAAACGCGGCGGCACGGGCAGCGAACCTTAGTGGACACTTTTGGCGGAACGCGGGACTGGGCGCGCAGCACGCCGTTCAAGTGGGAGTGGGCGGACCGGTTGTGATGGTGGGGACGCTGACGATTTTGGCGGTGGCGCAAGTCGGTTCGCTGTTTTCTGCGGATGCCTGGAACAACGTAACCTTCACCGCAGGGGAGGTGAAGAATCCCAGCCGCAACTTGCCACTGTCGCTGGCAATGGGGACGGGAGTGGTGATTGCGCTCTATATTGCCTGCAACCTGATTTATCTGAACGCCCTGCCGCTGAATGGAATCTCCGGCGCAGCAACGATTCTAGGGCGGGGTATTCAGTACGCGTCCGAGGATCGTGTGGGAACGGCGGTGATGACGCAGATGTTCGGCGCCGGGGGCGGACTCCTGATGGCGGGTGCCATCCTGATTTCCGCGTTTGGCTGCGCCAATGGACTGATTCTTTCCGGCGCGCGCGTCTACTATGCCATGGCAAAGGATAGCTTGTTTTTCAAAAACGTCGCCAAGTTGCATCCTAGATATAAGACGCCGGCCGTTTCGCTGATGGTGCAGATGGTGTGGGCATGCCTGCTCTGCGTCTCGGGCAGCTACGGCCAGCTTCTGGATTACATCATTTTTGCGGTGCTCGTGTTTTACATTTTGACCATTGTGGGATTGTTTGTGCTGCGGCGCACGCATCCCGATGCCCCGCGGCCCTATCGTGCGGTTGGCTATCCCGTGCTGCCCGCGATTTATATTGCGATGGCTTTATTTATCGATGTCGTACTATTGCGCTACAAACCGCAATTCACGTGGCCGGGGCTGATTGTGGTGCTGTTGGGTATCCCGGTATATTACGCATGGTCAAGAAGCGCGGGAGCAAAGCGCGTACCCGCGTAGCTTCCAAGGAGAAACGAGACGAATGGCGAATCTGCTGGCCACCAAGCCACTGAACCTGCTGATGGAGGAATCCCGCGAGACGGGGGAACACAGCCTTAAACGTACGCTGGGAGTTTTTCAACTCACCGCGCTCGGCGTTGGTGCAGTGATCGGCGCTGGTATTTTTGTGATGGTGGGGTTGGGGGCGCAGTACGCGGGTCCGGGACTCACTTTATCATTCGTCCTCTCCGGGATAGGGTGCGCCTTCGCGGGACTTTGCTACGCTGAATTCGCGGCGATGATCCCGCTGGCGGGTAGCGCCTACACCTACGCTTACGCCACTTTGGGCGAGTTGCTCGCGTGGATCATCGGCTGGGACCTTACGCTTGAGTATGCCATGGGTGCCAGCGCGGTATCTTCAGGCTGGTCGAACCATTTCATCGAACTGCTGAAAATTTTTCACATCCAGATGCCGTTGTGGCTGGCCTACGATCACTGGACTGCGCTGAAGACCGCCGAAAATATTGTGGCGCGGCAGATGGCTCAGTCGGCGGACTCTTCCCTGACACCCGGCACGCAGGCCTTCCTCGACAAAGTCAGCGCGATCATCAGTACCCAGTCTCCCGAACTGCTGCAGAAGGCGCATGATCTTTTGGCCGCTCCACACTTCTTGGGGATGGAAATTGGCCTGAACCTACCGGCTTTCATCATCGCCCTCATCATTACCGCGGTTCTCGTGGTCGGGATCAAAGAGAGTGCGGAGTTCAATACGGCAATCGTGGTGATTAAGGTCTCGGTTGTGCTCTTTGTGATTGCGCTGGGTGCTCGCTACATCAACGTCAGCAACTGGGGCACCGACTGGCATTCGTATGCGCCCAATGGCATAGCCGGGATTGGAGCGGGAGCCGCCTACATATTCTTCGCTTACATTGGGTTCGATGCCGTCTCGACCACGGCACAGGAGGCCAAGAATCCGCAGCGCGATTTGCCCATCGGCATGATTGCCTCACTCGCGATATGTACGGTTCTATACATTGCGGTCGCTGGCGTGCTTACAGGCATGGTGCACTGGCAACAGATCAACATTGAAGCGCCCGTCGCCCGCGCCTTTCTGGATCGCGGCCTGAGCACAGCGTCGCATATCATTACCTTGGGCGCTCTGGCGGGACTCACCAGCGTGATGCTAGTGATGCTGCTAGGCCAGACGAGAGTACTTTATGCCATGGCCAGCGACGGCCTGTTGCCGAAGAAGTTCTTCGGGGATATCCATCCAAAATTCCGCACTCCATGGAAGAACACGATTCTCGTGGGTCTGCTGGCTGCGGTTGTCGGCAGCCTGACTCCGATCGATGATATCGGCCGCATGGTGAACATCGGAACGCTCCTGGCGTTTGTGATTGTGTCCGTTTCGGTGATGGTGCTGCGCTATACCAACCCGAATCAGCCGCGGCCTTTCCGCACACCGTGGGTGCCACTAATTCCGATCCTGGGCGTAGTTGCCAACGGATACATGATGTACAAGCTCGGAATATGGAATTGGATCCGGTTGGTGGTGTGGCTGATCATTGGACTGGTGGTGTATTTCACCTACAGCGTGAAGCACAGCCGGGTGCAAGCGCTACAGGCGGAAGCTGGGGCGAAGGTACTGCACAAGTAGCTGTGTCGTCATTGCCACAGGCCCTCCACACGGCGGAGGGTCTTTCTGTTTTGTAGTCAGTGACGGAGTGTTTGGTGGTCAGCAAAGCCAACGGCGGGACTCCGGCAATTATTTATTACTGAGCGCTAATCACTACTACCGAATCTCCATGAATGCCGTCTCCAACCTACGAATCATCGGTGTGCTGCGGCTGATTGTCATGGCAGTGGGAACCGCGGGGGATCCCCTTATTGAAGGATGGCCGTGGTTTGATGGCTTTTCCATGGTGTCAGTACCCGAACCGCCGTTGGATGTCAGGAACTACATCCGCTTTCCCATGCCGGCCGCGTTTTCGACGTGATTGTGATTCTGACCGGCGTTTCGCTGGTTTTGTTGGGTGTGGGAGCGTAGAGCCAGGCTTTGCTAGAATTCGAGTTGCAGAGCTTCTTTGGAAGGCGGCGCATGCAGCGCGACATCGGGCGGCTCGACGGTCATTCCATTATCTGTGGCATGGGACGAGTCGGGCGCAGTGTGGCACGGGAGTTGGTGGGGAAACCGCCGTTCGTAATGACTGAGAGTGGCGATCAGGCAGTCTTCAGGCGCCATGTGGTCATGGGGCGCGGGATTGAATCTCATCCCCGCGTGCCGCTTGCTGGCGAGAATCATGACGCCGCCATCCTGGCGAATGCCCGAACTCTCGATCGTCGCCCCCGCCAACACGGACCTGCTGGCGATGTGGATTTCGCCAATCTCCACATCCCTGCCAAGAGGGGTCGTCGCTGTGTCCCGAAAGCTGCCCCCATGGGCGAAGCCTCACAACTGCGGCAACTCGAACAGACCGCAACGTCCCAGTCATGAAAATCGTTACCGCGGCAGAGATGCGAGCGATTGACCGCGCCACCAGCGATCGCTTCGGCGTGCCTTCGCTTACGCTCATGGAAAACGCAGGTGTGGCTGTGGCAGACTATGTGCTCTCGCACTATGCCTCATTACCGCGCGTCGTGGTTTTCTGCGGCAAGGGGAATAATGGCGGCGACGGCTTCGTGGCGGCTCGGCGGTTGTATCAGCAAGGCAAGAAGGTCCAGGTGATCCTGCTGGCCGACCCCTCCGATCTGCGGGGCGACGCGGCAATCATGTTTGGCCGGCTGCCGAACGCGGCGATCGCTGTCCACTTTGCCGAAGAGCTGAAGAGCGACGGGATGCGGCGTTCGTTGCAGGCGGATCTGTACCTGGATGCGATTCTGGGCACCGGTTTCAAGCCTCCCGTGAGCGGGCTCTATGCCGACGCCATCGCGATCATGAATGCCAGCGCCGTACCAGTGATCGCCGTGGACATACCTTCCGGCGCGGATGCAGACACGATGGGCCCGCAAGCGGGCACCATCGCCAGAGCTGATGCGATCGTCACATTTACCGCGCCCCGCCCGGCGCACGCGTTTAGTCCAATGACGATGGGGCCTACCGCAGTGGCCAACATCGGTTCTCCACAAGAAGCAATTGTTTCGGCGTTGCAATTGAACGTCATCACGTCGCTCGACCTCGCCGCGCTAATCGCGCCCCGTCCTGCGGAATCGAACAAGGGTAGCTACGGCCACGTTCTGGTGGTTGGAGGATCACTCGGGAAAGCGGGAGCGGCGGCGATGGCTGGGTCGGCAATATTACGCGCAGGGGCAGGGCTTTCGACGGTGGCGACACCAAGGTCGGTACTGGCGACGGTGGCGGGATTTCAGGCAGAGTTGATGACCGAGTCTTTGCCGGAGACGGATGTGGGCACGATTTCGACCACTGCTCAGGAGCGAATCGAGGAGTTGGCGAAGGGGAAGAGTGTGCTCGCGATCGGCCCCGGGATTTCGCGGAATCCGCAGACTTCGGAATTGGTGCGAGCTCTGGTTGTTAAACTTCGAACTCCCATGGTGGTGGATGCCGACGGCCTGAATGCCTTTGAAGGCCGCACGGAAGAGTTGCATGGTAAGGGCCGAACGCTGGTGATCACTCCGCATCCGGGAGAGATGGCACGGCTGGCGGCATCCACCATCACCGATGTGCAAAAAGATCGACTGGGAGTTGCGCGAAAGTTTGCCGGCGAACACGATCTGATTGTCGTGCTCAAAGGGCATCGCACGCTGGTGGTTCGGCCGGACGGAGAAGCTTGGGCGAACATGACCGGCAACCCTGGCATGGCTACCGGCGGCACGGGAGATATCCTGACTGGCATGACCGCGGGGATGATTGCACAGAACCTCGGGAACCCTTTCGCCGCAGTGCTGGCTGCAGTCCATCTGCACGGACTTGCCGGCGACGCGATGCGCGAAGGGCTGGGCGAACATTCGTTGATCGCGACGGATTTGCTCCGCGGACTACCGGAAGCTTTCCGGCGCACGCAGAGGGCCGCCAACGAAAAGTTGGTGTGCTGGGGCGCATAGACTCCGCGCGTCCCACGCTTCATCGCAAGGCGGGCAAGGAAATCGTCTTTCCCGAAGCCGCGGAACGACGCGCGGCGTCCAGGATCTCGGTCACCGTGATATTGGCCTCGAGGGATGACAGACCGTCGGGTTCGATCCCGTTCAACACGACCGCCTTCAAAAGAGAAAGTGAGTTATCGTACGGAGGGGGAATCGGTTTCGCTGTGGCCCGCTCTTCCTGCCCGCCCGCACGGCGCAATCGAATATCATCCCGCTTCACCGTGATGACGTATCCTGTCTGCCCGTAGACCTCCATGTCTTTGCGGTCGAAGGGCCAGTTCCAGGAGGCTTGCACGATGGCTTGTGCTTTAGGATACGTCAGAATGATGCTCGCCTCATCATCGACTCGGGGATAGATTTCGGGTTTGATCTGCTGAGTGATGGCGGTCACTGTTTGCGGGCGCTGTCCATCCATCAACCATGTCATCAGATCGGCGCCGTAGCAACCGAAGTCGAAAAGTGCGCCTCCCCCATTGAGCTTAGGATCGGTGAGCCAGCTCAGGAACTCGGGACCAACCCCAATTTCCTTCGGACCACTGTGGCCATCGTGGACGACGACCTTGCGTATGTCGCCGAGCGCATGCTCGTGGACCAGATCGTATGCGGCTCGGTTGCTGCTGTACCAAGTCGTTTCATAATTGACCAGGACCTGAATCTTGCCGGCATCCGCCGCTTTCTTGATGGCTAGTGCGTCCGCCAGGCTGACGGCCAAGGGCTTTTCCATCATGACCTGGACGCCGTGCCGGGCGCAGATTTCAACCACGCGGCGGTGATCAAACGTATTCGTGTAAACCAGCACGGCCTGCGGATGTCTTCGCGCGAGCATCTCTTCGAGGTCTGGAAAGAGCAGGCTCGAGTCCAGTTGATAGCGCGTCGCGTATTGAGAGGCGAGGGAATGATCCGGTTCCGCGAAGCCTACGATTTCAATCTCTGGATTGTGCAGCGAATGATCGAGAAATCCTTGCACGTGGCCGTGGACCAGGCCAACGATGCCGACCCGAAGCGGTATCTGGTTTGCCGGAGGCGTGTTCTGAGCCTGGAAACCTGTAGTTGAGGATGTAAGAAAAATCAGGCAAAAGGCTAAAAACCAGAAACAACGCATGGAAGTGCTCCCTGTCGTGGATAATGATGAGGTTCTCGCCGCCGCATATCCGAACACGACTCGCTCTGCTGGGACATTGTATCAATAGTAAACAGAGTGCCAAGCGCTTGCATGCACGAGACTTGGGCCGACTGGAACGGGCCAGCAGCACGGGAATCCGGCCATTTTCTTCCGTAACCTGTTGCCCGTACTGCTGGCGTGCCATAGTGAACCTACCTATGACCCACTTCCCCCAACCGCACCCTTCGAAGCGCGCGGCCCGGGTCCAGCTTGGAGATTCCGTCCTGGCTGCGATTCGTTTAGAAGATGGCCGGCGTACAAAAGCCAAACTCCAAAGTATTTCTGTGACCGGCGGCCTGCTGCAACTGCTGCATCCTCTGGGAAGCGGCTCCTTTGTTGAACTCGCGTTTCAGACGCAATCCGGGCCCGTTCACGGCATGGCTGAGCTCTTGACCCCGATGCGGAAGACAGCTGCCGGTGTGCTGCAACCGTTCCGCTTCGTTGCGTTCGAGGATGACGACCATCGCCGCTTGCGCACGTCGGTCGATCATGTGAGCGAGCGGAGCTTGCTGGGACTGAAGTCGTCTGTTTTCGTAGTGCCAAAGACGATTTAATCCTGACGAGCCTTGTGGCGTTGGCTGACGCGGCGCTGGGTGCAACCTCTCGATATACTGATCCTGGTCTGAGCGCGCGATTTTTTCTGCGACCAGACGTGCAGGATATGACCCGGGAGATCAATACACACTCGGCGGAAGAGACCATCGCCTTGGGACGCACGCTGGCGGAATTGCTGGCTCCGCCCAAGCTCGTGCTGCTGCGCGGAGATCTGGGTGCCGGAAAGACCACGCTGGTCAAAGGCATTGCGGCGGCATTCCAGGCGGCTGCGGAAGAGGATGTCACCAGTCCTACCTTCACCCTGGTGCACGAGTATCGCGGACCGCGAGCCAGCCTCTACCACATTGATCTTTACCGCATCGATACCCAGCGGGAATTGGAGACGCTGGCGCTGGATGATCTGCGGGATGAGAACAGTGTTTTGTTGATCGAGTGGGGAGAGAAATTTCTGCGTCTGCAACGGGAGCGGGATGTGGAGATTTCCATGGAGCGCGACGGAGACAACGGGCGGAGGATCAGGATTGTCGTTAGCGGTTGCACTGTGCCGCAACCGATGGGATGAGGACACCGCGCGCGCAGGAGGAGGACGCGCTCCACTCGCGCACCATCGAGAAAAGGATGGCGGCGGCGAAGAAGGCAAAGACGAGTCGCTTGTTTCGCGTCATCTGAATTATCCGGTGGAGCAGTGGCTGAGAATTGGAACCGAGGACGAAGAACCGGTTTCAAAAACCCATGATGTTGAAGCCACAGTCGACGTAGATGACTTCGCCGGTGATGCCGCTGCTGGCGTCGGAAGCCAGGAAGACTCCGGTCGAACCGACTTCTTCCACTTCCACACGGCGGCCCAGCGGGGCGCGCTCTTCGTGGCCCTTCAGCATGTCGCCGAAGCCTGCGATGCCCCGGGCGGCCAGCGTCTTGATCGGGCCAGCAGAGATGGCGTTCACACGAATCTTTTTCTTTCCTAATTCATACGCCAGATAGCGCACCGAGCATTCGAGGCCAGCTTTGGCGATGGCCATTACGTTGTAGCGGGGCACAACTTTTTCCGAGGCGTAGTACGTCATGGTGAGGATCGATCCACCGTCTTCCATGAGTGGTACGGCGGCGCGGGATACAGCGACCAGCGAGTACACGCTCACATCCATTGCAATGTGGAAGCCTTGGCGCGTGGTGTTGATGAAGTCGCCTTTCAGTTCGTCGGCGGGAGCGTAGGCGACGGAATGCACCAGCGCGTGCAGCTTGCCGTGGCGTTCTTTGAGCGTGGCGAAGAGGCGGTCGATTTCTTCGTCTTTGCTGACGTCGCACATATAGGCTTCCGCGCCGGGCAGAGAGAGGATGAGGTCCTTAGCTTCCTGCTCCAGGCGCTCATTCTGATAGGTGATGGCAAGCTTCATCCCGGCTGCGTGCAATCCCTGAGCGATCGACCAGGCGATCGAGCGCTTATTGGCGACTCCAAAGACGACAGCGTTACGGCCTTGCAGGTCAGAAGACATGGGCTCTCCTTGGAATGGGAAAGAATAACAGCGCCAGGTAGTGAATTACCACGGAGACACGCGACGCCGAGAAAAGTCAGCCACTGGCGATCGAAGTCTCTGTGCTCGAAGGTGAATCGATTTCATTTTGCTGCGCTGACCTCTTCGACCGTGACCGTTCCGACGGGCCAACTGGCGGCTACGAACGAGAACCCGTACACACAGGCCAGAATGGCGAAGGCTGCGACCAGACTGACTTTATGGGCAACTGCGCCGACGGCGACGGCCAGCACAAGTTGGAGGAAGGTTCCAAAGAAATAGAACGTGTTCTGCACACGCCCCATCAAATGTTGCGGGACCATTTCCATCAGGCTTGTGTTCATGGCGATGCCGCCGACGCCGCGTGCCGAACCCATGACCGCATACAGTAATATCGCCGCGACCAGCCAATGCGAAACGGGAGCGCAAACCACGCAGACGGCGATGATGGCCATGGAAAACCCTACCGAGCGGCGGCCGCCCAGACTGGCGATGATGGCAGGCGCATAGAGGACGCTGAGAAACGCGCCGGTGCCCCATCCAGCGTTGAGCCATCCATAGCCCACAGCGCCGGCATGGAAAACACGCTCGCTCAACGACGGAGTGACAACGACTCCCGTGATCATGGCGCCGAGAAACAGCGCCCAACTGATGCCCAGCAAGATGACGGCACGACGGGCGCGGAGAAAGTAGAGGCCCTCACGCAGCTCGCGCCAGAAGCGCTGGAACTGGGTTTCAGCGGCGAGGATATCGGCCCGCAATTCTTCCGGTCGCAGAACGACGTGGCGTCCCTTGCGGACGGCGAGATAGCACAAGAACGAAACCACATACGTAGAAACGTCGATCAAAAGCACGCCGCCCAGACCGATATGGTTGTACATGAAGCCGACCAGAGCTCCGGCGATGAGCCACCCTCCCTGCACTCCGGCTAAGAGGAAAGTATTGGACTGCACGAATTGACCTTCCGGCGTGAGTTCCTGGATCAGTGCGGTGATGGTCGGCCAGAACATCCAGAAACCTGCGGCAACCAGGGTATTCATCAAATACAGTTGCCACACTTGTACGCGATGCCGAAACGCGAGGATGGCGACGGTCACAATGATCACCGCGCGCAATGCGTCCAGCCACATCACGAGCAGACGGCGATCTTCGCGATCGATAATGACACCCGTGAAGGGAAGCATGAGCATCGCGGGAATAGTTTGCAGAACGGCGAAGGTGCCAAGCGCCATTTCTGAGTGCGTAGCTTCGAGAATGTACCAGGCGACCGCGGCCGAATTCATCCCGCTACCCAACATGGAGATCACGTTGGCCGCAAAGACGAAGCGCAACGGGCGCTGACCGAGGATGCTACGCATACCCTTACTTTAGCTGAAATGCCGCGAGACGGGTGCGCGCAAGGCAAGCTAGGCAAGCGCTGCGAATCGTTCCGCTTCCTCGCGAATTCTCCGCCAAGCGCGTTCGACATGCCGGGCTTGCGTGTTGGTCTGGCCGATACACAAACGCAAAGTCATTTGTCCATTCAGCTTGGTATGCGTGAGGAAGAGATCGCCGCTGCGGTTGAGGCGATCCAAGATGACTTGATTTGCCCGGTCCCCGGCTTTGTGGCGAAAGCAGACCAGGTTTAACGGCACCGGCGCAGCGAGTTCGAAATTCTTGTCGTTGCGCACCCCTTCAGCAAACTGCTGTGCGAGCTCCACGTGGTGGCGAATGTGGTGCTGCAGGCCTTCGATACCGTAATGTCGGATCACGAACCACAACTTCAGCGAGCGGAAGCGTCGGCCGAGTTGGATGTGCCAATCGCGGTAATCGATGACCGCACCTGACTCGGTGGCCTGGTTGCGCAGATATTCCGGCAGAATGCTTAGAGTCCGGATCAGCGCCTTGCGGTCGGCGACCCAGAAACAATTGCAATCGAAGTTCGTGAACATCCATTTGTGCGGGTTGAAGTTGTAGCTGTCGGCGAGTTCGACTCCGTTTTGCAGGTGACGGAACTCCGGACAAAGCGCGGCTGTGCCGGACATGGCCGCGTCCACATGCAGCCATAGATTGTGTTGCTGTGCGACGTGGGCGATCGCGGGGATCGGGTCCATCGCGTTCGACGAGGTGGTACCCACGGTGGCGCAGACAAAGCAGGGAACCAGGCCGGCTCGCTTGTCGGCTTCAATCTGACGGCTCAGAGAATCAGGACGCATGGCGAATTTGTCGTCGACTTCAAGCAAGCGCAGATTGTCGACGCCGATGCCTGCGATCAGGGCAGCCTTTTCCAGCGAAGAGTGGGTCTGCGTGGAGGCATAAGCGACGATGCGGCCATCGCATCCCTTCCTGTTGCTGGTGTAGTTGGTAGCCCGTTCGCGGGCGGCCAACAGCGCGCACAGCACGGCACTCGAGGCAGTGTCCTGAATCACCCCGCCGCCAGGATTCGACGAGAGAAATTTCTCCGGCAATCCGAGCATGGGCACGAGCCAGTCGAGCACGTGGGTTTCCAATTCTGTACAGGCTGGGCTGGTAGACCAAAGCATGCCTTGTACGCCGAGTCCGGAAGAGAGAAGATCGCCGAGAATTCCAGGGCCGGAGGCGTTGCACGGAAAGTAAGCGAAAAAATTCGGCGACTGCCAGTGCGTGACCCCAGGCAGAATCAGATTCTCGACATCCTCGAGCAGCGCCTCGAAGGGCTCGCCGTGCGCCGGAGGGTTCGCCGGAAGCGACGCACGAATCTGTCCGGGTTTCGCCTGCGACCGCACAGGGAACGACTCGATGCGGGAGTGATAGTCGGCGATCCAATCGATTACGGCGTGGCCGTAGCGGCGGAATTCGTCGGGCGTCATGTGGAAGGATTTTTCTTCGGACACGGTGCTTGACCTCGGAGGATGAAACCAGAGCAGATCGTATCAGAGCAGGTCGTGTTTTTCTCTTAACTCAATCGTCCGAAATACAACCGGGTCTTGTATTCGAAGGTCGCTCGTCCCGACACAGAGTGCGCATCGAAGATGCGTCGCAACTCGCGTAGCATGGGCGCGTGTTGCGAATGCTCCGGTCCTGGGGCATAGGACGACGACAGCAGACGGCCTTCAATCCCAGCGTAGTCAAAGGTTTGGCGCATCTCCATTACTCGTTCTTGATAGGGAGCGGGATCGAAGAACTGATTCACCTCCGAGGTTGTCTTCTCGTGGCGGATGTCCTGATAGTCGGTGCCGAAGGTCAGCAACAGTCGCTCATAGTCGCGCAAGAATGCCGTCGAATCTGTGAGCCGCTCGTTCCACAGAAGCACCAGCCAACCGCCGGGCTTGAGGATGCGGACGAATTCGCGCCGGGCACGCCCGCGGTCGAACCAGTGTGCGGCTTGCGCCGCCGAGACGAAATCCACGGCCCGAGACGGGAGAGTGGTAGCTTCGGCAGTTCCCGCGATGCTGGTAAACTTCGGAAATCCCGACAAGACCCGTTCGCCAGCCTCACGCATCTCGGCGTTTGGCTCGACGCCGAAGACGGAGTTTCCGTTCTTTAGCATCATGCGCGTCCAGATCCCAGTTCCTGAAGCCACATCAGCCACTGCATCTGTCGGCGTGAGACCGCACTCGGTTTGCAGAGCCTGCAGCGCTTCCGCCGGATATCCCGGCCGGTAGCGAACGTAGTTTTCGACGCGATCGGAAAAACGGCTTGTGGCATTGGAGGCTGGCATATCGATCACAATGTGGCAACTTTTCCATCTTGCCACAGCTATTTTAGTTGCTCGACGGCGATCCTGTCCTTCCTCGCCGGGTTTCCTGCCCCCAAGCCCGGCGACTTGGGTAGAGAATCTGGAGAAGGAAATAGCGGACATTTCGTTTGGCGTCAAGTACGATACCATTCCAATAAGGCCAGGAGAGCGCGATCCAAGAATGAGAGTCGTCATCAAAATCGGCACCAGCCTGATCGCCCCCGGCGGTAAGATTGACGCGAACATCCTGCGCTCTATGGTCGATCAGTTCGACCTCCGCAAGAACGAGTATCTGATCGTCACCTCCGGCGCAATTGCCGCCGGAATGTCCGGACTGGGATTGGGTAAGCGGCCCCGCGATGTTCCTGTCATGCAGGCGTGCGCCGCGGTTGGGCAAAGCAAGCTGATGCATACCTACGAACGGCTTTTTTTCGGCAAGAAGGTGGTCGCGCAACTTTTACTTTCGGGTGACGACTTCACTTCGCCGGTGCGTTATCGCAACTTGCAGAACGCGTTGGCCGAGTTGCTTTCACTGGGTGTGGTGCCCATCGTGAACGAGAATGACAGCGTCAGCGTGCGCGAATTGGTGGGGGCTTTCGGCGATAACGACGAGCTGAGTTCGCTACTGGCCACGGCTGTGAAAGCTGACTGGCTCCTGCTGCTCACCGACGTGGAGGGTTTCTACATGCCGAATGGACGCAAGAAGCCGCGCCTGGTGCGGGTGGTGCGCAAGCTGACTCCGGCGCTGGAGGCGCAGTGCAATGGCAGAAGCACGCTGGGGCGCGGCGGAATGATTTCCAAATTACGGGCTGCGAAGCTGGCCAGTGAAGCGGGCGTCCACGTGGCAATTGTGAATGGACGCCATCCGCAGGGGATTGCGCTGGCCGTGGAGCGCAAGATTGGAACCTATTTCCCTCCGCTAAGAAGGCGAAGGTAATGGCGGCAACCATCACCCCATACGGGTCCACGAAGGAAAAGCTGCTGCGCGCGCGCGAAGCCGCCGCGAAGCTGGCCTTGCTCTCGACCGACGAGAAGAATGCACTGCTGCTGGGGATGGCGGATGCGATTGAAGCCAATACTCAGCCGATTCTTTCTGCCAACCGTGAGGATGTGGAGAGCTCCGGCCTTGAAACAGCGATGCGCGACCGCTTGCAGCTCACGGCTGAACGCATCGAGGAAATGGCGCAAGGCGTGCGCGACGTGGCGGCGCTGGACGATCCGCTCGGCGAGACTCTGGCCGAGTGGACGCGACCGAATGGCTTGCGCATCCGTAAAGTGCGCGTGCCGCTGGGAGTGGTGGGAATCATCTACGAATCGCGGCCGAACGTTACCGTGGATACGGCCGTGCTCGCGCTGAAAACTGGCAACGCCATCGTCTTGCGGGGCGGCAAGGAAGCCGCGCGTAGCAATCAGCAACTGGTAGAAATTCTTATGCGGGTGCCAGGAGTGCCGGAGGGAGCGATCGAACTCCTCGATTCGAGCACGCGCCAGTCGGTCGAGGAGTTGATTAAAGCGCGTGGACTGGTCGATGTGATCATTCCGCGCGGCGGCGCCGGACTCATCACCTTCGTTACTGAGAACTCGTCTGTGCCCGTGATTGAAACCGGAGCAGGGAATTGCCACATCTTCGTGGACGAATCCGCCGATTTCGAGATGGCCGATGAGATCGTGATCAATTCTAAGACGCAGCGACCGTCGGTGTGCAACGCGGCGGAGAAGCTGCTGGTGCATGAACGGATCGCGAAGGAGTACATCCCACGAATCGTGAAGAAGCTGATCGAGGCAGGAGTCGAAGTGCGCGGGGATGCAAAGGCGCGAAGCTTAGCAATTGAAACGAGGATCGGGCCGGCAGAGGAACAGGACTGGTACGAAGAATATCTGCGGCTTTGCATGGCCGTTCGCGTGGTCGCGAATGTGGACGGGGCTATCTCCCACATCAATCGCTACTCGACCAAGCATTCCGATTGCATTGTGACGCGCAGCCGGGAGAATGCCCGCACGTTTCTGCGCGGCGTGGATTCTGCCGCGGTTTACTGGAACGCCTCGACCCGCTTTACCGATGGCGCGGAATTTGGCTTTGGTGCCGAGATGGGCATCAGCACGCAGAAACTGCACTGCCGCGGGCCTTTCGCGCTGACGGAGCTGACGTCCTCCAAGTACGAGATTATTGGGACGGGGCAGGTGCGGTAGGGCGAGGCCCGATGGTTTACAGCAACAGTCTGGTAGCCGGATTGCCGCCGTTCTAATGGTGATAGTCTTCGCGATTTGTGGTGGGGGGACCCTACATGCTTCCCGGTCCACGGAAGATGGAGCGACAGGCTGGGATCCGATGTCGCTAAAAAATCCTTCGGTCGGGACTGTCGTCGCTCTGCTATTGAGGGCTGGCTTCCTTTGGGAATTTCGATGTGCAGCAGAGTCGCGATACCTGAGGTCTTGTTCACTTTGCCCTTACCGCCAAACCGGAGTCCGCATCCCATCAAAGTGTTGGTCGTACGTCCAGACTTCTAAGTTGAGGCGCGTCGCGAGCCGCGATCGGGGTGTCAGACCAGGTAATCGGCTGGTTCGCCAACGCTCTGATTTTTTTGAAGATGGTCAAAGTGGTGAATACTCTTTTTGTGGCCATAGGTTGCGTTGCGGGCCCTGACGTGGAGCAACTGGAAGCAGCGCTGTGCTACCTTACTTACTTTCCTAGCAGGAGCATCATGCGATTCTTTTATTCGGCGCTTTTTTGCTCAGTCGTCTTCCTGTCCTTTGTATTAGCCAGCGTCGGCGGCCATGCCCCAGAGGGCCCTGCAGCGCCTCAACCCATCTTTGGTTTCCGCGACGCGGCCGCGGAGAACGCCGCCGAGGTCCATTTCTTAGCGGTGCCTGATCCTAAACTGGCTGAAGAGCATCTACGCAGTCTGACCCAAGCTCCGCACATGGCCGGCACGCCCGAGGACAGCACGACGGCCGACTATGTTGCGCTAAAGTTTCGCGCCGCCGGGCTCGATACGGAAATTGTCGAATACAAAGTGTGGATGAACTATCCCCAGGAAATCAGCGTCGATGTCACCGCCCCGGCTGGCGTCGAAATGCATGGACCCACGCGCGAGCACGTGGATGGAGATCCTTATCAGGACGATCCGCGCGTGGTGATGCCGTTCAACGGCATGTCGCCATCCGGAGACGCCGAGGCGGACGTGATCTACGCCAACTACGGAACGCCGGAAGATTTCGAGAAATTGGAAAAGTTGAAGGTCGATGTGCGCGGCAAGATTGTCATCGTACGTTATGGGCAAAACTTCCGTGGAGTGAAGGAATTCATCGCGCAGGAACACGGGGCGGCGGGAGTGATCATTTATTCGGATCCATTTGACGATGGATGGCGGCGAGGCGATAAGTATCCGGATGGGCCCTGGCGCCCGGATACTGGTGTGCAGCGCGGATCAGTGGGATACATGTTCGAATTTCCCGGCGATCCTACCACCCCTGGGTTCGCCTCCCTGCCATCGTTGCCGGAGAGCAAACGGATTTCTCCGCAGCAGTCAGCGCAGATGCCGAAGATACCGGTCACTCCGCTTTCCTACCATGATGCTTGGCCGATTCTTCAACATCTCGGTGGAGCGGACTCACCGCGGGAATGGCAGGGGGCGCTGCCTTTCACTTATCACGTAGGACCGGGGCCGGTGCGAGTGAAGATGCACCTCAAGCAGGACTACCAGTTCCGCACATTGTGGGATGTAATTGGCCGCGTGCACGGTAGCGACTTACCCGATGAGTGGGTGGTCGCGGGGAATCACCGCGACGCCTGGGTGTATGGTGCAGTCGATCCCAACAGCGGCACCGCCGCGATGCTCGAGGCGGTCCACGGCGTCGGCGAGTTGTTGAAGTCAGGTTGGAAGCCGAAGCGCACGATGATTTTTGCAAGCTGGGACGGAGAAGAAGAGGGCCTGATGGGCTCGACCGAGTGGGCCGAGCAGCATGAGTCCGAACTGGCCAACGCTCCCGCATATTTCAATATGGATGTGGGCGTTTCGGGGCCGAAGTTCGGGGCCTCGGCGGTGCCGAGTCTGAAACGATTTTTGCGCGACGTGACCAAGGCCGTGCCCAGCCCAAAGGGCGGAACGGTTTACGAAGCGTGGCAGAAAGTGGACCAAGCGGCCGTTCCGGCGACGCAATCGCCGGCAGAAGCGATTGGGGACGGCCGCCGCGGTCCGGCTGCGCCGGCGAAGGGGGAGGTTCCGGTCGGCGATTTGGGCAGCGGTTCTGACTACAGCGCCTTCCAACAGCACCTGGGTGTGCCTTCCAGCGACATTAGTTCGAGCGGGCCGTATGGTGTGTATCACTCGGTTTTCGACAATTTCGCGTGGTTCAAGAAATTTGGAGATCCGGATTTCGTGTATGAGCAGGAAATGGCCAGGATCTTTGGTCTGGAGGCGCTGCGCATGGCCGATGCCGACGTGCTCCCCTACGACTACCAGGAATACGGCGAAGAAGTTTCAGCATACCTGGACGCGGCTGGGAAGCGGGCAGAGAACAAATTTGGCGAGCATGCGCTCGATCTGAGTGCAGTGACTGCGGCGGCCAAGCACTTTCAAGATGCGGGAGCAAAGATTCTGTCGAAGCAGAAGAATCCTCCGCGTGATGCGGCGCGGCTGAATCGGGCGCTGCTCGGGGCGGAGCGGGCGCTGCTGGTGCCGGAAGGGCTGCCGCATCGTCCGTGGTTTCGCCATGCCATCTATGCTCCCGGCGAATATACCGGATATGCGGCGGTGGTAATTCCGGGAGTGAACGAAGCGCTCGACAAGGGGGACGGGGGACAGGCGCGGCAGCAGTTGGCGGTTCTGGCCGCGGCGCTCGAACGCGCTGCCAAGGTGTTGGAGGAATACCGATAACGGGATGAACACCGCGCACGCGCTCGGGCAATTCCTGCACACGCTGCCGCACTCTGCGGCGGCGACGTTTCTTGCCCTGTTTCCCATCGTCGATCCCTTCGGCGGTATTCCGATCTTCTTCACGATGACTTCGTCGTGGACTGCTCAGGCTCGACGGCGCACGGCAGTGAAAACCGGTTTGTGGGTGTTTGCCATACTGGTGACGTTTCTGTTTTTTGGGCGCTTCGTGCTTTATTTTTTCGGCATTTCGCTGCCGGTTTTGAAGATTGCCGGTGGATTGATCGTGGCCAACACCGCTTGGGGGATGGTGACCTCTCACGCGCGAATTACACCGGAAGAAACTCACGAAGCGGAGGACAAGGAAGATATTTCTCTTACGCCGCTGGCGATGCCGCTCATGTCGGGTCCGGGAGCGATTGGGGTCGTCATGGCGCTGGCAGCGCACGTTGATAGCGCCGCTTCGTACCTAGGGATGGTAATCGGCATCGCCGGGATCGCACTATCCGTCTTGTTGTTTTTCTGGCTGGGAGGGCCGCTGGTGCGGCGGCTGGGGCCGAGCGCGCTGGGAGCGATCAACAAGATTTTTGGCTTTCTGATTTTGGCTATCGCCGTTCAGTTGGTGTGGGACGGTGTGGCTGACTTCAAGAACTGAGATGCTCTGTGAAAATCTCCGGGAAAAATAGTTTCGGCCTGATCACGAATGCAGCCTTTGAAGGGCTTCATTGCGGGGAAATCCCGCTTTCTCCGATACAACCCCTCACCCATGGATTGGAAAATCCTGACGGTGGGGTCTGCAAAAAGTAGCTGCAAGATTTAGATTTTAAAGATGTTAGAGGTCTAAATCTAAACAACAAAGGACTTATGCCCTCAGTCGCGGAATTTATCGATGCCGCCTCCGCCTTGACCACCATTAGCTTGCTGGGGGTGGGCGGCTCAGTCCGTTGTGTTTGCCCGAATCGAGCAAGACCGCGGCTGCGCCCTCATTCTAAAAAAAGCTAAGGCGTGCCGCGTAGAGCTGGTCCTCGGGAGATGGTGTGTCCCGGTCGGAGGCCGGTGCGGGAGCCTGTATCGACGGACCGGTCCGGGGGGACGAGGGATTCGGATAAGGGCCTTCTGGGATAAGCTCGGCGGGTTGCTCTGTGCTCGCGCATCTCCTGAAAAATGCGCCTGTCCGTGGCTTCGAGGTCATCCTGGGATGCGGCTCGTGGGGAGTAACAGACGACCGCACAAAGCAACAAAATTAGCCGACAAGACCATCGGTATGCCCTGTTCCGGGAGGTAATCGGGATCATCGTGTCTCCCAACCCGCATTCCCTACTTCAGCGTGACCAACCTCTCCACCAGTTCCGAATAATCTTTCTTCTCGATACCGTGAACCTGCTTGTTGTATTCGTCCACCTTCGAGGAATAATTCATCGAGCAGAATTTTGGGCCGCACATGGAGCAGAAGGCTGCCTCTTTGTAATGGTCGTCGGGCAGGGTTTCGTCGTGCATGGAGCGAGCGGTTTCGGGATCAAGGGAGAGCTCGAACTGCTTCTCCCAATCGAATTTGTAGCGGGCGTAGCTGAGGGCGTCGTCGCGGTCGCGGGCGCCGGGGCGTCCGCGGGCGATGTCGGCGGC
>JBAUXO010000113.1:0-131317 GCA_049584315.1 Candidatus Sulfotelmatobacter sp. | reverse complement strand
CGAGCCATCGATTCCAATTGACTTTTCTGGACCTCGTCGACAGGCAGAGCAGTAGCGCGAACGAACATGCCACTATTGCATCACGAATCCGGGATATTGTAAATAATTAACTGGGACGGGACACTAGGCATTGCCGTCTCTCCCAATACCGTCGCCCGCCTGCTCCATGACATGGGCTATTCTCTGCGGGTCAATCAAAAGCAGATCTCCACTAGTTCGAGCCCCAACCGAAATCTTCAGTTCGAATATCTGGCCGAGCTGCGCGACCGTTTCCGACGCCGTCATCTGCCCATCGTCAGCGTCGACAGCAAGAAACGCGAGCTCGTCGGCAATTTCAAAAATCCTGGCCGTCGTTGGGAATCTACCCCGCGTTGCGTCTATGATCACGACTTCCGCACCGATTCCATTGGGGTCGCCATTCCGTACGGGATTTACGATGTTATGGAAAATCGCGGTGCCCTCGTCGTTGGCGTTTCCCATGACACTCCCGCCTTTGCCGCTCATGCCATCGCTCATTGGTGGCACCAGGAAGGTTCCACTCGCTATTCCGGTTCCCGCCAACTGCTCATTCTGGCGGATACCGGTGGCAGCAACAGTTGCCGCTGTCATGCCTGGAAAACCGAGATCCAGTCCCAACTGGCCGACTCCTTTGCCTTGGCTGTGACCGTCGCCCACTATCCCACCGGCGCTTCCAAATGGAATCCCATCGAGCATCGCCTCTTCTCCGAAGTCTCACGCAACTGGGCGGGCGAACCGCTGGACTCCTACCAGAAGATCCTCAACTATGCCCGCACCACCCAAACCCAAACCGGACTTCAGGTCACTGCTTATCTCGACCGCCGCCTCTATCCTTGCGGTCTCAAACCTACACCCGATCAAATGGCTTCACTTCGATTGCAGCGCCACGAAACTCTGCCCGAGTGGAACTACACTATCAAGCCACAACTGTGAACTTGTTCTTGCGTGATTCCATAGATCATGTCCTCAGCCGATATTGGCGCCCTGTCTTGTTTGCGAGTGCGTGGTTCCTAACATGTCGAAAAGAGCTGGCTCATCCATCAGCCTAGACGCTTCCTTATCCATCACTTGGTGGCGATTGCTGCTTAGCGGGCGTTATCTCTGCCGGTGTACTCAAACTCAGAGGTGATGATCCTTCCGCAATCAGCCCTTTAAACCCAGGTGTGGTCGTCTTCCTTGTGGAACTTGCGGAATTCTTCGGGTGACTGCATGGGAACCCCGATCGTGCGGCCGAGCAAAGCGTCGAGAGTTTCAACCCACAGCATCTGGCTCGAAAACACCGTGCCGAAGTTGCGCGAGACAGATTCGGCGACCAAATTCAGGTCGAGAGGATGCCCGAGTTCGTGCCGCATTGAAGTGACCGGCTTCGATGGGATGCCGCAAGGAATAATCAAGTCAAAATAGTTCAGGTCTGTGTTCACGTTGAGCGCGAACCCATGCGAAGTGACGAAGCGCGAGATGTGGACGCCGATGGCGGCAATCTTGGCCTCTGAGGTTTCCTGATTCGTCCAGACGCCAGTCAGGCCTGCACTCCGCTTCGTCGGGATCGCGAAGTCGGCACAGGTTCGGCACAAGACCTCCTCCAGATGGCGCACAAACTCCACCGCACCCAGAGTCTTGCGTTTTCCATCAGCCGCAGCAAATCCCCGGAGATCGAAGATGGGATAGCCGACGATTTGACCCGGTCCATGAAAAGTAACATCACCGCCGCGGTCGCATTCGAAGAGCACGACGCCGCGCTGAGCAAGGAGTTCGGGAGAGGCAATCACATTAGCTGCTTTCGCATTGCGCCCCAGCGTGATGACCCGGGAGTGTTCTAGCAGAAGCAGCACGTCGCCGATCTTCTCTTCTTTGCGCAGCGCGACGAGCTGTTCTTGCAGTCGCAGGCCGTTGGCGTAGTCAACCGTTCCGAGTTGAACGACGGAGATCATGACTTAGACCAGGTAAAAACGATCTAACACCTGAAAATTTGCAGCCTTGAGCCTCAATCACTCAATCAGCCGACCGTTCGGTCGCCTGATTTCATGCGTTGATCGCAATTCCGTACACACTATTAGATGCGTCCAGCATAGCCTCCGCCAAGGTGGGATGCGCATGGATGGTCCACATCAAGTCTTCGACCGTGGCTTCGAGTTCCATGGCGGCCACGGCTTCGGCGATTAGCTCCGTCGCCTGCGGGCCAATGATATGAACGCCCAAAATTTCTCCATAATCGGCGTCGGAGACGATTTTGATAAAACCCTCGTGCTGACCTACGATCGAAGCGCGCGAGTTTGCCGTAAAGGGGAACTTGCCGACCCTCAGGTTGTATCCCGCTTCGCGCGCTCTGGTTTCGGTCAGGCCCACGCTGCCAATTTCAGGATGGCAGTAGGTTGCTCCGGGAATATGCTCCGGATTAATCGGCTTGCACGGTTTCCCAGCGATCTTCGCGACCGCCACCAACGCCTCCATCGCTCCAACGTGCGCCAGTTGCGGCGAGCCCAGCACGATGTCTCCCACGGCATAGACGCCGGGTTCGGCCGTATGCATCCAGGAATCGGTTTGAACGAAGCCGCGCTCTGGTTTAATTTTGGTTTTCTCGAGGCCGATATTGTCCGTGCGCGGTCTGCGGCCCACGGCAATGAGAATTTTCTCCGCATCAATCTGCTGTTGCTTGCCTTCGACGGTGATCGTCACCGCAATTCCAACCTTCGTCCTCTCCACCCTCTCGACCCTCGCGCCGGTGTGGAAGTCGATGCCCCGTTTGCGAAACACGCGAGCCAACTCCTTAGAGACTTCTTCGTCCTCGACAGGCACGAGCCGGGGGAGCATTTCTACGATGGTGACTTCGCATCCGAATGAGCGATAGATCGAGGCGAACTCCACGCCCACTGCCCCGGCGCCCACGATGACCAGCGACTTCGGCATTTCTTGCAGGCTGAGAATTTCGATGTTGGTGAGCACCCGGTCGTCCGCCGGAAGACCCGGTAAGAGGCGAGCTTCGGAGCCCGTGGCGAGCAATACGTTTTTCGCCTTAAGGCGGCTGGTCTTCCCATCGTTCTCGACTTCGAGCGTAAGGATTCCGTTCTGCGCGGGACCAGTCAGCTTGCCGTAGCCCTTCACGGTATCGACCTTGTTTTTCTTCATCAGGAATTCGAGGCCCTTCGCGTGTTTTGCGACGATCTTCGCCTTTCTTTCCTGGATGGCGGCCCAGTTCAGCTTGCGGGCGTCTATGCCCTCGATGCCAAATTCCTTGGCGTCTTTCAAGTGGTCCCAGAGCTCCGCGTTAAAAAGGAGGGCCTTGGTGGGAATGCAACCCACATGCAAGCAGGTCCCGCCGAGGAACCCATCTTTTTCGATGAGCGCGGTTTTCAGTCCGTACTGGCCAGCGCGGATGGCAGCGGTGTAGCCGGCAGGTCCACTGCCGAGGATGGCGACGTCGTAATTCGTTTCAGGCAAAGCGGTGCTCCTCTGTAAGAACAGATGATGATGGGCAAACCAACGATTCTAGAACAGCAGTTTCGCAACGGAAAGGGGAAGTTGGAAGAGCCGAAAAGAAGAAGGCCGCCTCGAGGGCGGCCCATATTTCTATGCGAACCGAACTTAGTTGCCTTCGCTGCTGGCGCGCTTCCACGAAATCAGCTCACCAATGGTCGAACTTGTGCTCGAAACAGGCTGCTTGTAAGCTTCCACTTCCGACCGCGAAGCCTCTTCGCCAACCGCGCGGATGCTGAGTCCCACCTTCTTATCTTCCGGACTCATTTTGATGATTTTGAAATCATGCTCCAGGCCAGGCTCCAGATGCAGGGGCTGGCCATTTCCATCCACCGCTTCCGACTTGTGGCAGAGACCCTCTACGCCCTCGGCAATCTCTACGAAGGCGCCGAACGCCGCGACCCGGAGCACTTTGCCATGAACCACATCGCCGACGTGATGCGTCTCGAAGAAAGTCTCCCAGACATCCGGCTGAAGCTGTTTCACGCCCAGCGACAACCGGCGCTTGTCAGGTTCGATAGCCAGAACGATAGCCTTTACGCGGTCACCTTTCTTCAGCACTTCAGAAGGATGCTTTACCCGCTTAGTCCAGCTCAGGTTGCTTACATGGACCAGCCCATCGATTCCATCTTCTATTTCGATGAAAGCTCCGAAATCGGTGAGGTTACGAACGCGGCCTTCCACCGTCATCCCCACCGGATACTTGTCGTGCAGCGCATCCCAGGGATTCGCCGCCAGTTGCCGCATGCCGAGAGAGATTCGCCGCTCCGTGGGATTCACGTTGAGTACGACGCATTCCACCTGGTCGCCGACGTTTACCAGCTTCGATGGATGCTTCATGCGCTTCGACCATGTCATTTCGCTTACGTGAACCAACCCTTCGATCCCTTGTTCGAGCTCCACAAAAGCGCCGTAGTCGGTCACGCTGATGACGCGTCCCGAAACGTGGGCGCCCACGGGATAGCGGTGCTCCGCATCCAGCCATGGATCGGGCGTCAGCTGCTTGAATCCCAGAGAAACGCGTTGTTTTTCTTTGTCGTATTTCAGAACTTTCACTTGAATCTGATCGCCTACGTTCACCAGATCGCGCGGGTGTGTCAGACGCCCCCAGGACATATCGGTGATATGCAGCAGACCATCGAGCCCACCGAGATCCACGAAAGCGCCGTACTCAGTCAGATTCTTCACCACTCCCGTGAGCACCGAACCTTCTTCGAGATGTTCCAGGGTCTTGTTGCGCTTCTCGCTCTGCTCGCCTTCCAACAATTCCTTGCGCGATACGACGATGTTGCCGCGCTTCTTGTTTAGCTTGATGACCGTCACTTCAAGCGTCTGGCCCTTCATGCCCTCCAGGTTCCGGATCGGCCGTAGATCCACTTGCGAGCCCGGCAGAAACGCTCGGGCTCCCAGGATGTCGACCGTGAGACCTCCCTTGGTCCGCTCAATCACAGTAGCCTGAATCGGCCGCTTCTGGTTGTGAGCTTTTTCCACTTCTTCCCAGGCGTGTATGCGCGCTGCCTTTTGGTGCGAGAGGTTGATGTAACCTTCCTCGGTATGTCCCTTCTCCCGCATCACATCGATCTCATCACCCGGCTTCACCTTGGTCTTGCCCTCGTGATCCAGCACCTCGGAGAGCGGCAACATGCCTTCTGACTTCGCTCCCACGTCGACCACTACGTGGGTCGAGGTGAGCTTCAACACCGTGCCTTTGATCACGCGGTCTTCTCCCACGGCCTCTTCGGTCTCCGTGGTGAAGCTCTCCAGCGCCGAGGCAAAATCCTCGCTCGCAGGCTTATCGTCGGAAGCCGCCGCTGCCTGTGGAGTTTCCTGTGTGGACGTCGCGGCTGGGGGATGGTTTGGCTCGGGTTGATGGGTCAAGGTTGGCTCGGATGCCGTCGGTTCTGCTTCGGTTGCGACGGCGCTGGTGGAATCGGAGTTGTGGACGGTGGTGTCGTCGAACAAGGTCATGCCTCTCTGCTGAAGCCTCGCACAAGGTGCGGGGAGGATGCGGGGCCTGCTTGGCGGACTGCTGGCGTGAGTCGTTTGGTTGTGGTGGGCTCACCCTGGCGAGTGAGCTTGGACAATCCCAGCTGCCGGACGTTTTACAGAAACCCGCGTCCAAAGGGAACTCTTCGACTATAGCAACGCCTCGCAAACAGTGTCAAACGCAAATCCTCGCGATGTTACGGGAGTGTTTCACGCCGCTTGCAGGGATAACGCCTCCGCTGTCCGGCTGGGCAGTAGAGGCGATTGCCGCGCCAGCGTTTGCCTCCAATTTCTGGGCTCGAACGCAGTTTCGCCACCCGCCTGGCATCTGCTACTCTCCCCCTTGTCATGGATTATCTCTGGACCCCCTGGCGCTACGCCTATGTAACCACTGCCGAGAAAACCGTCGGATGCGTCTTCTGCAACGCCGTTACAGCAGGCGACGATGAGAAGACTCTCATCGTACATCGCGCTAAGCATTGCTTCGTCATCCTGAATGCCTATCCCTACACGCCCGGCCACGTGATGATCGTTCCCTACGCGCATCTGGATGAACTGCAAAAACTCCCGACAGAAGGGGCCAGCGAAATGATGGCTCTTTCGCAGCGCATGGAATCCGTTCTGCGCGGTCTCTACCAACCCGACGGCGTCAACCTCGGCATGAACATCGGCAAAGCCGCCGGCGCCGGCATTGCCGGACACATCCACATGCACGTATTGCCGCGCTGGGTCGCGGACGCAAATTTCGTGTCGGTGGTATGCGAGACGCGGATTCTGCCGGAGACGCTACAGGAAACGTGGAAGAGGATGACGACGGCGCTGCTGAGGCCGATGTAGCTCCCGCCGACTTCGCATAGAAAACAAGGCACCCGATTCGTCATCCCGCGAACGTCAGAGGAGGCGCAACTGCTTCTCTGCGCGGGCGGCATAGCAACTTCCGGGGAGCTCTCGAAGCGCTCGTTGATACGCTTTGTTTTCCCCATTGCTGCGGCAAAACGCGCCGAACCGTGGGTGCCAGGTATGACCGAGGAATGATTTTCGACAGCTCAGCGCGGGCCGCCGAGACCTCTTGCGCGCGAAGTCCATCCCGGAGTCCGCGCGCTGCGCGGAGAATCGGAAACTGCGAGCATCAAAGCAATGCCCCGAAACTGAATAGCTCCCACAAGACAGCCGATCCCATCCCGAGCTTGGGCGCTGCCCGGGTCACGAGCCCTACAGGAAGAACGACCGAAATCGCCACCACCAGCCGGACGCGGTGTGCCAACGTCAACTTCATATCTCACCCAGAGTGTTCAGCCCAAGATTTTCCAACTCCTTTTCGTCAATCACCCTTACCCCCAGCTCCTTCGCCTTATCCAGCTTCGACCCCGCGTCCGCTCCCGCCACTACGTAATCCGTGTTCTTGCTGACCGAGCCGGTAACTTTGCCTCCGGCATCCTCGATCATCTTCTTAGCTTCGTCGCGGGTAAAATGCGCCAGTGTCCCGGTAAGCACAAATGTTTTTCCTGCAAACTGGGTCCCACGCTGCTTCTTCTGGCCGCTGAGCTGAAGTCCCGCATCGCGCAAACGCTCTACCAGCTTCCGATTCGCCGCGATACTGAAGAACTCGACAATGCTTTCCGCGATACGCGGACCAACTTCATTCACGTCCTGCAGCTCTTCCACATCAGCGCTTTCGAGCGCTTCCATCGATCCAAAATGCTCCCCCAGAAACTGCGCCGTACGCTCGCCAACCATTCGAATGCCCAGCCCATAAATTACTCGTTCCAGGGGCAGCTTCTTTGAGTTCTCGATCTCGTCAAGGACGTTCTGGGCCGACTTACCGCCCATGCGCTCCAGGCTGAGCAAGTCGGCCTTCGTGAGCTTGTAAATGTCCGCGACATTCTTGACCAGCCCGCGCTCCGTAAGCTGGCCCACCAGGGCATCGCCCATCCCGTCGATATTCATCACCCCGCGCGATGCGAAATGCAGAATGGTCTCGCGGAGCTTCGCCGGACAATTCGCATTGACGCAGCGATAATCTACCTCGCCTTCGGTCCGCACCACCTTGGTGCCACACACTGGACAACTCTCCGGCATTTCAAAAGCTCGCGTGCCGCGCGGATGATCTTTATCCGCAATGACCTTGGCAACTTTCGGAATCACATCTCCACCGCGCTCGACCTGCACCCAGTCGCCGATTTTCACGCCCAGGCGCTCAATCTCATCCAGGTTGTGCAGCGTGGCATTTCTCACGGTGGTCCCCCCGATCAATACCGGAGCCAGCATCGCGACCGGAGTGAGCTTGCCGGTGCGCCCGACCTGCACCCGTATATCCTCCAGCTTCGTGATCCCCGCCCGCGCCGCATACTTATAAGCAATCGCCCATCGAGGGGCCTTTCCCGTGAACCCGAGCTCTTCCTGCAAAGCGGTTCGATCCACCTTCACTACGATGCCATCAATCTCATAGGCCAGCGATTCGCGCTTCCCCGCCCACTCCTGGATGAAGGTCCAAACCTCTTCCATGCTGTGGACCAGTTTGCGATTCTGATTCACCTTGAACCCCGCCGCGTCAAGCGCGTCCAGAGTTTCCCAGTGACGATCAGAGTAGGTTCGCCCATCCCGCAGCAACATGTACGAGAAATAATCCAGACGCCGTTCCGCAGTAACTCGGGACTCCAGTTGCCGCACGGTTCCTGCCGTCGCATTCCGCGGGTTTGCGAACAAGGACAGCCCTTTGCTCTCCCGCTCCTCGTTCATTCTCTTGAACGCGGCGAGCGGCATGAGCAGCTCGCCACGAACCTCGAAATCCGCCGGAATTCCCGCCTTCTTCAGTTTCTCTTTTGAAATGGAAAGCGGCACCGATCGCACGGTACGCACGTTCAGCGTTACGTCTTCACCAATGCTCCCATCCCCCCGCGTGATCCCACGCACCAGCTTCCCGTCCTCGTAAATCAGCGCCAGCGACATGCCATCCAGCTTCAGCTCGCAAACATAATCCACATCGCTCCGGCCGCTGAGTTCGTGCACGCGGCGTTCCCAGTCGCGCAGCTCTTCCTCGCTGTAGGTATTGTCGAGGGACAACATGGGCGAAGAGTGCGGTACTTTGACGAATCCTTCCCGCGGTTTGCCACCCACCCGCTGCGTAGGAGAATCGGCGGCGATCAGTTCTGGACGTTCCGCCTCCAGATCCTTCAACTCGCGCATCAGCTTGTCGAATTCAGCATCGCTGATCTCCGGCTGGTCGAGAACGTAGTACAAGTATTCATGGCGCCGGATCTTCTCGCGAAGCGCCTCAATCTTTTTTTCGATGTCTTTGCCCGGGGAAGCCATCGCGCAGATTATAGTCGGAGACGGGATCACGAAAACACTTACGGACGCGATGCAAATTGTCGAAACCCCACGCCTAATCCTGCGCGAGTTCTCCATAGACGATGTGGACGCTCTCGCTCGCGTTCTCTCCGATCCCGAAACCATGCGCTTCTATCCCGCGCCATTGGATTCAGCCGGGGTAGAACAGTGGATCGTGCGCAACCTTCGGCGCTGTGCCGACAACGGCCACGGCCTCTGGGCAATGGTCTTGAAGGCGAATGGCGAACTCGTCGGAGATTGTGGCCTGACAATTCAAGATGTGGACGGAGCAAACGAAGTCGAGATTGGCTACCATGTGCGCCGCGATCTCTGGGGACAAGGATTGGCGACCGAAGCAGCCCGCGTCTGTCGCGACTACGGATTCGCCCGCCTTTCTGTCGATCGCCTCATCTCGCTCATTCGACCCGAGAACCTGGCGTCACGCCGCGTGGCCGAAAAGAACGGCATGCTTGTGTGGAAGGAAGTAGTGAGAAGCGGCTTCCCGCACCTGGTCTACGCCGTGCGAAAAGATCAAAGCGACAAGCGATAAAGTACAATCCATGTTCGACCCTCCATGCGTAAGGCAGCGCTGCTCTACAATCCTGATTCCGGCGGCAGCCGCGACCGGCGCCAGTCGCAACTGGAGGCCGTGGTCGCACTGTTGCGCGAAGCCGGCATCGAGGCCAACCTGATCCTGGCCCACTCCCGCGCCCACGCTGAAGAAACCGCGCGCCAGGCGGTGCTTGCCGGATGCGACACGGTTTTCGCCTGCGGCGGCGACGGAACCATCCATAACATTGTTCAGATCTTGGCCAATACCCCTGTCGCACTCGCAGTTCTGCCCATGGGTACGGCGAACGCACTGGCGCACGACCTGGGCCTGCCCATGGACGTCGCCGGCGCCGCGAAGGCTGCTCTCCACGGCAAGCCGCGCCGCGTCGCCCTCGGGCGTATCCAATACCGTGATGTCGATGGCAACCCCGGTACTCGTTTCTTCATCGTCGCGGCGGGAATTGGCGCCGATGCTCACATCTTCTACAAGCTTCAATCCGGAACCAAGCAACGATTGGGCATGACCGCTTATTACGCCAAGGCCTGGCGGCTCTGGTTCACCTATGCCATGACGCGCTTTCAGGTCGAGTACACCGAAACCGGTTCGAACCTTCCTCAGCGCGCCGAACTCACGGAACTTCTCGGTATTCGCATCCGTCATTTCGGCGGAGTGCTCAACGAGTTCGCTCCTGGCGCGTCGCTCGATCGCAGCGATGTCCGACTGATCCTCTGCCGCACCGCCAGCCGCCTCGCTTATCTTTCTTACGTGACCCGTGCCCTTCTCCGCCGCCATTGGAGGGTCCGCGGAATCGAGCTTGTCCACACCAGCAAAGCAGTGTGCCAGTATCTGCCAGCGAAAATAGTTGGATCTCCGCAGCCCAGTGTCTACGTCGAGGCCGACGGCGAGCTCCTGGGCACGCTGCCCGCCGAAATCAGCATGTCCTCAGACGCCCTAACAATATTGTCGCTTTAGCAATATTCTTTTGGGTCGCTCCCCCGGGTTTAGGCGCTGCTTCTCCTTCAGTTGAGTCCAAAGCGCAAGGCACGCATCTACGTAGGCATGGCAAGCTTGACAAAATTCAATCTGGCCGAGGCCGTCGCGGTTCTCACTCGCACTCCCGCAAGCCTAGATGCGCTGTTGCGCGGGCTGCCCAACATCTGGGCGCGCAACAACGAAGGAAAAGATAGCTGGAGCGCGTTCGATATCGTCGGGCACCTGATCGTTGGGGAACGCACTGACTGGATGCCCCGGGTGCGAATCATTTTGGAGAACGGCGAAGCGCGGCCCTTTGATCCCTTTGACCGCTTCGCGCAGGTGACAGAGAGTCAGGGTAAGTCGCTGGAACAACTCTTGGACGATTTCGCGCGCCTGCGCAGAGAGAATCTGGCTGCCCTGCGGGCATTGAATTTACAGCCGGAGGATTTGACCCGGCGAGGAAGGCATCCGGCGCTGGGCGTGGTGACCCTATCAGAACTTCTGGCGACGTGGGCGGTTCACGACCTCACTCACCTGCACCAGCTATCCCGGGTGATGGCCCACCAGTATCGCGACGCCGTCGGTCCCTGGAGCGCTTATGTGGGTGTGCTGAAGTGTGCTGGTCATAGCGACCCGTAGGCGACCGAGAGCAGAGGGCGCCTTCGCCGCGGCGTTGGCATTTCTCCTTACGTCCCCATAGAATCTCTACTGACCGCTTGGAACCCGTCACTCACTTCCTGACCGGCGCTTGCATGGGACGTGCCGGACTCAACCGCCAGACCGCGCTGGCCACGCTCACGCTTACCCTCGCCGCTGAAGCCCCCGACCTTGACGTTCTCGGCCGCCTCCGCGGCCCTGCGTTTGGATTCGCCCATCATCGCGGCTTCACCCACTCGTTCCTCGGAGTCCCCCTCGACGCCGCTGTGGTCGTAAGCTTCGTTTACCTCCTCTGGCGGTGGCGCGGGCGCAAGCTGAAAAATCCAAATCTCCCTCCACGCTGGGGACTGCTCTTCCTCTACGCCTGCCTTGCTGGTCTCAGCCACATTCTGCTCGATTTCACCAACAATTACGGAGTCCGCCCGTTCTGGCCCTTCTCCGAAAAGTGGTACTCCTGGGACATCGTCTTCATCTTCGAGCCCATAATGTTCACGTGCCTATTGGTCGGATTGATTGCGCCGTCACTTTTCTCGCTGATCGACAAGGAAATCGGCGCCCGCCAACCCGGTCCCGGTGGCCGCGTCGCGGCCACGCTCGCCCTGATCTCCGTCGTGCTGCTGTGGACCCTGCGTGATTTCGAGCACCGCCGCGCCGTCAACGCCCTCGAAGCTCGCACCTACAGCGGTTTCGATCCCGCCAGAGCATCAGCGTATCCCGACCTAGCAAATCCATTCCGCTGGTACGGAGTGGTCGAAACTCCGAACTTCTTCGTGCTTGCCCCGGTGGATTCTCTTGGCCCCGAAGTCGATCCGGAAGATTCTGACAACGACAAACTGGAGATTCGCTATAAGCCGGAAGAAACGCCCGTCACCCTCGCCGCCAAGAGCTCTTATCTTGGACGCGTCTACCTCGACTGGGCACGATATCCCATCACCCAGACGGAAGTTCTCGAATCTCCCGAGCAAGGCTACATCGTGAACTTTCAGGACCTTCGCTACGCGCAACTTCCCAGCCTGTTCAGTCGCCTGCGGGGCGGTCACGAGAAAGCGTCGAAGCCCCTTGGCGCAGGTGTTCGACTCGATCGCAACCTCAATGTTGTCGGCGATGTCTACGGCTCCGGTCGGGATCGCGTCACTGTCCCGGAACCTAGCTCGAGCGTTGCCGCACCGCCGCAGACCCTTGACGCCACCGCGCTCCAACGCCCACAATAACTTCTGCGTCACCTGAGGTGCTCATGCTGGCTTATCTATTCGTTATTTTCGCCGTTGCCGTCAGATTCCTGCCGCACCCCTTCGCCTTCACCCCGGTCGGAGCTTCTCTGTTGTACTTCGGCGCCCGCGGCCCTCGCCGTCAGATGTGGGTGGCTCTGGCCCTGCTCGCTGCCTCAGACGTTATCCTGACAACCCTGGTCTACCGCTACCCGCTTAGTTGGGATCAGTTCGTGACCTGGGCTTGGTATGCCGCCATGCTATGGCTCGGCAGCACTCTTCGCCTGAACGCCGGCACCCTCAGGATCATGGGCTCGGCGCTGGCCGGCTCAGTTGTTTTTTTCCTGGTGAGTAACTTCGCCGTCTGGGCGGCGTGGAAAGACCTGTACCCGATGACCTTCGCCGGACTGATGGCTTGCTATGGCGCCGGCCTGCCCTTCTTCCGCCGCGCCGTTGAAGGAGATCTTTTCTTCACCGCCGCCATGTTCTCCGCGCCAGTGATCCTGCACTCGCTTGCCGGGTGGTTTCAAAAATCGAACGATCACATCGCTGCCGCGTAAGAGCCCGCTTTAGGCTGAGACATCCACCTCGGCTGTCCCGCCGAGCAGAGCGAGGCGCCGCGGTTCATTATCCCCATCGCTTTTCCCGCCGTCGCCAAACCAGCCACAGCGCAACTCCCAACACCACCGCCCCCATCACCCAATAAATATGCCTGCGGAACAATGCTGCCGTCAGTTCCACGATCTGCGGCCCGAACCACAACGTCAGCAAAGCCAGCAACAGAAACCGCACAAACCTTCCCGCAAAAATGGCTGCCAGAAAGTCGCGGAACTTCATTTCAAACACCGCCGCCCCAAGGACAAAGAGCTTGAACGGCGTGGGCGGTGGCAGCATCCCGGGAAACATCAGTGCCCAGAACTCATGCTGCTCGAACGAACGGTGAATCCGCAGAAATCGCTCCTCTGAAATCCGCTTGCGCAAAACTTTTTCACCGCCTTGATAGCCGATGATATACAAGGGGATACTGCCCAACGCCGATCCCAGCGAAGCCATAAGCACATAGAAAACCAGCCGTCGGTGATCCTGATAAACGTAGTACGCCACGATCGCATCCACCGGCATGCCCAGCAGCGCGGAATCCGCGAAGGCGATCGCGAACACTCCCCAGATCCCGAGCGGTCCTAGCACGTGCAAAATCCATGCCGTATACCGCGCCAGAATGTGTCCAATCTTTTTCAAGGGAAGTTTAGTGTACGTGAAGCGATGCGCGGGAAAGGGGAAGACGAATGACTGTCGAGTGGCGCTGAAGAGGAGGCGCTACGAGTGTTCTGTCTTTCCCTCCAGCAGGTTCAGTGCGTGAGGCACCAACTCCACCACCGCCCGCAGCGATTCCACTGCGCCGCTAGGACTGCCAGGCAAATTTAGAATCAGGGTCTTGCCACGCACGCCGCACACTCCCCGGCTCAGCGGTGCAAATTTGGTCTGCCTGAAACCCTCGCTACGCATCCGCTCCGCCACGCCGTCGATCACGCGCTCGCAGATTGCTTCTGTTGCCTCCGGAGTGACGTCTCGCTCTGCAATTCCCGTTCCGCCCGTGGTCACGATGAATCGCACTTCCAGTGCCAGATGGACCAGGGCGTTCTGAATCTGCATTGAATCGTCCTGCACAATTTGCGTGGCGACTACGTGAAAGCCGAGCTTTCGCAGCGCCTCGGCAACCGCTGGTCCCGAAGCATCCACGCGCTCGCCGCGCGCGCAGGAATCACTCACCGTTACCACCGCGGCAGAAAAGCCTCCCGGCCCATTCCCTTCAGCTGTCGAGGAGGACATCCTCTTCCTCTTCCCTTCGGCCGCCGCCGGCGGCGCCGCCTGTAGCGGCGCCCGTATTAGCTCCTGCAGCAGTAGTGCCGTCGTTGACGGTCGGGGCGACGGCCTCGGTGCCACCCTCCCGTTGCGATTCGTCCAGCAACCGCAAACCTTCCATCAGCAGGCCTTGGGTATTGAGTTGCGCGGTTTCTTGATCGGTCTTGCCCTCAAAGTTGAGTTCGAAGTTGCCGCCCGTCCAGCGCAGAACTTTGAAGACCGCCGGATCGCCGAGCAAAGATCCGTAGGTGGCGTGCTTTACTTGCCCCTCAACAAAAAAGACCTCGCATTTTTCGCCTTCGTTATTCAGTTTCAGCTGGCAGCTCTTGCGCCCCATTTCCAGCGACTGCATCAGATCGATCACATTCATTTGCGAAAGATTGCCGCGAACCACGCCGTCCGACGGCGCCGTTTTTGCCATCTTTTCAAGCGCGATGCGGTCGACGGTGCGCTTGATGCGCTTCGTCGCTTCCTTCAGAAAAAACGGCTTTGCCAGATAGTCGTCCGCCGCATCCTGCGGAGATAGACGCTCGTCGATATCGGCGCGGCTCGCCATCAAAATGGCTGAAAAATTTGCCGTCGCCGGACGGCTCTTCAGCTTCTCCACCAATTGCCGTCCATCCATCCCCGGCATGCGATAGTCGCACACCACCAGATCGGGGGGATCGTCCACCGCCTTCAACAGCGCGTCGGCCGAATCCGTCGCCGCCACGATGTTCGCAAACGGTGTGAGCGCTTGCTGCAGCATTCCCAATACCATGGGATTGTCATCCACCAAGAGCAATTTGACGTCGTTCGCCATGATTTAGTAACGCGCGATCTACTTCACCCGCCGGTATTCTCCACTCTTCCCGCCGCTCTTTCGCTGCAACACGATCTCTCGAATCTCAATTCCCTTATCCAGCCCTTTTGCCATGTCGTAGATGGTCAGGGCGCAGATGCCGGCGGCTACGAGGGCCTCCATCTCGACGCCGGTCTCAGCGGTCGTGACAACTTTGGTGGCAATCGCGACGCCATTCTCGCATAGGCGCATCTCGACATCAACGTGGGAGAGCGGCAGGGCGTGGCACATCGGGATCAGTTCGGAGGTGCGTTTGGCGGCCATAATTCCGGCGATGCGGGCCACTTCCAGCGGATCGCCCTTAGGATTTTGCGGCAGCGCTTTTAAAACCTCCGGCCGGATGAGGACAAAGGCACTGGCCTCGGCTTCTCGTCGGTTAGCGGACTTGCCGGAGACGTCGACCATGCGGGCGTGGCCGGAGTCGTCGTAGTGGGAGAGCTTCGTCGCCATGCGAAAACTCTATCTTACATGGCTCGGCTCAGCGCAGCATCACGGCGACCCACTCCCCAGCCGCAATGTGTTCCCCATCGGGAGGAATCACGACAAGGCAATTCGATCGAAATCTCGCTGCAATGTCTCCCGATCCGTGCCAGGGAACGAGTTCCACCTGCGCGCTTTCAAACTGGCCGTAAAGAACGGCAGGGAGGAATCGAGTCAATCCAGGTTTAACGCGGATTTCGGATTTTGAACGAGCGTGGAGGAAGACGAGCGGATGGGGTGACATTCCGGCCAGCGCTTCGATCATGGGGCGGGCGAAAAGTTCGAAGGTGACCATGGTCGAAACCGGATTGCCTGGCAGGCCGAAGAAATATCTGTGCGATAGCGTGGCACCCGCCTCACCCGAGCGATACGGAACGCGACCAAATACTATCGGACGGCCAGGTTGAATGGTCGCTCCTGTGAAGAAAAGCTCGGCATGCAGCTCGGCGAGGACTTGTTCGACCAGATCATAGCGTCCCATGGAAACGCCGCCCGTCATCAGCAATAGATCCGATTGCAAGCCTTCCTCCATCAATTGACGCAGGCGGCGCGGTTCGTCGGGAGCGATGGGCAGCAGCACGGGTTCGGCTCCGGCCTGCTGAATCTGTACCGCGAGTGAATATTTGTTCGAGTTGCGAATCTGCGTGGGACCGGCCTCCGCAGCGACCTCGACGATCTCGTCGCCGGTTGTGAGAACGGCGATGCGTGGACGAACAAAGACGTGCAGTTGCGATTTGCCAACCGAGGCGGCGAGAGCGATGCCGGCCTCGTTGAGATGCGTGCCTGGGTTGAGTAAAAGGCTGCCGCGTTTGGCCTCAGCTCCTTGGGGGACGATGTCCTGGCCCGGCACAACGCTCTTCGTGATGGTGACGCAGTTACCCCGCAGCGATGTGTACTCAATCATCACTACGGCGTCCGCACCTGGTGGTACGGGCGCTCCCGTCATGATGGAAAACGCTTGGCCGCGGCTTAGGGGGGACGGAACTTTGCCCGGGGGCGGGCCAGCTTTGATCTCTCCGATTACGGTCAGCGTTGCCGGAAGCTGTGCCAGATCGGCGGCACGGACGGCATAGCCATCTCGCGTGGATCGCGGAAAAGGAGGAATATCGCGATCGGCGGCGACAGGCTCGGCGAGAATTCGGCCGGCGGCGTTCAATAGCGCTACGGTTTCCTTGCCGCTTGGAGATAAGAGGGAAGCATGCCGCTCGACGAGGCGGCGGGCATCTTGAAAACTTAGTACGAGGGATGGGGATGGCGATGGCGGTGCAGCCATGGGTAGATCATAGAGGAAGGATCCCCACTTCTCGCAAGCAGCGGGAGCTGCGCCCCCGCACTCGACCGTGTGACCGGAGATTGGTGCTGATCAGCGAACCAGTTCCTGGCCCAACAGCGTTGGATTGCTGGCGAAGGAGAGGCCGACTTCGAGATCGACGACGCGATTGCGGACGAGTTGGGCGATTTCTCCGTCGAAGTGTTGCATACCTTCGCTGCCACAGGCCTTCATGGCGTCCAGCAAGGTCTTGCCGTCGCGGTCGCCCTTTTCGATGCACTCGCGAGTACGCGGATTCGCTTTCAGGATTTCCGCGACGGGGATCCGCCCGCTGCGATCGGTCTTGGGCAACAGCCGTTGACATACGATGTAGCGGAAGGACTTGGCAAAGCGCTCGCGAACCTTTTGCTGCTCATCCGGCGAGAAGGAGCTGACGATGCGCTCCACGGTTTTGGGCGCGTCCATGGTATTGAGACTCGAAAGCACCAGATGGCCGGTTTCCGCCGCCTCAAGAACGATCTCGATGGTTTCGCGGTCGCGCATCTCTCCCACCAGAATCACCTTCGGCGCCTGCCGCAACGCAGAGCGCAGAGCATAGGCGAAACTGGGTGTGTCGCTGTGCAACTCTCGCTGATGGATGGTAGAGCACTTGTGGCTGTGGAGAAATTCGATGGGATCCTCGATAGTGATGATGTGGTAATACTTCTCGCGATTGATGCAGTCGAGGAGCACTGCGAGAGTGGACGACTTTCCCGAACCGGCGGGTCCGGCGACCAGAACGATCCCGTCGCGCAACTTGGCTACGTCGGCCAGATGGGCGGGCAGTCCCAGCGAAGCCAGATCAGGGATCAGAGTAGAGATCACCCGCATTACCACGGCACAACTGCCGCGCTGGATGAAGATATTGACGCGGAAGCGGGCCACGCCCGCTAAGCCATAGGAAATATCGCACGATCCTTGTTCACGAAGAGTGGCGACGGCCTGTTTGTTGTCTCCGATCAAGTCGGCGGCAATGTGGCGGGTGTCATCGGCGGTCAGGCTGGCGAGTCCTTCCACGTGTACGGGGATGAGTTGACCGTATACCTGGACCTGTGGCGGACGTCCGGGAGAAAAAATCAGGTCGCTGATTTTTTCCGCGGCGCGCAGCATCGCGGCCAGCAGAGCGGGTGTAGCCACTTTGCCGCTGCCGGAATAATCTTCCAGAGAAACCGAAATCGGCGAGATGCCTGATGCCGCCATTCCACCCTCGAAAACGAACTTGCGTTAGGGAATTGCACGCACCACAGAACGGAGACGGCAAACCGGCTGGCCTGATGCTTATACTCTACCGCGCCGGCGGATGTGGCGTAAGGACAGTAAAGTACATAGCCCTTAGTAATGTCGGAGCGGGCAGGAACGGGAAAGGGCGGCTGGTTGGCCGCCCCTGTTTTATTGCAAGTTGCCGGTTGCTGACATCGGATGCCGATCTAGTTTGATTTCTTGGGCGGAGCTTTCTTCTTATTACCGTAGCTGGTTTCTATCGGGGACCCGATGCTGGTCAGCATGGCTTTGGCTTCATCGGAGTGGCCACCCGTAGGCACTAATTCTAGGTACTTCTGGAAGGCTTCCGCCGTTCCCGGAGCGGCAACCATCTTGTCGCCCTGGAGAGTGGCCTTGCCCAGCAGGTTCACACCCTTCTGGTAGTAAGCTTCCGCTTTGGTGGGGTCTGCCGCGATGCACTTGTCGAAGGCATCGATGGCCAGATCGGCTTTACCAGCATTGGTCAGCACTGCTCCCATGTTGAAGTAGTACTGCGCAGCCCCGGTGGGATCGGCAAGGGCCGCCTGTTGATATGTCTTTACCGAGTCATCAATCTTGCCGGCTTTGCTGTAGGCCTCGGCGAGATTGTTGTAGTAGGCGGCGAGAGTCTTGGTAGCGTTGGGGTCTTTGTCATTGGTGGCGGCTTGCTTGAGTTGTAGAGCTTTCTGATAGGCCTCCACGGCAGAATCGAGACGCTTCTGTTTTTCCGCGGCATCGGTCTGCTTGGTCGCCGACATGCGATAGGCGTCCCCGAGCTTGAACCAGATAAGATCACGCGTGGCGTCGACTTGATTGGCCGCAGTCAGGTCGGCAATCGCGGTTTCGTAGTCGCCGGCATCGGAGGCAACTTTGGACGCGGCCAGCTTTTCGTTTAGCGATTTAACCGTGTTGACTTCTTTCTTCTGCTTTTCTTGCGCTTCCTGTTGAGCTTTGATCTGCTCGGGAGTCAGGCCCTGGCCCTTGGCGGCCTCCGCGGCCTGCTTTTTCATGTCGAAGTCGAGGGTGTTCTCATCCAGCGTGACCGGAACTTTACCGAAATGGAAAAGTTCCTTGTTGGCCTTAGCGTCATCAGCGTTTTTGTAGAGGGTGACGGTGTAGGTGCCGGCGCCCACGCCCAGGGAAAAGTACTCGCCCTTCTTGTTGGTCTTGAGGGTGTATTTCTGGCCGTTATCCTGGTTAGCGTAGACCACGATCCCGTCGGCGATTGGGTTGCCATCGGCGTCTTTGCAAACGCCCTTTACTGTTCCCGAAGCACCCTGCGCGAAAACCGGGGAAGTACATAGTCCGAATACTAGGAGAACAAGAGCGAACACTGCGAGGTGTTTTTTCATTTTTGCCTCCCGGCAGAACAATTATTAAGTATAGATTTCCAAAAAATTGTCTAAAAGTGCCCTTGCGTTCCCGTGCTATCGCCAGGCCATCCAAGCCAGCTGAGCGCTAGACGCTCTCCATCGTGGCATAGGGAATCGGATCTCTCACTCCCGCCGCCTTGAACGCCTGCAACCGCAGAGCGCAGCTATCACAAACGCCGCAGGCTCGATCCTCGTGACGATAGCATGACCAAGTTAAATCGAATGGCGCGTTCAGTTCAAGGCCAAGCCGCACAATTTCGCCTTTCCGCATGGCGATAAGGGGCGTGACGATCTCGATGTGGCCCTCTTTCGTTCCCGCCCGAATCACGCGGTTGAAGGCTTCATAATACGCCGGACGGCAATCAGGATAACCGGAGCTGTCGGGTTCGACCGCGCCAATGTAGATTTTGGTGGCTCCAAGAACCTCGGCCCAGCTAACCGCGACCGACAAGAAATGCGCGTTCCGAAACGGCACATACGTCACCGGAATCTCATGGCCAGCGGGCGCAACCGTAGGTACGGCAATGTTTTCATCGGTCAGGGCGGAGCCTCCGATGAGGCGGAGAGCCTCATTGCGTACGACGAGTTTGTCTCGAATCTGCAGGCGATCGCAAATTTCGAGGAACGATTGCCGCTCGCGCTGCTCGGTGCGCTGCCCGTAACTGACGTGCAATGCCGCAGTGTCAAAGTCGCGGGCTGCCAAGGCCGCGCATACGCACGAATCCATTCCTCCGCTGAGCAGAACGACCGCACGCTGGATGGGGGTCGTCATGATGTCGAATCAGTTCTCGATTGTGGCTCGGTGATGATAGCGCGCTAAACTCCCTTTACCGCGGGATCCCAAATAAACTTGTGCAACTGCAAACCCAGGCGCGCCGGAACCTCATCTGCCAGCATCCACTCGGCTAATTCCTGGGGATCGAGCAGGCAGTGCGAACTGTCCCGCGATCCCGTGGCATCTTTGCGGAACGCGGGTGAGAACAACACCGCGTTCACGCGCTCTGCCAGCCTGTGCTGGCGGGTGAAGTCGCGGGCAAACACATAGTCGGGATGGCTGGCGAGCACGAACTTTACCTCGTCACGCGCCGTAAGCGTTGCCAGGTTTTCGAAAAGAAACGTGTCGGCCTCGCCCGAATTCGGACACTTCACATCTATGATTTTGATCACTCCCGCGGGAACTCGCTCCAGCGGTCGTTCTCCGCTGGTCTCCAGCAACACATGATACTTGTCTGCCAGCAACTCCTTCATAAGAGGAAGCAGTTCCCGCTCCTGCAGCATCGGCTCGCCCCCAGTGATCTCTACCAACCCGCCGTTTCGACTGAGTCGCTTTACTTCGGCCAGGACCTCTTCCGAGGTCATTTTTCGCCCGCCCTGGAAGGTGTACTCGCTGTCGCACCAGGAGCAGCGCAAGTTACATCCGGTGAGGCGCACAAACACGCACGGCAGGCCGGCATGCGTCGACTCACCCTGCAGCGATTTGTAGATTTCGGTGATCTGCATGGAATCGAGTTTGACGGCAGCCGGGCAAGCGCTATTCGCTGTACTTCGCGGTAGTGGTATCGGTCTCGAACACGGTAACGTCTTTTACCCGTACCCGGCCGCCGGTCACGCTTTTCAGCCGGGTGTTCGACTCATCAAAGAAATACTTCGCCAGATTCTCCGCCGACGGATTGATCACGGTAAATGGCTCGATATCGTTGATCATCTGGTGATCGAGCCGTTCGATGACCTGCTTCATTACCTCGCGGAGATCCTTGAAATCGAGCAGCAGTCCGGCCCTGTCGAGTTCCGCGCCAGCGAGCGTGACCCGGATCTTGTAATTATGCCCGTGCGGATTTTCGCACTTGCCCTTGTAGTTGCGCAGGTAATGACCCGCGGCGAAAGTATCGTCCACCGTAACTTCGAACATGCACCCCTCTGCGGTTCCACGAGGCTACAGGATGAACCGCGTTGAATAGCTAAACATCTTATTGTACCGCTCACCTCATCCCTTTTGCTCGACTCGGAGGCGAAGTCGACGCAGATATTGCCGCACCAGCAGCGGATATGCGGGCGCTCGCTGAAACGTCCAATTCTCAATCACCGGCGCGGAAAAACTCCTCGACGGTTCGCAGTTCGGTAGTTGTTTTGTATTTTGGCAGGCTCTCGATAAATACGCGGCCGTATTGCTTCTTGAGAATGCGATTATCGAGCAGGACGAGTAGGCCGCGGTCATGGAGGGAGCGAATCAGCCTTCCGAATCCTTGCTTGAGGGTGATGACGGCTGCTGGCACCTGATATTGAAAAAATGCATTGCCACCGTCAGCGTCAATCGCCTTAACCCGTGCGGCCACGACCGGATCGCTGGGCACTGCGAAGGGCAGGCGATCGATGATTACGCAACTTAGTTGTTCGCCCTGCACATCCACGCCTTGCCAGAATGACGAAGTGGCAAACAGCACTGCATTCGGAGTGAGACGAAACTCCTCCAGCAATGCACTCTTGGGTGCATCGCCCTGTCGCAGCATGGGGAACTCCAGTTCACCGAGCAATCGCTGGTAAATCTCATTCATCTGCGCATAACTGGTGAAGAGGACGAAGGCGCGACCACGAGTGATCTCCAGCAGTTTGCGGATGCGCTCTGCGGCCTTCGCGACGAATGGTGATGTGCGCGCGTCGGGAAGATCGGGCGGTACATAAAACAAAGCCTGTGTTTCGTAGTCGTAGTGCGACGGCAAAACTGACTCTCGCGTGTGCTCCAGCCCTAATCTCTGTCGTATGTATCCGAATCCGCCGGCAACGGCGAGCGTGGCGGAGGTTAAGACAGCGCACTCGAGCTTCGACCAGAGGCATTGGCGCAGGATCGGACCGACATCGATGGGCGTAGCTTGCAGAAAGACGTTCGGCCCACCGGTTTTCTCCTTGCCTCTCTGTCCCTGTGGTGAATTGGTTCGTCCACCGCGCCGTTCGATCCAGAACACCGTGTTGCGATCCTCCGACTCCATGGCGAATCCGAGTTGCACCTGCAACTCTTGGGCGCGCCGAACGAAACTGAAAATCTCCTCTGGTTTCTGTGGCAGACCTTCCAGTTCGCCCGTCAGCCGCGTCAGGGATTGGTTGAGTGCCAGAAATTCATCACCGTTTTCTTCGAGAAACTCCCGCCGCGTCTCGAAGGCAAAGCGTCCCCCGCCAGGGGGCAAGAGCGAGAAGAAGAATTGCGACCGTTCTCGCAAACTCCCCAGCGCTCCCGCAAGCGACGCCGAAAGCATCCGATTATGCTGCAGCGAGGCTTCCACGTCACGCGCCAGATCCTCCACCCGCAGGTTGCTGACAGAAATCCCGAAATAGTTCCCCGCGACATTTTCCAACTCGTGCGCCTCGTCGAAGATCACCGCCGCCGCTTCCGGTAAGATGCCCGCGTCGGGCGCGCCCTCGGCCTGCAACTTGATGGCGAGATCGGCAAAAAAGAGATGATGATTGACGATAATGATGTCGCTCTCCATCCCTCGCCGGCGCATTTCTGTGACGAAGCAGCGCTCCCACTGGCTGCACTTTTGTCCGATGCAGGCCTCTGTGCGGGCATCCAGTTTGTGCCAAAGCGCGCTGGCTTCGGGAAGCTCCGCGAGTTCCGCCCGGTCACCGGTCGAAGTCGTCTTCTCCCACGCGGCGATCGCGCGATATTGCTCAATTTCTTCCAGTCCGCTCAACACCGGCTGGTCCGTGAGATCATAGAGCTTCTGGCGGCACAGGTAATTGTTGCGGCCTTTCATGTAGCAAACCGAGAGCCGGGAGCCGGAACCCCGTTCTCCCGACAACGCCCGCTCCAGAAACGGAATGTCCTTGTAGAAAAGCTGTTCCTGCAAATTCTTCGTGCCAGTGGAGATGATCACCCGCTTGCCGGACCGAATCACCGGCATCAGATAGGCAAGAGTTTTGCCGGTGCCGGTACCCGCTTCCACAATGAGGTGACGCTTCTCTGCCAAGGCCTGCTCGACCGCTTGCGCCATCTGCAACTGTCCGCGCCGAAATTCATAGGCGGGATGGGTGCCGGCGAGGACTCCTCCCGGGGCAAAAAATTGGTGAAGCGAAGCGCCCTTTCCGCCCCGCGCGGAGAGCGGAGACGACGCAGACGACGAGGGCTGGGAACTCAAAGCCACGGGAGTCTCTATAATAAACAGTTGTCGTCATCGGCTGTTGATTTCACTTCATTTTGACCCAACCCACTTACAATTCGACCAGCACGGCTGCTACCGCCGCAGCCGGCGTTCCCACGATTGCGATTGTGGGCCGGCCTAACGTCGGCAAGTCCACCCTGTTTAACCGCGTCGTTGGTTCGCGGCGTGCCATCGTGGGAGACGAGCCCGGCATCACGCGCGACCGTCTCTACGGCGAGGCCGAGTGGCGCGGCCGCCACATCCGCATCATCGATACCGGCGGCATTCTTCCCGAAGACAAAGATTTCATCCCTTCAGAAATTTTTCGCCAGGCACGGGTTGCCTTTGATGAAGCCGCGGCGATCGTTATGGTGGTTGATGGTCGAGCCGAACTTGCTGGACCGGATCTCGAACTGGTTCGCCTGCTGCGCAAGACGGGACGTCCGTTGTTTCTTGCCGTCAACAAGGCCGATTCGGAAAAGCAGGGGAACATTGTGGACGAGTTCCATCGGCTGGGAATCAAGCAGATGTTCCCCATCTCGGCGGAACACGGGCGCGGAATCGACGATCTGCTGGATGCCATCCTGGAAATTCTGCCATCTAAAGAAACATACACCGTTGAGCACGCCGAGGTCGCCGAGGCAAACCGCGCAAGCGAGGCGGCTGAGACGGAAGGAGCGAGCGGAGAGGATGTCGAACCCGTCTACGAAACCAAGGTGGCCATCATCGGACATCCAAATGTGGGCAAGTCCACGCTGCTGAATTCGCTGTCGGCTTCGGATCGCGCGATCGTCTCGCCCATTCCCGGCACCACGCGCGATGCGGTCGATGAAATCGTGGAGCACAATGGCCGCCGCTTCCGCTTCATCGATACCGCGGGCATCCGCCGCAAAGGGAAGACTCACTTGATGGCAGAGAAGCTTTCAGTTGTCATGGCGCGCAAGCATCTGGAAGGCGCCGACATTGCCCTACTAGTCATCGATGCCAGCGAAGGGGTGAGCCAGCTCGACGCGGCGATCGCCGGCTTCGCACACGAGAGCGGGCGCTCCATGATTATCGTCGTCAATAAGTGGGATCTCGTCATCCGCGGCGAGCTGAAGGCTGGCAGGCCGTCGAAGGCGATGCGCATGCGGGAAAGCAGGCGCCCCGGCGACCGGGACGCTTACGAAGAGCGCTTGCGCCACGATCTTAAATTTCTGAACTACGCACCGATCGTCTTCATCTCGGCGAAAAGCGGTAAAGGCACGGAGAAAATCTTTCCGCTGCTGGAGCAGGTCGCCGCGGAGCGCCGCAAGCGCATTCCTACCTCGGCGATGAACCGCTTCATCGAAACCGTGGATTTCGAGCGCGCGTCCGTGCCCATGCGCTCGCGCGTGAAAATCCTCTACATGACGCAGGCGTCGGTGGCGCCGCCAAGGTTTGTGCTCTTCACCAACCGGGCTGTGAAGCTGCACTTTTCCTATCAGCGTTTCTTGGAGAACCAGATTCGGGCGGCCTTCGGCTTTTTGGGCACGCCGATTTGGATCAAGAACAGGGCCAGGAATTAGCGCTGTCCCTCCGACGGCGGGTTCGATAATCGGCTGATCTCCTTACTCTCCCGCCACCTCCCGATCCAGCGTGAGCAGTCCCACTCGCTCGACCCCCGCGTGGTGCGCCACGTCGATCACGTCGGCCACGTATTGGAAATCAACATCAGCGTCGCCGCGCACGAAAACTACTTTTTCGGCGCGCGTTAAATAAATCTTCGCCAAGCGGCCTTCTAGATCTTCCCAGCGCACGTTTTCCTGATTGATCTTCACCGCGGGGGGCTGATCTTCTTTCGTCCATAGCACCTGAATGACGACCGTCCGCGACTGCGCCTGCTCTGCGGTCGGCTTCTGATCGGGCTGCGGAATCTGAGCGGTTTCTCCTTGTTCTTTATCCATCGACACGACCACCATGAAAACAATGATCAGTGTGAGCAGCACGTCGATCAGCGGCGTGACGTTAATCTGCGGACCGGACGGACCCCCGCCTGCCATGGAGAACGCCATAGAAAGCTCCTTAGCTTGCTCTTGGGCACGCGCGTGTCTGCAACATCAGACACCTGGAGCATAGGCAGAGTTCCAAGCGACTGTCTCCGGTCTAGCCGATGGCTTCCGGGGGAGGCGGCAAAGGGAGTGGTTGGGGAGTAGCCGGGGAGGGCAAGGCCGGATAGAGCACCGCGCCCAACGCCGGGTAGCGCGCCGCAAAGAAGTAAATCGAATATGCGGGAAAGAAAACGATGACTGGCACGGAAATCAGCGCGATCAAATACAAGAAAAGGGCTAAAAGAATGCTGCCGACAACAATCGCCAAGGTGATGGTATACGCGTTCCAGGTGAGACCAGCGCTTTTTCCCGTCAGAACAGCAAGAATACTAAGGCCAACCGTCGGGATCGCCATGACCAATCCCAGAATCAGCGTGGCGATGCCGACCACGATTCCGGCGCCGATGGCCATCACGATCTTCATTCCGATGTAGCCTGCATATCCACCCACCTCGGCCTGGATCATCCCCCAGAGGCGGCGCCATCCTTCGATCGCATCAATATTTTCCAGCGCCATTTGGGGTACAACAAAATCTTTGGTCAATACGAAGATCACCGATACTGCAACCACGAAAATCAGCAATAGGAAGAACAGAACGACTCCGCCAAGCACCAGGGGGAGCACGTGCTCCTTCGGTGCTCTAAGCCACCCTAGTGCAAAGGCAAAAGCCGCAGGAATTCCAATCAGCATGGCTAGACCGGCGATGGTGACGAACAAATAAAGCAGCTTCCAGAGGAAATAGCGCCATCCCGGTCCTTGTCTCAAGCTCCATCCTCGGCCGATGCGGCATTCTTTCGCGAGGATGCTATCGAACAGGACGAAGCGCATCACGCTGCTAATGTACATAAGAACAATCCCCAGCGTGAAGACAGCGATGACGATGATTGCGATGAGGCCGGCCAGGAGCGCGGGATCGATTCCCGAAAGACTTCCACCGAGAGAGTGCGGCGAGTTCGCGGTGTGCCGAGGAAGGTGGAAGGTGGAACCGTTGAATCCGCCGCCAGAGCCAAGTTCGCCGGCCATTAGTCCGACCACGGCAAGTTTGGTCCACTGACCAAAGCGGAATGGTCTGAAGAGCTGCTGCTTCGTATGTTCAACAGCAAGGCTGATTGTATCTACGGCGGAGATCGGCAAAACGCACCTCGGGCTGCGAATGACTCAGCAGCAAGGTACTGCGAAACATGGCGCAGATCAAATCAATTCTGGCTGACGTTCACTCGTACCGCAGGGCCTCAACCGGATCGAGTTTGGAGGCCCGCAATGCCGGAACCAGTCCGCTGATCACGCCGATAACCAACAGCACCGCGCTCGAAAGCAATACGGTCATGATTGAAATCCGCAGGTGAATGTCGCCCCGCCCGGAGTCGTCTTCAAAAAGCGGCCCCATCATCGGCAAGGTTCCGACGGCCCAAGCGATGAGATAGGAGAGCGCCACGCCAATCGCGCCGCCCAGGATCATGATTAACAACGTCTCCGCCAGAAATTGCAGTTTGATGTGGCTCTTCTGCGCTCCCAGCGCGCGTCGTAGACCGATCTCGCGAATGCGTTCGTCCACGGAGACCAGCATGATATTCATTACACCCACCCCGCCGATGCCCAGGGTTAGGGTTCCGACGAAAGCGAGCAGCACTTGCAAGCCAATGGTTAATGCATCGATCACCGGACGAAATTCATCGCGTCCAAACATCTGGAAGGCTTTCGGGTCCGTGGGCGAGAAGTTTTGCCGCGTAGCCACCGCAGCCAGCACCTGCGCCATCGCCTTTTTTTCAAATTGCGGCGCGATCGGCTCAAACACCAGTACCGCGGCGTAACGCGTGTTCCATAAATCGCCGGCCGTCGAGTAGGGAATCCAGGCCGAGTCATCGTCGCTGCTGAAATAATTGCTGAGCTGAATCTTGCGCGCCATCACGCCGATGACGGTAAAGCGCACGCCGCCAACCTCCACCGTCTCTCCCACAGCTGGGCGGCCGCTGAAAAGCTGTTCCCGGGTGCGCCCACCCAGAAAGATCACACGTCTCCGCTCCAGTTCGTCAGCCGCATCGAGCCAGCGCCCCTCCGTGGGTACTTCGTTCCGCATCTCACCGTATTCCGGGCAAACCCCTCGAACCGCGGCCGTTCCCACCATCCGGTCGCCGTAAGAAATTCCCGGACGATTAACCGTCTCTCGGCATATATGTTTCACCAGCGGCGCGGTGGCCTTGATCATGTCCACGTCTGCCTGCTCGAGCACAACTTTTTTCCCGGCGCGCTGCCCGCCCGGTTGTTCACTCGTCTGTTGGGGCCAGCAAATCACTACGCTCTTGCCGAAGGCGTCGAACCCATGCACCAGGATGCTGCGAAAACTGCTGCCGTAGGCGATCAACAGGGTAACGGTCGCAATCCCCCACACGATGCCGAGCATGGTCAGGAAACTGCGCGTGAGATTACGCTTCAATGCGATCCACGCCTCGAAAATGATCTCCATGAGCATTTGCTATCCCCCGGCCTCGTAACGCAGCGCCTCGATAGGGTCGATCGATGCCGCTCTCCGCGCGGGATACAAAGCCGCACCTACTGCAACCGCTCCTAGCAATCCCGCAGCCACAAGGCCGGACGTCCAGTCTGGAATCAGCCCAGCAAAATAGTCCGGCATGGGCAATAGGTTTACCAACGCGCAGAATCCGAATGCCACCCCGAGACCAATCGCCCCGCTGAGCAAGGCAATGATCAAGGCCTCGACGAAGAACTGACGCAGAATGGTTCCCGCTGGTGCGCCGATCGCTTTTCGTACGCCGATTTCACGAGTCCGTTCCCGCACCGCGACCAGCATCACGTTCATCACGCCAAGACCGCCCAGCAGCAGCGTCACGATCCCGACCGCACCCAAGAAATATTTCATGCCGTCCGTCATCTGGCGGAACGCCTTGGCCTCCTGCACCGTGTCCCAGATGGGACAGGCCTCTTTGTCATTCGGATCATAGCGATGCATGCGGGCCAGCGCGACCCGCACCTCATGCTTGCAGGCCTCATGCTGCTCGACGGATTTTGGCGTCACCAGCAATTGATCAAACGTCGAGGGTGTTGCGGGAGGCTTGTCGGGAAAGTCGCGCCGCATCGCGGAGAATGGAATGAAAACCTTGTTCACGTCCCATCCGTCATAGCTGGAATCCTGCTTCTTTTTTTGCATCACTCCGATCACGACGAAAGGGAAGTCATTCAAATAAACGTTGTCGCCCACCGGATTGCGACCGGGGAACAACTGCTTGGCCGCGTCCGAGCCCAAGAAGGCAACGCGCCGAGCCTCGCGCATGTCGTCCCAGTCATAAAAGCGCCCAAGCCCGACATTGAGGCTGCGAATCTCACTAAACTGCGGGTACGATCCGGTTACCGTAAGAGACGCATTGTTGAAATTGCTATGCGTCAGAACCGTTTCTTGCTCCAGTTCCGGGATCGCATATTCACAATCCGTCGCTTCCGCCTGCACCACCGGCACATCCGGATCATCCCAGTGCACTAGTCGTCCTGCGTGAGTTCCGCCTGCCTGCAGGCTGGTACGGCCGTGGAATACGATCATTACGTCTTTGCCCAGAGTTTTCGATTGCTCTTCTTGGCCCTTACGCAAGCCTTCTCCAGCCGCCACCATCAGCACGATCGATACAATTCCCCAGGCAATGCCAAACATGGTGAGGAACGCACGCAGCTTGTGCGCCCAGAGAGTGCGCACCACATCGATAACGAGGTCTCGCAAAGTCATCGCGCTTCTCTGATTGGACGCGAGCGAACAGGGAAAGTAACCCTGCCCTGCAGGTTTCCTGCTGCTATGGGATACGCATCCGAGGAGAAGTTTGTTGCAAGAAATTCGCACCGCTTCGCTGGCAGTGGTCTTGGGGGTTTGGCGCAGGGTTGTGCTGAAAGAGAAAGCGGAAGCCCACGGCTTGCGCGCAACCATACCTATTTCGAACTTACGAGATTTTTCTCCATGGTGAAAAGAGGCGTGCCAAACAACTCGTGCGGACCTTCCTCGACGCGCCGGAAGCCGGACCTTTCATACAGACCGATGGCAGAACTGAGAAAGGGAGTCGTACTTAGAAACAGCCGAAGGCATCTCTGCCGCATGGCCCAATCTTCCGCACGCTGCAACAAGGCAACTCCGACGCCCGATCCGCGCGCCGAGGGCAACACCGCCATACCCCGAATGTAGGCTGAATCAGTCTTCACCACGGCTGAGATCGTGCCGGACACGGCGCCCCGGCGCAGTGCCTGCCAAACCGGGCCCTCCTGCATGCGCGCCCGCACCTTCTCCGCACCTGGAGTGGTTGCGGCAAAACCGCCGTCTGAATAGAGGCTCTTGAACTCTATGAACGAGTCGAGCAGCACCGCGGCGATCGTAGAAGCATCTTCCGGAAAGGCGCGACGGATCTCGATCTCCGCTCCAGACATTTCTGGGTTCTCGTTTTCTACCGGCTTCGTGGCTCAAGCTCCTACCGTTTCTCGAGTCCTTTTCATCCATTCGTCAAAGTGTTTCAGTGCCAGTTCGCATTGCATTCGGTGCCGCTCCTTGCGATCACGAATCTTTTTCTCGAGAGCAGGCAACAGGTCAAAGGTGATATTTGCCGGCTGGAAATTCTTCGCGTCTGCCTGAGTCACGTAGTGCGTCAGCGATCCGAAGGCGGTTGTGCGGGGCGGCAGCAGCGGCTCATTTCCGCGAACCAGAGCCGCCGCCTGCCTCCCAGCCATCAGACCAGTTGCAATCGATTCGACGTATCCTTCGACTCCACAGATTTGCCCCGCAAACAAAACTCGCGGATAGGCCTTCATCTGTAACGTCTCTCGCAGTAACGCCGGTCCGTTGATGTAGGTGTTGCGGTGAATCTGGCCATAGCGCAAAAATCGCGCATTCTCCAGTCCTGGAATCATGCGCAAAACGCGCGCTTGCTCGCCAAACTTCAAATGATTCTGGAAGCCCACCAGATTGTAGGAGTCCGCCCGGAGGTTTTCCTGCCGCAGTTGCACTACGGCGTAAGGCATTCGTCCGGTACGCGGATCCTTCAGCCCCACCGGTTTCATCGGTCCAAAACGCAGCGTATCGCGCCCACGCCGGGCAATCTCCTCGATCGGCAAGCAGCTCTCGAAGTAATTCAGCTTCTCCCAATCGCGCCCCTCGACTGACTGCGCGGCTGAGAGAGCATCATAAAAGCCATCGTATTCTTCGCGCGTCATGGGGCAGTTAATGTAGTCTGCCGAACCTTTGTCATAGCGCGCCGCCATATAGACGCGCGACATATCAATCGAATCCGCTTCTACGATCGGACTGATGGAGTCGTAAAAATAGAGATGCGAATTGGAACTGTCTGGGGGGAGCGGCGCACTAGCCTGCTCGAGGGTTGATCGCTGGGGCCCGACACTCAGTCGCGCAATCTCCTCGGCCAGGGTCTCCGAGGTTAACGGCCCAGTGGCGATGATGGTGACGTGTTCGCCACTCTCCTCGATTTGCAGGATTTCCTCCCGTCGTACCGTGATTTTCGCTTCCCGTGAAATGGACTCAGTTACCTTCGCGGCAAAGGTGACTCGATCCACTGCCAGCGCATGTCCCGCCGGAACCGCACACTCCCGAGCAATCCGCAGTAGCAGCGACCCGGCCCGCCGCATCTCTTCCTTCAGGAGCCATGGCGCCGTGTTCTCAGAATCGGACTTCAAAGAGTTCGAACACACTAGCTCGGCAAAATCCGCCGTCTGGTGCGCCGGCGTCGACCGTACCGGCCGCATCTCGAACAACTCGACGTTCACGCCTTGCCGCACACATTGCCAGGCCGCCTCCGACCCGGCCAATCCGGCTCCAATGATCCTAACGGTGCGCATCTTTCTGATCGTAGCAGGAAGAATGGAGTGCAGCGCGAGGGAGAAATCCTAGCGGCTCACGAACGGTCTCGTCGAAAGCGATTGTCCTACCGGCTGGCCAGCGTCGATTGACTCGCCACACCCACTCACCTGTCGTTCTGGCGGACGCATGTGTCCACAAAGCGTTCCCGAAGCGTGTAAGGCTGTCCACTCTTAGTGCCGGTTTCACGGTACACGCCATTCACCACGGCAACCACACCATAAAGGTCAACGTCCATGGATTCGCTCCCGATCCGCTCGGGATGTTTTGCTTGCGACTGTAGGCTGGCCAGGTGCGCGGCGTTATTCATCCGCCTGCCGTCGAACTCGACATAAACTGAGTCCGCACTGAGTAACATCTTCCGGGCGGTTGCAGTGCGGCGAGCGCCTTGAAGTCGCCGGGTTCCTGCGCCAGACCCGAAACCTGCTCAAAGAATGTTTTGGCATTCCCGGCGGTTTCCTGGAGCCCGAGCCTCTCATCGCGCGGCCTCCACAATTCATCTATCATGTGGAAAAATCGGCCTACGATTTTGGAGGATTCGATGGCACGCATCAGCCTGATTGCCCCGGAGAGCGCATCTCCGGAGGTTCGCCAGATTTACGACACGGTATTGCGCGGCAAGCCCGGCAATGTACAGAAGGCGCTGGCGCATCGTCCTGAGATGCTTAAGAATTTTCTAAGCTTCTACGCCAGCGTGGGACGCTCCCTCGACCGCAAGTTGTATGAACTCATTTATCTCCGCATTTCTTTTATTAACGGATGCCGCTATTGCACGCAGCATCACGTCGCATCGTCGAAGCGCGCCGGGCTTACTGCCGAGGACTGGGTTGCGCTCGAGGCAGGGAATTATTCGCGCTACAGTGAGAGAGCGCGGGCTGTTCTAATTTACGTCGAGAAGTTGACGCGTGCACCCCACGAGATTACGCAAACCGACTTCGACGAGTTAAAGAAAAAGTTTTCCGATCCCGAAATCGTCGATGTGCACATGCTGGCTGGGTTGGCGAACCTCACGAATCGGCTGACTGATCCGCTGGGATTGGAATTGGAGTTTCCGGAAGAAAGAATCTAACGATTGCCACGGATTGGGAACGGATAGAGCTAGATGCTGGTTTTATCCCTGAAGATGGGTGGAAATCCGTGGCTAAAGAATTTCTCGCGCATCTCCTACACGCCGCGTGACCCGCTCGCGATCCAGATATTCCAGCAGCGGAATCGCATATTTGCGGCTCACGCCGGTTAACTCCTTAAACTTTGTAACGTCAATGGTCGCCGACCTCGCCTTGTACGCGGCCACGTGCTGCCGCAACGCCAGCAGGGCACTGCGATGAAAAACCAATTCATCAGAGAGTTTGATCAAGCGCGTTTCCCGCAGCAGCAGGGTGACGATTTTCTGCGCCCGTATTTTGTCGATCTTCAGTCCGGCGATCACATCATGCAGAGCGGGTACTTTCAGTCCAGCCGAGCGAAAAGCCTCTTCGATTTTCTTTCTCGATTCGGCTTCTTCATCTTTCATCACCACGCCGTGACCGGCCAGACGGACAAGATCGCCGATCATCTCGATCTCCCCTTGCAGCGAGGCTGCGACTGCTTCAAAAACGTCTGGTGCTGTGTCCATCTGCGTGCGCAATTCCTCTTTGCTGATCCCACCCACCAGAGGATTCTTTCGATGGAAGATTTCCGCCGCGCTGAGCAGGCCTAATTTCAGCTTGTCGAACGCGGGCGCGTGCAAGAACCAGTCGCCGGTTCGCACCACGGCACCTGTGCGGGCCATTTGATCCAGTCGAGTTTCCACGACGGCCCTGGACCAACCAGTCTCGGCCACGAGCTTAGAGAGTGGGATTCCGGCGTGATGGCGTCGCTCAATCCGGGCGGTCAGAATCGCCTCCGCGTTTCCTCTAGCCAAAATCTGCAGAAAGTCGGCCGGTGCGAGCGTGCGTCCAACCGGCGAAGCGTCCAGCACCATCCCGCCTCCAATGGTTACCACCGGCGAAAACTGCCGCAGGATAAAACGGTCTCCGGGCAGGAGCAGCGCCGCCTCCGGCAGTTTGAGCCGCGCGAACGCATGGTCGCCTGGAGGGATCCTTTTCGGTCCGTGGAGTGAAACCTCCGCCACAGTTTCCATGGTGGAGGAGTGAAAATGCACCCGGGCCCGGTCTTTCAACCCGTGCTCCGCCGAAGCCAGCAAACGCAGCGAAATGTCGGCGCGTCGGGTCGTCTCGAATGTTCGAGGGGGTGCAAGCGTCATGCCTCGCGCCAGATCCTCCGTGCTTGCCCCGGCGAGGTTCAGAGCGGTCCGCTGACCGGCGATGGCCGCGTCCGCTGCCTGTCCATGCACTTGCACGCCGCGCACGCGCACGCGCCGTCCCGTAGGAAAGACTTCTAACTCTTCTTCGCGGCGAATTGTCCCCGCCACCAGGGTTCCGGTCACCACGGTCCCAAACCCTTTCATGGTGAACACGCGGTCGATCGGCAGGCGGGCGATCGCGCGACCGTCCCTCGGCTGCACCTCGGCCGCTTTCGCAAACATCGCCTGCTTTAGCTCATCCAGTCCGGCGCCAGTCCGAGAGCTCGCCGCGATGATGGGGGATTGGGGCGCTTCGAGGAAGCTCCCGCGCAGAAACTCTTCCACTTCCAGGCGGACGACCTCGAGCGTCTCGGCATCGACTGCATCAGACTTCGTGAGTACGGTAATGCCACGCTGGATGCCCAGCAGTTGGAGTATGTCGAAGTGCTCCCGCGTCTGCGGCTTGATCGCTTCATCGGCAGCGATGACCAGCAGCACCAGATCGATACCGCCGACACCTGCAAGCATGTTGCGCACAAAGCGCTCGTGCCCGGGAACGTCGACAAAGCCCAGCCGCAGCGTTTCCCCGCTTGTACTCCCGCCATTCGGAGCGGGCAAGTCCATGTGGGCGAAGCCCAGGTCAATGGTGATGCCTCGCCGCTTCTCTTCCTCGAGGCGGTCAGCATCGATCCCGGTTAAAGCCTTGACCAACGCGGTTTTGCCATGATCGATATGCCCTGCCGTTCCCACTATCATCGATTTCATCTGGCTGGATATTACCGGAAACGGGTTCGCCATTGAAAAATTGAATCTTCAACAAATGGGGATGACGACTTCTCCCGCAGATGCGACAATAGAGTCTCTCCATGACCACCGCCATGACCTCTGCTTTTTCGCTGGATATCCTCCGGCAGCACGGCCTCACTCCCGATGAGTACGACAAGATCAAACGGCTTCTCGGGCAGCGCGAGCCGACTCTCACCGAACTCGGCATCTTTAGCGTGATGTGGAGCGAGCATTGTTCCTATAAGTCGTCGCGCGTGCACTTGCAACGCTTGCCGACGCGCAGCAAGCGAGTGTTGCAGGGTCCGGGAGAGAACGCTGGCATTATCGACATCGGAGATGGCTGGGCCTGCGCCTTTAAAATCGAATCCCACAATCACCCGTCGTTCATCGAGCCCTTCCAAGGCGCAACCACCGGCGTGGGCGGAATTCTGCGCGACATATTCACAATGGGCGCACGACCGGTGGCGGTGATGGATTCGCTACGGTTTGGACCGATCACGAACGGACAGCCCGGGGCGGCGGCTGTCCCCGCAGCAGCGGAGATCCGCAAGAATCACTCTATCCTCGAGGGAGTGGTCGGCGGCGTCGCTTCTTACGGCAACTGCTTCGGCGTCCCCAATCTGGGGGGCGAGACGAAGTTTGAGCCCTGTTACTCCGGCAATCCCTTGGTGAATGCTTTTGCGTTGGGCCTGGTTCGGAAGGATGAAATCTTTTACGCTCGGGCTGCCGGCGAAGGCAATCCCGTGATCTTTGTCGGCGCCAAAACCGGCCGCGACGGTATCCACGGTGCGACGATGGCCAGTGAAGAATTCAGCGAGGCATCGGAGGCGAAGCGTCCCAATGTGCAGGTGGGCGATCCGTTCCTGGAAAAGTTGTTGCTGGAGGCTTGCCTCGAAGCCATGCAGACCGGGGCAATCGTCGGCATTCAGGATATGGGCGCCGCCGGACTGACTTGCTCGACCTGCGAAATGGGGGGGCGCGGGGGGGTCGGTATCGAGATCGAACTCGACCGGGTTCCACAGCGTGAAACCGGCATGTCTCCTTACGAGATCATGCTGAGTGAATCGCAGGAGCGCATGCTGTTGGTCGCGCAGAAGGGCCGTCAGCAGGAAGTCTTCCGCGTATTTGAAAAGTGGGGCCTCGATGCAGTCGAGATCGGCACAGTCACAACCGATAACAAATTGCGCGTACTGCATCACGGTGAGGTAGTTGTCGAGATCCCGAATCAGGCGCTCACCGACGACGCGCCCGTGTATCAGCGTCCGCTGGCGCGATGGGAACCGGCCGTGCCGCGCGAGATGCCCGGGAACATCAAGCTGAACGCTAGCGGTGACCTCACAGAAAATCTGAAGCGTCTTCTTGCCAGCCCGAACATCTGCAGTAAGCGCTGGGTGTGGCAGCAATACGATCACATGGTGCAAACCAACACGGTTGAGGCGCCGGGCGCGGACGACGCGGGTGTGATTCGCATCAAAGGATCGCAACGCGGACTGGCGATGGCGCTCGATGGCAATGGGCGCTGGTGTTATCTCGATCCGCGGCTGGGCGCGATGCACGCCGTCGCTGAAGCTGCGCGCAAGGTGGCTTGTTCCGGAGCGACTCCCGTAGGTGCGACCAATTGCCTGAATTTCGGCAATCCCGAAAAGCCGCACATCATGTGGCAGTTCTCGCAAACCATCGATGGCATCACCAAGGCCTGCGAGGAGTTGGAGATTCCCATCACCGGCGGCAACGTCAGCTTCTATAACGAGACGCTCAGCGAAGGCATCTATCCCACGCCGGTGCTCGGAGTGGTGGGCATTCTGGACGATGTACATCAGGCCGCCAGGATGCACTTCGCCGTTAGCGGGCGCACGGTCGTGCTGTTGCGGGCGGGCGAACCCGCCAATATCACCGATGTGGAAAGTGAGTTCGGTTCGTCGGAATACGCCAAAGAAATTCTGGGCGCTTTGTGGGGATATCCTCCGGAGCTCGACCTTGAGCAGGAAGCCGCTTTGCAGAAAGCCGTGATCGCATTGATTCTGGAGGGATTGGTGGAATCCGTACACGACTGTTCCGATGGTGGGTTGGCCGTTGCCTTGGCCGAAAAGGCGTTGGCGAGAGGTGTGGGTGCGCGCGTAGACCTCGCCGGGAACGGTTTGCCAGCGGAGTTTCTGTTGTTCGGAGAGGATGCAAGCCGTATTGTGCTGTCATGCGACCCGGGAAATGTTTCTCGAATCCAACATGCAGCCGCTCAACATGGGATCGCTGCAGATGTGCTCGGAGAGACGATTCCGGAGCGGCTGGAAATTAGGCTCGAAGGAAGGTCGATCGTTTCCGCTGCGGTTGCGGAACTGAGCGCGGTCTACGAAGGTGCATTGGAGTCGGCGTTGCGAATTGAGCCGGAGGCTGTGGCTGCGGAGTGAAGTTAGAACGAAGGGCCAGGAGCTGAATGTCTTTCGATAAATTCCATGACGAATGCGGGGTGGTGGCGATCTTTGCTCATCCCGAAGCGGAGAAACTCGCCTACTTGGGCCTGCACGCGCTGCAACACCGCGGGCAGGAGTCGGCAGGGATTGTCACCTCGGACGGCCTGGCTTCCCGCGTGCATAAGGCGATGGGCCTGGTCGCCGATATCTTCACCGAAGACGTGCTGTCGAAGATCCGCGGGACTCTGGCCATTGGGCACACGCGCTACTCGACGGCCGGCGATTCAGCGCTGTTAAACGCCCAGCCGATTCTGGTGGGCTCGAATAAGGGATCGATTGCGGTGGCGCACAACGGCAACCTGGTGAACGCTGTCGAGGTTCGCAACCGTTTGGAACGTCAGGGATCGATTTTCCAGACGAACAGCGATACCGAAGTCATCGTTCATCTGATCGCGCTTTCGCGGGAGCATACGCTGCCGGAAGCCATTGCAGACGCGCTGCGGCGTGTGGACGGCGCCTTTTCGCTGGTGGTCATGAGTCCGGACCGGATCGTTGCAGCCCGCGATCCGCGCGGCTTCCGTCCGCTAGCCATGGGGCGGATTCCGGCACTGGAAGGCCAGAAACGCGACACCATCGTCTTTGCCTCCGAGACGTGCGCCTTCGATCTGATTGGCGCAACCTACGAGCGCGACGTGAAGCCGGGTGAGTTGATCGTGGTGGGCTCGGAAGGAATCACGTCGCGTTTTTATTCCACCGCTGCGCCGCAGTCCAGCTGCATCTTCGAGCATGTCTATTTTTCGCGCCCGGACAGCATCGTGTTTGGCCGGGCCGTACAAACGAGTCGTGAAGAATTAGGACGGCAGTTGGCGCGCGAAGCGCCGGTCGAGGCCGATCTCGTCGTCCCAGTGCCAGATTCGGGCGTGACCGCGGCCGTGGGATATGCAGCCGAGAGCGGAATCCCGTTCCGCTTTGGATTGATTCGTAATCACTACGTTGGGCGGACGTTTATCGAACCGAGCCAGAGTGTGCGCGATTTTGGCGTGAAGCTAAAGCTGAATCCCGTGCGGTCGCTATTGCAAGGGAAGCGCGTGGTGCTCATCGACGATTCGATTGTGCGCGGCACCACGAGCCGTAAGATCGTTCGCATGATTCGCAACGCGGGAGCGAAGGAAGTGCATTTCCGCATCTCTTGTCCGCCGACGATTTCTCCTTGCTACTACGGCGTGGATACGCCCTCGAAAAATCAGCTGATCGCCGCCAACAAATCGATCGACGAGATTCGCCAGTACATTCGCGCGGATTCCCTGGCTTATCTCTCCCTGGAAGGGCTCAAGAAAGCCTGCGGCAACGGAGAGAAAACCTCCTATTGCTCTGCCTGCTACACGGGTAACTATCCCACCAATATTGTGGACGTGGAAGAGATTCAACCGGCGGTGGTGCCACTGTTATAGGCGTAACTTTCCTGGAAGTGTGCCGCCCTGCGGTTTCTCGGCCGTCCAAAAAGGCGGTCCTCAGATTTTCTTTCGCGCTGCGACCACCCGTGGAATATCTTGCAGATCCTTGACGATTCGAATGTCTTCCCATCCGGTCAGCAGACGTTTCGTGGCGTCCACGATGGTTCCACTGATCTCCATCACGAGCCAGCCGCCAACCCGCAACGCAGCGTCACTCTGCGGAATCAGGCGGGCAATCGTCTCCGTTCCACGGTGGCCGGCGAAGACGGCGCTGCGCGGTTCGAACTTTCGCACTTCAAGTTGGACCTGATCTTCCTCCGCTTCGCCCACGTAGGGAGGATTGGAGACGATGAGATCGAATGTGTTTTCTTGGAGTCCTTCTAGCAAGTCTCCTCGGTGAAAGTGAATGCGCGATTCCAGTTGATGGCGCACGGCATTGGCGCGCGCGATTTCGAGAGCGGCTAAGGAGATGTCGGTCGCGTGCATCTCCGTCTGCGGCAATTCCTTCGCGAGCGCCAAAGCGATGCTGCCCGATCCTGTTCCCACATCGATAATGCACCGGGGAGTTGCCTGGTGCGGGTGCTCCTCGCCGTCCGCCGTTTTCCTGTGGACGAGTTCTAGAACCGTCTCGACGACGTGTTCGGTCTCGGGGCGAGGGATCAGCACCGCAGGTGTCACAATGAGATCCATGCCCCAAAATTCTTGATGACCGGTGATGTACTGGGCCGGAACTCCACGGGAGCGTTCCGACAGCGCGGCATGGTACCGAGCAATTTCGCCGCAAGTGAGATCGCGTTCGGGGTGCGCGTATAGGTAAGCCCGATCGCATCCCAAAGTGAACATCAGCAGAAGTTCCGCGTTCATGCGGGGCGACGGCACCTTCGCTTCGGTCAGACGATCGACGCCGGACAAGAGTTCAGCTTTCAGTCGCACTGCATCATTTCAACACACGCGCAGCACAGGAGGAGAAAATAAAAATGAGAAAAGCTCCCAAAGCTCTTTACGCCTCGCGTGGATTCAGCCTGGCGATTTCCGAATTGAGCACTGCGGCGAAGGCAACCCAGGCGGCGTAGGGGAGGAAAACATCGGCGGCCGCGCGGTCCACTTTTCGAGCCGCTTTGATGTAGGCAAAAATCATACCCTCCAGCGCGATGGCGTCAGTCAGCGCGAGCGTCGGACTATGTTCGCCAAAAAAGAGCTTCGACCACTTCGCGTTGGTGGCAAGTTGCGAAATCCACAGACGCAACGCATGGTTGCGCTCGCGAGACGGAGCGGCGCTCCAGATACGCCATCCCGACCACGCGATCATGGCGTAAAGCGTGGTCCAGACTACGGGATATACATTCTTGGGTGGAGTAAAGCTGGGTTTGTCGAGGTCGCGATACCAAGCGGCGCGGCTTTCCTTGCGGCTATAACGGGTGCCGTACCAGGCGGCCCCAGCGGTTGCCAATCCGAAGCCAGCGAGCGCCAGCAGAGATCGAGAATTGCCGTTCGACATAGTGCACCTTAGTTGCTGAATCAGTCCCTGCGGGTTGCCGCCACCGCTAGCCGTAAGGAGCGCGGATCCAAGGAAGCTGAATGCCAGCCGCAGCCTTACGCCACCGTCGCACCCTCTTCCTTCAACTTCTCGGCCTGGTAGTGCGTGGTTAGCGCTTCGATGAGTGGCTGCAGCTTACCATCCATCACGGCTTCGAGTTGGTGGATGGTAAAACCGATGCGATGATCGGTAAGACGGTTTTGCGGGAAGTTATAGGTCCGAATCTTCTCGCTGCGGTCGCCGGAACCCACCATGGCCTTTCGCTCTTTCGCGAGCGCTTGCTGCTGCTTCTCCATCTCGATTTCGTACAGGCGAGAGCGCAGCACGCGCATACCTTTTTCGCGATTCTTGATCTGCGATTTTTCGTCCTGGCAACTCACCACCGTATTGGTGGGAATATGCGTAATGCGCACCGCTGAGTAGGTTGTGTTGACCGACTGCCCGCCCGGACCGGATGAGCAGAACGTATCAATGCGCAGGTCCTTCGCTTCAATCTTGATGTCCACATCTTCCGCTTCGGGCAACACCGCCACCGTGACTGCCGAGGTATGGACGCGCCCTTGTTGCTCAGTCGCAGGCACACGCTGCACCCGGTGCACGCCGCTCTCGTACTTAAGCTGGGAATAAACGCGCTTGCCTTCGATGATGGCGATGACTTCCTTCAAGCCGCCGGCCGACGACTCCGAAGAAGAGAGCACCTCAACTTTCCAATGCTGCGTTTCCGCGTAACGCGTGTACATGCGGAAGATCTCCGCGGCGAAGAGCGTGGCTTCGTCTCCTCCGGTTCCAGCCCGAATTTCGAGAATGATGTTCTTCTCGTCGTTCGGATCCTTGGGCAGGAGCAAAACTTTGAGTTCTTCTTCGATGGTCCCGACGCGCGGCTCCAGTTTGTTGAGCTCTTCTTGGGCATAGGCGCGCATCTCTGGATCCTCTTCTTCCGCCAACATGGCCTTGCTCTCGGCTATGCCACGGGTCAGGTCCTTGTACTCGCGATACTTCTCAACTACGGGCGCGATTTCGCTGTGCGCCTTGGCCGTCTTCTGGTATTTCGCCGAATCGTTAACGATATCCGGCGAGGCGAGAACTCGAGTCAACTCTTCGTAGCGGGCTTCGATTTGGTCCAAACGTTCAAACATGGAGTGCTTTCGTAGAGGCGTAGCATCCTATGCCTCAGTTTCGCCGGAGCCGTGTCGAGCGGCCAGACGTAGCTACCGACGTCTCTAGGGCATTGTAGATTAGGAATGAGAGGAGAGAAATATTCGCGGCGGAGCCGCTAGGCAATTACGAGTTCGCCGCCGTTATCTTTTTCTAGAGCCATGGCATGATCGAGCGCAACGATGGCGCATTGTGCCTGCTCATCGGATGGAGGTTGTGTGGTAATGCGTTGCAGCCACAGGCCAGGAGCGGTCATCAGCGCGAAGAGCGAGCCGCGATGCTTGGCGGCGAAGCGGATGATTTCGTAGGAGACCCCGGCAATCACGGGTAGCAGGGCAATGCGCGACGCGAAGCGTGCCCAGAATGTGGTGAACGGAATCAGCATGTAGAAGCCGATCGAGATCAGCATCACCGTCATCAGAAAGCTGGTGCCGCAGCGGGGATGGAAAGTTGAATACTTCTGCACCGCCGCGGTCTCGAGCGGATCGCCATTCTCGAAGGCAAATACGGTCTTATGTTCAGCGCCGTGATATTCATAAACCCGTCGAATATCGGGGAACAGTGAAACTCCCCAGATGAAGAGTAAGAACAAAACCAGGCGTACCACGCCATCAATCAGGTTGAAGACAATCTGGCCGCCAAGAGCCGGATTGTACTTCTTGAGTTCCGTTGCCGCCAGCAGAGGCAAGTACTTGTACATGAAGATGAAGAATGCCAACGAGACGATGATGTTCCCCGCGGCCAGCCATCCGCTGATGGTGGCGGCTTTCTGCCGAGTCTGCAACGACGATTCCAGCGGCTGGATCGGCTCCGCTTCGCCTGGCTTTGACGGGATGGTCGAGGCGTCTGTTGACTCGTTTTGCATCACCTCTTCGATTGCTACATTCGCCGAGAAGCGCAAGGCGCGGTATCCCAGCGACATGGCATACCCCAGCGTCATCACGCCGCGAACGATCGGCCAGGCCATCCACTTGTGTTTTTCCGACGGGCGCTCCAGCGGTTCGCTCAAGGTAACTACTTCGCCCGAAGGCTTACGGCAAGCGATTGCCCAGGCGTGCGGCGAACGCATCATCACGCCCTCCAGCACAGCCTGCCCGCCGACCAGCGTTTCTTCGCCACTCTCGAGAGCCGGGAGAAGTTGGACAGCGACCAGGAATCGAACTAGATTTCGCAGGGAACGCACGTGAATTAGATGCTCCGGGTGCGGCGACGCACCAAACACTAGATTACCACAGAGTAGACGGTATTCTTATAGGCGATCCGACGTGCTAAGTGATATAAATGGCGCCATTTACCCGGATCGAATCGGGTGTCCGAGCGGCCTCGTTTATCCTCCGAAAGCATCTTACCCAACGTGCGCAAGCTAGCTGAAACCTGCGAGGCCATCGCGGCTACAACCAAGAAGCTACAGAAGACGGGTCTCGTCGCCACCTACCTGAAATCGTGCACCACCGACGTAGCAGCGATCTCCACACTGTTCCTCTCGGGAAGACCATTTGCCGCCTGGGAGGAGACGACCCTGCAGGTGGGTGGCTCTCTCTTGTGGAGAATCGTGGCCGAGCTTTCAGGGAAAGACGAATCTGGGCTCACCGATGCTTACCGCAAGCACGGCGATTTGGGCGCCGTGGCCGGAGAGGTTCTCGAGGCGAAACCCGGACAAGGCCTGCGAATTCTGGAAGTTGCCGCTGCCTTTCGGAAGATCGCCGCTGCGCGCGGGCCGGCGCCGAAGACCGCACTGGTACGCGACCTGTTGCGGCGGGCGACGCCACTGGAAGCCAAGTGGATCATCAAAATCATCACCGGTGATCTGCGAATCGGCCTGAAAGAGAGCTTGGTGGAGGAGGCGATTGCCCAGGCGTACGGCGGTCAGCTGGCGGAGGTACAGCGCGCGAATATGCTCATGGGCGATATGGGAGAGACGCTTCGGCTGGCAACCCAGGGCCAGCTGGCGAAGGCGAAGATGAGGATGTTTCATCCCTTGGGATTCATGCTCGCCAGTCCGATCGAGTCTGCCGTGGAAGGTCTGAGTTATTTTGCTGAGGCGGCGGTGGAAGACAAATATGACGGCATTCGAGCCCAGGCACACGTCGCAGATGGCGAGGTAAAGTTTTTCTCGCGAACGCGGAATGAGATCACCGAATCCTTTCCCGAGTTGCCCGACGCGTTCACAGGATTGGCCGAGGATGTGATTCTCGATGGCGAAATCGTAGCTTGGGACTATCCCCAGGATGTGCTGCAAACCCAGCAGGTGATCGATAGACCTTGCTCTCAAGGAGCGGAAGAAAAAGCCGCAGAACTTGGACGGGCCCGGCCATTCTCGACCCTGCAGCAGCGGCTCGGTCGTAAAAAAGTCAGCGCCAAAATGCTGCAGGAAAATCCTGTAGCGTACCTGGCGTTCGATATTCTTTACGCTGGAGGTGAGCTGCTCCTTGATCGCACGCTGCGGGAACGAGCGCTGATTCTGGATGAGTTGCTGGCGAAGAAAAACCTTAACCACAGAGGACACCGCAAAGCGCAGGCGAAAATCGGAACGCAAGGAAAGTTTACGTTCGGAAACGAGGAAGGAGTTCCAGCACACAGCGTCATTCGGGCCCCGATGTTTCGGGCAGCTTCGCCCGCGGAACTCGAAGAACTTTTTGCGGCTGCGCAGGCTCGCGGGAATGAGGGATTGATGATCAAGGATCTTGCCTCAAGCTACGCGCCCGGGAAGCGTGGAAAATCATGGCTGAAGATGAAGCGCGAGCTGGCCACGCTAGACGTTGTGGTGACCGCGGTCGAGTTCGGCCACGGGAAGCGCGTCGGCGTACTTAGCGACTACACGTTTGGTGTGTGGGATATGAATAAAGATCGCCTGGTGAACATTGGCAAGGCGTATTCCGGACTGACCGATGTCGAGATCGCGGAGATGACGAAATGGTTTCTCGAACACACGCTTGAAGATCAGGGTTTCCGGCGTACGATTGAGCCAAAGATCGTGCTCGAGGTCGCGTTCAATAACCTGATGCGTTCCGATCGTCATGACAGCGGCTATGCCTTGCGCTTCCCGCGGATTGTGCGGCTGCGGCCCGACAAGTTGGCGGAAGAGGCGGACACAATTGAGCGAGTGCGGGAGATTTTCGAGAAGCAGAACGGGAACTCGTAAGTCGGCGAGGCAATGTAGGAACCGTCAGTGGCTGTGGTGCGGATGCGCTTCGCCCTCGCCAACCGGCATCACGCAGCCATGCGCCACTTCACATTCCATGTGCTCGAACTGGATGGTGGTGTGGTCGATGCGGAAGTGATGATGCAGGCGGTCTTTCACGTCGCGGAGAATGCGCTCGCTCACCGAGGGCGGAATATCTGCGATTGCGATATGGCAGGAGAGCGCGTGGGTTTCCGATCCAATGCTCCAGACGTGAAGATCATGCACATCGTTGACGCCCTCGATAGAGCGGATCGCGGTCTCTACCAGTTCGAGCTTCATCCCGCGCGGTGTGCCTTCGAGCAAAATATTCAGGGTTTCGCGCACAATGCCGAAGCCGGACCAGAGGATCAGTGCTCCGATCCCGAATGACAGCGCGGAGTCGATCCAATAGTCTCCCGTGACCAGGATGGCCCAGCCGCCAGCGATGACGGCAGCGGTGGAAAGCGTGTCGCCCACCTCATGCAGCAACGCGCTGCGGATGTTGATGTCGCCGCCGGAGCGGTAGAGCAGCAGCGCGATCACCCCGTTCATTACCACGCCTGCGCCGGCGACCCACATCATCACTGAGGCCTGAACGTGTTCCGGATGCTGGAGGCGATGAAAGGCCTCATAAAAAATGAAGAACGAAACTGCAACCAGCGAGACGGCGTTCACCAGCGCGGCCAGCACTCCCGCGCGATGGTAGCCGTAAGTCTTGGTGGAGCTGGCCGGGCGCGACTGCAAATAAACGGCAACCAGAGATAGCAGCAAAGCCAGAAAGTCGGAGAGATTGTGCCCAGCCTCAGAGAGCAGCGCCAGTGAATGGGCACGAATGCCGGCCACCACCAGAAGCGCGATATAGGCGAGGGTTACGCCCAGCGAGATCTTTAACACTCGCGTGGGACCGCGCCCGTGGTGAGCGTGGACGTGCATTCTCCCAGTGTACGAGCGGGGAAGCCGGGCTTCAAGTTGGGGAGCGGGAGGGTTAAACCAATCAGCGATTGAAAATATTCTGCAGGTAGCGGTCGTTATACATGGTGGTCGTGCTCTGCACGAACTCCAGAATGCGGTACATTTTTTCCCGTGACTCGCGGCTCATCTCCTTGAATTGCACCGCGACTCCAGATCCAGGATGGATTCTGGCGACGCTACCTTCCGCCGTCAAATCCCCGTTGTCGATAGAAAAGACCACTTTCACGTTGGAGCTCGGCGTCAGGATAGCGCTGGTTTCCACATAACAGCCTCCCAGGCTGATGTCGATGAGATTCCCGAACACCGGCCCCGCGTCTCCCTGAGGATGCAGTTCGATCGTCAGACGGCATTTCATGCGGGTGTGCAGGCGCTGATCCTTCTGCACCGGTTGTTTCTGTTTCTCCATGTACATGCGGCGATCCGCCTCGGTCAGCAACTGTTCAGCATCGTTGCCGTCGTCCGGGGATACGGCCAGTCCTACACTCAGTGAGAGGATGTCCTCTCCGCAAACATCGAAGCCCGCCTGCTGGGCGAGGGGGCGAATTTGCTCTACCTTCTTGGCGGCGACGTCGGCGGCGAGGCCTGGCGCAATCACTACAAATTCGTCTCCCCCCATGCGGGCGACATAGTCGTACTCGCGGCAGCTGTCTTTCAGCGCCTGAGCGAACAAACGTAAGACCCGATTTCCCTCCAAATGCCCGAAGCGGTCGTTAATTTTCTTGAAGCCGTTCATGTCACAAACCATCAACGTCAGGGAAGCATTGTCGCGCTTGCAACGGGCTAGTTCGCGGTCGAGTTGCAGGAACAGAGACCGGGCATTCGGCAAGCCAGTGAGATAGTCGGTGGTGGCGGAATTCTCCGCCTGCTGATATTTCAGAGCGTTTTCGATGGCCAGAGCCATCTTGCCGCTCACCGCCAAGAGAATGCGCAAGTGGTCGGTGGTAAACGCGTCTTTTTCAGCCCGGTAGAGGGCTAGAACTCCGATCACACCCGTGACTCCCTCCAGGGGCAGAGCCAGAGCGGAACGCAGCGTGCTGAACTTGGCGGGATCGTTTAGATAGCCCGGTTCCACCGAAGGATTTCCGTTCACAATCGGCTTCTTGTTCTGCGCTACCCAGCCGGAGAGGCCGTCGCCGATTGGAATCCGAAGAGAGGCGAACAGGCGGTAGTTGTCTCCGTTCACATATTCCGGGATCAACTCATCGCCACGCCGGATGTATATGGCGATGGCGTCGTAGGGCACCATCGGTTTAAGTTTTACGGAGAAGACGGAAAGTGTTTCACCCAAACTTAACGACGCTCCCAAATCCTGGCTCAACTCGAATAAGCTCTGCGCCTCCTGACGCGCCGCCGCGATCGAAGACAAGAAGCTCGCTTCCCGCCCCGGTGCATCCGAAACGCCCGCACTCTCGAATCCCGCAGCTGGCGCCGGCCCTCGCAGAATCTTGATTTCGGCGGAGAGCGATGCGCTGCCATCTTCCGCCGATTTCGCTTTCGCCAGATTCTCCAGAGACTTGTAACGCCGTTTCAGGACCTCCACCACTTTCGGATCGAATGACTTGCCCGCCTCCGCCGCGAGCCGCTGCATCACGTCGTCTAGAGCCATGGCGCGGCGATACTGCCGGTCCGACGCCAAGGCATCGAGAAAGTCGACTGCAGAAAGAATTCGCGCGCCGATAGGAATCTCCGTACCCTTCAATCCGAAGGGATAGCCGGATCCATCCCACTTTTCGTGGTGCGCTCGGACAATCGGAACCACGGGGTAAGGGAAGCGAACCCGCTCCAGAATTTCCGCGCCCACCACCGTGTGAATTTTCATCTTCTCGAACTCTTCCGGAGTTAACCGCCCGGGTTTCGAGATGATGTGTTCCGGTACGGCCAACTTGCCGATGTCGTGCAGCAGCGCGGCGGCGTGCAGTGCTTCCAGGTCGGAGCCCTTAATGCCCAGTTCCTTGGCAACCTCGATCGCATAGATGCGAACCCGCTGCAAGTGGTCGTGAGTGGTCTGGTCCTTGGCTTCAATGGCCAAGGCTAAGGCCTCGATGGTTCGCAAATGCAGGTTGGCCATCTCTTCGACGTGCCTTTTTTCATCTTCCAGCTTGCCTAGATACAGCCGATAGGAGCGGTAAATGAGATAAATGGCGGGGGCGAACAGCAGTGAGGTTTCCCAATTGAAGGCATGATTGAACCACGAGATCGCGCCCGCGATCCCGGCTCCGACCAGATAGTAAGGGAAAGACCAGAAATAGCAGTCCACCAAGATGGTCTGCAGCGGCTTGCCTTCACTGAAGGAAATTACCGCAGCAATGGATCCCGCATTGATGATGAAGTAGACCGAAGCCGCTAGGCACAACAGCAGCGGGCGGCTCTCGATCAGCTCGTTGCATAGAGGGTTGTGGTAAACCAGATAGGCGAGGGCGGTTGAGAGAGAGCCAGCGCAAACGTTGAAGGTGAGCTGGATGGCGGTGGGCCGGCCGGGGTACAAACTTTGTGCCACCATGGCAACCGCACCCAAAGTGAGCGCCTCCGCGTATCCCAGCTCGGCAATCGCCACCAAAATGAATAGGAAGTTCACCGAGAGGGTTCCGGTGATCCCAGGTAGACTGACGCGTAAGCGCGACGCCAAGATCGCGATGCCCATATAGCAGATGAATTCTGCTATGTTCTTGCTGTTCTGATGGATGGTGGCCTGGAGCAGGCACGCGGTGCCGGCGGCGATTACCAGGCCCACGAAGGCCTGGGCACCGATGGGCAGTCCTCGCCACGAGTTTGTGCTGGCGGACATGTGTGCAGGTCATCGCGCCGCCGCGGCCCGCCAGCGTGCGAGATCCCACCCTCAAGGATAAATAGCTAACCGGGTTTGTAACAATGACTTGGGGGCTGTGCCGAAAACTTCGGTAACACTTTCCCATGACTAATTTGGGACATTTTGGGAGGGTAAATTGGTGGCGGCAGCGTAGCTGAAGCACCGCGGGGCACGCCCGACCGGGGAGCTTCTGACCGACCGTCTTAGGGTTTCGGAATGACTTGGTGGCGACGCGTGGACTCGAACCCACGGACCTACGGATTATGAGTTCTGATCCGTCGATTAAAGACAAAGAAAATAAACAACTTAGCTCAGCAGAATCCGGCAAAACCATGCCAGATCCGCAACTCAACCAAGAGGAGGAACTTCCTCCCCGAACCCCCGGCAAGTAGAACAAGGAGACACGCCCACAAGAGGCGACTGCCCCAAGCCTGCCGTTTAGTGGTCCAGGAGCGAGTCAACAGCGATGTGAAGCGATGCAATGTCAGCATTCAGCGATTGCTGACGAAACGATCAATCGAGTTCGGGAAGGACCTTTCGATCTTCGTGCCTAGATTCCTAGTGGGATTGGGGAGTTATGAGCAACAACAAACCAAGTTTGTGCCGACATAGGCGGACGTGCTCGGTATGCCACCCCACGAAATACGCAGAGATCGAAACCGACTTTATCGCATGGCGCAGCCCGGCGGCGATAACCGAGGAATATTCACTGTCAGACCGCACCAGCACATACAGACCCGCGCGTGCCCCTCGGGCTATTCCGCAAGCGGCAGCCGCAACGTCCGGGCGGCGCTAGTAGAGCGGACTATCGAGAAATCTGGGGAAGTCGAGGCCACAGCCGCATCGGTAGTCGCCGCAGTTCTAGCGCTATCTTGTTGCCCTCCAATTCGTCAGGTTTTCGCACCTGCGGCGTGAAAAGCTCTTTCTCAAGGTTTGCCATCACGAAATCCCCGCGCCTTCTGGCAGCGCTCACGTATAAGCGACGCAACCTTCTCGGCGATCGGGTGGGCGATCTCCACGTTCGCGAGTGACGCGACAACGGTGTCCGCCAGTTCAGGAACGCGGCGCCGGACGAGAGGCCTGCCGAGACCAGCCTCCTCCGCCAGGCGCTCGAAATCGCGCGCCACGATTTTCTGGGATGAATATTCACCCCCCGATCTTCATCGCCATGTGGCGGCTGAGTTCGGGGTAATAAACCGTGCTGGCGATGTCGTAGAGAGGCGAAAGACTCGTCTCACGTCCGCCCTTTTCGAGCGTTTTGTAGAGCAGCGAAAAATTCTTGCCGTGCGCGTCGTTGTTGCCGACGAGATAGTTTTAGATGACGGCTTCGAGGAGCCGCGCGAGGTCGATCACGGGCGCGCTCGATACGTCGCGGAACAGCCCGAAGCATTGCCTGAGCGACGGCCCGCCTTCCTTCTGGTATGTGAGTTCGGAGACGATGCCAAGCGCCTGGCAGAAATCTTCCTGATGAAGCCGTTCGAGCATCGGCGCGCCACCGGCGGATTCGCGGTGATGGCGCCTTTCAGAAACAACCCCTTCTCAATAGACACGCCTGAATACGACAGCTATCGCGCAACTACCGGAGGAGTGGCCGTAAGATTACGGTAAGACGCGAACGTAGCCCGAACCGCGATAACGTAGAACAGCAAGACAAGAAAAATGAGACCGGGCCAAATGAATGCCAGAGCGTTGCCAGTTCGATATGCAGTAAAAATCAAAAAAGGAATGCGGTGGCCGAACAATACCAACCACCACACGACTCCTGCTATTGCGGCTACACGTGACATCCTATGAATTCCCCACCCGATCACGGCAAAAATAACCACGCTTGTCGCTGCGATAGTTAGTGAAAGCAACACTCGTCCGGTTCGCCGAGAGTGCTGCAAAACATCTAGAAGTGCAGTCAAGAATACCCATACAGCAAATAAAGCACTCACCCCGACTGCGTTCACCACAGCGGTTTTGGCGCTTTGGGGACTATCGAGGCTGGGCCAATACCACGCCATTCCGCTCTCCTTGTGCCGGCAGAAACAAGTGCGCAACAATCCGCACGTCCCGCGCAACCAGCGGAAATGGAGCTTCCGCCAGATCTCGTGCAAGCTGTTGAAAAGATTGGTGGCGGCGCGTGGACTCGAACCACGGACCTACGGATTATGAGACCGTCGCTCTAGCCACCTGAGCTACGCCGCCATCAGTTTGGGGAACGCAATGAGAGTGATTAGCCGCAACTTCGCGGAATCCCGTTGCCTCGGACTCAACGGCTGGAGTAGCTCGTCATGTCCAATCTCTTGATTCTAAGGGTGCTTCGAAAACTGTGTCAAACTGCGACCGGCCTTGCAGATCCGAATTCCATTTGTCCGGCTCAAAACTTGCCAGTGTCGGCAAAAAACTGGAAACTAATGGCGGATGAAAACCGTTGCCGTGATTCCTGCTCGGCTCGCCTCAACCCGCTTGCCGCGCAAAATGCTCCGCGAGATTGCGGGGAAGCCGCTGATTGGCTGGGTTTATGAAGCGGTTCGCTCATCGCCATTTCTCTCTGACGTAATCATCGCCACAGATTCCGAGGAGATCTTCGAAACCTGCCACGACCGTGGCTGGTGTACGCGCATGACTTCGCCTGGTCATCGCAGCGGAACCGAGCGGGTGCATGAAGTCTCAAACTGCGTCGCCGCTGATGTCTACCTCAACGTGCAGGGTGACGAACCGCTTACGCGTCCGGAGCAGATTGCCACTCTTTTGCAGGTGATGAAGGCTTTGTCCGTTCAAGTAGGAACTCTGAAGACGCCCTGTCCGCCGGACGATATCCGCAATCCAAGTGCGGTAAAGGTTGTGACCGCAGCAGATGGCCGAGCCCTCTATTTCTCCCGCGCCACCATTCCTTTTGATCGCGACGGCCGCGACCCGCGCTATTTCAAGCACCTTGGCCTTTACGCTTACCGAAAGTCCGCGCTCGACTTTTTTGTGAGCCTGCCGGAATCGACGCTGGAGAAAAGTGAGCGGTTGGAGCAATTGCGTTTCCTGGAGAACGGAATTCCCATTTCCGTGGGAGAAACGCCTTACGATTCCGTGGGCGTGGACACGGAAGAAGATTTGCAGCGGGTGACGAAGATTCTGCGCGACCGTTAGTTCTTTTGGCCGCGTGAGATTGGCTGTTATGCCCGCGAGCCCGCGCCTTGGGTGCGGTTCCACTCTTCCGCCGCCGCCACACGCCTGGAAATTGCCGGGTGCGAGTGAAATAACAATTCGACCCACTTCGACGGGGTGCGCTCTGCCAGGTTTTGCTGCGCCAGCTTGTTCATCGACGAAATAAACGGCTCGACGTTGGCAATCGATTCAAATGCGTAGCGGTCGGCCTGCCGCTCGTTGTACCGCGAGTAAGCATTGAGCGCGGGCATCAGCAGAAGGGAAATCACAGTAGCCGTGATCGCCAACAAAGGCAAGTTGGCGAAATCGGAGAGCTCCTCAAACATATGACGATCGACCGCGAAGTGCAGCACAAAGTTCGCAACCCAAAAGCCGAACAAAGTGATTCCCGCCTGCACCAGAATGCTTTTCAGGATGTGCTTGTGGACATGATGGCCCAGTTCATGCGCGAGCACCGCCTCGATCTCTTCGGGAGCATAGTTATCCAATAGCGTATCTGCCAGGATGATCCGCCGCGTGCTGCCGAGTCCTGTAAGCGCCGCATTCGCTTTCTTGCTTTTCTCCGAAAGTTTCCAGCGATAGACTCCACGCACTCGTGTACCGGCGCGCTCGCCCAATTGAACCAGCCGACGTCGCAGGTCTTCATTGTCCAGCGGCTCGAACTTGTAGAAGATCGGGAACAGGACCACCGGCGCCAGCTGAGCCAACAGGATGAATAACCCCATGAACAGCGCCCAAGTGATCAGCCACCAATGCTGCGGGGATTGCCGGATCATAAAATACAACAACTCCACCACGATCCCTGCCAGCACCAATCCCACCAGAAACCCTTTGACTTCATCCCACAGCCACGAGGCAGCCTTTTGCGTGGAGAGTTGGAACTTCCTCTCTAGACGGAAGCCATAGTAATCAAGGCCCAAGCCGAGCACTTTGCTGATCAGAAGCAAGAAGAATAAATAGAGGAAGACGGCGAGCGTATAGTTTTGAAATCCACGGCGCAATGCGAGATCGCGCAACCAACCGGACCAGCCCGTGATCAGCAGAAGAACCAGAAAAGCGGAACCAATGACGAAGTCGGCGATGCCGAGCCAGCGGTGGATCCGGTTGTAACGCCGGGCCTCGGGCGAGTCACCTGGAATCGGGGGTGTGCTTCCAGCGGAAGTCATGCTCACTTAGAAGTATCGCATTACTCCCGCGTTAAATGTGAAATTGTGGGCTCATGAATGGGCCAGCCGGCTAAGCGCCGTTCCTGACAAAACTCTCTGCGGCAGTCAGAATTTCGGCCACCAACTCTGGCGAAGCGGCCTCCGCGTAGGCACGAAGCAGTGGTTCCGTTCCCGAGACGCGGAACAGAATCCACGCCTCCGCTCCGTTGTCATTCCTTGGCGCGTCGAGAAAAAGCTTGACGCCATCAAGATTCTCTTTTTTCACCACGCGATAGCGCCCCAGGCTGTGGCTACCCTCCGATCGCGCCCTCCGAATCGCGCTCTGCTTGAGCTCTTCCGGAATGTGCAGATCGCGCCGTCCGTAGTAGTGTGGCCCGAACTCGCGTTGCAGGTCTCCTACCAGTTGGCCGAGCGGCTTGTCTTCTTCCGCCATCACATTGGCTAGTAGCAGGCAGTTCAAGATCCCATCCCGTTCTGGCAGAAAGCGCGAGTAGCCGATGCCGCCCGATTCTTCCCCACCGATCAGAATGTCGTGCTCCATCATCAGATCGGCGGCATATTTGAATCCGATCTGCGTTTCGTAAATCTTGCGGCCGTGTTTGGCGGCAATGCGGTCGAGCATGCCGGTCGTATTGAATGCGCGGGTTACGTCGCCGGACCACTTCTTCCGTTCCAGCAGCCAGCGCAGAAGGACGCAGAAGATTTTGTGCGAGTCCACGAAGCTGCCATCTTCCGCGACCGCCCCGATGCGGTCGGCATCGCCATCCGTGGCCAGCCCGGCGTCGCAGTTCTCTTTCACGACCGTTTGCTGCAGCAGAGCGATGTGCGGTTCGATCGGCTCAGGATTGATACCTGGGAAAAGGGGATTCACTTCCTGGCGGATCGCGATGTACTGCACTCCGCGATCGCGGAAGATGTCGGACAGAATTCCGCGGCCGGAGCCATACATCGAATCGATCGCGACTTTGAATTTGGCTTTGCCAATCAAATCCATATCAGCAAAGCGGCAGACCGCCGCAACGTAGGGCGTCTTGAGATCAACCTCTTCGATAACCGCCTTCGCACCCTCCGGCATCGCGCCGGCGCGCAACTCTTCTTCCACCTTCTTCATGATGGCGGGAGTTGCGGATCCGCCAAACTTTCCTTTGAATTTCACGCCGTTCCAGTTCCACGGATTGTGGCTCGACGTGATCATCACCCCGCCGGCGGCGGCTTGGTTTTTCACCGCATAGGACACCGCCGGGGTAGGCGTGTAATCGTTGGCCAGTTTCACCGGAATGCCAGCACCGGCAATCACCTCCGCAGCTATTTGTGCCGCGCTTTGCGACGCAAACCGTGTGTCGTAGCCGACAAACACTCCCCGCGCGCCGTCCTCGTACTGCAAGACATAGGAGGCAATCGCACCCGCCACTCGGCGCACGTTATCGAAGGTGAAATCATCGGCAATGATGCCGCGCCAACCGTCAGTCCCGAACTTGATTTCTTGAGCCATCGAAGTTTCTTGTCTAGTGATCACTGGCTAGCGGTCAAAGCCGATCTTAGTCGATACCGATCACGGTCCACCGAACCCCTTTTCTTATGTCAGTTTGTGCAGCTTCTGCTGATCCAGATGCTTCACCACCTTGCCGACATCCTGCGCGTGCTGCCGCGTGGTAATCAGCAAAGCGTCCGGCGTATCCACCACCACCAGATCGTCTACTCCTACGGCGGCAACAAATTTGTTGGGCGCATGCACGTAATTGCCCCTCGCGTTCAGCACGAACAAGCCCGCAGCATGGATGACGTTTCCCGTAGCCGGACTTGACTTCGCGGTGTGATGCTCATGCAGCGCGGTCCAGGAGCCCAGATCGTTCCAGCCGAAATCTGCAGGGAGGCAGAAAATGTTTGCTGCCTTCTCGCCCTTGGTCGAGCGCGGTTCGAGCACGGCGTAATCCACGCTGATATCTTCGCATTTCGGGTACAGCTTGCGGAAAGTCCATGCAAACTTGCGCGTACCGAACGCTGAGGCAATCTCTTCCAGCAGGGGTGCAGTTTTGGGAAGATATTCGCGGAGTGCATCGGCCAGCGTTTGAGCGCTCCATAGAAACATGCCGCTGTTCCAGAAATAATTTCCCGCAGCCACAAACGCAGCAGCCCTCTCGGCGTCGGGTTTCTCAGTGAACCGGCGCACGCGCAAAACGTCGCCCTCGAAGGCGCCACCCGCTTCGATATATCCGTAGCCGGTCTCCGCCCGGTGGGGCTGGATCCCGAGGACTACAATGTTTTCTCCCGCGGCTGCAATCTCCACCCCACGCTCGATGGTTGCGCGATAACTCTTTTCATCCGCGATCACGTGATCAGAAGGAAACATGCCAATGACGGCATGGGAATCTTCGCGCAACAGCAGAAACGCGGCGAGACCAATTGCGGGAGCGGTATTGCGTCCGAGAGATTCGGCCAGGACTTGCGATTTTGGCAGCTTTGGAAGCTGCTTCAAGATCGCGGGACGGAGATCTTGGTTGGTGATAATCCAGAATTGTTGGGATGAGGCCAGCGGCAACAGTCGCGCTACCGTCTGCTGGATCATGCTCTGCTTGCCGTCGAGCGCCAACAACTGCTTGGCATGCTTTTTCCGGCTCAGAGGCCAGAAGCGCGTGCCACGCCCGCCGGCGAGAATCACAGGGTAGAAATTTGAGTTCTTAGCCACGTTGTCAGATTGTCGATCGCTACATTCGGGTTTCGGGTTCGGGCAGGGCGGCTCCCGGTACACGCGCTTTCAGAAATTCCAGCGTCCATTGCGGCCGCACCGTAAATTTGTCCACTGACGACGGGACCACTACCGCATCGCCCTTCGCCAGTGTCACCGGGTCCGCTCCGGTAGTCTCCACCACGCCGCATCCTTCCACCGCCACCAGAATCTGCGCAGAACTCTTGCCCGATTCGTCGCGCGTGTTCAATTCCTGTAAATCTTTCGTCTCAAACATGTCCACCACAAAATATGGAGCAGCTATCAACCGAGCTCGTCGGTTATTGCTGCCACGAATTTGGGCGGGAGCCGCTCTGAGTGCTTTTCCGGAAGCCACCTTCAGCTTTACCGCGGCCAAGCCGTCTTTCAGGTGCAACTCGCGCGGTCTGCCGTAATCATACAAACGGTAGGTCGTGTCTGACTGTTGCTGCGTCTCCACGATCACCGATCCAGGCCCCAGCGTGTGCACGGTTCCCCCGGCAACATAAATCATGTCCCCGGTGTAGACGTTGACCCAGTTCAGCAAATCTTCCGCGCGTCGCTCCCGGATCGCCGCTTCCAATTGGGCCACAGTGACCCCGGCTTTGAGTCCCAATCCAATCTGCGCGCCGGGCTTGGCATGTGCCACGTACCAGCACTCAGTTTTGCCCCAAGGTTGGTTGACGCGAAGCGCATGTGCGTCGTCAGGATGAACCTGCACCGAAAGCTTCTCGTGAGGAAAGAGGAACTTCAGCAGCAAAGGGAAGCGCCGCGCATCGCGGGCAGCGTCACCCACAAGCTCACGCTGATACTTCTCGCTGACTTGTGCCAAGGTCTGCCCAGCGAGGGGCCCGTTGGCCACCTTGCAATCGTCTCCCGTAAGCCACGCTTCGCCAATTTTCTCCTCGAACCGGCGACGGGGATAAATAGGCGACAAATCGTACGTGCCCCAGGGGCGCGGGTCGAAGGCCGGCAGCATCAGCAATGGATACAGGTTTCCCATGTAGACGATATTCAGATAAAAAGGCCGTTCGCGAAGGGACGGCCTTGGCCGAACTTAAACTTCAATCCTCGATTGATCCATCTGAAATCGACTACAGTGCGGCGAAGAACTTCCGCATGCGTTCAATTCCACGATCGAGTTCCGCCTTCGATGTCGCATACGAAACGCGAATGTGGTCGCCAGTTCCGAAGCCTTCTCCTGGCACGGTAGCCACGTGCGCTTCCCGAAGCAGCCTTCCCGCCACATCCGATGCCGATTTCACCCCGCCGCGTCCCAAGAATCCTGAAATGTTGGGATAGGCATAAAATGCGCCTTCTGGCAACGTGCAGGTCACGCCCGGAATCGAGCGTAAGCCTTTCACAACGTGGTCACGCAGCTGGATATATTCGCGCCGCATTTCTTCGACGCACTCTTGCGGTCCCTTGAGCGCGGCCACCGCCGCTTTCTGCACAATCGAGGTAGGATTTGAAGTGGACTGGCTCTGCAACTTTGACATCGCGCTCACGACCGCCGCCGGAGCGAGCGCATATCCCAGCCGCCATCCTGTCATGGCATAAGTCTTGGAAAGCGAACCCAGCACCACGATGCGCTCTTTATAGTCCCGCAATGATCCTACGGAAAAATTCTTCCCCGTGTAATTCAGATAAACGTAACATTCATCGGAGAGCACCCAGATTCCGCGCTCGTGCGCCAGGCGAACGACCGCCGTCAGATCCGCCGGGCTCATGATCGCCCCCGACGGATTCGATGGCGAATTCAGAATGATGACCTTGGTCCGCGGCGTGATCAGCCTTGCGACCATCTCCGCGGTCACGCGGAAGCCTTGGGCCTCATCCGATTGCAGTAATACGCACTCGCCGCCAGCATAGCGCACGATGTCCTTGAAGGAGACCCAGTAGGGCACCGGTAAAATCACTTCGTCGCCATGATCGACGAGCACTTGAATGGCATTGAACAGCGCATTCTTGCCGCCTGTCGAGGCGATGGCCTCTTCGCGGCGATAATCGGAATCGAAATCCACCGCGTGACGATGCACAATGGCGTCGCGCAACTCGGGCGTGCCCGGGACGGCCGTGTACTTCGTGAAATTACCTTGAATCGCCGCGATGGCTGCGTCTTTGATGTGTTGCGGCGTGGCGAAATGCGGCTCACCGGCGCCGAAATCTACAACGTCGATGCCCTGCGCGCGTAGTTTGTCCGCTTCGGCCACCACCGCCATCGTGGCCGAGGGTTCAATGCGGTTGATTCGCTCGGTGAGTTTCAGAGCTTCGCTGATCGCTGTTGTCATATTTTCTTTTTCCTCTTCTTCTTTTCTTTTCCACTCGCCGATCGGGCGGTCGCTTCCTGCATCTCGTCGTGGAATTTGTACGCGGGCTCGAGTTTTTCGCGCAGCTTCTGCTCAACCACTTCCGGGACGAGGCCCTTGACTGGGCCGCCGATCTGCGCCACCTCGCGCACCAGACGCGAGCTTACATAGGAATATTTGTCGGCGGGCATCATGAACACCGTCTCGAGTGTGGGCTCGAGCTTGCGGTTCATCAGCGCCATCTGCAACTCATATTCATAGTCGCTCACCGCTCGAATGCCGCGCAACACGCACGTAGCGTCGATCGACTTCGCGTACTCAACCATCAATCCGTGAAAAGCTTCGATGCGCACATTCTTCAAATGCGCGGTGAGCGTCTTCAGCATCTCCAGTCTTTCCGCCAAACTGAACATCGGGCTCTTTTCCGAGTTCCGGAGAATGCCCACCACCAGTTCTTCGAAAATCTTCGCGCCTCGCTCAATCAGGTCGAGGTGCCCGTTGGTGGGCGGATCAAACGAACCGGGATAAAGGGCGCTGACTTTGTTCAATGGTCCTCGGGGGAACCGTGCCTGATAATAAGGGATTCTATTCGGCAGGCGCAGGGATGGCAATTGGGTGAGCAGGATTCGGGCGCAGTGCATTTGAGCACTACGCTCCAATGTGGTAGTTCTAGCGTTTCGCCGCGATCGGCACCTTGGCAGATTCCGGAAGCGCGCTTGGCATGGTCGTGACACGTGCGCCCGTTGGCGTCGGCGTCTGCGTCGGAGTCGCTGCCGGTGCCGCAATCAATCCCAGCGCCTTACGCACTTCTGTGTCGAGCTTAGCCATGGTGTCTCGGTTGTCTTTCAGGAACTGGCGGGCGTTCTCCCGACCCTGGCCGATGCGTTCGCCCTTGTAGCTGAACCACGATCCGGACTTTTCGAGGATGTTGTTGTTCACCGCGATATCGAGCAGATCCCCTTCACGCGAAATCCCTTCGCCGTAGAGAATGTCGAACTCGGCTTCACGGAATGGCGCGGCGACTTTATTCTTGACGACTTTCACGCGGGTGCGTGAGCCCGTGACCACGTCGCCGTCCTTGATGGCTGCGATGCGGCGAATATCCACGCGCACCGAGGAATAAAACTTCAGCGCTCGGCCGCCCGTCGTGGTCTCGGGATTGCCAAACATCACGCCAATTTTTTCGCGAATCTGGTTGATGAAAATCAGGCAAGTGTGCGACTTCGAAACCGTTCCCGTAAGCTTGCGCAGCGCCTGCGACATCAGCCGTGCCTGCAGACCCATGTGGCTGTCTCCCATTTCGCCGTCGAGTTCGGCCTTAGGCACCAGCGCCGCGACTGAATCGACTACCAGTACGTCGATTGCGTTCGAGCGCACCAGCGCCTCTGTGATCTCGAGCGCCTGTTCCCCGTAGTCCGGTTGCGAAACCAGCAGATTGTCAACGTCAACCCCCAGCTTCTTGGCATAGGCGGGATCGAGCGCATGTTCGGCATCCACGAACGCAGCCATACCGCCGGTCTTCTGCGCCTCGGCAATCACCTGCAGAGTGATGGTGGTCTTGCCGGAAGACTCCGGGCCGAAAACTTCCACCACGCGTCCGCGTGGAAATCCGCCCACGCCGAGCGCTGCGTCGAACGAAATCGAGCCGGTCGGGATCACCGAGATAGGAACAATGGCTTCTTTCGAGCCCAACCGCATGATCGAACCTTTGCCGAACTGCTTTTCAATCTGCGCAAACGCTAATTCAATTGCTTTGCCCCGTTCATCCACCATGAGAGTGTGGCTCCTTTAAGAGTGCAGACCAGATCAAAACGAATCTGGCCGGATTATACATACAGACAGAAGCGAATAAAAGGCGAATCTTGATAATAAACAGTGGAAATCGTTCCCAAATGGTTGGACGATCAACCGCGCGGCCACGAACTGGGCTTCTTCCCCACCCAACGCTGACAAAAACAGCCCGGGTCGTCACCTGGCTCATCGGGATCAATGGCCTGGTGCTCAAATTCGAGGGGTAAGCAAAGCCAAGGCATGGGTTGGTACGTTTCGTATTCAGGAGCGAAAACCACGACTGGCTCGTAGCATCGTCGACCTATCAGTTTTTTTTGGCACAGGCACATACTCCGGCTCACACGCGTAAGCCGGCAAGCTCATCTCCTCACCTCTGCAGCAAATCCACCGGCGCGGTCACGTCGTGCACACGAAAATACTTAGCCAGAGCCGGATATTTCCGCGCCACGGCCTCATACATCGCATAAGCCACATTGCGGTAGGAAACATGCCCCGCCGGCGTAGTACGCAATTCCGAGATGTAGACAGCCTCGGCAAAATCCATCTTGAACAGCGCCCGCTTGCGATAGGCCAGCGGGATTACGTACTGCGAATTCTCCTCCGCCTCGGACGCGTTGCGCTCGGCCAGCTTCTCTACTGCCGCTTGCCCGCGCCGCATGGCGGTTTCGAAGCGGAAACGCATGCCCGCGTCTTCCACGTCGAGCAGCATCTCGTAGCCGTGCTGTGTGGTGAATCCTTGCATGACCTGGATGCAGCGGCGGTGACGGTGCATGTCGCGGAAGCCGCCGGTATCCATCAGGATGTCGAAGCGGAACTGCTGTCCGGCGCGGAATCCGCGCAGCATTTCGTCGTATTTGCCCCGATGTCGCAGGCCGAGGTCGATGATCTCCCGGCGGAATCTCTCTCCGGAAACCTGCAACGCTTGCCGCACCTGTCGATAGGAAAAATGGCAGTGCTCGTAGAGCAACGTGGTCGCGATCTCCACTTCGAGCGGCTCCTCGTCGAGGAGGTCGACGATCGCCTTCGAGGACGCAAGCTGTTCGCTCTTCAGCAATTCGCGCGCGGCCTGCCGCAATTCGCGGCGCGTTTCCATCTCATACGGATTCGGGTCGGCATACTTGACCAGCGTAGGCGCGACCCGAACCTCATGCAGCAATTCCTGCTCGGCCCGCGCGCCCAGTTCCGGACTGAGCTTCCGAATCTGCTCCACCAAGTCGCGCCAAGATTCTGCGTTCACATTGTAGGCTGCCGAGGTTGCCGCTTTCTTCAGCGACTTGCCCAGCTGCCGTACTTCCGTGTGCGGGTGCGAGAGCAGATGCGCTACCTGGGTCTCCAGCGTGCGCGCGTTGACAATCTCCCCGAGCGAAGTGTTCGTCGCCAGCGGCAGAAGATAACGCGTGATATCGAAGGCCCTCGCCTTCAGCGTGCGCTCGTACGCTTCTTGCTTCATGTCGGCGGGTTTGAGCGTGATACTGATCAGGTGCTGCGTCATGTGCGCGGAGAGCGCTTCGTATTCCGCAAAGAGAAAGTCCAGCGTTTCGCAATAAAGCTTGCGGGCTTCGTCGTCGGCGCCGAAGTCGGGGATGTAATAGCCACTCTTTTTGAAGTCCTGATAGCGAGTTGAGCGCTCCTGGCCGTCCCAGCGTTGTTCGTCGGCTAGTTCAATCGCGGCAAGAATGGAGAGTCTCTCGACGGCCAACGCAACGTGGGCCAAGTCGGCGATCGAACGGTGACCGTACTGGAAGTAGAAAGTGTTAAGAAATTTCTCCGCCTTCTGGGTGTTCATTTCCCGCAAAGACTCCTTCATCGACAGCGATGAACGCGAATACTTGGCCATGGCGTAGGCCTGAATCTCCGGCTCCACCCCATACACCGCAAAGACCTCGGCGGAGGGCGACTGATCTGGCGCCGCTTCCCGCAGGCTGTCCTGCCCGTGGTCCCGCAGTGGCTGCGGAACCGCAGGGTTTTCTGTGGTCGAGGTCCGTTGCGGGGAGCGGTGCCCAGAACTGGAGGAACTCGCATCGGGGCTGGAAGGCTTCTGGTTGGATGGCTCGGGCATGACAATCGCTTCATTCGTCAAGATCGGGGTCATGGGAGTGTTCGAATGTTAATCGGCGAATCCACAATGCGCAATCCATTTGCGGAACAATATTGACGCTTTGCTGTGGATAACTATGGGGTGAATAATTTCAACAAATCACGCAACGGTGCGTTTACACATCCGCCTTCGCCTTAAACTATTCAGTGCATCCTTCACTCCAGATCGTCGCGCATCGGCCATGGCCGTTGCCGCTAGGCCCCTGGATCATGCGGCAGATGTGGCATGACTTGCTCTTTGCCCACTGGCCGATTCCAACGGAAGCGATGCGGGCTCTCATTCCTGCGCAATTGACGCTCGACACCTTCGACGGCCAATGCTGGGTTGGGGTCGTGCCCTTTCACATGAGCGGGATCCGCCGCCGGGGACTTCCGTTCATGCCCGGCCTATCGCGTTTTCCGGAACTGAACGTTCGCACCTATGTCACCAACGCCCGCAAAGCGGGAGTTTATTTCTTCAGTCTCGACGCGGCGAACTTGCCTGCCGTACTGGCGGCGCGTGTTTTCTATCACCTGCCTTATTTTCATGCCGACATGACCACCCAGGAGCGCGAGGGCATCATCCACTATGTTTCCAGCCGCTATCGCGGGCAGGCCGAATTTCGCGCAAGGTATCATCCGACCGGCGAAACCAGGCTGGCCACCCCAGACTCAATCGAGCACTGGTTCACCGAGCGCTATTGCCTTTACACGACCCATCGTGGCCAGCTCTATCGCGGAGAAATCCACCACGCACCGTGGCCGCTGCAAGCTGCCGAAGCGGAGTTAGAAACCAATACCGTCGCCGCCGCGGCGGGTATATCGCTGCTGCCTGACATCACGCCGCACTTGCTGTTCGCGCGCAAGTTGGATGTACTGATCTGGCCCCTGGCGCGCGCCGAATCGAGCTGCGGCAGGTATAATCTCACGTTCCAGCGTAAAGACTTCTAAGAGAGCCTCATAGCAAACTCAGGAGAATCCCATGTCTCTTTCAGGGCGGGTGGCCTTCGTCACTGGTGCGTCGCAAGGCATTGGACGCGCCTGCGCACTGAAACTCGCTACAGCCGGTGCGGTTGTTGCTGTCGCCGCGCGCAATCACGACAAATTGAACGAACTGGTGAACCAAATCATCGCCGCGGGGGGAAAGGCTGCCGCCTTTGCGCTCGACGTTACCGACGAAGAGCAGGTCAAGTCTGCGATGAAGGGTGCCGTAATCCAGTTCGGCAAGGTCGACATTCTGATCAACAACGCTGGCATCACTCGCGACCAGCTCGTCATGCGCATGAAGCGCGCCGACTGGGATGCCGTGCTCGAAACCAATCTCACTTCCGCCTATCTCTGCATCCAGCAGGTCACCAGTTCCATGCTGAAGCAGCGCTGGGGACGGATCATCAATATCACCAGCGTCTTCGGTCAGATGGGGCAGGCGGGGCAGGCAAACTACGCAGCATCGAAAGCCGGCCTGATCGGATTGACCATGGCCGTCGCCCGCGAACTGGGATCGCGCAACATTACTTGCAACGCCGTCGCCCCGGGCTTCATCGAAACCGCCATGACCGAGGTGCTCGGCGAAGAGTTCAAGCAGAACGCCGCCAAGCAGATTCCACTGGGCCGCGTCGGATTACCCGCCGAAGTTGCCAGCGCGGTTGCGTTTCTCGCATCTGACGAAGCTTCCTATATCACCGGCCACGTACTTAACGTTAACGGCGGCCTGCTGATGGGATAAGAAGCTTACCGCCGAGCACGCCGAGATCACGGAGGAAAACTCAAAGATGGAATCAAACAGGGCCTTTGGATCCGCGACTCCCTCGGCGTGCTCTGCATCCTCGGGGGGGAAAGGCCTTGCGTTTTTCCAAGCCGTGTCGCCCACGCAGATTCTGCAAGCCCGCGAATCGTTCCTTGAGTATGCGCACTCGCTGGGCTTCAGTCTCTGCTTCCAGAATTTCGACACCGAGCTCGCGGGACTTCCGGGGAAATATGCTCCGCCGGAGGGCCGCCTGCTCCTGGTCGATTATCAAGGCCAACTCGCGGGCTGCGTAGCAATGCGTAAATTGGAATCCGGCATCTGCGAGATGAAGCGGCTCTACCTGCGTCCACAGTTTCGTGGCAAGGGCCTGGGACGCGCCTTGGCCGAGCGCATCATCAGCGAGGCGCGTCAGATCGGATATGGGCGCATGCGTCTGGATACGGTCGAGCCGGCCATGAAGGATGCGGTTGCCACCTACCACAAATTGGGATTCACAGAAATTCCTCCCTACTGCCAAAACCCGATTGCCGGTGCAACTTACATGGAGTTGAATTTGTGACTTGCGCACTTGGCAGACGTGGCGCACGAACTCATGCGCGGAGTTCCAGAAGACCGGGCCAAGCGTCACCTGCACGCAGCTTTCGAATTTCTGCGGTCGCAACCCAGCGTCAATAAAAACCGCATCGGGGCGATCGGCCGGTGCATGGGCGGCGGTTACTCGCTCGATGTGGCCCTTGATGAACCCGCGCTTGCCGCCGCCATCATCAACTACGGGCATCTCGCCACCGGTCCCGCAACGCTCAAAAAATCGCTCCGATTCTTGGACTGTTCGGCGGACAGGATCGCGGCATCACACCCAATGACGTCCACAAATTCGAGGGGCCATGAAGCAACAAGGCAAGGCAAGAAGATCGAGATCAAAATCTACGACGACGCCGGCCATGCCCTGGAAAATCCAAACAATCCGGACGGTTACCGGCCTGCCGATGCCGCCGACGCCTGGAAACGTACGATCAGCTTTCTGGCGGAGAACTCGAAAAAGTAGCTTCGGTGCGCTGTGCCCCCACGTTCCGGCTACGCCGTTTGGCGATATTTAATTTCTTTTACGTTGTATAAGCATATCCCGACCCAGCCGTGTCAAGGCAAAATTCTCGGCCGCTTCGGACATGGCACTAATTTCCACTTGCCAGAAGATGCTGATCTGGTTACTATGTCGCATCCTGCAATGCTTCCCACCATTAACATCGGCGAAACCATTCGAAACTACCGACTGCAAAAAGGCATGTCTCAGGGAGACATCGAAAAGCGCACCGGCCTGCTGCGCTGCTATCTTTCGCGCGTAGAAAACGGCCACACCATCCCGTCTCTCGACACTTTATCGAAGATTGCCGGAGCCATGGAGATTGCGCTCTCTCAATTCTTTTCGGAGTCGGGTCACAGTAATGGGGCCAAGGGACTGCCGCAACTTTCCGATGACGAAGTCCGCTTCCTCAGCCAGGTCCGTCGCTACTCCGCTAATCTCAACGAAAGCGACCGCAAGCTGGTTCTGGCCATGGTGAAGAAGATGGCTTCGAATTCGAAGTAACTCTTGGCCGTTAGCCCGATTCATCCAACCGAAGCTCTTTTTTTTCTTTTTCGCACCTGGGGCAATACCCGTTCGCGTGTCGCGTTGCTTCAAGCTAAGAGCTGAATTACTTTCGTACCATGACCTCCGGTGACCACCGGGTACCTCGCCGCCACGGTGCCTTCTTAACTACACTGTTGACTTGGAGATTTCCCTTGACCACCGATGAAGAATTAGGCGTGCTCGAGACCCAGTTGCGCCGGCTGAAAATCGAGTACGAGGTCTACTTCAGCAATCCGACCAAGCGTCCGCCCACTGACATCGAGTGGAAGGTGCTCTCCCTGCTGCGCAAATTTTCCGACGGCGGGCGCATGAGCTTTTCCCAGCGCTATCGCTACAACGAGATGGCGCAACGCTATGCGGTCTATAGCGACCTTTGGCGCAAGAAATCACGCGTCCGCGAAGAAGGCTATCGCCGCCCGCAGGATGCCCTCCTTGGCGTACAGGGAGTGCGGGTTGCCGAAGAGGAGCGCAAGCCCCAACATCAGGTTTATGGATTGAGTCATGCGGCCGCCGGCGCCGCCGCTGCGCCAGCAGCGTCCCAGCCTTTCACCTTACACAGCGTGGATCAAACTGAGAGCGAACAGATAGAACGCTTGTATAACACGCTGGTCGCCGCCAAGAAAAAAGCAGGAGAGCGCGTCTCCGGCAACCTTGATTCCTTTTCCTCGTTCGTGCAGAAAAAGACCGAACAGATCCGCAAGCAGTACCGCTGCGAAGGCGTCGAATTCTCCGTCGAACTCACCGATGGGCACGTCAAGCTGAAGGCCAAGGCGAAAGCGTAAGAGCCGCGAAGCTCAACACAGAGACCTACGGATGAAGCTTATGCGATGCATTCTGATCGCTATAGTAGTAATTGCCGCCGCCCTCTGCTGACACTCCGGACAAGTATTGGTCGATGATCCAGGGCTGGGGTTACCGCGAAGCTCGGCTCCTTCTGTTTAAGTCAACCTTGCTGCGGGATATTGGCGAACCCAGAGGCGGGTCGACGCCTGCGGAAACTGGAATCTTCAACCTCCAGACCCAGGGGTTCAACGGTTTTCAATACGGTGATCCTCGAAGCCGACCAGACGTACTGGAACTGAGCGTCTATTCCGACGACGGCAGAGTGAAAATAAAATTCTTGCAGGGAGGATACGATGAGCCCACCGGGGTTACCCAGCCCGAAATCAACCGCATCGTACAATCCCTGCACAGGACGACAGCGCACGACTCCCCGAAGCCGCTAGCAGTCACGTCGCACTAACTCCTGCCATCCTGAGAGACAGTAGGGGCGGTACTGGCTCGACCCGACTCGCCAACTAACCACCAGTTGCTGATAAGATTTCCGGTCACGATCATCACTCCTTACTGTCCGAGGCCGAGCATGTCTTTCCTCATCCAGCGCGCCCTTCTTAGCGTCACCGACAAAGCCGGTCTCGCAGACTTCGCACGTAAGCTGTCGAACCTCGGCATCGAACTCATCTCCACCGGAGGCACGGCCAAGCTACTGCGCAACTCCGGCATCACCGTCAAAGACATCTCCGAACTCACTGGATTCCCTGAAATGCTGGATGGACGGGTGAAGACGCTGCATCCGAAAGTGCATGGCGGAATCTTGCATCGTCGCGAAAATCCAGCGCATAGGGCCGCTGTCGCTGAGCACGACATTCAACCGATTGATATGGTGGTGGTAAATCTCTACGCCTTCGAGAAAACCGCGGCTAAACCCGGCGTGGCTTTCGATGAATTGATCGAAAACATCGATATCGGTGGCCCATCCATGATCCGCTCCGCTGCTAAGAATTTTCACGATGTTGCCGTCGTCACCTCGCCTTCCGACTATCAGTCCATCGCCGAGGAACTGGCCCGTTCCCATGGCGCGCTCTCGCTCCAAACAAAATGGCGGCTGGCGCAGAAAGCTTTCGCCACCACCGCCGCATACGACTCCGCCATTGCTTCCACTCTCGAGCGCATTCCGCCAGATTTCCATCTCCTGCCAGTAGACGAATCTTTCCCGCAGACTTTGCGCCTTTCATTTCAGAAAACCCTCGACTTGCGTTACGGGGAGAATCCGCACCAGAAGGCCGCGATGTACTCGGACGGCTCCGCCGTTGGCGTGGCCAACGCCCACCAGCTACAGGGCAAGGAACTTTCTTACAACAACATCGTCGACCTCCAAGCCGCATGGGACCTTGCCCAGGAATTCGACGAACCCGTTTGTGCCATCATCAAGCACACTAACCCCAGCGGCACGGCTACCGGCAAGACTCTCGCCGAAGCTTACCAGCGTGCCCTCGAATGCGATCCCATCTCTGCGTTCGGCGGCGTGATCGGAGTGAACCGTCCCATTGACGCCGAAGCCGCTGAACAGATGCACAAGCTTTTCCTCGAGGTGATCGCCGCGCCCGGCTTTGATGATGCTGCCAAAGCTCGATTCGCCACCAAGAAAAATCTCCGCCTGGTACAAGTCGCGGCCGCCCCGCAGAAATGGACTTTAAAAAATGTCTCCGGCGGGATTCTCGTGCAAGACGCCGATGTCCGGCCGTTGCAAGGTATCGATTTGAAGGTCGTCACCCGGCGCGCTCCTACGCCTGAAGAAACTCGTGCCATGCTATTCGCCTGGAGGGTCTGCAAGCATGTCAAGTCGAACGCGATTGTCTATGCGCACGATGGACAGACCGTCGGCGTCGGCGCCGGTCAGATGAGCCGGGTTGATTCCGCGAAGATTGGCGCCATGAAAGCGCAATTGCCGCTGCAGGGAACGGTCGCCGCCTCCGACGCATTTTTCCCGTTTCCCGATGGTGTCGAGGAAATTGCCAAGGCCGGCGCTACCGCCATCATTCAACCCGGCGGCTCGCAGCGCGATCCTGAGGTGATCGCAGTGGCCGACGGTCTAGGCCTCGCGATGCTCTTCACGGGAGTGCGCCACTTCCGCCATTAGCGATGCTGCTGTTGGGGTTCGGGCGCGCCGTTTCTTTTCCTGGGCTTCCAATTCGGAAAAATATGAGCCGTCGAGCAGGTACCTCACAAGCTCCGGGCTGTTCCTCGACAACCGGCTTGACTTCAGGCAGGGATGGTTCTGTTTGTCTACCTTGAGCTTCTGCTTGGAATCAAGCGCCATAAGGTCTTTCAACTTGATTTCGGCGTCCCTCTCTCGAAAATCAGCCACGGTTCCTCGCGAGCCGAACCAGCTGGCTGCTTTATCGAGGAGGCGCGCAGAAGAATCTCTAGGTACGTCGATGAGTGCCGATCCGGCGCGGTGATGGTACTTGTAGTTTAGGTAAAACCAGCAGTCACTGACCTGCGCACTGGCAATCGCGGCGCCCACCGCCGGGCCCAACAAAAAATAAGGGAGACCCCCCTAGACTGCTTGAGAGGCTCCGCCTCCTCGCGCGTAGGTGGTGACCTCGAAGGAAGTTCGTTCGACCTTGTCTTAGCTCACTGTGTCTTAGCTCACTGTCATAGCTCACTTCGGTATGATCCCTGCGTCACTTCGGAATTTGAGTTCGCGAGCTCCAAGTCCTTTACCAAACTTGACAATGGAGCGCGATGAAGCCCCGAAGCCCCTGTACTTCCGGCTTTATCACGCATCGCATGCTTCGCAGAGTTTTTCCCAATCGGAGGCAGAACGGGTTAGAATTAGGGCACCCAGCCTCGGCGGTCTTGCATCCAATAGCTATGGTTCGGGCGGTGCGCTCAGCTCTAATACGAATAGTTCTCTCGGAATCAACTCCAGCGTCGTCAAGGTAGAGCATGAATCGAATTTTTCGCGCAGCTTTAATATTGTTTTTCTTCGCAGCAGTCGCGTCCGCGCAAACCAGCCCGTCGGCGCCGACTGACGCCCAACCAGCCGACGCCAGGCCGGCCGACTCCAAGTCCGCTCAGAACCCATCGCGCAAAGTGGACCACGCTGCCGCCTATTATCATTACGCGCTGGCGCATTTATACGAAGAGCAGGTCACCGCCTACGGCCGCAGCGAACTGGCCAACAAGGCCATGGAAGAGTACCGCCTGGCCATCGAGGCAGACCCCTCGTCTGAATTTCTCACCTCAGGTCTGGCTGAACTATACGTAAAGACGGGGCGCATCCGCGATGCCGTGCTCGAAGCCCAAGACATCATCAAGCGCGATCCCAACAATCTCGAAGCTCACAAGTTGCTGGGCCGGATTTATCTGCGCTCGTTGGGCGATATGCCGGGGAACGGCAGCGGCTCCGAGAACGTGTTGAAATTGGCCATCGAGCAGTATGAACAGATCGTCAAAATTGAGCCGAACAACGTGGACGACCATCTTCTCCTCGGTCGCCTCTATCGCCTCGATAACGACTCGCAGAAAGCGGAGAGCGAGCTCAAGACCGCAGTCCAGCTCGACCCTGATTCGGAAGAGGCGGTTACCACCCTCGCCCTGCTCTACAGCGACGAAGGCGACACCTCTCACGCTCTGCAGGTGCTCAGCGCCGTACCCGACACCGGGCGATCGGCCAAGCTGTATGCCGCTCTCGGCGCCACCTACGAGCAGCGCAAGGATTACAAGAGCGCCATCGATGCCTACAAACACGCCATCCAGTTGGATCGCGATAATCTCGATGCCATCCGCGGCCTGGCGGAAAATTATTTGAACGACGGCCAGATCGATGCCGCCCTCGATCAGTACAAAGTCATTGCCGATGCCAATCCCGAGGACGCTCAAACCTACCTGCGGATGTCAGAGATCTATCGCCGCCAGGGGAAATACGATCAGGCCTTGGATGATCTGAAAAAAGCCGAAGCCATGGTGCCCGATGCACTCGAAGTTCCTTACAACATCGCGGTAGTCTATGAGGCCCAGGCGCGTTACGACGAAGCCATAAAAATTCTGCAGGATCTGCTCAAGAAAACCGAGAAGCCTGACGGAAGCTACTCGCAGGGTGATCGCAACAATCGTGGAATTTTCATCGAACGCCTTGGAATGGTTTACCGCGACCAGGAAAACTATCCAGCCGCTGTGGAAACCTTCCGCAAGATGCTGACCGTCGGCGGCGACGACAATGCCAAGACCGGCTATCAGGACATCATCGATACCTACCGCGAGGCCAAACAGTGGCCCCAGGCGACCGCAGCCGCCAAAGAGGCAGTGCAAAAAATGCCTGACGACCACGACCTGCGTATGGTGCTCGACGCGCAACTCGCCGACACCGGCGATCCGGAGAAGCCTCTCGCCGACGTGCGGTCGCTGTTGAAAGGCAAGCCCGAAGATCGCGAAGTCTACGTCCGGTTGGCGATCATGTACACGCGCCTGAAGCGCTACAGCGAAGCCGAGGAGGCTCTTAGCAAGGCCGATACCCTTTCCACCAAGGCGGAAGATAAGGAGTACGTCTACTTTCTCCGTGGCGACACCTACGAGCACGAAAAGAAGTACGACGAGGCCGAGGCGGAATTCAAGAAAGTGCTCGCTGCCAACCCGCAGAGCGCAGTGACCCTGAATTATCTGGGTTACATGAATGCCGATCGCGGGGTGCAGCTCGAGGAGTCGCTCAATTACATCAAGCTGGCCGTGAGTCTTGATCCCACCAACGGCGCCTATCTGGATTCCTTGGGTTGGGTCTACTTCAAACTGGGCAAGTACGATCTCGCCGAAGAGAATCTGAACAAAGCGACCTTGCGCATGGGCTCGGATCCAACCGTGCAGGATCATCTCGGTGACCTGTTTCAGAAGACAGGCCGTTTAAGGCTGGCCGCGGCTCACTGGGAGCGTGCCGTCGAAGAATGGAATAAAACCGTGCCGGCAGAAGTCGACAGCGACCTGCTAGTGGCTACGCAAACCAAGCTCGACGCCGCCAAAGTCCGTCTGGCGAAGGAAGAGTCGGGAAAGCAGTAAATAGTACCGCGTCCTCAGTGCCGAGCGCCGAGCGCCGAGCGCCGAGCAAAGACGATCGCTGAATGTTTGCACTCGGTACTGGCACCTAGATACTCGGTCTCGCAAGTCTGTTAAACTCCCAGCATGCTGGCCGGCTACGCGGTGCAGGTGGAACGTTCCCGCGGACGCCGCTTTCCTGAACCGCCTCATCCCTATCGCAATGACTACCAGCGGGACCGCGACCGCGTCATTCACGCTCGCGCCTTTCGACGTCTGGAAGCAAAGACGCAGGTTTTCACCCGCCGCTATTCCGACCACTTTCGCAACCGCCTCACTCACACGATTGAAGTAGCGCAGATCACGCGCACCGTCGCGGGCGCGCTCGCTCTCAACGTTGATTTGGCGGAGGTCCTCGCGCTGGTGCACGATCTCGGCCATCCTCCCTTCGGTCACGCCGGGGAGAAGGCCCTCGACGCCGCTATGCGCGACCAGGGCCTCTTCTTCGATCACAATCTTCACGCCCTGCGCATCGTGGAAGATTTCGAGCAACGCTATGCTGCGTTTCGAGGCCTGAACCTCACCTTCGAAGTGCGCGAGGGCATCATCAAGCACTCGCGCGATTATGATCCGGCAAAGCATCCGGACTTGGCTGAGTATCTGCTCGACCAGCGCCCTCCGCTCGAAGCCCAACTCGTCGACCTGACCGATGAGATCGGCTACAACACTGCCGACCTCGACGACGGCTACGAAGCCCATCTGCTGACACTCGATCAAATCCGCGAGGGCGTTCCCGTCTTCGAACGCTTCCTTCTTGAGGTCGAGCGGATTTATCCCAACGCGCCCGCCAAGCTGCAATTCAATGAAGCTCTGAAGCGCGTGTTCAACCGCTTAGCCGGCGATCTCATCACCAACGTGCAAGCGCGTCTGAAACAAGCGGGAATTAAAACTCTGGATGAGGTGCGCACACACAGGGATCGTCTGGCCAATTTCAGCCGTGAAGTGGAAGCTGAGCGCAATCAGATCAAAGATTTTCTTTATGAGAATCTCTATTACAGCCCGTCGCTGGCCGGAGAGAAAGACGATGCCGAACGCATCGTTTCCGATCTATTCGCCTTCTGGATGAAAACTCCGTCAGCCCTGCCGCACTTCTATCAGGAAAAGGCCGAGCAGGAATCCCTGGCCCGCGTGGTCTGCGACTACATCGCCGGCATGACGGATCATTTCATCATCGAACAGTACGAAAGGCATTGCGGTGGGACGTAATCCGCGTCCGCCGATTCTCACCTCTCCGCCACCGCCGCCACTACATCAAACAAAATCCTCGGCCCGCGCCGCACCTCTTCCACGCGAATCCGCTCGTCGTTCCCATGTTCGGTATTGCCCTCTTCTTCCGTGGCCGTGTAGGGATTGAACCCGTACGCATTGATGCCCAGTGGACGATAGCGCTGGTTCTCCGTGTAGCCGCTGGTGATGTGCGGCACGACGGGCGTAGCCGGGAAATACTTGGCCGAAACTTCGCGAATCGCCTGGTAGAGGGCCGTATTCGTCGGCGAGTAATTGGCCTCGCGGAACTCTGCGTTCAGCGGTTCGACCGTAACATTCGGATCATCCACGACCCGCCGAATCTGTTGCAGCAGCGCCTTCGGATCTCCCCCAGGCAGAATCCGAACGTCCAGATTCGCCCAGGCCTCCGGCGGGATCACGTTGGTTTGTTCCGAGCCGCCCATCATGGTCAGTGAAATGGTGTCGCGTAGCAAAAAGTTCAGGGATTCGTCTTTCTCTACCTCCTGCTGAAATTTCTTGTCTTCGATGGCTCTGCGAATGTTGCGGTACTCGTGTGCCTCCTCGGGCGGCTCGTACGGCGCCATCTCAAGCAGAAATTCTTCCACCACGGGTAGAACCTTCAAAGGCGTGCGATACGCGAGAATGCGGTCGAGCGCGTGAACCAGACGATTCGGCGCGGAATCGGCGATGGGCCGCGACGCGTGCCCCGGACGACCATGCGCTACCACGTGCAACCAGAAGGTAGTTTTCTCGCCCACGTCCACCCCCACGTATTTCACCTTCCCCTGATCGAGCAGGTTCTCGCCACCTTCATTGATCAAGAATTCCGCGTTTTCGAGCAAATCCCGCTGGTGCGCAATGAACCAGTCGGTACCGGTTCCGTCGGCCTCTTCGTCTGCTACAGCCAGGAAAATTACGTCCCGATCAAGTTCAATCCTCTCCCGCTTCAACATCACCATCACCACCAGTTGTGCCAGGCCCTCGTCTTTCATGTCTTGTGCGCCACGGCCCCACAGCCAGCCGTCTTTGATCTCGCCGCTAAACGGTGAAACCCTCCAATGCGTCGGATCGCTGGTGACTACATCCATGTGATTCAGTAGAACAATCGGCCGCTTGGATTCGGCTGACGTATGCGTCAGGCGCGCCCACAGATCGCCGCGACCCGGCGTGTATTCGAAGGCGCGACTTTCTATGCCTTCCTGATCGAGAATCTTTTTGTAAAACGAGACCGCGCGCATCTCATGGCCCGGAGGATTCGTGGTGTTGATGCGCAAGTACTCCTGCATCCAGGTCAGAGCCAAATCGGAATACTGCTGCAGGTGGTCCGCAGGAATTCCGGAAGAAGCCAACGCTGGAGCCGGTTCCTCGGGGACGGGAGTGGATTCCGCGGCTGACCGATCGCCGCTCAAAATCGTGCCGGCCAACACCAAGAGCAGGACCCGCTTTACCCTGAGTGCCCCCAATGCAGCGGGTTTCCTTGCCTCTGTCGTAGTCGTAGATCCCAAGATTCGTCTCCCCCCTGAAGTTCACCGTTCCACGCAGTTTTTATATCAGGTTTGCCAAAATTACCCTGCGCAAACCCCTGCAGACTACCGTTGCCGCAGGAACAGGGTAGAATGTCTTTAGATATCAAGCATTTAGGGCTCAAACCGGAAAACGCGTTTTGGCATCTGAACTGTAATAGCAAAGGCAGGCGCCGGAATGTTTGCGATGCCTAAGTTTTGCGGTTTCGGTATGCGTTGCGTCAGCGTATGCCGGTAGTCTTAGGGGACGCAAGTAAAAATCACGCAACACGCGCGTTTTGGCGTGCTGGAGTGGAGCCCCCAAACGCTCCCCCAAAATGGAGGAAGTTGTTATGAACAGCCGTATATTGGTTACTTTGCCTTTGGCCGCTGTGCTGTCTTTTCCGGCCTTTGCGCAAACTTCATCTTCGTCTACTCAGGATCAATCGAACGCGCCCGCCGCGTCGCAGACCACCCAGTCCACCGACAGCATGACCGGTACCGGCAAGCAGCCGCTGCAAGCTCCAGCCCGCGAAGGTTTTTGGGGACGGGTGAATCCGTTCGCCCGCAAGAGCTACGTGAAGCGCCAGACCGATCCCATCCGCGACCGCGTCAACGAGCTTGATGACCTGACCGCGGCTAACAGCAAGGCGATCAAAGACGTCGACTCACGGGCACAGGCTGGCATCAAGCTGGCTTCCGACAAAGCCAACGAAGCCGACCAGCACGCGATCGATGCCGGGAACAAGGCGACCATGGCGCAGCAGAGCGCGCAGCAGGCTACCACCCGCATTCAGACCGTCGAAACCGTAGTTGGCAACATCGACCAGTACAAGGCTTCCAATCAGACCGAGATTCGCTTCCGTCCCGGCCAAACGGTGCTCAGCAAGAACGCCAAGGATGCTCTCGACGAGATGGCAAACGGCGTGAAGGGTCAGCGTGGTTACATTATCGAGGTGCAAGGCTTCTCTTCCGGCAAGGGCCAGACTGCGATCACCAATTCGCAGAAGATGGCCGAGTCGGTCGTGCGCTACATGGTCCTGAACAACGAGATTCCGGTTTACCGGATTTATCTTGTGGGCATGGGCAACGCCCCCGTGGCCAACGCCGATGACAACGGCAAGACCAAGCACATGAGCGGCGGGCGCGTGGAAATCAGCCTGCTGAAGAACGATCTCGAGCAACTCTCCAGCAATGCTTCGGCTCCCGGCACTGCCCCTGACCAGCAACAGCAGCCAAAGTAGTTTTGTTCCAATAGTGGGACCGTGAGCGCCTCGCTCAAGTCCCTCCCCCAACGAAAAGCCCTTCGCGCAGGCGAAGGGCTTTCGTGCATTAAGCAAATCCCTTTCTTGGTTTATCCGGGATGACGGTGGAAGTGAAGCAGCAATATGTGGACCACAAAACCTGCGACGAACCATGCAGCTGCTTCCACAATTCGCTTAAAGCGGGGCGTCATCTGCAAAGAATACGCCTGGTGCTCATCTCGTGCCAGCGCGGGCCCGCCATTCGCGTCCGATAAGCCCAGGATCGATTTCCAAATGGATCAGCTTCGAGCAGCGTGGTGCGCTACGGCGCGATTAATTCGCTCAACGGCACTTGTAACATAACAGCAAACCGGAAGTCAGAATCACCGATCGCGCCACGAGGTTTTCCAGTTCGCGGATATTTCCTGGCCGTGTCCACTGTACCGGGGTCTCCATGGTTCGCGCGGGGATGCGAGTGATCGACTTGCTCACACGCCCAGTGGCTCGTGACGCTACCCAAGTCCGATTGCAACGAAGAGTAGCCGAAATGGCCGAGATCCTCTTCATGTCACTCGATAGAACGAACAAACGTCCAGTTCTGACCGTTTGACCCTTTCCAGTCGCGCGGCTAAACTCGCTTCTCAGTGGGGTTCGCTATGAAACGCATCCTGTGGCCTCTGTTCGTCTTCTCGTTATCCTTATTTGCTGTTTTGGCCAGTACTGCCGCAGCCGACGATGATCAAAATCACCCTCACCATGAAGACCTGACCACCACTCAATTGGGCACGGTACGCTTCCCGGTTTCCTGCCTGCCCGATGTGCAAAGACCCTTCGAGCGTGGGGTGGCCCTGCTGCACTCCTTCTGGTACGAAGAGGCGGAAAAAGAGTTTACGCAGATTGCCGTGGACGATCCTCATTGCGTTATGGCGCATTGGGGTGTGGCCATGAGCCTATGGCACCAGCTCTGGAACAACCCTGACGATAAGGTGATCCAGCGCGGCCTCGACGAGGTCCACGAAGCAAGAACCACTGATGGCCCGACCACTCCGCGGGAGCAGGCATATCTCTCGGCCATCACGGTTTTCTACAGCAACGCCAAGAAACTGAATCACGAAGCTCGCGCCAAAGCCTATTCGGATGCGATGAAGAAGACGTACGAGTCCTATCCCGATGACCATGAGGCGGCGGTCTTCTACGCGCTCTCGCTACTCGCCTCTGAGCCGCACGACGATGACACCTATGCCCATCGCAAGCAGGCCGCTGCCGTTCTCGAAAAATTGTTTGCCACCGAGCCCGACCATCCCGGCGTGGCCCACTACCTGATTCACGCCTACGACAAGCCGCAGCTGGCGCAACTGGGATTGCCCGCAGCTCGTCGTTATGCGGAGATCGCGCCCGCGGCCCCGCACGCCCTGCACATGCCTTCGCACATCTTCGCCCGGGTAGGCCTGTGGCAGGACGACATTAACTCGAATCTCGCCTCTATCGCCGCCACCCGCAAGACGGCTGCCATGCACATGGGTGGCGAAGGCCACCAGTTCCACGCCATGGATTTTCTGATCTACGCCTATCTGCAAAGCGGGCGTGAGGCCGATGCCGCCAAAGTGATCGACGAAGTCAAAGCCATGCCGAAAATGAAGTCGATGTATGGCTCCGATTTCGATCCGGAAACCAACGCCCTCACCAAGTTCCCCGCGATTTACGATCTCGAACTTCGTCACTGGTCCGACGCCGCGGCGTTGCAGGTTGTGCCCGGCTCGCTCCGCGGAGATCAGTCCATCACCTATTGGGCGCGCGCTATTGGCGCGGCTCGCAGCGGCAATCTCGCGCAGGCCCACAAAGATCTGGAGCAGATTGAGGTGATTCGCAAGCAGTTCGTCGCCGAAAGAAAACCGGAATACGCCGAGGCCGTTGGCGAGGATTATCAGGAAGCCGCTGCCTGGGTCGCGCACGCTGAAGGAAAAGATGATGAAGCCACCGCCAACCTCCGCGCTCTGGCCGATAAGACGGATAAACTGGGCGACGAACCGGAAGGCATTCCAGCGCGCGAACAGTTGGCTGACATGTTGCTCGAGGCTAAGCGTCCCCAGCGATCCTTGATGGAATATCAAACCGACCTGAAATTGCATCCCAACCGCTTCAACGGCCTCTACGGCGCTGCCCGCGCTGCCGAAGCCGCCGGCAAGCAGAGCGACGCGACGGAATACTACGCGCTATTGCTGAAAATCTGTGAGGGATCAAACTCCACCAGGCCAGAGTTGAACCGGGCGAGGGAATTGGTCGCACAGAAATAGCTTTCGCGGCCTAACTAGGGAACAGTGTCCTCCTCAAAATAAGGACTGCCATCATCCCCACCGCTCCCAGCAGCGCGTTGTACTCGCGATGCTTTAGATACAGCTCGACGGAGAATCCCGCCGAGTCCTCGCCGGATGCGCGCTTTAACCTCGGAAACATCCTCGGCACACGCTGCGCATATTCCTCGAACTCAGGGAACGTTTGCCGCAGGAAGGCCTCTTCGTCGCGGATCACTGGAACATAGATGGCGAAAAACATCACGACCAGTGCACCCCCCACCCCCCAACTGCGCGCCGCCACGGCGAATCCCAACCCGATCAAGAGTGATCCCAGGTACAACGGATTGCGCGTATAAGCATAAGGGCCGGACGTTGCCAGCGATTCGTTCTTGCGCACATGCCCCGAAGCCAGTGCGCGAATCAGAAGACCAGGAACAATCCAAATCGTACCCAGCATCATGGAACGCCACGAAGGCTGCGCCAGCCAGAGATAAAGCACCGCAAACAAAAATCCCAGCGGCACCCGAATACGCCGCGCGATTTGGGACCACTCAGCCATGAGTTCCCCGGCAATCCCATCTATCGTTCGCTTAGCAGCCTCTTCCCTGCCGCAACCACAGCCGCACTCCGAATCGCCAGCAATCCCTCGTCCGCCGCAGCCCGCCGTGTATGCGAGGTGAGGCTCTCCGAATTGCGCAGCACAACCCCGCTGGTTCCATAAGGTCCGTTGCGCGCCGGATCCGTCGGCCCATAGATTGCCACCACCGGAATGCTTAACGCTGCCGCCAGGTGCAGGGGCCCAGTGTCGCCACCAATAAACAACCTTGCACGCCGCGTCAATGCGATCAATTCCGTGATACTGCAACTCATTCCCTGAGCCGTCCCAGCGCTAGCTGCCTCCGCGACGCGCACCAAGGCCTCTTCGCCCGGGCCATAGTTGAGAATCGAACCTAAGCCCAGCCTCGCGAGCGCGCAGGCAACCTCACCGTATCGCTCGGCCGGCCATCGCTTTGCGCCCCACCCCGCGCCCGGATTCAGAATGGCAAATTCGCCGATGCCGCGTTCCGTGAGTTGCCGCTCGACCCGCGTCTCGGCTTTGGGATCGTGAGGAAGCCGGCAAGAAATGTCCCCCGGGGATGGTCTCGCGTCACCCCCGGTGACCGCCTCGGCGACGGAAAGATTCTGCTCGACAACATGCCGGCCACGCGCAACCGCCTTCCGCGTGTACCAAAGGCTGGCGGGCGATTCTCGCGGCTCCGCAGCGCCGTAGACCGTGCGCGCCCCCGACCACCGCGCCAGCACCGCCGACCGCATCGCGCCCTGCAGATCGATGGCAACGTCATAGTGCGCGCCCCGCACGTTGTTCCAAACCGTGGCGATCTGCTGCACCGTCGCGATCGAAAATAAGGAGCTTCCCCACGCCTTGAGGTTTACGGTGTGAACTTCATCCACCAGCGGCCGCAGCAGCGACCGGGGGCCACGTCTCGAAGATCCCGCCGCACACAGCAACTCAGCCCACCGCTCCTCAATCAGCCAGCCGATGAAGGCCTGCGGAAAGGCCTCCCGTAACGCTTGAACCGCGGGCAGGGTATGGATGACGTCTCCCATGGCGCCCAGGCGCACCACCAGAAGGCGTTCAAATTGTTCTCCCGGGTGGGATAAACTCACGGCTTCCTCGGCGTCAGCCGGGAACGAATAATCTCGCTGGTGGAATGCTCCTTGGCGTCGCCCACGATCGCCACCCGCCCGCCATATTCCGCCACCGTATCGCGTTCGGGAACAGAGTTCTCCGTGTAGTCGGTACCCTTAGCCTGAATGTCTGGACGAAGCTCGCGAATGAGCGCGCGCACGTCGAGCTCGGGAAAAATCACGACCGCATCCACATCGGCCAGCGCCGCAACGATCTCGGCGCGCTCCTCTGCCGGCATGATCGGACGGCCTGTGCCTTTGAGGGTCCGCACCGACTCATCGGAGTTGATGGCTACCACCAGCCTGCCGCCGAATTCCTTCGCCCCCCGCAGATACCTCACATGGCCCACATGCAACAAATCGAAGTTGCCATTGGCCAGAATGATGCGCTCACCGGCGCGCCGCCACCGTTCCACTTGCCCGCGCAGTTCGCTACGCTCCAGAAGTTTCTTGTTTTCCATCGTGGCTATTTTCAAATCAATGCGGCCTGGTTGAAGGTGGTGCCTGGTCCACCGCGCGCAGCAGTTCTTCCCGCGAAACGGTTGCCGTGCCGCGCTTCATCACCACAATTCCGCCCGCATAGTTGGCCAGCTGCGCTGCTTCCTCCGTGGTGGCTCCCGCCGCCAATGCGGCGCTGAACGCGGCGATCACGGTATCGCCCGCGCCCGTGACATCGGCAACTTCGTCGGAACCAAAAATCGGAATATCGACCGGCTCTCGCCCCTGGTCGAAGGCCACCATGCCATCGCGCCCGCGCGTGATCAGCAGCGACTGCAGCCTCATCCGCTCCATAATCCGCCGTCCGGCCTCATTCAGCTTTTCCCAGTTCTGGCCAATCTGAACCCCGAGCGCAGCTTCCACCTCGGGTTCGTTCGGAGTGGCCGCCGTGGCCCCCGAATATTCGAGCAGCCGATATCGCGAGTCGAGGATCAAAGGCACCAGCACAACTCTCCGCCGTCCTGCCTGCCGCAACGCATTCACAATCGCCGGACTCGCCGACCCATATCCGTAGTCGGAAACCAGCAGCGCGTCCGACGCCCGTAAGTATTCTCGCGCCGCTAGAAACAGTTCCCGCGTCAAGTGCCGATTCGGAGGGTTCTCTGGCTCTCGATCCACGCGCACCACTTGTTGCCGCGTGTTGTGCGTCATGCCCGCCAGAATGCGCGTCTTCGTGACCGTCGTATAACTCTTGTCCTTCAGAACGCCACTGATCGGAATGCGCTTGTGGCGGAAGAACTTCAACAGCATTCGTCCCGGCTCATCGTCCCCAATCGCTCCCACCGGCAGCACGTTCACTCCCAAGTCCGCCAGGTTGTTAACCGCGTTCGCGCCACCCCCTGGCACCACGCTACGTTCGCGATGCTTCAGGATGAGTACCGGCGCCTCTCGTGACACGCGCGAGATTTCCCCGTATACAAATTCGTCGGCGACCAGATCCCCCAGAACCGTAAGGGTGACTTTGGGGAATGCTTCGATAATCTTGTGCAGGCGCTCGGTTTCCCTCAAAAGCTTTGTCATGCGATCTGTGTCAGGCTCCGCAGGTTGCCCGTCTGCGCATTTTCTCACGAGCGGGAGCGGCGTTCCTCAATTACGCGCAGCATGGTATCCACAGTGTTAGCGGCGTCGGCCACTTCCATCTTCACCGGCACCACAGCCAGCGGCGCTAGCGCGTTAAGATACCCCCCCAGGTTCACCGCATCTTTTTCCGTGGTGACGAAGCCACCGGCGTCACTCCGTTGCCTCAGTTCTAATAAATCTCGAATGTCTCTATCCGTATAGGCATGATGATCGCTAAAAACTGCCTCCGCGACAGCATCCACCCCCGCGGTTCGCAGCTGCAAAACAAAATTCTGCGGCCGTGCAATCCCGCAGAACACCACCGGCCGCGCAGGAATATTTTCAGGGACGATTCCCCGTCGCACCCGCCACACCGTTTTTCCCACGAGTGGAAACGAGTCCGCCGAGGCGCCACCGCTCAGAACCACAGCGTCCGCTCGGTCCAGCGCACGCAAAGGCTCGCGAAGTCTGCCCGCGGGAAGCAGCCGATCGCGCGCATCCTCCGGCGTCACCAGAACAATGTCGAAATCCCGGGCTAAGCCACGATGTTGAAACCCATCGTCCACTACGTGGATTTGTGGCCCGAATCGCGTCTCGGCAAAGCGGCCTGCGTGGAAGCGGTCTTCGCCCACCACCACCGGAACCTGCAGCCGCCGGGCAATCAGCAGCGGCTCGTCTCCGAAATCCCGCGGCAGTCCGCCCGGATCCACTAGCAGAACCCCTTGAGTCTTGCGGCCATAACCGCGCGAAAGCACGTCAAAGCGAATTCCGCGTGCGTTGAACAACTCGCCCAACAAAATAACGAACGGAGTCTTTCCCGACCCCCCGGCCGAAACGTTCCCCACGCTGATCACCGATCCCTGCAGCCGGCGCGAACCCAGCCATCCACGGTCGTAAAGCCCGTTGCGTATCCCCACCGCGGCACCGTACAGCGCTGACAAGGGATTGAAGTTCATTCCGGCGCCATCATTCGCTGCAGTTCGTCCACCGTCCTCGCGGTCGCTCCAATCTGCGAGCGCAGGGTTTCGGCGGCGCGCCGCCCCAGCGCTCCTCGCTCCGCATCGTTGGCCAACAGCTCCAAAAACACCAGGGGCAACTCCGCTGGACCCACAACCCGCACCGCCTCCCGGCACTGAAACAGCTTCACCATGTCGCGGAAGTTTTCCGTGTGATTTCCCACCACCGTGGCGACGCCGTGCTGCGCCGGCTCAATGATATTGTGACCACCGCGTGGCACCAGGCTTCCGCCCACAAAGGCAATGTCCGCGAGCGCATAAAGAGCCGCCAACTCCCCGATCGTATCCAGCAGAAGTACTCCGCCGTTCAAAGGCTCGCCATTCCAAAGCGATCGTCTCCAGAAGCGAATCGACATCTGCTCCAGCAGCTCCGCCACGGATGGAAAGCGCTCTGGATGCCGGGGAGCAAGAATCATCCCCGCGCCGGGATGTGGTACCAGCACGTTTTCAAATGCCTTCAGCAGTAGCCGCTCCTCTCCCTCCACAGTGCTGCCGCACACCAGCACCGGCCCGGCAGCGCTGGCACGGATCGATTTCCGCACGCTCTCCACGATCGCCGGCGGCGCGGGAACAGGAATATCAAACTTCAGATTTCCCGTGACCCGCACCCGTTGCGTGCCCGCGCCAATGTCTCGCAATCGCGTTGCATCCTCTTCCGTCTGCGCCAGGAAGAGGTCCACGTTCGCCAGTACTTTTCGAAGCAAGCCGCGGAATCGCCGGTACCGCGGCCACGACCGGTCCGAGATGCGCGCATTGACAATCGCAATCCGCGCCCCGCTGGCATCCGCCAGGCGCAGAAAGTTGGGCCAGAATTCGGTCTCCGCAATGATCACTAATTGTGGATGGAGCGACCGCAAATAGGGACGAACCGCAAATGCGAAATCCATCGGAAAATAAAATACATTCGCCTCACCAAATCGCTTGCGTGCGAGCCTCTGGCCGGTGTCGGTGGTGGTCGAAACGAAAATCCTGTGTCGCGGAAAACGGTGCTGCCACTCCTCCACCAATCCGGCAACCGCCAACACCTCCCCTACAGAAACGGCATGAACCCAGATCGTCGGATCCCGTCTTTCTGGCGACTGAAGCCGCGACGGTACTTGTCCCAACCTCTCCGCCAGAGCCTTGTGGTACTTTCCATGGCGCGCCATCTGAAACATCCAGTAAGGCAGGCTCACCAACAACGCCACCGCCAGCGCCATGCTGTAGAGAAAACTGTAGAGAGATGTGATCAATTCCAGCCATTCTAACCAAAGATCTACCCGGTGTACGGCCGGGTCCCCGGGGGGTGCGCTTTTGCGAAAGCGCTCCCTTGGAATCGCCGCGACCCCAGTCGCACTACCTTCTATAATCGAAAGCATGCAGCCCGCGCTGAAAGCTCGACTTGTCCGCATCCTTGTCGCCTCCTGCGCCGTAATGTGCTCCGCGGTCCATCTTGCGGCCAAAGACTTTGTGAAACCCGCCGCGCAGCCCGCCAAAACCTATCCCGCGCACGACGATCACACGGACGAGAAGGTCGCCATCGCCGCCGACCCCTACGATTCGCCCGAGAAGGCAAAGATTTTCTCCGTCAACTTCCAGGAGCACGGATTGCTTCCCATCTTTTTCATCGTCACCAATGACGGCGACCAGCCCATCTCCATCGCCAACATGCAGGTCACGCTCACCACGGCCGGCCGCGCCAAACTCACGCCCATTACTCCCGACGATATCTTCCGCCGCATTTCCAATCCCCGCGCCAACACGAACCCGGCCACACCTCTGCCCTTTCCCGTCCCGCACAAGAAAGTGAAAGGCACGATCAGCCAGAAGGAACGCGACGAGATCGAAACCTCACAATTCGCCGCCAAAGCCGTCGAGCCCCATGCCACGCAATCCGGATTTTTCTTCTTCGATGTCGAAGACGTTTCCTCTCCTGTGGAAGGCGCGCATATCTATGCCACTGGTGTCGATGATGCCAAGGGCAGGGAGCTGATGTACTTCGAGATTGTGCTGGGGAAATAACTGCCGCAGCCTACCAACCAGCCCCAACCTCAAGCCTCGCGACCACGGCCGGGAGTGGCCGTATAATCACCAGATATGTCGACCGCCGCGGACCCTTCCCTTGTCGCTCGCACAGCCTATGAACCGGTCATCGGTCTCGAAGTGCACGTTCAACTTCTGACGGCATCGAAGATTTTCTGCTCCTGCTCCACTCGCTTCGGCGCTCCGCCGAATACCAATGTTTGCCCGGTTTGTCTGGGCATGCCCGGAGCCTTGCCGGTATTGAACCGTAAGGCGGTTGAATTCGCCACCCGGGCCGCCATGGCCCTGAACTGCTGCATCAACGCAACCTCCATCTTCGCGCGCAAGAATTATTTCTATCCCGACCTGCCCAAGGGCTACCAGATCTCGCAATACGACAAGCCGCTCGCCGAGCATGGATTCATCGAAGTGGGAAGCGGCAGGAAGAAGATTGGCATCACCCGCGTGCATCTCGAAGAAGACGCTGGCAAGAGTCTGCATGAGGGCTTTCCTCACGCCTCCGAAAAAACTGCCATCGATCTCAACCGCACCGGCGTCCCGCTGATCGAAATCGTCAGCGAGCCTGACATCGCCGCCCCCGACGAAGCTTACGAATATTTGACTCGCCTGAAAGAAATCATCCTCTACACCGGCGTCAGCGACTGCAATATGGAGGAAGGTTCGCTGCGTTGCGATGCCAACGTGAGTGTTCGTCCGCGCGGCCAGAAAGAGTTAGGCACCAAGACCGAAATCAAGAACGTGAACTCGTTCCGCTTCATCCGCGAAGCCCTGATCTACGAGATCGCACGCCAAGTCGAAGTGGTCGAATCGGGCTCCAAGATCACTCAGGAAACCCGGCTTTACAATTCGCACGAAGGCAAGACCTATAGCATGCGCTCCAAAGAGCAGGCGCACGACTACCGCTACTTTCCCGAACCCGATCTGCTGCCGTTAGTGGTCGACGAGAAGTGGCGAGCCGAGATCGCCAAGACTCTGCCCGAGTTGCCGGAAGCTCGCCGCGCGCGCCTGGTGAAGGAGTACGGCATCACCGAATACGATGCGCAGGTGCTGACCGTTTCGAAGTTGCTGGCCGATCAATTCGAGACCGCGGCCAAGGCCGCGAAGAATCCCAAGCGTGTCGCCAATCTGGTGCAGGGGGAACTGATGGGCCGTCTGAAGGCCAAAGGGACGGAGGTTGAGCACTCCCCGATTTCCATGGACGGCATAGCGGCATCCGCCGATCTTGTCGAGAGCGGCGCAATCTCCGGCAAAATGCTCAAGGATCTCTACGACCTGTGCTTCCTGCGCAACCAGGACTTCCCCGAGGTTTACGAAGCGGAAGGCCGTCCGCAACAGTCCAGCGACACATCGACGCTGGAAAAGCTCATCGAGGAAATGATCGCCGCGAATCCCAAACAGTTGGAGCAATACCGCGCCGGCAAGAAGACCATGCTCGGCTTCTTTGTCGGTCAGGTCATGAAATTATCCAAGGGGCAGGCGAATCCGCAACTGGTGAATGAACTCCTTATCCGGAAACTGGATTGATCACAATCTCGACGCTCTTACCATGTGACCTAAGTACCACCCGCTCTGCGGCACTTCGGCAATCTGATTTCCGCTCCCAACGCTTGATACCATGATCCCGGGCCCATCTGTTCGGGCCGACCGATCGAGAGCTGCCATGAAAATCAAGTTGGACCGCATGATTAGCATCGCTACGCTGGTAGCCTCGCTCGGGGCCATTGTTCTGGTATTGAAAAAGCCCGCGCCCGTGGCCCAGCCGCAAACTCCCGCGGCAATCGCGGCGAATGCGGAATCGTTCGGGCAAAAGATGGAGCAGTTCGAACAGGCGGCCCAGCAGCCCGCGTCAGCTTCCAGCGTGAATTCTCAAACCGCACCCGCTCCGCCCCAGCAAACCCTTTCCCCCGCCGCTCAGCCGAAAGCGGAGGTTCGTCTCAACTCCGACGAAGTGGGCGCGGCACTGGCCCAGGCCGTAGGAGCCGCAGGAGCCGGGGCCGGGGAACTCTCTCCCGACTCCAATCTCGGCGGGGGTGAGCCCAACATCAAAGACCAGCGAGTGAGCTTCGAGGGCGATACCGTGCACGGCCAATTTCTGACCGAAATCGCCGGCAAAGATGTATGGCTGACGGTATCGGGCCATCTATCGTCGAAAGACGGGTATGCCACGTTCGAGCCGACGGAATTCAAAGTGGGTGATCTCAACGTGCCGGTTTCGCTAGTGAATCCCGCGCTGCAGAAAAAGCTCTTCGAGCAGCGCGACCGGATGAAGCTTCCCGAGAACGTTGGCGGCCTCAAAGTGCAGAACGGCGAACTGGTCATGCAGCAGAAATGATCTGCTCTGCGACGGGAACGGCTAACCGTCTGCGTGCGCGGGAAGCGCATTTTCCATCGCCACTTTCGCATACCATCGTCCCGAGTCCTTGAGGGTGCGTTGCTGCGTCTTGAAGTCCACATAGGCCAGGCCGAAGCGCTGGCTGAAACCTTCCGCCCACTCAAAGTTGTCCATCAAACTCCAGGCGTGGTAGCCGCGAACGTCGGCGCCATCGCCAATGGCGCGCGCCAGCGCTTGCAGATATTGCCGGTGATAATCAATGCGCCGCGTGTCATGAATCACGCCGTTCGCCTCGGGCCCGTCGTTGTACGAGCATCCGCTTTCCGTAATCTCAATCACCGGTCGATGAAAGTCGCGCGTGATGCACATGACCATGTCATACAGCGCCTGCGGCCAGACTTCCCATCCCATGTCGGTCTTCGGGCCTTCCTCGCCCCCAACCATCTTCACCGGGAACAGCCATTGCTGCAGGTGAGACAAGCGCTCGATCGCATCCGGAGCAAAGGCGATGGTGCGGTAGTAGAGGTTGATGCCGATAAAATCGAGCGGCGCCATCATCTTGCCGAAGTCGCCAGCCTTAATTTTCATGGCAGTCTCCGGTAAGAATGTAAATGCCTCGGGATATTTTCCGTGCAGTGCGGGTTCCAGAAACCAGAGGTTGGTGATGGCGTGAGCGCGCTCCGATGCCAGCTGGTCCTCCGGGGAGTTGGTGGCCGGCTCGCAGGCAGACATGCTGAACGCGGTTCCCACTCGCGCCTCTGGAAAAGTTGCTTTCAACGCCCGAAACCCGTCGCCCTGCGCGAGATTCACGGTATGGGACGCGCGCAGGAAATCGAGGAGGCTCTGCTGACCGGGAGCGAACTTGCCCTGAAGATATCCCCGGTACGTGAAAGCGGCAGGCTCGTTGAAGAGGATCCAGTCGGAAACGCGATCGCCCAGGGCGCGCGCCATCACCTCCGCGTAGTCGGCAAACCGAGAGGCGGTGTCGCGATTGGGCCAGCCTCCGGCATCTTCCAGCGCCTGCGGCAAATCCCAGTGATAGAGCGTGACAAACGGGCGGATCCGGGCGGCAAGCAAGCCATCCACGAGGCGGCTGTAATAATCGATCCCTGGGGCGTTCGCGGAGCCGGAGCCTGTGGGCTGGATGCGCGGCCAGGAAATCGAAAAGCGGTAGCTGTTTGAATTCATCGCCCGCATGAGCGCGATATCTTCGTGCCAGCGATGATAGGAATCGCAGGCTAGGTCTCCGTTGTCGCCGTTCTTGATCTTGCCGGGAGTGTGCGCAAAGCGGTCCCAGATCGATTCGCCCTTGCCGGCTTCCTTCCATGCGCCTTCGATCTGATACGCGGCCGTGGCCGTGCCCCAGAAAAAATTTCTGGTGAATGGAATCGCGGAGGAAGGGTCGAACTGCATGGCGTGGGGACCGGAGTGCGGCGCAGAGTTTGTAGTACGTGCCGCATTCGAAGACAGGCTGCACGCCGAAGACAGGGCGGCCGGCAGCGCCGCGGCTATGCCGGTAGCGAGGGCGGACTGCGTAAATTTACGGCGGGTCAGGCGCAAAGTAGAACCAGGCTCCCCAAAAAGAATCATACTGGCTGCGGTCGACTCATTATGCTTGATCGAGTGGTCTTCTGCCCGTCAGCCAGTAGCAAGAGGTCTCCAGGAATACATCTTCGTTGGCGAAGCCCTCGGAATACCATTTCACGGTGCCAGCATCTTGCTTTCAGTACGGGCTGACAGTTTAAACCGGAATGCGGGCGGCATCCAGGCAGGCGTGAGCAGAGGGATTACCAAAGGGCTACGGTGGAGGGGTCTGGACCACGGGCAGCACAGTTGCCGCACTCGCGGGGAAAGGCGAACCGGCTACGGGAGTGCGCGCGCCGTTAGTGGAATTGATGCTCAACACTTGGATCCCGGAGATTCCGGCGAGGTAAAGATATTCGCCGAAGGAATCAGTCGCCATTGCGCCCCCGACCATGGCGAAAGGAGAACCCGCTACCGGAATCAGTACGCCGTTACTCGAATTGATGCTGTAGCCCGTGATCCCGCCAGTCGTTGAGCGCGTAGAGGAGGCCGTTGGCGAATACCAGCGTGGTTGGAGTCACTCCCGCGGAGAAAGGAGAATTCGGTACGGGAACCAGGGCGCCGCTCCCACTCACGGTGGAGAACGCGGCAATTTGGTTCGGGTCGGAGAGCGCGGCGTAAACATAGGAACCGGTGTCGACGATGCCGAAAGGCCGGCTGTTGAGGACGGTTTTCCCCGGAATCGTAAAAGGCGAACCCGACCCTGGCGTCAGCGCTCCTGCGGACCCGATGCTGAAGGCGAAGATGCCTCCGGGGGAATTATCAATCGAAGTGTAGAGGAGCTTGCCGGAAGGATCGGTTGCGAGAAAGAGATTGGTTCCTGACGGGAAAGGGGATCCCGAAATGGCTGCAGGTGCGCCGGTTGAATTTACGCTCAACCCGTCGACCCTGGCGACGTCGCCAGCGTACAGAAGGTTGCTACCTGGCGGTGAGGCCAGGCCTTCGGGAACGCTAAGAGTTTCGGTCGAGAAGGGCGAGCCCATGAGCGGGGGGAGCCCGCCGGTGGTTTGATTGATCGAGAAGCCATCCAATTGCCCCTGTAAAGGGTCGGAGACGTAGAGGAATTGATTGTCCACGACGGTCAGGCCGAGGCTCATGGTAGGGCCGGGCACGGAACCGACCGGAGTAAGCGCTCCGCTGTTATCGTCGAGGTTGAAGACCTGAATCTGGCCGCCGCTTCCGGCCGCATAGAGGAATTCGGGACCGGGCCTGACCGGGCTGGCCGAGGTTCCCGAGCCGCAGGTGCAGCTGCCGCTGCTGCTCGGGGGGGTCATCGCAAACTACCGGAAGGTGCTGGTGCCCGCAAGAGACCGGGCCAGGGACGTCCAACCACGACGAAGAACGAGGAACTTTGCAGGAGTTCGCAGCGCGTGGGTGGACATGAGGTCCCCGATGATGAGCACGCTGACAGTCGAGGGAAGCATGGGATAGCGAACTGGAGCACTTTCTAAAGTGTCACAACCCCAAGTGCATCCGAGAGTTGCACTGGCGGAGCAAGCATGGCCAGGCGTGGCCGGGTCCGGTTGCCGAAAATCAACGCCAATCGCGCAGGAGCTTCTCGAGGAGCCCCGCGGCCGCGCTGAGCTGCGCCAGTTCGCCGCCGGTCAGGGATCCGAGATGGTCGGCCAGATAGTCGATGCGGCGCTGGCGTCCTTGCTGAAGAAGGCGCCTGCCTTTGGCGGAGGCTCGGATGTCGATGCGGCGGGCGTCGCGGGGATCACGAGTGATTTCAACCAGAAGGCTGCGCCGGAGTCCCGCGACCACCCGGCTCATGGTGGGTGGCTTCACCTGCTCTGCGGCGGCGAGGTCACCGAGCGTTTTGGGGCCCCCAAAAACCAGGACCGACAGGGCAGAGAGTTGCGCGGGGCCCACGCCTGAGACCGCGTCCTGTTTGCGCACCCGGCGCAGCAGGTGGATGGCGGCGGAATGCAGGCGGTCGGCAACAGCCAGCGTTTCGCTCTGAGGCGCGCTTTCTTCGGGCTTGACTTTTTTCATTCGATATAGTTAGCTATGCTAACTAATGTAGTTTCGGAGGTCAAGACATGAGTGCAATCGCAACCGGAATCGGAATTACCCGCCTCGGCCAGATCGCCATCAACGCCAAGGATATCGATCGTGCGGCGGCGTTTTATCAGGACAAGCTTGGTCTCAATCTGCTCTTCAAAGCTCCGCCCGGGCTGGCGTTTTTCGACTGTGGTGGCGTCCGCCTGATGCTGGGCCGGGCTGAAAAGCCGGAGTTCAACCACCCCAGCTCGGTTCTGTATTTTGTTGTGCCCGACATCCAGGGGGCATACGAGAAGCTGAAGGAGAGCGGAGTCCACTTCGAAGACGAACCGCACGTCATTGCGAGAATGCCGGCGCACGATCTATGGATGACGTTTTTCCGCGACTCGGAGCAGAACCTACTGGCCCTGATGAGTGAAGTCGTGCGCTAGGATCACCGATACAAACCACTCGAGATTATTTCGGGAGATCGATTCTCGTTGCTTATTGCGGGCTGACCATCGAATATTAGAAGCGACAGGCGATCCTTTGAGGCAAGCACCGCCAGCACCTTCAGCGTCGGGTTCTGGCAGCCCGTGGTTTGCGCTCTGCGCAGCCTTCGCGCTGCATATCTTCGACAAAGCCCTCACCGGCTTTCTTGCTGTCTATAACCCTACCGTGACCATTCTGCGCCGACGGTGGGATGGCTTCCCAGGCCCACCATCGCCTTGCGAGAATTTCTGATCGGACACGTCCTGACGTGCGCACTTCTGCTCTGTCTGACCCCGGTCGCGGCGCGAGGTATGCTTGGCTTGCGGCCGCTGGCGTGGGCTTATGCCCTCGTCATGTTTCTCAACGGCATGGGGCACACGATCGGAACCATCCTGGGGCACACCGTAGACTCAGTCACCTTTCAGCGTCCAGCGCCGGGATTCCGTTCGTCACCATTTTTTTCGCGGCTTCGGTGTGGCGGATGACACGACTGCAGCGCACTGCGCAAGCCGATTTTCAATTGCCAACCGGCGATTGAGGACGCAAGCCCACGCGGGCTGCTATCATCTTTTCCGGAGCACTGTTTGGGAGCAGGTATGGAAGACCTAGAAGACGAAGAACCAATTCCTTATATTTCCGGATCAGGAGAAGGACTTATGGAAGAAGGACCAGCTGTGCATGCGAACGCACGGCGTGATGAGGATATCGCGCTCGATCTGATGCGATTTGTTGCCATGACCACGGGATACGGGCGCACGACCTCGTCCGGCGTGGGATTTCAGGGCACGGGTTCGGCATCGAAGCCAGACGAATATGCGACGCAGTTGCTGGAGTTATACGCAAAGTGTAAGGCTGCGGTGGGAGGAAAGAAGTAGCGAGTCCCGAGATTTCCTATCTCGCACTCTACGTCAAGTTGAGCGCATTATGGATAATAAGAAAAACCGCGGCTGAGGGGCCGCGGTTCCAGTGTTGCGCGAGGGGTAATCCTCTACCGGCGGCCCTTCTTGGCTTTCTTCTTCGCTGCTTTCTTGGCTGGCTTCTTGGCGGACTTCTTTTTTGCCGGCTTCTTTTTCGCCGGCTTCTTAGCAGCTTTCTTCTTGCCTGGCTTCGGCGCTTTTTTCTTGGCAGGGGCCTTCTTCTTGGCCGGCGCTTTCTTCCTAGCGGAGGGCTTCTTGGGACCACCACCAGCGGGCGCAGCGGGCGCGGCGGGCTTGGGTGCGGGGGGCGGCGGGGCGGGCGTGGCGGGTTCGCTCATTTCGGGTTCGGGTACGCCGGCTTCTTCTTCCTCTTCCTCCTCCTCTTCGAAATCTTCTTCCAGCGACTCGCTGTAAGCGCCGCTGTCACCGAACTCCTCTTCTTCATCACGTCCGTAGAGTGTGGGATCGTAGAACGTCATTGCTCCTCCTGATCTTAATTTTGGGCTCCCGGCGCAAAAAGGCTGCGCAAGGTTGCCGGGCACGGGAAATTAAAAGACCGCCAGAAAACTTTGTGCTGGAACGGCGCGCGATTATAGCACGACGTTTGGTGCAGGCTGCAAGGACCGGAGTCACATGAGTCTGACCTATCCCTGTTACCACACGGGGCGGCGGAATGGAAGAAGATTCGACAGCCGATGTGCAGTTCGCTCCGAGAACACCTGGACGGTTCTCTGTTCGAGATCGGAGCGCCGGAACCGAAAAGCGGGAGCGCCTGACGGCTCGCGCGGGGCTTGCGGCCTCGGCCCCGGGCCATCCCTGCTCCTTGCGTCGCTGAAGCGCGCCTGGGCAGAACTCACTTTCTCCTGCAGGACGGCCGGCGAGGAGCCCGGACCCTATCCCGGAGCTGCGGATATCAAAAGTTGAGGGTTACTTCAGCGTCTTTACATCGGCGACGGCCTTGGCGTCGTCGGCACAGACTCCGCTCAAAGCCTTCTTGTGCGGCGGCTTTTTGGCGGTCAGGGCTGGTCGCCGGGCCGACCCCTGTCCTTCGGGGCCGTGACAACCGACGCCCTTGGTTTTATAGGTCGCTGCTCCGTCCTAGGCGAACGCAGGCGAAGTCCAAGACGCGGCAAGAGCGAAGAGAGGAAACAGAGCGAGCACGTTGTGGAACTGCATGAGGGCCCGCTTTCGAACGGAATTGGCAAAGCTCGACAATCGGGGGCGATTCTGGTCTCGATCCACTGGGTTGTCGAACCCTCGAGGGAATTGAAGACGCGGGAGGGACTTTTCGGAACGGGTGATTTTCTCTCACCGGTTTTGCTGCACGATCAGGATCATGCCGGGGCGCAGAATGGCTACGTTTTGGTTGTTGCGTCTCAGGGCCGCGACGGTCGTCTTGTAGGTGGTGGCAATCGAATAGAACGTTTCGCCCGACTTCACTTTGTGATGAAGAACGCTGGCTTGCTCCTGGGCATCTTCATCCGAACCTTTCGCTGATTTTGCGGGAGCTTTCGAGCTGGCTGATTGCCCAGCCGTCTGGCGGCGCCCAGCTGGCCTGCTGGAGGCCGTCGGGTTCGGTTCCCCACTCGGCGAAACTGGTAGGTGCAGGGCCAGAACAGTTCTGCCGTGCAAACTGTCTCCACGCAGGCCGTTCCAGCGCCGGATCATCTGCGCAGAAACCCCGAAGTTCTCGGCCACCGTCTGAACCGTGTCACCCCTGCGAACCTTATAGCGCGTGATCCGGCGCGCGTAGGTGGCAGTGTCGCTTGCGGGGTGCTTGCTGGGTTTGACCGGAATAATTAGCTTGGCGTCCGCCGGGAGTTCGCTGCCATCGAGTTGGTTGGCTTCCGCAATCGATTTCGCGGTTGTGCGGTAGTCCCGTGCCAGAGAAGCGAGAGTGTCGCCGGAATGTACGGTGGGATAACGCCACCACAGGCGCATGCTGGCGGGTATGCTAGCAATCGCGGTCTGATACTGCTGTTTCGTCCCCGCCGGCAGATGCAGTTCAAACGTGCCTTCGCGCGGCGTGCTCAGGCGCAGAAGGCTGGGATTTAGCTGCTGCAGCTGCTGGGGAGTCGCATCCACGCAATCGGCCACCAGACGCAAGTCGATGGGATAGTTGACGGTAACGGTATCGAAGCCCGTGGGCTCGTCCATCGACACATCATCAAAGCCGTAGTGCGATAAATTCTTGGTCATGATGGTCACGGCCAAGATGATGGGAACGTAGTTCCGCGTTTCTTTAGGAAGAACGTTGCGGCGGTAGAGTTCCCAGAAATCAGCGTAGCCCGTGCGCTTCACCGCGCCCTGCACCGTTCCTGGCCCCGAGTTGTAGGCGGCCATGGCGAGGTACCAGTCGCCGAACTGGCCATATAGATCCCTGAGGTGGCGGGCGGCGGCGCGAGTGGATTTCTCAGGATCCTGACGATCGTCCACCCAAATACTGTGCTGCAGTCCGTAACCGCGGGCTCGGCTTCCCATGAACTGCCATATGCCGCGGGCGCCAGCGCGCGAAACTGCGGTCGGCTGGAAGCCGGACTCTGCCTGCGCGAGATAGATCAAATCCTGCGGTACGCCTTCTTGCTTGAGGATTCGCTCCATCAGGTCGTGGTAGCGGCCCGAACGTGCGAAGGCGCGCTCGAAGGTGCCACGGCCACGATTGGAGAAGTAGCTGATATAACCTGCCACCTGATCCGTCATCATCAGCGGCAGATCGGAGTGAGTCGATTTGATTTCGGCCTGAGCTTTTGCCCTCACTCCGGGTTCGGCGGAAGGAGTGATGCCGTTGGTTTCATCGATCGGCGCGGGCTCCGAAGTCTGCGCTTCGGAATCGGAAGCTAGGTCCCCCAGATTGAGATGGTTGACTCCTTCCGTGATGCGATCGAATTCCTTTTGCAGACGATCGTCGGAGCGAATGTCCAGCTTGCTCTCCAGCAGCGCGTTGAAAGCGTTATCGAAATTCCGTTTGGCGGCATCGACGCGGCCCGCCTGGTAGTTCGCCAATCCCGCCTGATACTCCTGCTCGACGCTCGCGAGCAGCTCGTCGACCTGATCGGAAGCTGGCTTCGGGACTGTAGATTCGGGCTTCGCTCTGGCTGGAAGAACTGGCTGAAGTTGAGTTTCGACGGGCGGCGCCGCAGACAGAGTTTGCGGAGGCTCGGACGCTTTGGCGGTTAGCGCTGGCGCAGTCGCGGGAGGAGCCACGACCACCGGCTTTTGCGCAGTCTGGCAGGACGAACCCGCGATGGACAGCGCAGCGAGCACCGCGACCCGCATTTGGACTTTTGCAACTCGCATATTTTTGAATGAGATACGAATTGCCCCCGTTTTCAAAGTCCGGTGAATTCTACCAAAAATCGTACCGCGCGGTCGCCCTCGGGTCAACGTCGAAAAGGAAGTGTTTCCGTTACTTTCGGCACCGCCGCAGATGGTTACCTCTAGCTCATTAGTCAGACGGCTGAAGTCGGGCAAAAGGTTTGCAGGGATGATCCATGCGGGCAACGATGGGCTCCTCCCTAAGCCGCAGTCAAACGCGCCAATAATCTGGTCGCCAGGTTTGAATTGCCTTCTTGATGTCCGACCGCGAAAGCTTCTGGTGAATCGCCCGCTCAGCCAATTTCGGCACTTCCGCGTCTGAGGCAAAGCGCAGCCCGATGAGTTGGTCTTCGGTCAATTCTGGAATTCGCGAACCTATAGGCTCTGGGCACAGAGTGGCGAGCCGCAGCCTCTCTTCCAGGCAAATAATGCGGTCCTGCAACTTGAGCGAGTACACGCGAATCTTTACGACCGCAATTGCTGCAGCCACCGAGATCACAAAGAATGAAGCCGAGGAGTAGCTGGGATGCCAAAGGAAGTGGACGATGCCACCAAGGGCTGCGAGTGCGAAGACCGGCAGCACGATAAGGTGAAACAGCGGATCTAACTTGGCATGGTTCGCCAGGTTTTGAGGCTTCTTTTCGGCCATGACGAAGGGCTCCTCCGAAGGAACGCGTAAGTGTAGCAGAGCATAATAGCTCGTTGGCAATCGAAGCTCCGGGCCCGCACAGGGGAATCTTTTGTTCCGGGAGAGAATCCAAGTCAGACATGAAAGCCATTCAAGTCAAACAAGTTGGTGGACCGGAAGCCCTGGAACTGGTCGAATTGCCGGTCCCGGAGCCGAAGCCGAACGAAGCCGTCGTGAAGCTGGCTGCTTCGGGCGTGAACTTTATCGATGTCTATTTTCGCGAAGGCCGCTACAAGAGTCCTCTGCCGTTCCTTCCTGGCCAGGAGGGCGCCGGAGTGGTCACCGCCGTCGGCACCGAGGTGAAAACCGTGAAAGCGGGAGACCGCGTGGCCTGGAGCGGGCTGCAAGGGGCGTATGCCGAATATGCCGCAGTTCCGGCTGAGCGGTTGGTCCCGATTCCCCCGGCCGTGAGCGATCGCGAAGCGGCTGCCGCCATGCTCCAGGGGATGACGGCTCACTACCTGTTGCATGATACGTATCCGCTCAAGCCGGGTGAAACGGCACTGGTTCAAGCTGGGGCAGGGGGCGTGGGGCTCCTCCTCGTGCAGATGGCTCACCGTATTGGCGCGCGGGTGATTGCCACCGTTTCCACCGAGGAGAAGGCTAAGCTGGCCCGCGGCGCCGGTGCCCATGAGGTCATCCTCTATACGCAAGTCGATTTCGAGGCTGAGACCAAGCGCCTCACCGGCGGAAGAGGCGTGGATGTAATCTACGACTCGGTAGGCAAGACCACCTTCGAGAAAGGCCTCAATGTGCTTCGGCCCCGCGGCATGATGGCGCTCTTCGGTGGTTCGAGCGGCGCCGTCGCCCCATTCGATCCAATCATTCTCACCCAGAAGGGATCGCTGTTTTTGACCAGGCCCTCGCTGGGCAACTACATCGCTACGCGCGAAGAATTGGTGGCACGCTCCGGCGCGGTGTTTGACATGTTGGCATCAGGCAAGCTCAGACTTCGCATCGAACACATCTACCCGCTGGCGGACGCGCCGCGCGCCCATCGGGACCTCGAAAGCCGTAAGACGACGGGAAAGCTGCTGCTGATGCCGTGAAGTGGGACCGGTCTCCATGTAGGGACAGCCGCCCCAGCGTGTCGCGCCGAGGGAAGCTCGGCCGTGCACTCCGCGCGGCGATCTGGTTTCTGCGGTCGAGGTCCGAATGACTCACCTGCCGCGAGTGTAATTACGCGCGTACTCTGGCGCTCGCAGTCCGTCGAGAAGACGCGAATCGTCAGTCGGAGTACCCGCCACCATCGCCAGCGGCACGATTCCCGCCCAAACCGCAAACGAGTAATCCTCTTCGTCATCGACGACTGGCCCGGTACGGACCTTGGACGAAAATTCCTCGATCGGTAGCCGCAGCACGGATGTCGCCTTCAGTTCCCGCTCATTCGGCCGGCGGGAATCCGCCCAGCGGCCCGGAATAATGTGTTCCGAAAGACGGCGTAAAGCTTCGAGCTTCTCCACCGGATCGCCCACCAGCGTCGCTTTCCCGAGAATCACCACCGAGCGGTAATTCATGGAGTGATTAAAAATGGACCGCGCGAGCACGAGTCCGTCGAGCAATGTAACCGTCACACAAACCGCGACGCCGTCTTTGATCTGCCGCAACATGCGGCTGGCGGCGGAGCCGTGAATGTACAGGCTGTCGCCGTCACGTCCGTAAGACGTGGGGATCACGAAGGGCTGGCCATCGACGACGAAACCGACATGGCACAGAAATCCTTCGTCGAGAATGCGATACGCGGCTTCGCGATCATAGACAGCGCGATCCGCTTCGCGGACCAGACGGGTCCGCACCGTGGGCGTATAGGGCTGAGACATGAATGAAACGAACTCCGGGCAAGCGCCAAGGATGGGTGAAGGGAAAGTGTACCATCGGGCGGCGGCGGCTCTCGGGCTTCGGCCGGGCGAGTGCTCCCGGAGCCGCTTTTTACCCCGCAGCCCGAACATCTACCGATCGCGCAAACCTACCAGTAGAACTTCATGGCGAACTGAAACTGCCGCGGATCATAAGCCGCGGTCGCTTGCCCGGCATTGGTGAAGAGTGGGCTGACGGCAGCCGTGTTGTTCCGGTTGGCGATGTTGAACATGTCGGCAATCAACTCCATGTTGAAGCGCTCGTTAAAGTAGATTCGTTTCGAGAACCGAATATCGTTGAACACTGTCCACGGCTGAACCCCGGCGTTGCGGCCGAGATTGCCGTCGAGCGAAAGCAGGGTTCCGTTGAACTCGGCGGGGCAAGGCTCCTGGAAAACTCCAGTGGGCGAATACTTCGAGGTCACCGCGGGGAAGCCAAGCGCTGTGCATCCTGCGTTGACGAAGGTGTTTGGCCTTCCGGTCAAGGAAGACAACTGCAAGTTGTCGTCGTTCCCCGTAATGATGTTGAAAGGCCTTCCCGACCCGAACTCGATCAAGGGTGCCAGGGTCCAGTTGCTGAAGAACTTGCTGCCAAACCCGTTGCCGCCGACTTTGCCCGACTGGTAGACACCGCTGAAAACGAAGCGATGGCGCTGATCAAACAGCGAAGTGGAACGGTCCAGGGCGGGATAGTAGCTGTCCTGCGGCGTGAGCGTGGCCTGCAAGTCCGTTGAATCGTCAATCGCGTGCGACCAGGTGTAGGAACCCAGAAACTCGTAGTGCTGCGTAAAGCGCTTTCTCAAATTTGCGCTGAATCCGTGATAGACGGAGCTACCGTTCGAGTAGTTGGCGTCCATGTCGCTGAACGGGATGCAGTTGGCGAGAGTCGCCGGATCGCAGTTGGCATTGAAACCCTGACTGGCCAAGCCTTGCAAAAGGGTCTGAGCAAGGGTCACGCAGGCGCCGCCCCCGCTGGCCAGATATGCCCCTGCAATCGAAGGATTTAAGCCCGAGGGCCGGAAGAAATTCATTAGCGAGGAGTCCACATACGGCGTGCCCGTGGGACTGGCTCCGCAGCCGCTTACGGTGAAAGGACTGGCGGGAGGAGTTTGGCCCGCCGCCGCAGCTGCCGCCGAGGCCGCCTCAAAGTTCGAGATCATCAGGTCGCCCCGAATGGCGTTGGCGTTGATGGGCCGGTTGATATGACGTCCGCCATTGAAGTTGTAAGCTAGGTTCAACGCAAAGCCCCCGCCCAGATCGCGCTCGATGCTGAAGTTGGCCTGCTGAGCGTATGCATACACAAAATTCTTGCCTTGCGGATATCCGAACGGTTGGAAGGCAAGCGGCAGAAAAGTCGAAGGGTTCAGGTAGCTCTGGTTGAGGAATTCGGAGTTCGGGAGAAACGAATTGAACTGTTGCTGGTTGGGAAGGTAGCCCAAGTTGGCATTCGCCGTAGGAGACAGTGAAGGCGCGCATTGCGGTTGGTTCAGCAGACCCTGGAAGATCGGGATCGCATTCAGATTCGCTGGGTTTCCCGCACCGGTGCAGAGTCCGGTTCCGGCAAAAGCCAATTGCCCGCTGGTCGACCCATCCGACGCGTCGCCCAGAAAGTAGAGTCCCAGCAGCGGATGGTCGTAAAACATTCCGTAGGATGCGCGGACCACAGTCTTGCCATCGCCCTTCGGATCCCAGGCCATGCCAAGGCGAGGCGCCACGTTGTTGGTATCGGTCTGAATTCCTTTCTGCAATCCGAGATACTTATAACCCGCTAAAGCGAGCGGGGTCGGAGACTTGAATTGTGGCGGAAACTCGATGTCGTAACGCACACCATAGTTCAAAGTGAAGCTGGGGCTGACGCGCCAGGAATCCTGCCAGAAGACTCCCAGCGGCTTGTTCGGGAATGAGTCGTGCGGATTTCCAATCCCCTGAATGAAGTCTCCCGGCAAGCCCGCCCCATAAGCCTGCACTGGCGACAGATTGGGAAAGGAAAAATTACTGGCTGGGTCAGATGGGAACCCCAGGCTGGTGGCGCTGAACGAGCCGATGTCATATACGCCGCCATAGTTCACGGTAAAAGAGGCGGTAGTTGGAATGTAGTTGAAATCTACTCCGAACTTTGTGCCGTGACGGCCAATCGTCCAGGAAAAATTGTCCGTGAACTGATAGCGTTGTTCCACGCGTTGAATGTAGGAGTACGGTTCGCGGCCGAAGTAGGCATAGCCGGGAATGTTGACCGCTGGATCGGCTCCACCGGGGATGGCCGTGTTGTAGAAATAAGACAGTCCACGGCGCGCGTATTGGAAGCGGAATTCGTTCACCCGGTTCGTGCCGATGGTCCAAGTGTCCTGCGCCACCCCGGCCACGTCACGATAGGTTTGTTCTGACGTTCGCGAGTATGCGTTCTGTCCGAAGGGCTGATCCTGTCCGCTGACCTCGATTCCAGTCATCGTGCTGGGGCTGACGTTCGCCCGCAGCGTCAGGCGATTGTTGGTATTGAGGTTGTGGTCGATGCGCAGGGAGTAAAGACTTGTCCCCTCAAACACCGGAAAGTTTCCAATTTGTGAGTTCAGCGTCTGATAGGAAGCAGGCACCGGGGCACACGGTCCCGGTGGCAAGCAGGAGGTGGGAAAGCCTGCCCAGTTCGTCAACAGGCCTCCGCTGATGCCCTGTACGAGTGCTGTCGGCCAAACTCCTTGAGTTGCCTGACCGGAGGACGCGCCCACCAACGTCTCGTACTGCGGTATAGCGGTAGGCGCCAACAACCCGAAAAACGCTGGATCCTGTTGTGCCAACTGAGCCAGTCCGGGGCCCAGGAACGCTGCTTGTTCCGGTGTGACTTGAATGATTCCCAGGGGCAGCGGCTCCGCTCCTCCCGCCGTGGTTGACGTATCAAAGGGCACCAGTCCGAAATTGTTGGCACCGATATCGGAGAAACCTGTCTCGTGACGACGGGTGACTTCGTAGGAGAAATAAAAATACGTCTTATCCTTCTTGATCGGTCCGCCAAACGCGGCGCCTGCTTGTACTCGCGTGTAGGCAGGATTCGACACCGTGCTGAACGGGTTTACGGCTTGAAAATTGCGGTTGCGCAAATAGCCAAACAGGTCACCGTGGAAATCATTTGATCCGGACCGGGTAATAATGTTGACCACTCCGCCAGAAGCGCGACCATATTCGGCAGCGTAATTGTTGGTGATGATCTGAAACTCCTGCACATCTTCTTGGGATACCGTGGAACGAACCCCGTTCGTAGCGTTGTCGGTGGCGTCCGCGCCGTCGACGTTCACGAGATTGGCGCGCGCTCGCTGGCCGCTCATGTTGAGTCCGGAAGTTGGCGCAGCTCCCGTGTTCGGTGCGTTGTCGCGCACCACCTGAGAGTCCGTCAACGTGAAGTTAATGTAGTTGCGGCCGTTGATCGGCAGATTGTCGATGCGTCGCTGCCCGATCGTATCGGTCGTCGAAGTACGCGATGTCTCCACCAACTCCGCTTGGGAACTGACCTCTACCACCTCTTTCCCCGTAGCCACCGCGAGCGTCACCGGAAACTCCTGCGTGCCTCCTACGGTGATGTTGACGTCCTTCGCTTCCACCTTGCCGAATCCCACCGCTTCCACAGTAACCGTGTAAACGGCCGGGGGCAGCTGTCGGGCGCTGTAGCCTCCCTGGCCGTCGCCAGTAGCGTTGCGTGCCAGGCCCTTTTCAACGTCGCTTACGATGACCGTCGCATTGGTCACCAAGCCGCCCTTTGCATCCTTCACCGTGACGTGCAAGTCGCCGGTAGCAACGCCGCCTTGACCGAATGCCAGAACAGAAAGCAACAGGACGCACATTGAAGTAGGGAAATTTTTCACGCTTCGAATCACGCTGATGCGGGTCATAGACTCTCCCTTGACTTCGACACTACGAGGTGCCGGCAGAAACAACTCAACGGCGGGTGGCCGGAAGTGAACACAAGATTTTCTTGGGTTGACAGGTCCCGCTGGTTTTTACACTAGAACGGGCGACGAAAACAAGGCCAGAATGATCCGGGGTAGTGCGCCAGTAACCCCGGGAGCCCTGCTTAGGCACGGCGATTCCCAGGCGCAGAAGGTCACAAACGGGCGTGCCTCGTCTGTGACGGATGTCACACTAGCGGGGAGAAAGACGAACCGTCGCCGCTGGATTCTGCAGTCTCCCGAGCAGCATCGCCGAGCCGCTCAACCGCTCGTAGCGATCGACCACACGCACGGCAGCGACCCCGGAGTTGGGCCACGCCAGGGCTATGTAGATTCGTGCTAAGGCCAAGGTGGCATTGCGACGAAGCAGCAGCGCGTCGTTCACCAGCTGGTGTGCGCTTTCGGCAAACTGCGGGTTGCCGCTTGCCAAAGCGGATTCTCCCACGCGCACCAATACGGAGGCATTTCTTCCTGCGACTTGCACGTAGGCGGCAAGGGCGCGTAGTCGTGCCCGACGAACCGAGCGGAACTCCGTCGGCGGCAGCCGGCAGCGTAGGTAATCGTCCTCGGCGGGATTGATCAGATTGCGGAATGCTTCCATGTCGATGGGCCGGATGGTTGTTGCCAGCGACGAGTTCACCTTGGCCGGCAAGCTCCGGGATACGGCCAGGCGCACAATAATGCCCAGAGCAATTAGGGCAGCGATGACCAGAACAATGGCTAGATTCATGGTTGCAACAAGCGCTCCAGTTCTCGATTCCAGAGCTCGAGATTGTGCTCGGGCAGACTGACGGGAGACTTTGTGGTGCTCTTCTGAGGCCCGAGGATGTAATAGATCCAGATCAGAACGCAAACGGAATAGGCGGCCATACGAACGAAATCGAGCAGAGTCCGATATTGAGCTGAAAAATTTCCATTGGCCGCAAGCGCCCAAGTCGCAAGGTGCACGCAGGCCGAGACGCCCAAACCCAGTGCGATGCCAAAAGAGGAATGGCTCCACGTTAGTTTGAAATAAGCCACCAGCACGATAAGGAACAAAATGAGCCCGCACTCGACGAGGTATATCGTCTGTTCCAGGACATGAGCGCCGGCGATGAACCAGTGAATATTGTCCTTCGGTGTGTATGCGGCAACCACGGCAGCGAGCAGTACAAGAACCACTCCGGCGCCGCTGATCAGCAGTTTGCCGAGCTTGGCGACGGAAGAATAGAGACCAAATACGAGGCCAAATATCTCGCCGATAAGTGCGAACTTCAAAAGCGCTTCAATCAGTAATCCGGCCCAAAACATCTTCCACCAGGCTATGGGACCGACCGAAGGCAGGATATCGGCGACGTATAACGTAAGCTGCTCTAGCGCAATCCCGAATGCAAAAATCAAAAAAATTGGGAACTGCTTTTGAAAACCACGCCGCCAAAGCAGGCCAGCAAAGACAAGAAGGAAGACATTGGGCGCAACCCAGAGATAATGCCAGAGAAGTGAGTGCGCCTGCAGCATAGCCGTACCGGGCACTATACCGCGACTAGCTGCAGGCGGCAATAACACTGCCGGTCGTGTTCGCTTTTCGTAACGCTACCGGCGATTCACGGTTTGCAAACCCCGGTTCCGCCACAATTGGTACCGCCGCCGCCGCCGTCCGCATGGGCTATGCTGGGGATTACCAAGGTATTGAGGAACATCAGAGTTGCTGCAATGATAAGTAGGGTGCGTTTCATGGGGGGTTTCTCCTTGTATTGGAAAATCGAGTCATGATACTTTCATGGCTAGCAACCGGCTCGAAGGATTACGACGGGCACTTTGTTGTTCGGAATTCGTAACAGATGACCCTCAAATCGGCTTTACAAGATCTGCGGGAAACCACGCTGTCAGCGGTTTCCGGGCTGCTTGCCAAGCTGGCGTACTTGGCTTCGCTGCGTCGTCGTGAGGGCGGCTACCAGCACTGGGGAATGTCCCTGGTCCATGGGGAGGAGTCGTCGGAGCGTGCACTGAAGACAGCTCACGCAGAAGTACTGTCCAAAGTGCTTAAGACGCCGATTTCAGAATTGGAAGAGGATCTTCTGCAGTCCAGTCGGGCCAGTGAGGAAACTGCGGGAAGCTACCTCGAAGGCATGCAGGAACAATTCAGCAAATTACTGCCTTCGCCCCAGGACGCGGTTTCTGCCACACACCTTAATTCAGTGCTGCTGGCACTTTCGAGCTTGGAGAAGAACCGAAAGCCTGCCACTCGGTCAGCTTCATCGCAACCCCCACAACCTGCCCGATGATCTCCGCCTCTTGGGGATGGCGCAAAACTCGAACCTGAACCGGTGAGAGCGGATGCGGTTGCAAGATAAGGTCATCGCGACGCATGCTGCACCAGCAGCACGTGTGGCCGTCACGAGTTTCCACGAAATAGATCGGACGTTCGTACTCCGACCGCCAGGTTCCTTCCGTCACTTTGTTTTTCTCCTCATCGACTTGGACGAAGCTTCCAGGCGGAAGAATTGGGTACATGGTGAAATCCTGGTTGCCGATATAGCCGTAGGTGAAATCGCTGTGCGCGAATTGTGCCAAATACGAGAGCGGCACCAGTCCCCACTGCTCCACCATGCGACCCAGGTTGGTCGTGCGTTGCTCGTCGAAGCCGGGATCCATGCGAATCGGCATCTGCACCGACGATAGTCCGGAGAGAGCTTCGGAAACATGCGATCGGGGGGGCGCAATCATGCCCAGATCCCCGGCCATGTTGTTCATGTCGACGCCGTACCACGCCAGCAGTTCCCGCAAATCGCGGCGGTAGATTACAGCCAGGGTGTATAAACGGAAAATACTCGGCAGAACACCCTTGGTCTCAATGTCTGAAAGCCGGCTCGGAGGAATCGAAAATTCCTCATTGCGATACTTTTCCGCCAAGCGCGCGCTTGAAGTTTCCATGTCGCGCATCGTCAAGCCAAGCTTTTCGCGAAGAGTACGAAGACTCTTACCGGCCTTGAGCATGCATCGCCTCCATGGGAGTAGAAGACTTCATCAGAATTGGCCGCTATCATAACAGGGAGCGCCATTGGCCTGTAATGAATTTGTAAAGAAAAATGTGCGTGCGCAACTTTGTTACGATTTCCGAACAAGATTTCCCCGCGTCTTGCCTAGCGATCATGCATATCCCCGTAAAACACAGCCCTCCTTCTCGTGACCTTCGCTTGGGCCCATACCGCCACTTTGTTCGGATTTCGTAACAAAGAATCCACGAAATCGCGGAAACGCCGGGTTTTCTCATTTCCCCGGATCCTCGGACTCACCAATTCCCCCCTCAGCGCCATGACATTTGTCACGCCGCTGGCGTGATGAACCGCACTGGCGCCTGGATCATTTCTCATCGATGATGCGGGTACGGGGTGGGAGAGAAGTCCCGGCCGAGTACAGGTGGAGGCGGAAATGCCCATGATCGCGACTCTCGCAGCAGACCAAAGCATACCGCGCCGGAGTTCCGCCACAGCCGTAGCAAGTCTCGAGGATGTCGGCAAGCACTATGGAGAGGTTTGCGCTCTGCGAAATGTAAATTTCACCGTTGCCGCGGGCCAGGTTGTCGGATTGCTGGGTCCCAACGGGGCCGGGAAGACGACCGCGGTAAAGCTCTTGCTTGGGCTCATTCAGCCAAACTCCGGGAAAACCCGGGTATTTGGCGGAGATCCCACCAACCCGCAGAATCGCATGCGCACCGGAGCCATGTTGCAGGTCGGCAAGGTGCCCGAGACTCTGCGCGTACGCGAACACATTGACCTGTTCTCCTCTTACTATGCGAACCCGATGCCACTCGCCGAAGTACTGGCTGCCGCAGGGCTGGAGAAGTTGCGCGATCGCAAGTTTGGCGATCTTTCCGGCGGCCAGCGGCAGCGCGTTTTGTTCGCTCTGGCAATCTGCGGCAATCCCGATCTGCTGCTTCTCGACGAGCCCACCGTCGGGCTTGATGTAGAAGCGCGCCGCGCCCTTTGGGGAGAAATTCGTCGTTTGGTGGATCGTGGAAAAACGGTTCTATTGACCACGCATTATCTGGAAGAGGCCGACGCTCTGGCCGATCGCATCGCCGTCATCAATCAGGGCCAGATTATCTCCGAAGGCACACCCGCGGAGATCAAATCGCAAACCAGGGGCAAGCGAATCCACTGCGTCACGGCGCTGAGCATTGCCAGCGTACTGGAAATTCCAGGGGTGGCTGATGCTAAGCGAGAGCGTGAAGCGACCGAGATCCATGCCGCGGAAGCGGAGACCGTGGTGCGCGCGTTGCTGGCTCGCGATCCCACGCTTTCCGGATTGGAGATCACAACCGCAGGGCTGGAAGAAGCATTCCTGGCCCTCACGCGGGACAACCGTCAAACGGAAATCGACAGAATTGATCGACCATCTTCTCCGCCGGAATCCGCGGTATCGACGAGGAACCGACCATGAGTACTGCTGCAGCGGTTTTGAGCAACCCGCAGATCGAGCGCTCTACCAGCCACACCGCCACCATTTATCTGAAGGAATTGAAATATGAGTTCCTGAAGAACCTTCGCTTGCGTGTCTATACGGCGTCGGTAATCAGTTTCCCCTTGATGTTCTATGTGCTATTCGGGTTGGTGCTGAATGCGAAGGAAGCGATCGGCGGCACGGGCGTGCCGACCTATTTGGTCGCCACTTACGGAACCTTCGGGGTGATGGGAGCTTCGCTGTTTGGAACCGCGTCCGGTCTCGCCGCCGATCGCGGCCTGGGATGGCTGCAAGTGAAGCGTGCCAGTCCGATGCCGCCGTTCGCCTATTTCGCGGCTAAGGTTGGCCTAAGCATGATCTTCAGCACGATCGTTGCCTCGCTGCTATTGGTATTGGGTGTCAGTTTCGGCGGCGTGCGCTTGCCCCTGCTGGAGATGGCAAAACTGCTCGGAACGCTCGTGGCCGGCTCGCTTCCTTTTTCCGCCATGGGCTTGGCCATCGGTTACTTTGCGGGGCCAAACTCCGCGCCTGCTGCGATCAATCTCATTTATCTGCCGCTGTCGTTCTGCAGCGGTCTCTGGGTGCCTTACATGTTTCTGCCCAGGCTTGTGCGGCAGATCGCGCTGGCGCTTCCGCCGTATCACTTGTCGCAACTGGCATTGGGAATCGTAGGCGCGGGACGCCACGAGCCCGCCGCAACCCACTGGGAAGTCCTGCTCGCCTTCACTTTGATTTGCTTGGGTGTCGCGCGTATCGGTTTCCAGCGAGACCAGGGAAAGCTTTACGGCTGATGTAAGCCGGGATCAGAGTTGTCTGCGAGCGTGAGAAGGGAAGGACACAATGAGTGCAGCTGCCAAGAAAGGCTACGGCTCGACAATCGCCCTGATGATTCTCGGGATGCTCGCGCTCCACGGCGGCGCAAGTTGGCTTGTGGCGCTGATTCCCGCCGCCATACTAGTCTGGTACGCCGCCGGGGGCGCCATTTTCAGGCGAAGCCGGAACTGACTTGGCCTTGATGACCCGGGGTGGACCACCTATGATCGACGGTGACGGAGGAGACGTGCCGGGAATTCCGAATCCGGCCGCGGCTGCCGCGATTCGATCTCAGCACGCTCTGATCCTATGAGACTCCTGCCCAAGAACAGCGAATACGGCTGGGCGATGTATTCCGTTCTTTACTTCGGTTTCTTCTACATCGATCCCATCGTAAACCATGCCAGCGTGCGGGTATGGCTTCTCACCGTGGCCGCGACCATCGTCTTTTTGGTCTTGTATTGCTCTCTTTTCTGGGTGAGTTGCCGGCAAGGCTTGCTGCATCTCGCAGCCATGCTTTTGATGGGCATCGGTTTTGCCAAGTACAACGGCGGAGCAACCACTTTCTTCATTTTTGCCGCGGCTTGCGGACCCTTCGTGGTCGCCAACGAGTTCGACGGCATCAAGGTCTTGCTGGTGGTCGAGGGCGCGGCGTTCTTCACCTGGTGGGCGTTTCATCTCAACGGCTGGTTCTTACTGTTTAGCGGGGGGCTTTCTTTTGTGGTGGGAGTCAGCGATATCCATTTCGCACAACGGACTCGCACCAACCGGAAGTTGATTCGCGCTCAGGAAGAAATTGAGCATCTTGCTAAAGTGGCCGAGCGCGAGCGCATCGCCCGTGATCTGCATGATGTTCTGGGACACACGCTCTCCGTCATCATCCTGAAATCTGAACTCGCCGGTAAGTTGATGGATCGCGATCCCGAGCGGGCGGGCAACGAAATTCGCGAAGTGGAACAGATTTCCCGTCAAGCCCTATCAGAAGTCCGCGACGCCATTCGCGGCTATCGCGCGCAAGGACTGTCGGCGGAACTCGCCCAAGCCAAAGCTACTCTCGAGACTGCCGGCGTATCTGTGAAATGTGAGGCAGCCAAGGTCGCGCTGCCCGCGTTGCACGAAGGCGTCCTCGCAATGGCGATTCGGGAAGCGGTCACTAATGTCGTGCGCCATGCCCGCGCCCACACCTGCTGCCTCCGTCTGGATCAGCAAAATGGCTCGTGCCGGCTCCAGATAGAAGATGATGGCCGCGGCGGCTTTGAAAACGAGGGCAACGGACTGCGCGGCATGCGCGAGCGCGTCGAGATGCTAGGTGGCACGCTTAACCGCGATTCCGAAGCCGGCACCAGACTCACCATCACTCTTCCCCTCAGGGAATTCACGCCGAAAACCGAGGGCGGCGCCAATTGAATCCCATCGCGAAGGAAAACCGCAAAATGATTCGCGTGATTGTCGCCGAAGATCAGGGCATGGTGCTCGGCGCTTTAGCCGCACTGCTCGAGATTGAGGGCGACATCTCGGTCGTCGCCCAGGTGCGCAACGGCAAAGAAGCGGTGGAAGCGGTTCTCGCCCACAAGCCCGATGTTCTGATCACCGACATTGAGATGCCACTCATGACCGGCCTCGACACCGCCGCAGAACTCAAACGCCGCCGTCTGAGCACACGAGTCATCATTCTCACCACATTCGCCCGCGCCGGATATTTGCGCCGCGCCATGGAAGCCGGCGCCCTGGGATACTTGTTGAAAGATATGCGCGCCGAACAGCTCGCCGACGCCGTCCGCCGCGTGCAGCAAGGACTTCGCGTCATCCACCCCGATCTTGCACTCGAGGCGTGGGCCGAAACGGATCCGCTCACCGACCGCGAGCGCCAGGTTCTGCGCTTGGCCGGTGAAGGCATGCAGAGCAGCGACATCGCAGCAGAGCTTCGATTGTCGGAAGGCACCGTGCGGAATTATCTCTCCGAGGCGATCAGCAAAATGGGCGCCAGCAACCGCGTCGAAGCCTCAAGAATCGCAAAAACTAAGGGATGGCTGTAAGCAGCACAACGAATTTGGGAGCGGGCTCTCCGGGTTGGCGCGATCTAGAATCTCTTGAGTGGGGTTCCAGGCTGCCAGATAACATTTCGTCACGAGCTCCGAGACCATTACGGTCGACTGATTCCGACTTCATCTCAAGTTCCGGCCTCTGGCCCCTTTCTTGCCGCGTCCCTTGGGACTGGCCATCCCTTTGCCTTGGTGGTGGGCAAACCCAGTAAAGTGCTGGGCGCAGGAACGCCAGAAACACGTTCTTGTTAGCCGCGCCTTGCGCCCAGAGCGGTGCGCCGAACCGTACTCACGGCGAACAGACAGTGCAGTGCCGTGGGATTGCCTTTGCACGCCAGTGCCGCCCATTTTTCAGTGAATATAGAGTGACATCCACAATTCGAACCGTTACGCTGCTCGTCGCCTGCCGTCGACCAGACGAAATGAGGAATGGATTCCACCCCCAGCATCATCTCCGGCGGTTCGATATAAGCACCGTAGATGTCGAGATCATCCGTGCCGTGAACCTTTGCTGCGTGCAGTTGCGAGCCCACGAACAATTGAACCAATCGATCGGGCAAGGGAAACCCCGTGCCATTCACCTGTTTAAGCAAATCAGCCAATGAAGTTCTAATACAATAGTTCCGTGCCCTCCGCTTACATCCTCGGCATTGAAAGCTCCTGCGACGAAACTGCCGCGGCCGTCGTACGTTCGGGAGAGCAACTCATCTCGAACGTAGTGGCCTCACAGATTGCCACCCATCAGCCTTATGGCGGCGTGGTTCCCGAGTTGGCCTCGCGTGAGCATTTGAAAGCCATCCTTCCCGTCGTCCGGCAGGCGCTGGCTGAAGCCAATCAGACTTACAACTCGGTCGACGTGATCGCAGTTACGCAGGGTCCCGGCCTCGCCGGAGCACTGCTGGTGGGCATCAGTTACGCCAAGGCTCTGGCCTTCGCCCTCGATAAACCGCTCATCGCGGTGAACCATCTCGAAGGCCACATCCACGCGGTTCTGCTGGAAGAGCGACAGAAAGGCAATCATGAGCTGCAGTTTCCCGTGCTCGCTTTGGTTGTGTCCGGAGGACACACGCACCTGTATATAGCCGCGCAGAAAAATGACAGTTGGACGTACGAAAATGTCGGTCACACCCGCGACGACGCGGCCGGCGAGGCCTTCGACAAAGTGGCTAAGCTCCTTGGCCTGGGCTACCCGGGAGGTCCGGTCATCGACCGGCTTGCCTCCCACGGCGATGCGGATGCCGTAAGGTTCCTCCCCGCACAGATCAAGCATCGTGATCGTCGCGGCCGCAAGGGAGGAGAAAAAGAGGATGAAACGGACCGTCCACGCTTCGACTTCTCCTACAGCGGTATCAAGACCGCCGTGCTCCGCTACGTCGAAGTTCACGGCATGCGGGACTCAATCGACATTCGCCGCAAGGCCCTCGCCCACATTTCAAAGCCCAAGCTCGAAGGCTACCTGGCGCATTGTGACCGGCAGACTCTCGACCTGGTCGCTTCGTTTCAGCGTGCCATCGTAGAAGACCTGGTTGGCAAAACTCTGGCGGCGGCCCGCGCGTTCGATGTGGCAACTCTTCTTGTCACCGGCGGAGTGGCTGCAAATAGCGAGCTGCGGAGAGTCTTCGAGCGCGAAGGCGCTCAAGCAGGAATTCCCGTATTCTTTCCATCGCGATCGCTTTCCACCGACAATGCCGCTATGATCGCCGCCGCTGCCTATCCCAAGTTCCTGGCGAAAGATTTTGCCGCAATGGATTTTTCCGTCGAAGCGAGCCTCGCCTTACGATAGTCAGCCGGGGCGGCGCAAGCGAGCACCAAGCCCGCCTAACTGCCCGCTCTTTGTCCCTGCCGTTTGCCGACCACCGCATCCAGGGCTTTTTCGAGCTGGCTCTGAATGTCAATGTCCTTGTAGATGGCAAAGTTGGCACGCTTCTCTTGTTCATCGAAGCCACTGCCGCGGCCCGCAACAATAATGATGGGGATGTTTGCGGTCTGCGGATTCTTCTTCAGGGCGGTGATCAATTCGCCGCCCGACATTTTTGGCATCTGCATGTCAGTCACGATGACCGCCGGCTGAACGCGTTCAAGAATCTGCAAGGCTTCGACGCCGTTCGTGGCCGACTCCACCGCAAAGCCGCGCTCTTCGAGAGAGCGGCAAACGGTGTAGCGAATCAGCATCGAGTCGTCTACCACCAGCGCTACCGCAGGCATGAGTTTGCAACGTGCGGAATGCACGCCCCCGGCCCGCAGACTAGCAGGGCGTCTCGGCTCGAAACAAGCAGTAATACAGTGCGGATGGTTACTGCGGTACTCCAGTGTGTTGCGTTCCCAACCAACCGATCTAGGAATCCTGCGCTTCGCCTTCGACGCTTTCTTCGATGCTCATATCCTTCAGTTCGCTCGATTCGAAAATCTCGCGACATTCCAGGCATTCGACGAACTCGGCATCTTCGTCTCGGCTCACGATTTGCACACGTGGGTGCTTACAAGGTCGGTTGTTCGCGCTTTCAGGCTGGGTGGACGGCTTTGCGGTCATAAATCCGGAAGCGTCGCCCTCGCGAAAACCGGAGGGATCGATTCGCGGGAATTTCCCGGTATTCTAGCCCCCCGGTGGCGCTTGTCAAGCCCCTGCTTGTGAATTTCGCCCACGTCTCTCCAGGAGGGCGAGCCGGAAAAGCCATGTTGGTCCCGGAATTCCGACCAAAGCACTCGCCACGGTCTAAGCCGTTAAATCGCCGTTAGTTACCATTCGATTCGAATTCCGACGGATGGCTGGAAGGGCTTGCGTGGTTTTGCCGTTTCGACGTAGAATGAATTACGACGGAAAAGGTCGCAATTAAATCCGACTTTATTGGTCGGAGTTAAGTCTTCCAGAGGTGGCTCAGAAGTCGACCCCGAATGCTCAAGCTAACCAAGAAGGCGGATTACGCGTTGATGGCCATGAAGCACTTGGCCGATCACGCCCACGAGAGCACGGGCAGCGCCAGCGCCAAGGACGTTGCCGACTCTTTCGGCATTCCGCCCGAAGCGCTCGCCAAGATTCTGCAGAGGTTGGCCAAGGCTGGCCTGTTGCATTCGCAGCACGGCACGAATGGTGGTTACCGGCTGGCACGCGCCGCACACACGATTTCGGCCTTCGAAGTGATCCAAGCCATCGACGGCCCTCTGTTTATCACCTCCTGTGTCACGGTTCGCGGAGAATGCGGCCAGAGCGATCGTTGCAACATTCGCGAGCCGCTGCGCAAGGTAAATGAGAGCATCGAAGCCGTGCTGAAGCGCATCAAGATTTCGCATATGCGGGAAGAGCCGGAGACGGTCGATAGTGCCGCACACAAGCCAGCCGAGTTGGTCACGATCGTCTAAGTGACGATGGTCTGAACCGTGAGTTTGAAGAGGTATGCAATCAACCTGGTAGGAGAAGCAATTATGAGCACGGATGTAAAGGTCCCCCAGCAGCTCCCAGTCACACAGCACGCCGCGCCCCAGGGCGTGAAGCTGCCTATCTATATGGACAACCACGCCACCACCCCGATGGATCCGCGGGTGTTGGAGGAGATGCTGCCCTATTTTATGGAGAAGTTCGGCAATGCCGCCAGCCGCAATCACTCGTTCGGCTGGGCAGGTGAAGAAGGCGTGGAAACAGCTCGCGAGCGCATCGCCAAGCTGATCGGCGCTACCACCAAAGAGATCATCTTCACCTCGGGCGCCACGGAAAGCGACAATCTGGCCATCAAGGGTGTGGCCGAGATGTATCGCGAGAAGGGCAACCACATTATTACCGCAGTCACCGAGCACAAGGCCGTGCTCGATACCTGCAAGCGCCTGGAGAAATACGGCTATCGCGTCACCTACTTGCCTGTACAGAAGGATGGTTTGATCGACCTGGAGGACCTGAAGCGCGCCCTGGATGACAAAACGATCCTGGTGACCATCATGGCCGCGAATAACGAAATCGGCGTCCTGCAGCCCTTCGCGGAGATCGGCAAGCTGTGCCACGAACGCGGGGTAATTTTCCACAGCGACGCCACGCAAGCGGTGGGCAAGATTCCGCTGGATGTGAACAAGCAGAATATAGACCTGATGTCGATCTCTGGTCACAAGCTGTACGGCCCCAAGGGCGTTGGCGCTCTCTATGTCCGCCGCAAGAATCCGCGGGTGCAAATTTCCGCCATTATTGACGGCGGAGGCCACGAGCGCGGTATGCGCTCCGGCACGCTCAACGTCCCCGGCATCGTTGGCTTGGGCAAAGCCTGTGCCATCGCCTCCGAGGAGATGTCTCGCGAAGCGGTTCAGTTGGCCGGGCTGCGCGATCGCCTGCGCGACCGCATCATGAATCGTTTGGATGAAACCTACATCAACGGGACCATGGAGCACCGCTTGCCCGGCAACTTGAACATTAGCTTTGCCTACGTGGAAGGCGAGTCGTTGCTGATGGGCATCAACGATATCGCGGTTTCCAGCGGTTCAGCCTGCACCTCCGCGACGCTTGAACCATCTTATGTATTGAAGGCTCTCGGCACCGGCGATGACCTGGCGCACAGTTCCATCCGCTTCGGCATCGGCCGTTTTAACACCGCCGCCGAGGTCGATTACGTGGCCGACCGCGTCATCGAAACGGTCGAGCGTTTGCGCGAACTTTCTCCACTGTACGAAATGGCGAAGGAAGGCATCAATCTGAAGGATGTGAAGTGGGCGGGTGAGTAAGAAGTTAAGAGATTAAATGGGGACCGCACCAATTCTAGAAGGCTTAGGAGAGATAAATGTCATACAGCGATAAAGTAATCGATCACTACAACCATCCGCGCAACGTGGGCTCCATGGACAAAAGCAGCGCCGATGTCGGCACTGGCTTGGTCGGTGCACCCGAGTGTGGCGACGTCATGAAGCTGCAGATTAAGGTCAATCGCGAGACCAAGGTGATTGAAGAAGCCAAGTTCAAGACCTTTGGCTGCGGCTCCGCGATCGCCTCGTCTTCCCTGGCCACCGAGTGGGTCAAAGGCAAGACCGTGGACGAAGCTCTTGCCATCAAGAACATGGACATCGTGAAGGAGCTGTCGCTCCCTCCGGTGAAGATCCATTGTTCGGTGTTAGCCGAGGACGCGATCCGTGCGGCGATCGGTGACTGGAAGAAAAAGCAGGAGAGCGCCAAGCCGGTGACCTCCGCAGTCGCGCAGTAAAGCGCACCGCTGCTCGCAAGCAGGGGTTCGTCTTGCGCCTTCGGGCGCGAGACGATGAAGGTTGCTGAGGCGGCAGCTCAGCCAGGCGTATCATTATCATGACCACAGTGATGGAACAGCCCGCACAGATTTTGCAGACCTCGCCCGCCAAAGGCATTCAGGTTACTGAGAAGGCCTTGGCCAAAGTGCGCAGCGCGATGACCAAGGAAGGCATCTCGCCCGAGCAGGGCGGGTTGCGCCTGGGCGTGCAGGGTGGCGGCTGTTCCGGCCTGAGCTACAACGTCCGCTTCGATACGCAGCCGCGCGAACGCGATCGCATTTTCCAGTTCGGTGACATACGCGTGTTCGTCGATCCCAAGTCGTTTATCTACCTGCATGGCATGATCCTGGATTACCAGGAGACGCTCATGCAACGGGGATTCGTCTTCGTGAACCCTCAGGCCACGAAGTCATGCGGCTGCGGGACTTCGTTCTCTGCTTGAGCCTAGGTGGCGCGGGCGCACTCGCCCGCGAGGGACTACACCATGGCGCAACCGTCCTCCGCCCAGCTTCAGCGCCCTGGGCTTGCATCGTTGCCAGGTTGAGCTCGAGTTGTGTGCGATACGTAGACCGAAATGACCAAGGCACCCTTGACCACGATTACCGCGAAGCCCGCTCCTGAGGAGACGAAGACCTGCTGGTCGTGCGGCACCATGCGTGCCGTTCACTTCTGCGAGTCCTGTGGCAAGGTTCAGCCTCCGGCTCCGGTGGATTACTTCACATTCTTTGGTCTGCCGCGCAAATTGAATCTGGATGTCGCGGCGTTGGAAAAAGATTTCTACGAGCTCAGCCGCAAGCTGCATCCCGATATCAACGCTCGTGCCGGCAGCCAGGAGCAGGAGTGGAGTTTGCAGCAGAGTTCCTTGCTCAACGACGCTCATCGCACCTTGAAAGATCCGATCAGGCGTACGCAGTATCTGTTGAAGCTGGCAGGTGTGGAATTAGAGGAGCAGTCGAAATCCGCGACTGAGCAGGCTCGTTCGAGCGGACAACTGAAGAAGCAAATTGTCCCGCCCGATTTGCTCGAAGAAGTCTTTGAGCTGAACCTGCAACTCGAGGAGCTTCGCGTGCAGAAAAAGATGGGTGAAGACGATCCCGCCCTGATCGAGGAAATCGGCCGTCAGAAGCTCGAACTCGAAGAGAAGCACGAAGCGCTGCTCGACGAGTTGCGGGCGCACTGGAAGACCTGGGATCGATTAATCGGGCGCGAGCAAGCAGGCGAGGTCGTTTCAGAAGAGGAGCGCAAGCAAGCGTGCGACAAAATGGTGGACCTGTTGAACCGCCGCAACTACATCCGCAATTTGGAGCGCGATGTGACTGAGGCGCTGGAGAATTAAGCAATCTGGTATCGGGTAATTTCTTAATTTGAAACCCGAAGGCTCCTGCATTACCAAGTTACGCGATTACAAGATTACCAAATGGCATCTGATCGCATCGTCGGCATCGACCTGGGAACTACGAACTCTCTCGTGGCCTTTATGCAAAGGGAGAGCCCGGTCGTGATCCCTGGCGAAGATGGTTTAAATCTCGTGCCGTCCGTGGTCGCGCTCGACGAGAAAAATCAACCGGTGATCGGCAATGCCGCGCGAAGGTATTTGGCTGAGACGCCGGAGCGCGCTGTCTATTCGATCAAACGTCTGATGGGACGCGGAGTGGATGACATTCAGGAAGAATTGAGATTCTTCCCCTTCCGCCTCGCCGAAGACCTGCAACCCGGCGAGGTTCTGCGCATCAAGCTGGGCGAGAAGACTTTTACTCCACCCGAAATCTCGGCTCTCATCCTGCGCCAACTGAAGCGCAATGCCGAACGCTTCTTCGGAGCCGGGGTGACCAAAGCAGTCATCACGGTTCCCGCGTATTTCAACGACGCGCAGCGCCAAGCCACGAAAGACGCAGGCCGCATCGCTGGCCTCGACGTTCTGCGCCTGGTCAACGAACCCACTGCTGCCTCGCTCGCTTACGGTCTCGATAAGAAGCAAAATGGAATTGTTGCGGTCTACGATCTCGGCGGCGGCACGTTCGACATTTCCATTCTCAAACTGCACGACGGCATCTTCGAAGTCGTCGCCACCAACGGCGACACACATCTGGGTGGCGACGATATCGACAATCTCCTGATCACCATAGCCCTCGACGACACTCTCGGCGACCTCGGTCTCGATCTGCGCCGCAACGCCGAAGCCGTACAAGCGCTTCGCAAAGCCGTGATCGAAGCCAAGATCGCACTCTCTTCGCAGCCCTCCGCAAAACTTGATATCGAACTTCCCGGCGGCAAGCGCTACCTGCGCGAGATCGCGCGCGAGCAGTTCGAACAACTCATTCAGCCCATCATCGACCGCACCGTCGGCCCCTCGAAGCAAGCTCTGAAAGATGCCGGACTCAAGCCCGAACAGATTGATGAAGTCGTCCTCGTCGGCGGCTCCACCCGAATCCCGAAAGTGCGCGCCCTCGTGAAAGAACTGTTTCACCGCGAACCGCACACCGATTTGAATCCCGACGAGGTCGTGGCCCTGGGCGCGGCGGTGCAAGCCAACATTCTCGGCGGCGGCTCTGAAGCCACCGAAAACATGCTGTTGCTCGATGTCACTCCGCTCTCGCTCGGCATCGAAGTCGCGGGGGGCGTCACCGACAAAATCATCCTGCGCAACTCAACCATCCCCGCGTCGGCCACGCAGTTCTATACCACGCAAATTGACGGTCAAGCCAACGTTGCGATCCACGTTCTGCAAGGCGAGCGTGAACTCGCCAAAGACTGCCGCTCCCTGGCGCGTTTTGATCTGAAAGGCATTCCTCCGATGGCCGCTGGCATGGCCCGGATCGAAGTTAAATTCCTGATCGATGCCAACGGAATTCTGCACGTCTCCGCGCGCGAGCAACGCAGCGGCAAAGAATCCGATATTCAGGTTCAGCCCAGCTACGGCCTCACCGACGAGCAGGTCGAGGGCATGATCCTCGATTCCTTCGACAGCGCGGAAGAAGACTTCCGGCAGCGCCAGGTCATCGAGGCGCGCAACGAAGCCGCAACCATCCTGGCGGCTCTCGACAAGGGTAAGAAAAATCCGGCGTGGGGACAACTCACCACCAACGAGAAGAAGAAAATCGCAAAGATGGAGAAGGCTTTGATCGCGGTCAAGGCCGAACAAGATTACCAAGCCATTCGCAAAGCCATCGACGCGCTCAACCAAGGCACAACTCGATTGGCCGAGTTAATGATGGACAGCGCCGTCTCCGTCGCGCTAAAAGGTAAAACCATGGACGAAGCCGACATGGGCGAAGGCCCCACCGCTCCGCATCCCATGGCGAAAGCAGAATTTGAATAAGTAATGCCGGCAACTCGCCGGAGAGTAGACATCTGAGGAGCAGTCATGGAAGAAAATAAGAACCAGGGCACTGGTACCATCACCGAAGAAGCGCCCGGCGAAAATATGGTGCAGATCACATTCCTGCCCGAGGGCAAGACCGTGCAGTATGAGCACGGCAAGCTGCCCTACGAAGACCACGGCAAGGAAGAGTCGATTCTCGACATCGCGCTCAACTACGGAGTAAGCCTCGACCACGCCTGTGGCGGCAATTGCGCCTGCACTACCTGCCATGTGTGGATCAAAGAAGGCGCCGAAAATCTATCGCCCATGGACGACGACGAAGCCGATCGACTCGACATGGCCGCCGATTTGCAGTTAAACTCACGTCTCGGTTGCCAGGTACAGATCACGAAGCCGGGTAAGGTAGTGGTTGAGATTCCCGCCTGGAACCGCAATTACATATCGGAAGAACATCACTAAGAAGTTTTCTCCTTCTGGTTTCCGGAAACTAGAAACAGAAAACTGGAAACTTCAATAAGGACTCCCCATGCCCAAGACTCTCACCTGGGACGACGCCGAGGACATCGGCATCCTGCTCTCTGAGGCTCATCCCGAGGTTGATCCGCTCACCGTCCGCTTCACCGATCTGCATCGCTACGTAACCGAACTGCCTGATTTCAAGGGTGATCCCGGAGCCTCCAACGAAGGCAAGCTCGAAGCCATCCAGATGGCTTGGCATGAGGAATTTCAGGACCGTACCCAAGGCTAGCCGGACCAACCCTGAGTTTCATTCCCTTGCTGAGAACCCGGCCTATTTACATTTTCGTGACAACTCGGCGACCGGGCGGGCTTAGGCTGGGTTTCGTGCTGCTACGCGGTTCTTGCAATCGAGGTTTGCCGCGGCCATCAGCATCTCTCTCCGTATCAACTGCAAAGGGCACGGCGCCCTGGCCGTGCCCTCTTTTTCGTGGTGCGCTGAGCAGGTTCAACAGCTGGGAGGTGAAAGCCCTCTACCCAGTCACCGCCGAGCGTGTCCACAGCCCGTGGCGCATCGCAAACTCGCCCATCGCCGTGACCAGTGCTTACTTTGCCCAGCTCGGACTCCCGCCTATGGTCGTGCGGTCAGCTTAATCCGCCGAACGCCGGATGCGGATCCGGTGGTGCGGCAGGGAGGCGGGGCGACCCTCCCCCTATGCCGATTTGTCTAATTAGAATCTACCCCACGGTAGCGGGAACCGGTTCCTCCACACTCGCTTCGCGCAGGAACTTCGCCGCTTCTTCGGGTGGTGTGGGATTAATGTAGAACCCCGTACCCCACTCGAATCCCGCCGTCTTGGTCAGCTTCGGCATAAACTCCATGTGCCAATGATAGTGGTCGTTGGTCGGGTCCTGCGCCGGCGAAGTGTGGATCACCAGATTGTAAGGCGGGTTATCCAGCACCCGGTCGGCTTTGATCAGCAGCGTCTTCAACGCCTTTGCCAGGTTCTCGAACATGTGCGAGGACGAATTTTCGAACGCCGATTCGTGCTGCTTGGGCAGGATCCAGGTTTCAAAGGGAAAGCGCGGAGCGTAAGGCGCAATCGTGAGGAAGTTTTCGTTCTCAGCCACTACGCGACTTCCATTCTCTGTTTCCTGCCGAATGATGTCGCAAAATACGCAGCGCTCTTTGTAGAGGAAATACTGCTTCGCGCCTTCGAGTTCCTGCACTACGTTGATCGGTAAAATCGGCAGCGCAATTAGTTGCGAGTGCGCATGCTCCAACGACGCACCCGCCGCCTCGCCGTGGTTCTTGAAGAGGAGAATGTATTTAAACCTCCGGTCTTTCTTGAGATCGAGAATGCGATCACGAAATGTCCACAACACATCTTCTATCCGTTTCGGAGGCAGTGTCGCCAGGCTGGCATTGTGATCCGGCGTCTCGATAATCACCTCGTGCGCCCCAATGCCGTTCATTCGGTCGAACATGCCCTCAGCCTGCCGGTTCAGCGTGCCTTCAATCCCTAACGCCGGGAACTTGTTGGGCACCACGCGCACGGTCCATCCCGGCGTATCCCGCTGTGACGCCGGTCCGCCATTCGATCCCGGGCGGTAAGCCTGAATCTCTGGCGGCGTTTTGCTCTCGTTTCCATAACAAAAAGGGCAGAAGCCCCCTTTCAATTTCACATTCTCCCGCGCGAAGTCCGTGGGTCGCTTGGCGCGGTCGGTCGAGATAATCACCCAGCGACCAACAATAGGATCTTTTCTCAGGTCGGGCACTCAAAAACCTCTTAATCTAGAGTAAGCGAATTTTTTATTCTGAGCCGACAGGGAGGAATTGCGAAATATTTCAGTCTGCGGCTGGCTGGCCTTTGGCACCCCACAGTATACGCTTACCACATCGAGCGCCACTAGCACGAAGGTGGGAGACGACGTAGACATTCCCTCACGACTGCGGCCACCTCTCGCCGCTTGTGCCCGTCCACTGCCGCTTCCTCGGGCTTCCTGTCGCGTGTGCTCCGCATGTTAACCTCTACAAAACAAAGAATATCCTTGTCCCGGCCGATCAGAACACTCTCCCCCGCGCGGCAGCCCGCGCGGAACCTAAGTTTCGCACTACCATCAGGGAGCCGAAATTCCTGAGGTGAAAGTAAGCCGCTTCCTGGCCCCTGCGTCCCGTCCGCTGGTGCGCCGTGAGTCTGGTCGGGTAGCATACGCTCTCTCTAGACCGTCCCAACCAGGAAGCGTCGGGCGTGTAATTCAACAGGAAAGTACGACCAACTCGCTCAAGCATGTTACTTGTACCGCCGGGGTGTGCAGCGCGTCTCTCCTATCATTGTTGCAGACAAGACCAATGGCGGGAAGTCGATCGCCGCTTAGTCGCGCGGACCTTCCCCGTTTCATGCCCCGTTTCATGCTATCGGCTCTCAAACTTTCCTGAGAATCCGGTCGCCTATCCGGAAGATCTACCTCGTACCCGCGGTCTCCCTGCGGGTTATAATCTTACGAGGCTGTAGTCCACGCAATGACTGATCAACTTAGGAAAAAACTGCAGGAAGAAGTCGACGCGCTCGAGCACGAGTTGGTTCACGAGCTACCCAAAGAAATCAAGCGCGCCGCCGCTCTCGGCGACCTCAGCGAGAACGCCGAGTATCACATGGCCAAGCAGCGCCAGGAGTTCGTCAAGGCCCGCTTCCGCCAACTCGGCAAGCGACTGGCCGATCTCTCCTTAACCAACATGAACAACATCCCCAAGGACAAAGTAGGCTTGGGTTCCACGGTCAGAGTCTATGACAGCACCAAGGATGAAGAGATCGAGTACAAGCTGGTCACTAGCGAAGAGTCGGACGTGGCTTCCGGAAAGATCTCAACCACCTCGCCCATCGGCCGCGCGTTGCTCAATAAAAAGGTCGGCGAAGAGGCCACGGTGATCACTCCCAACGGCAAGCGCGAACTGGAAATCTTGCGTCTGACCACCGTTCACGACGAGGCTGGCCCCGAAAAGGCGGAAGCCTGATGTCGGTCTCGTCGAACTCGTCGCCAAACCTGTCGTGGACGAGCGCCTTCGGCCGCGCCTGCGGTGTGCTCCTTGATACCATCGTCCGCTGGCTGGCGCTCTCGCGCATCAATCCCAATGTTCTTACCTTCATGGGTCTCGTCGTAAATACGTGGGCGGCGATTCTGTTCGGATCTGCCAACGCCGGCACACAGCGGCATCTGTTTTTTCTCGCTGGGCTGGTGATTATCTTCTCCGGCTTCTTTGATCTTGTGGATGGCCAGGTTGCCCGCGCCACCAACCGCGTCACCCGCTTCGGCGCGTTTTTCGACTCGGTGGTTGACCGTTACAGCGACGCATCGCAGTTCCTTGGCTTGCTGGTCTTCTACGCGCGCGGCGACCGCTTTTTCTATGTCGTGCTCACTGCCTTCGTGATGGTGAGCGCCATCATGGTCAGCTACACTCGTGCCCGCGCCGAATCGCTGATCGGTTCCTGCCGCGTCGGCTTCATGGAGCGTCCGGAGCGCCTCGTGCTGGTCATCATCGGCGCACTCTTCAACCGCATGGCGCCCGTGCTCTGGATCATCGCCGTTCTCTCCACTCTCACCGTGATCCACCGCATGCGCTACACCTGGACCCGCACGCAGGACGCCCCGCCCGCTGTGACCGCCAAAGCCGGCCACGCTGCTTGAGATCTCCTGGTTTCCTCTTCGCGCGATGCTAGACTATCCAGTCATTTCAATTTTCCGGGGACATTCCTTGCCTACTGATCCTGTTCTGGTTGTTCATGGCGGCGCTTGGGCTATACCCGAGGACATGATCGATTCCCACCTGCGCGGTGTACGCAACGCGCTGGCTGCCGGCTGGCGAGTATTGGAGCGCGGCGGCCCAGCACTCGATGCCGTCGAAGAGGCCGTCGTCGTCATGGAGGACGACGATACCTTCGACGCTGGTCGCGGAAGTTTTTTGAACCGCGAAGGCAAGGTACAACTCGATGCGCTCATCATGGATGGCGCCAGTTTGCGGGCGGGAGGCGTCGGGTGCGTTGAGCGACTCCGCAATCCCGTGCGCGCCGCGCGCAAGATCCTGAGCGAGAGTCCGCATGTCTATTTTGTAGCCGAAGGTGCAGAGCGCTTCGCCGCCGAGCATGGTATTCCACTGTGCCAGAACGAAGACCTTGTTGTCCCTCGTGAGGTGGAGCGCCTGCGCGCCTATCAGCGCGAGGCAGCCGGTCATGGAACGGAAAAAGATGGCAACGATTTGTTCGCGCCGACGATTTCTCACGATACCGTCGGTGCCGTCGCGCTGGATCGCGAAGGCAATATCGCGGCCGCAACTTCCACCGGCGGAACGCTCAACAAAGCTCCCGGCCGGCTGGGAGATTCATCCCTGATCGGTTGCGGCTGCTACGCCGATAATCTCAGTGCCGCCGCTTCGACCACCGGTTGGGGCGAACCGATCATGAAGCTGGTCCTGGCCAAGTGGACCGCCGATCGCGTGTCCGCCGGAAATCTTCCCGAGTGGGCCGCGCAGGAAGCCATGAATTATCTGAAGCAGCGATTGAACGGCCACGGAGGCATTATTGTGCTGAACTCCCAGGGGCAAATCGGTATCGCACACAATAGTCCTCGCATGGCGTGGGCGTGTAAAGCCGTCAAGAAAGAGGACGCCGGCATCGACCGCAACGCCGTTTGATCATTGTGCCCGGACGCCGCAAGTATCGCGCCTACTTCTCGGAAAGACGCTAGAAAGAACAATCCACAAACACTCGCTTTGAAAGGGCGCGACTTCAGCTGCGCCCTAAAGATCCACAAAATGAACGGTGGCTTTTAGCTGCGGCTCGACTGGACTTCCAAACCGAAGGTCGTCAGAATAACTTAGAAATCTCACGCGTCATGTCCGAACATCTCGCCAGATCGATCATAGAAACCCTTCGCCAGCATGGCTTTCAGGCCTACCTCGCAGGCGGATGTGTTCGCGATCTGCTCCTCAAGCGCGAGCCCGCGGACTTCGACGTCGCCACCAGCGCAACCCCTTCGCAAGTGATGGAGATTTTCCCTGAAACCTACGCCGTCGGAGCGCAATTCGGGGTTGTGCTGGTACCAGCACCCGAGGCAGAGCGCGAAGAGATCGAATACCCACTGCCGAAGGCCAAAGCGGTTGAGGTCGCAACCTTTCGCAGTGATCTTGGCTACTCCGACGGACGCCATCCCGATGAAGTTCGCTTCAGCCAGGATCCCCGCGAGGACGTCGCCCGCCGCGACTTCACCATCAACGGCATGATGCTCGATCCCGCCAGTGGCGAAGTACTCGATTTTGTGTGTGGGCGGAAGGATCTGGATGCCCGCATCATCCGCGCCATCGGCGATCCCGCTCGCCGCTTCGGCGAAGACAAACTACGCATGTTGCGCGCCGTCCGTTTTGCAGCACGTTTTGAGTACACCATCGAAGTCGAAATGCTGGCCGCAATTCGGCGCCTCGCTTTCGAAATTCAAGTGGTCTCGCGCGAGCGTGTTCGCGACGAGCTCACCAAGATGCTCACCGAGGGCCACGCTCGCCGTGCGTTCCTCTTACTGGACGAGACAGGTTTGCTCAATGCGGTACTGCCGGAGATTTCCACCATGAAAGGCGTTCAGCAGTCGCCGGAGTTCCATCCCGAGGGCGACGTATTCGTGCATACCCTGCTGCTGCTGGAGAATCTTCCGCATCCGTGCCCGTCCACGCTGGCCTGGGGCGCTCTCCTGCATGATGTCGGCAAGCCCGCAACCTTCCGCGTCGCGCCCGAGCGCATTCGCTTTGATGGCCACGTCGAAGTCGGCGTCAAAATTGCGGAACAAATCTGTGAGCGTTTGCGCTTCTCCAACCAGGACAAGGCCCAGGTCCTCGCCCTCGTCGACAATCACATGCGCTTCGGTCACGTCACCCGCATGAAAGAATCAACGTTAAAAAGGTTCATGCGGTTGCCGCACTTCGATGAACATCTGACCCTGCACCGCGCCGACAGCCTGGCCAGCCATCGCAATCTAAGCACTTATGATCTCCTTCAGAAAAAGCTTACCGAGATCGCGCCGGAGAAGATTCGCCCGCCAGCACTAATCACCGGAGACGATCTGATCGTTGCCGGGTATGCGCCCGGCCCCAGGTTCCGGGAGATCTTGGAGGCCGTGGAAGATGCTCAACTCGAAGGCCGGCTGCTCTCCCATGACGCGGCGCTCGAGTTTGTCACACGCGAGTTCCCGCTCTAGAAGCCTGTGTCCTGCCCCACACTACGCGAGCGCAACCGGAATGCTAGAATCGAATCCCTGGCAATTGTTTTCGGGAAATTGATCTACGAGGATTTGCTCTGCAGCAGGCCGGCTCAGGACTGGAAAAAATTGTGTTGGGATCGCTGCGGCGCGTCCCGCAAAGCGAAGCCCCAGTGCTCGCCTGGCCCTTGGTCTGTGGTTCGATGGTTGCCGAGCGTACGCGAGCTTTGGAATTCTCCAACTCAGTTTTGCGTGTCGAAGTCCCAGATGCTGGATGGAAGCGTGAGATGCAGAGTCTTGCTCCGCGTTATCTTGCCACACTGATTCGTTATGCCGGCCAAAAAGTCGAGAGAATTGAGTTTGTGATTCGCGCCGGGAAACAGGAATAAGGCGCGGAATGGGTCTCAGAAATGAAGGTCACAGAAAAGGATGTCACCTACGTCGCCGATCTTGCCAGCCTGGAACTCTCCGCGGACGAGCGAACCGGCATGGTTCGCGATCTGAACTCGATCCTCGACTACATCGATCGGCTCGACCAACTGGACACGTCCAAAGTTGAACCCATGGCGCAGGTATCAGATTGCTATGGTGTCGACGAGTCCAAAGGCGCCAGCGAGAGATTTGCATACGCGTATCGCGATGATGTGGTGGAGGGTTTGCGCAAATCGTTGTCGCAGGAAGCGGCTCTGGCAAACGCGCCTGATGCAGACGGGACTTTCTTCCGCGTGCCGAAGGTGATCGAAAGATAGCGGAAAGTAACCATTCTGCGATCGATTGCGATTTTGGCTGGCCACTGGCCAGAAAGCACCGACCACCGAACTACATGACTTCGCTCACCATCGACGCCGCTCGCTCTGCCGTGCAGGAACGCAAGACGACTGCGCGTGCACTCGCCGAGAGGCACTACGCCCACATAGAAAAAGAAGATGGCCAGATCGGCGCATACCTGACTCTGTGCAAGGAGCGCGCCCTCGAGCAGTCCGATCGCATGGACCGCATGGCCGCCGAAGGCATGTCCCTGCCACCCCTAGGCGGCGTGCCGGTTGGCATCAAGGATGTGATGTCGACTCGCGGAGTGCGCACCACCGCGGGATCGAAAATTCTGGGCGACTACATTCCTCCCTACGATTGCACCGCCGTGGCGCGCCTGGAAGCTGCGGGAGCCGTCATCCTCGGCAAGACGAACTGCGACGAGTTTGCCATGGGTTCTTCCAATGAGAACTCCGCATTTCATTCCGTGCGCAATCCGCGCGACTTGACGCGTGTCCCGGGCGGATCATCCGGCGGTTCGGCCGCAGCCGTTGCCGCTGACATGGCTGTGGTGGCACTCGGCTCAGATACGGGCGGATCGATCCGCCAGCCAGCATCCTTCTGCGGCGTAGTTGGATTCATGCCGACCTACGGTCGGGTCTCGCGTTATGGTCTGATCGCCTTTGCCTCTTCGCTTGATCACATTGGGCCGTTGACCAGGACAGTAAAAGACGCAGCCATTGTGCTTCGAACGATTGCGGGGCGCGACCCGATGGATTCGACCTCCGTGGATTTGCCGGTACCCGACTACGTTGCCGAGCTTGAAAAGCCCGTGCGCGGTCTGAGGTTGGGGATAGCGCAAGAATATTTCGGCCAAGGGTTGGACGACGAAGTGCGCTATGCTGTTGAGTCGGCGATCGACAAGTTGAAACGCCTGGGCTGCGAAGCAGTATCGGTTTCGTTGCCCCACACCCCGTACGCGATTCCCACGTATTACCTGATTGCGACCGCGGAGGCGTCAGCCAACCTGGCGCGCTACGACGGTGTCCGCTACAGTTATCGTGCTCCTGGAGTAAAAACTCTTTCCGATATGTATCGCCGCAGCCGCGACGAAGGTTTTGGCGCCGAGGTCAAACGCCGTATTATGCTGGGCACATACGCACTGAGCGCCGGTTATTACGATGCGTATTACCTGAAGGCACAGAAGGTGCGCACCCTATTGACACGCGACTTTGAACAAGCCTTCCGCAACGTGGACGCCATTATCACGCCCACGAGCCCCACGGCAGCGTTTCGACTGGGTGAGAGATCAAACGATCCGCTCGCCATGTACCTGGCAGACATCTACACGGTCACGGCAGACCTAGCCGGGATTCCGGGAATTTCAATTCCCTGCGGCGAGACGAAAGAAAAGCTCCCCATCGGGTTGCAGATTCTGGGGAAGCATTTTGACGAACCGACGGTCCTGCGCTTGGCGCATGCCTACGAGCAGGCCGCCTAGATTATTTCGTAGTACGTTTCCCCGGCGCAGGCGCGGCAAAGCACTTTGCCTTCTCGTCGTACTTCCCGGCGAAAATTGATCCCTTCCCCGCACACTTCACACACAATTCGCTCCCCCTTGTATCCCGGGAACTCTTCCGGCGGAAGTTCGACCTTCACCCGCTGCGTTGTGAACAGATCGCTGTCGTTGATTTCGCGATAGGCCAGCATCTGCTGCTGGTTCTTGTCCGCGATTTCAGGATGCATCTGCCGCGCCAGATCTTTCGACGATTCTTTCGCCGCAACGCGGATTGCATTGCCAGTACTTACATTCACGAAGGTGGCTGCAACTTTCCCCCAGTCGCGGAACTTCAGCGCCCGCTTACCCAAGCGGCACCCGGTCACTACGGCAACCGCATCGGTCGCGCAACGATCAATTTCAACGAAGGTCACAAGCCGCTTGCGGTCTTTGCCGCGCGGGTCCTCGATGCCAAGTGTGACCAGGCCCAGCATCGCCAGTCGCACGCCCAGCACTTGTCCGGCGCAAAGATGTCCGTGGGCCTGTTCGGCATCACGAAGATATTCGTCGAGAGATCTCAACACAGCTATCAGCCTATAAATCTCAGCTTTCAGCTTATCACTGGCATAACTCCGGGATAACTATTTTCGGCGCCAGCGCACGCCATCTTTTGTGTTTTCGATGACGATCCCGGCAGCGGTAAGCTCCGCGCGCAGCGCGTCGGAAAGCTTGAAGTTGCGGGCGCGGCGCGCACCTTCCATCTCTGCAATTTTCTTCTCAATCTCAGCGTCAGAAAGTTGCCCGGACTGCACGGCCTCCCGCAACGCCGTGCTGATGTCTTTTTCCCGGCCTTCCGTCATCGCCCAGTCGAGCACCTGTTTCATCTTGGGGCCATCGTCATCTTTCAGCACAGCGAAGACCTCGTCGAACTTCTCCAGCACGCCGAGCAACGGTGGAACATCGTCCTTCTTGATTCCCCCTGCATCCAAGGCCGCGTTGGCGCCACGCACCATTTCGAAGAGCGCCGCCTGGGCCTGGGCTGTGTTAAGGTCGTCCTCAAGCGCGTTCTTCATTCGGTCGATCGTCTCCCTCGCGAGCGATTGCATCTCGGCGTACGAACCGGACGGGAAATTTCCCGCCGTCAAGCGCTGGCGAAAGTTTCGCAATCGTTCCACCGAGACCGTGGCCTGCTTCAGTCCATCGAAGGTAAAGTTCAGCTGGTTCCGATAGGGCACCGATGTCAGCAAATACCGGATCGACGAAGGTCTATGTCCCTTTAATACCAGATCGCGCAAAGTGTAGAAGTTCCCCAGGCTCTTCGACATCTTCTCGTCCTCGACCAGCAGGAAGCGCACGTGAAACCAGAAACGGGCAAACATCTTTCCGGTGAAGGATTCAGATTGCGCAATCTCGTTCTCGTGATGCGGGAAAACGAGATCTTCTCCTCCAGCATGCAAATCAAAGCTCTCGCCCAGTTCCTGCATCGACATCACGGAGCACTCCAGGTGCCACCCGGGCCGTCCCGGCCCAATCGACGTATCCCAAGATGTTTCGCCCGGCTTGGGCGCTTTCCACAACGCGAAGTCGCGCGCGCTGTCTTTGTCGTACTCGTCCACATCCACGCGGGCGCCATCCAGCATTCCCCCAAAATCCTTTTTCGACAGTTTCCCGTATTGCGGAAAGCTCGCGATGCGGAAGTAGTAAGAGCCATCGTCGGTTCGGTAGGCGATGCCCCTTTCCACAAGTTTGGCTATGAATGCCGCCATCTGCGCGATGTGCTCCGTGGCGCGCACCAGGATAGGTTGTTCGATGCCAATCATGGCAGCGTCTTCCAGAAACGCTTTCTCGTACTTTGCCGTGTATTGCTGAACGCTCACCCCGTCGTGGGCCGCGTTGTGGATGATCTTGTCGTCTACGTCCGTTATGTTCATCACGTAGCGCACGGCGTACCCGGACTGGCGCAACAATCGTTGCAGCAGATCCACAGCAATGAAGGTCCGAAAATTGCCGATATGACCATAACCGTAGACGGTAGGGCCGCAGGCATACATGCGGACCTCGCGGTCGCGGAGTGGACGGAATTCCTCGACCTGGGAGGACATGGTGTTGTAAAGGCGAAGGGCCATTGGCGATTGCAGCACTCAGAGATGAACCCCCAATTCTAGGGGGACGCGCGAAAGCGGGTCAACTAGCAGGGATATCGGCTGAAGGATGCGACGTGAGTGCGGGCGTGTGCAACCGCAGCCGGTGTTGCACCAAAAAGACATAGTGCAGCGCAGAAATAATCGTGAACGAGAAAGTGGCCCGCAAGAAGACGGTGCGTGTAATCCAGATCCAACGCTCCGGCCGGACGGAAAGCAACATGACAAAGAAAATTGCGGCGATCTGTGAGAACGTATTCGCTTTTCCAAAGATGCTCGGACGAAAATCGCGCAATCCCGCGATGGCAAATAACACGGCGCTCGCCGCCAGAATGGAAATGTCTCGGCTGAAAACCAGCACGGTGAACTTCCAGGGAATCTTGTGCAGGATCGAGAGCACCAGAAACATCGTACTTAATAACAGCTTATCCGCGATCGGGTCCAGATACTGTCCGAGAAGAGTCTGCTGATGCAACTTGCGAGCCAACAATCCATCCAGGCCATCGCTAAAACCAGCAATGACGAAGAGGACCAGAGCCCGGAAGTAGCGCCCGTCGACCAGTTCGATGACGATGAACGGGACGAAGACCATCCGCAGCAGCGTTAGTTGGTTGGGCGCAGTGAAGATTTGAGACAGCTTCATGCCGGCCCCTTCTTCGGAGAAATTCTGGAATCCGCGGCGCCCCGAGTAGGATCATTCGCCCGGTTGGCCAGGGCGGACCCCAGGATCGCAGCTGGATTACGAGCGGTCTTCGCTGAAAAACGCTGCGAAAGTGATGGCAGATTCCCATCAGGAAGATCGAGCTCGATTCGTTCGATCCGGTGCATGGGGAAGAACACAACCGCCGGAGTAAACGGCTCCCCATCCTTTACCATCACCACCAGATCTTCAAAAGAAGCCAGTTCAATCCCGCTCATGCTGAGCCCTTCCGGTGCCAGCGAAAAAATCATGCCCCAGAATTTGTCCCGGGGATTGCCCAACGTCACAACAACCATACATCCCGAAACGAAAGGACCGTGGACTGGCAATCGCGTAGCACCGCTATCGTCTGGCCGCGAACTTTTTGGCATGGAACGATTGTCGCCGCCGTAGCGGGGACTTTGCAACAGGCAATGGCGGTCGATTCGGAACCTCGAAACTACTCCGCCGTAGCCCCGTTCAGGCCGTCTTGGCTTGCCAGTTCGTTCACCTGCGGCTACGCGAGCACCAGCTCATTTCTGGGCCAACAGCGAGCGGGCATCTTGAAGTTCGGGTCGCTCTCCGTCCGCATGCGTGCAGATGGACAGGAGCTGGGCATAGTATGTTTTCGCCTTTTCCCTATCGCCGGAAAGCTTGGCCGCGCGCGCGGCGCCGGATAGGGCGTTGAAACGATTTGGCGCCGTCCGCAGCGTGGCTTCGAACTCAATCATTGCTGGCGCAGGCCGCTTCAGGTCCAGCAACATCTCCCCAAGCAGTTCGCGAGCTGGCAGGATGACTCCTGGGGTCACGTTGTTCTTGTCGGTCCGGTCCTCATGCTCAGCGGCAAAACGCATCTGGGTGAGAGCGTTTTCGGGATTGCCCTTGGCCAGCGTGATCCAGGCGGTGGCAGTCTGGCACTGGATATCCACCTGGTCAGCCCAATAGCTGTCGTTGACTTGCGTAAGCGTGTCACGCAGGGATGCGAGCTGGTGTGCCTCTTTTTCGGCAACATCGATTCGGCCCGTATGTGAGGCGCCGAGGGCTCGCGCGAAATGCAGGTTCGCTTCCGTCCACGCTGTCCTTCCGCCGGAAAAAGTATTCGGCGGTATAACGAGCGCGGCGGCTTCTGCCCAGCGATGCCGCTCCACAGCGTAGCGCGCGGGCGAAGCTCCCATGGCGTACAGCCAGTTCATGTATTGAGGGTCATCGGAGCGCTTGACACGGTACAAATGAGAGTGCTGGTCCGCTTTCGGACCGACGATTGTTTGCGTACGCTAAGAGAGAACACCGAAAATTCTCTAGCCCGTGATTCCGCAAACGTTGCCGGAATTGCCGGCCGCCCGTAGAATTGTAGTCAGAACCGTTCGCGTGTAGGCCCGTAGCTCAGTTGGTTAGAGCGCCTCCCTGACACGGAGGAGGTCGATGGTTCGAGTCCATTCGGGCCTACCATTCAAACAGTTCCGCGATTCTCTAGGCCGTGAGGGCGGCAGCAATCAGGCCGTCTTCAAGTGCTGGCCCAGGATGCCCGCCATGATTGCAGCACGCGTTCGCGTGCTCTGTTTGTACAGGCGCGCGTATCCGCTTTTGTTCGCCTGGTCGAAGCTCGGATAACTTCCGGTCAGTCAACTTCGGGGCGCGATTTCGTCTCAAACTCATTTTGACATCAGTTCCAAATCAACCAACTCGGGTGAAAAAACATGGCGTTGGGCTTTAGTACAAAAATCTCTTTCAAGAAGACTCGGGTGTTGCGAATGCAACCAAGGGCTCAGGTTGGGCTGTTCTGCCTGTTGACTCTAGGCGCTTGTCTTCGTCAAAACCAGTCTTTGCCGCCAAGTCACGTCGCGTCTCCAACGGCCGCCCAAGTGCCAGTGGCGAACGCAGCGGACGTTGCATCACCGGACGCCATTATCGCGGCGACTTACGACGTGATTTCTGGCCCTGCGGGGCAAAAACGGGATTGGGATCGCATGCGTTCGCTTTTCTATCCCGGTGCGCGGCTAATCCGCACTGCGCCAAAGAAGGAAGGCGGCATGGGAGCGACTGTTCTGAGTTCGCAAGACTATATCGATCGGGCCAGCGTTTATTTTGAAAAGAATGGCTTCACGGAGAGAGAAATCGCGCGACGTACCGAAAATTGGGGGAACATCCTGCACGCGTTCAGCACTTACGAATCCAGACATGACGTGAAGGACGCCACGCCTTTTGCCCGAGGGATCAACAGCTTTCAACTTTTTTTCGATGGAACGCGTTGGTGGATACTCACGATTTACTGGCAGGAAGAAACGCCGGAGCATCCCTTGCCGGCGGAATACCTTCCATCCCACTGACATGCCCAAGAGTCCGCTAGCCTGGACTCCGTGGTTACATAATGTGTTTCTGTCGCCAGCACAGGGGTAGTTGACGAGACCGAGGTTTAGCGCAAGCTTGTCGTCTGTTCGCCCGCCAGCTGAGGTTCTGTTCCGTTAACCGGCCAATCGTTACTTCACCAAAAAGAGGAGCGAAGCGATTGAAAAGACAAGTCGATTGGCCGGTTAATGAGCGTAATAGAGAGGATAGCGCTCGTTGAGGGGTTTTGTGTAATTGATGCGATATTTCGCCAATCACCGTTGAGGCCATTTGTACGGATCACTAGTGCCTTTGCCGTTCCCCTTCGGGGAATAGTCAGCCCATGCCGATGGCGCGAGTTCGTCGAACGTGCAACCGCGAAAAATCCCGTTGAGGCAACGCAGATTCATATCGAATGCGCGTTTCGTGGGTGTCCTCGCAGTCTGCAAGACGCAAGTGTGAAGCACATTTTGAGGCATCTTTACTGGGTGACCATGGTCGAGGAACACGCGGTAGTCCTGATTGCGACAAAGGTCGAACCTCGGCGAGTCTCGCAGCAGAGTCTCGACTTCATATCCGAGAGGGATTAGTCGGCGAGGGTACCCTAACTCTAACCTATCGATCCTAAAGTCCGAGACCCGCATATCGCTTCTTTCCAGCTTTCCCTTTCGAACTTCAAATATCGCACCGAGAGCCCACGTACGCACCCCGAGGTAAGGGAGCGTAGAGTAAAAGAGTTCTTCGGTTCTCCCTTGTAACGGAAGTCGTGCCAGCCGACTCGTGATAAACAGCTGAAAGTTGCAATTTTGCCGAGTGCAGACGGGCCCTGGCCTGTTGAAAACAAAGTTTCCGCGCGGGTCCGATGGCAACGGGTTACCGAAATCAGGTAACGTTGGTAGTGAATCCCGATGAACCGCGATGCCCCCATTGCGAATCACGAGGTCTCGAATCTCAGGAAAGCCAGCCGTCGCAAAGTCAAGGGATTTCAGGTCGGCGACTAGAGATTCCGCTCTCCGACGCTGATACACCGAGTCGAGATATAAGAATAGCCAGCTACAAGCGATAAACACGAGGACCAGTCGCATCACCAGGCGCACAGTGACGTGAAATCGACGGCGGGCCTCAATCATTTGTGAGTGATCGTCGATCACTAGAACTAGTTTAGTCTAGACCCGACTGACAAACACTGAGTTCCCGTCACAACTGGCATAACCAGGCGAAAGCTCAAAACCTCTCGATGAGCGTTATAGGGATTTGGACTAAGCCGCTGGCGCGGCAGGTACTGTAGCGACGGTGCGTAAGTACAGTGATGGATACCTTGAAGGAGGTATACATGACTGCACTTCGCGAACGCATGCTGGAAGAACTGCGGCTGCGT
>JBAUXO010000112.1:0-3710 GCA_049584315.1 Candidatus Sulfotelmatobacter sp. | reverse complement strand
ATATCCCTTCCTGCTTCTCTCGTTGCTTGCGCGTCCCCATCGCCATGGGCGCATCATACAAATAATGCCTGTGAATTCTTCAAAACTTTATCGGTTCGCGCATCAAGACTTGCACCACGGGCTGCTAGACTTGCCGAATCCTCTGCGGTCGTAAGTGATAACGCGGCGACCCGCTGCCAGAAGCACCGGCAACTGCTTTTCCCAGGAAGCGTCGCTCAGCGGATATCCGTGGATGAGGACTACGGGGTCACCCGAGCCATGGTCTTCATAGTAGAGATCAATCTCAGTGGAGTTTTCTTTCCCGACGTTAAGGTATGGCATTGAGATTCTCCTTCTTCGACATAGTTCTAGGCATTTCGCTACAGGTGGTTGGTTGACGTTTGTTGAGATCTCCCGATTGGGCCAATATTACTCCCTCGCAAGACTGATGTCCTCTCTGTCAGCAAGTGTCCGGCGCACCGCGTTGAGGGCTCAGAGGTTCTCGGAAGTTTCGCCTTCTAATACGACCAGACGCGAGGAGCACGAGCAGACTTGGGACCACAGCAGCAGCCAGATGGAAGACACTCGGAGGTCGCACGATGAGACCACATGGAAAAACCAAGCTGGGATTTTTCCCGTTGCCCGTACCGGAAGCCGCGCGACTGAAGAATTGCCTTGCCTTCGCATCGGAGTTCTCGGCACTCGATCCTTGCGTAGGAAATGGCGCGGCGTTGACTCACTTGCTGCATGGCGTAACCGCTCACCGCTATGGCATTGAGATCGATGCCAATCGGGCAGAACAAGCGCGAGCCTTGGGAATCGAGACTTTGCAGGCCAACGCGATGGATGTCCGGTGCCAGCCCGACGCCCTGTCGGTGCTCTACCTGAATCCTCCGTACGATTGGGAATCCGGAGAGAGCAACAACCAGAGACTGGAATTGGTTTTCCTGGAACACACGTATCGTTGGCTCAAAGCCGGCGGCGTGCTGATATTCGTGATTCCGCAGTTGCGATTGGCGAAATGCGCCAGGCTGCTGAGCGAACATTTCACCGATTTGCGCGTGTTCCGACTCACCGAGGAGGCTTGCCTGCAATACAAGCAGATCGTGGTGCTTGCAACGCGCCGCAAACGGCACTCCAAAGTCACTGATGCAGCCTTGTTGGATGCCGTGGGGTACCTCGAAGCGCTGGCAACGAGGGCGGAGCTTGAGCCTCTCCGTGACACTGCTGAGGTTCGCTACGCAGTTCCTGCGTCGGAGCCGGCTCTACTGACAAACATGGGCATCCCATTGGACGAAGTCGAGGACTTGTTGCTGGAATCCGCCGCATATCGTCAGGCGGGCCGCGTGCTTCTGCCCAAGGTGAATGACGTTCGAGGCCGGCCGCTGACGCCGCTGCACGGTGGGCATGTCGGATTGCTCTGTACTGCCGGAATGCTCAATGGAGTATTTGGCGAAGGCGAATGCCGGCACATTGCCCACTGGCGCTCCGTGAAATTCACCGACCATTGGGAAGAAGAGGAAGAGGACGGAACCAAAATCCTGCACGACCGGGAAAGGTTCTCGCATGAGTTGACCCTGGTCTTTGCAGATGGAAAGACTCAGATTCTCACTCACGAAAAGAAGGAGTCCGAATGAAAAATGCTCACCTTCGATTCGGTTGGCTCACCTACGAGAAGAGCACGGAGAAGACTACCACCAGTATCAAACTACGCTTGGATCGCTTCATAGGAGAGGTGTTGCCTGATCCACCGCGACAGGCGAAAGCCCATCTCATTTCAGTGATAGGCGGGGACACGCAGATTGCGGCGGTCAGCGCAGCGATTTCCCTGGGCGATAGGTTCATGGTGGAAGGGCCCGGGGTACAGCCGATTCGAGTCTGTCTCGAGCGAAACCCGCAGTGTTTCAAAGGCTCGGTGCAGCTTGCCGGGCGCAAGAAGCCGCTGCGTCACCTCATCGCTTTGTCGGAAGAGTTTGCTTCCACCAATGTGTCGGCGGGTTCAGGAAGAACCCTGCTTGCTAGCTCGGAAAACCGATTCATTTGGGCCTCTCTCGCCCATATTCACGGGATCCCCGGAGTGCCGGACTGGGCTGACTGGTTTGCTGGCGAACTGGACTCGCACAAAGCCACCGTCCGAGCGATCGGGATCGGATGCAATCCGGTACTGGTCAAGGGCGAGAAAGAGCAGTTTCTTGACTGGCTCAGTTGGGGTGTTGAAAGTGGTGCCGTCCATTTCCCGTTCGAAACCGGTTCGATCCGCTGGCCTAGCTTGAGTCTGCAAGACCTCTTCCTGCCGGCCAACTAGCCTTCCGCACAATCCATCTTTTTCTTTTCCTGCTTTTCTCTTGTTCTCTCGTTCGCTTTCGCAAATCCCTCCCCGTACCAGAGGACTTCCATGCCAGATCTGTCCACAATCTACGATTACATGCGATGTCACGCGGCGCTTTTGGGTGAGCGCATCCTGCAGGAGTATCCGGCGCTCCACCAATTCGAGGATGCAGTTTCCGCTCGGATTGAAGGACTGCTACGAACGCCTTTTCCTGCACAGACCATCGCCATTATGGGGGTCGCCAAACGCTGGCAGAAGGCGCGCACCGCCATGGTGGTCGCGGAATGTGGTACCGGCAAGACACTGATTTCTCTGGGAGCAATGCACGTCCGCAGCGAAGGAAGTCCGTTCACCGCGTTAGCAATGGTTCCGCCACACCTGGTCGAAAAGTGGGCGCGGGAAGCGTTTCTGACATTGCCAGGAATACGCGTGTTCCTGATCGACGATTTGCGAAATGGCGGTGACGAGAACAAAGCGCACGGAGTGAACGAAGTGCGGTCGAAGCAGGGACGCATCGTGCGGGAAGGTGTGCAAACAACGTTGAGCGAGTTACGGCTGCGGAAGGATTCGGCGAGCTCCCGGAAACGCTGGCTATCGCTCTGCGGGAGGCCATCTCTATTCATCGTCGGACGTGAGCGAGCCAAGCTCGGTTACTTCTGGCGCCATGCTTACCGGGTGCCACGCTCTGGCCATACGTTGGCTGCGTGGTGAATTCGGACACGGGCAAGCCGGTGATCGTGGACGACAGCCGACTGACGGCAGGTGAGTTCGAGAAGGTCAAAATTGCCGAGACCATCGAAACCAGGGGCGAGAAGTCCTGTCGCCCACTGCACAGCCCGCTCTGGCAGGCGGACGCGGACAAAATCCGGCGCATGGCCCCGATCGAGTTCATTGGGCGCTACATGCCGGAATGGTTTGACTACGCGATCTGCGACGAGATTCACCAACTGGCCGGCGATACCGCTCAGGGAAATGCCCTGGGCACTCTGGCCTCATGCACCGACCGGATCGTCGGGCTGACGGGCACGCTTCTGGGTGGCTATGCGGACGATCTGTTCAACACGCTTTTCCGTCTCGAAGCGAGAAGAATGAAGGAGCATGGCTACGAATGGGGCACGACGGGGCGCAGTTCCTTCATTCAGGATTACGGCGTCCTTGAAACCATTACCAAGGTAGAACCAGCCAACAATGCCTGCTCCAAGGCGAAATCGACCAGCACTGTGCGTCGCAAGCCTGGAGCGTCTCCACTGCTGTTCGGCGAATTCCTCATGCAGTTGTGCGCCTTTGTGTTTCTGGAGGATATCTCGGGCGAACTCCCGCCCTACGAGGAAACCTATCTGAGCGTGCCGATGGACGCTCCCATGCAGGAAGCGTACCGCGAACTCGAAGATGACATGCGGAA
>JBAUXO010000111.1:0-19518 GCA_049584315.1 Candidatus Sulfotelmatobacter sp. | reverse complement strand
CCCGGGTGATAATCGCATCCTATAATGATCATTGTCCGGCTCCTTTCTACCCGAGCCTTCATGGTTGGTTTTGGCACCACCAAGTTTACTCGGGCCTTGGAGCCGGCATTGTTATGGAATCAATAGCCGAGGGATCGTAGTGTGAAGGGCCTCCGAAGGTGGCGGCCGCTCGAAAGCAGAAGCCAATGAAAAGCACGACCAGAGAACCAACGATGACGAAGACAGCCGCACCGATGATAGCGAGAGTGCGTACGGTGTTGGAGGCGAAACGATCCATGAGAATCTCCGTCGGCGCAAACTGGGAATTGCGCACAGCTCAATTTCAGGAGAATAGTAAAGCAAGGCTCAGAGTGGGCTAGGTCAATTTCTGCCTAAACCAAGCATCCCCGGCAGCGCAAGTTCAGAATTTCCCGTAGTGCAGAAGTACGAGTAGAACCGGCAGTAGGGCGTAGTAGAAGACTACGACCACAGCGGCGACGAGAATCCGGGCGGGGTTGGGAAAAATTCCAGTGAGGCGGATGGTCTTCCACGCGAGATAAAGAATGAGAGCGTGGAGAGCCCAAGGGACCAGCATCAGGAACGATGCGGGAGAGTGAGTCATGCGGAGGACATAGAAAATCGTGACCGAGCTGCCGAAAATTCCTGAAAGAAGGAGGAGAGATGGAATCGCCAGGGAATAAGCGAAGGCGCGCCGTCCTGGTCTACGAAGAAGACTGAACAGGAGCACAAGATAAGGGAGATCTGTAGCCAAGACCGCCAGGAACGTGGTCAACAGAGCTTGATGATAGGTGGGTAGCGTGCGGAGAGCCCAGCGCCAGCCGAGGACGACGGGCACAACTTGCGTGGCGACTTGCGCAACGATGGCGAGGACGAGGCGCTGAATCGCTGTGCGGCTGGCGGGAGAAAGGTGCGTGACCACATCGATGGTGGAATGTGGCTGGAGTGTGGCTGGGGGAGGGAGGGTGGGCGGGGCCGCGTTTGGGGCGGGTGCGGGTTGCGGAGTCGATGGTTGAGAGTCGGGCGCAGGGGGCGGGTCGAGCGGGGCATGAGATTGAGGAGCACCGGGAACGTTCCAGCGCAGCGGGGGGACAGGCGACTCGCGGAGGATGCCCTTGGCTAACTTTGCAACGCCCACGACACCGAAGGTGATGAGAAGAGCGGCGGCGGCCAGCGCGCCGATCACGAAGTTTATAACCTGGGGATCGTGATGACCGCTGCCTCCGAGGTTGCCCAAGATTCCAAAGCAGAGGGCGAGGAGAATGAGCCCGAGGGAGCCGATGATGATGACAATCGAGATGGCGACGATGGCGAGGGTGCGGAGCGTGTTGGAGGCGAAACGGTCCATGAAACGCTAAGTCTTTTGGTTCAGCCTACCGATCGCCCACATGGTGACGACAACAACGGCGAGCGCAATCGCGGCGCAGATTAAGTACGACGGATCCTTGTGGCCGGCGATGTCACCCTTAAACGTGCAGATCGTCGAAAGAACCAAGATCAATGAAGCAACAATCGCGATGAGGGAAAGAGCGATGGTCGCAAGAGTTTTCATCCTTGTGAGGTGACGACGGTCGAACCGAAGCGCAGCCAGCGTGCGATGTCGCGAGAATAGTACAGCAGGGTGAGGAGGCAGGCCCACTGAATTCCGCCGAGTCCAAGGAAGATGCGTGGGTAGGGTTTGATGAAGTCGCAGAGCAGGCGGAAGGATAGGTAGGCGACCATAAAGAACTTGAAGGCGTCACCGCTGAGGAAGCCATGGCTTGGGGTGAGGATGACAATCTTGTAAAGAATTGGAATCAGCGTGAGCAGGAATATGATTTCGTAGAGTTGCGTGGGGTGGCGAGGAATGCCGTCGCCGAAGTTCACCGCCCAAGGGAGCGTGCTTGCAGTGCCGTAGGTGTTGTCGGAGAGGCCGGTGAGGAAGCAACCGGTGCGGCCGAGGGCGATGCCGAGGGCAAGGGGGATGGCGTAGAGGTCGCCAGTGGACTGGCGCAGTCCGATGTAGCGCTTGATGAGCTCGACGGTAATTAGACCGAAGACGAGGGCGCCGACGATGGTCTTGCCACCCATGAGATATGCGGGTTGGCGCAGGTTTTGCCAGGTGAGCGCGGGATCCTCGAGCCAGAAGAGAAGTTTGGAGCCGAAGGCAGCCCCGGCGACGGCGGCAGCGATGACGGCCCAACGGATGGGAGTGGAGAGGGGATCGCCGAAACGGCGGCGGAGGGAGAGATAGACGCGAAAGGCGATGATGTAAGCCAGAGTTTCGAAGAAGATGTGAGGGTGAATCACGTAGCGGCCGAAATGCAGATAGATGGGGAAACTCGTGGCTGCGAGATGGAGTGAGATGAGGATGGGGAATTATAGCGGGCACTTGCGTATCGGTTGCCCAACCATGCTGCTTAGCTCGACAAGGCAGATTCCTCCTGTCTCTCTGGCGCTGGCGTGGCGGAATGACGGATGGTCTCTAGGGAAATTCCAGGCTTACGAATTTGGCGAGCCGGGTGCCAGTGTTGGTGATTGTGTGTGAGTAGTTGCCGGGCAGCCATTTGGAGTCGCCGGATTTGAAGCGGCCGGGCATGGTGCCCATGCCAACGACGTCGCTGCGGATCTCGAGGTCGCTGACAGCGACCAGGAGCTGCGGCCCGTTGTGGCGGTACATGGGGACAATTCCACTGGGCTGGACTTCGAATTCCGAGACGCGAATTCCATCTTTGACGAAGAGAATTTCCTGCGTGCCACCGTGGAAGGTTTCGAGGCCCCGGTCCTCCTCCCAGTGAGCCGTGGAATGGCGGAGCGATTCGTCTTCGAGAATTTCGATGGTGACGTTGCGGAAGGTCTGATCGGTGAGGTTGCGCGCGATGTGGGCGAAGGTGGCGGGCGAGAAGTGGGTTTCGCCGTCGCGGAGCTTGAGGCTGACGGGAGGCTTGTCTTTCACCGCGTTGACGATCTCGGTATCGCCGAGAGTGACGTAGATGTAATCATGGCGATGCCAGTGCATGAGGGTGGCGGTGTGGGGAGGGACGTCAACGTTGAAGATGCGGACGGATTGGTTTTCGAGGACAAGGTGGTGATGCGGCTCGGCGGTGATTTCAACTTCGGGGGCGGCAGCTTGGATGGCGAGGATCGCGAGACAGAGGAAGAAGCAGCGGTGCATGCCGGGGATTGTAGCATTCGGGCTAGAAACAGCAGGGGGCTAAAGCCCTGAGCATCAATTACGGTTTTGCGTGGTTCAAGTTGACTCGCTGGCGGAGGGGCGAAGCGTGACCGCTAAGCCGCTCTATATTCCCTGCCTTCTTGATTTTGCCTGATTGCGGGATCGGCGTTTACACGCGCAATCCGGTCTCGGGAAACGCAATCCGGAAATGGTTGCTATCGCCGGAAGCGGCTGATCAGGTACAGGACAAGGGAAAGTACGACGCTCAATAACAGCGATGTGGCGAGGGGAAAGTAGACGGTGGTGTTCCGGCCGCGGTAGAAGATGTCGCCGGGCAAGCGGCCGAGAGGAAGGTGGGTGCGACCGAGCAAGATGAGGACGATGCCGGCCCCGACCAGGATCATGCCCAGGAGCAGCAAGAGTTTTCCGAAATCGGCCATCGCCCGTCTCCTTCCAGATGCGGACCGGATGTACTAACGAGGTCTATCCAACCGCGCGCGCTTTGCCAAATAATGGCAACGCCCTGAGCGCGACGGGGAGGACTCGAAAAATACTACATCTTCCCGCGATTGCGCTCGCACCCGATTCCGCAACCACACCCACGCTGCACAACTTCGGCGCGGCTCCGCGTTGAAGAGGTCCTGGATCCCGAGGAGGTTTCGTCGTGACGTCCCCTAAAGTTCCGGTGTTCCGATTTGTCCGGTCTGCGTTTTTCCTGGCGTGCTTTGTTGCAAGCGCATTCTCGCAGAACGTTCTTACCTACCACAACAATAACGCGCGTAGCGGGCTGAATGCGGCGGAGACGACGCTCACTCTCAGCAACGTGAACTCCGCTACGTTTGGGAAGTTGTTTACGGTGAAGGTGGATGGGCTGGTGGATGGCGAACCGTTGTATCTGTCGGCAGTGCCCATCCCCGGCCGCGGCACGCACAACCTTCTGATTGTGGTGACGGAGAACGATTCGGTCTATGCACTCGATGCTGATACGGGCGGAGCGATCTGGCACATCAGCGCGCTTGGGGCTGGAGAAAAGCCCTCGGACGATCGGGGTTGCAGCCAGGTCACGCCACAAATCGGGATCACCTCCACGCCGGTCATCCTGCGGCCGGCGGGATCGAATGGGGTGATCTATACGGTGGCCATGTCGAAGAATTCTTCGGGAGATTATTTTCAGCGGCTGCATGCTCTAGATGCGACGACGGGCAACGAGCTGTACCACGGCCCGGTCACGATTACGGCAAAATATCCAGGCACCGGCGACAACAGTTCGGGAGGGAATGTGGTCTTCGATCCGGCGCAGTATAAGGAGCGCTCCGGGCTGCTGCTGGCGGGCGACACGGTTTATCTGACGTGGGCATCGCATTGCGACATCCGCCCGTACACGGGCTGGGTGATGGGCTATAACCCGACGACGCTGGCGCAGAAGACGGTCATCAATGTCACGCCCAACGGGAACGAGGGCGCGATCTGGGGATCGGGAGCGGGACTGACGGCGGACGGAAGCGGCAATATCTTTTTCCTCGACGCGAACGGAGTGTTCGATACGACTCTAACTTCCGGCGGGTTCCCTGACCGCGGCGACTACGGCAATGCTTTCGTTCGGCTCACCACCGCGGGTCGATTGGCGGTCGCGGACTATTTTGAGATGGATAACGGAGTGCGGGAAAGTAATGGGGACGTTGACCTGGGCTCGGGCGGAGCGCTGTTGCTGCCGGCAATGAAGGATGCTTCGGGTAACACGTGGAATCTGGCGGTAGGTGCGGGCAAGGATTCCAACCTGTACATTGTGAATCGCGCATCCATGGGAAAGTTCAACCCGAACCGCAATGGCAATTATCAGGAACTTTCTGGGGCGCTGCCGGGAGGGATCTGGTCGATGCCGGCGTATGCCAATGGCCGGCTTTACTACGGACCCGTGGGGCAGCCGATTCTCGAATTTCAATTCCAGGATGCGAAGTTGTTGACCACTCCGGTGGCGAAGACCAGCAACGCGTTCGGATATCCCGGAGCCACTCCCAGCATTTCGTCCAACCAAGGTTTGAATGCGATCGTGTGGGCGGCGGAGAATACGAATCCGGCGGTTCTGCACGCCTACAACGCCAGGACCCTGGTGGAACTGTACAACACGAATCAAGCGGCAGATGAGCGTGATCATTTTGGCGCGGGCAATAAGTACATCACGCCGATGATCATCAATGGCAAAGTCTACGTGGGCACGACGACCGGAGTGGGCGTGTTCGGACTGCTTTCTGACGGGGCGGAAGCGGCACACGCTAGGCCACCTGGGGAGGGTGCGGATAAAGCAAAAGCAACCGCGGCGATCGAAGATGCAAATTCGCCGTCGCAAAGACGGGCGATTCCGTAGGCGCCCGGCGAGGGGCGCGGTTTCTGGCCGCGCCTTTCCCCTGCGGGGCGTGGGGACGAGTCTGGGCAAATTCCAAGGCACAGTCAAAGGCGGCGGACAGGAGGGCAGCGGACAGGAGTGTCCGCTCCACAACCTGCGCGGCAGTTTCCATATAACATCTCACCGGCTCGAAATCTGTTCTAGACTCCTTGTATTCGGATGGTGATCAGGGATCAGCTCGGCTTCAAATTTCAGCCGCCGGAGCGGCGGCTCTGGACCGTGCGCGGGTTGGTTGCGGCGGTGCGCGCGCACGTGGAGCGAGAGTATTCCGACGCGTGGGTGGAAGGCGAGATCTCGAATTTTCGCGCGCCCGATTCGGGGCATCTTTATTTCACTCTGAAAGATGGCAATGCGCAGATACGCGTGGTGATGTTCCGCTCGGCGGCGCGGCTGCTGCGGATTCGTCCCGAGGATGGGATGCAGGTGGTGGTGCGCGGGCGCGTGACGATTTATGAAGATCGCGGCGAATTGCAGATCGCGGCGGAGTATCTGGAGCCAAAGGGTGCCGGAGGATTGCAGGTTGCCTTCGAGCAATTGAAGGCGAAGCTGGAGGCGGAGGGATTGTTTCTGGCGGAGCGGAAAAAAGCGATTCCCACGTTGCCGGCACGAATTGGAATTGTGACGTCGCCACAGGCTGCGGCGCTGCGCGACATCCTGAACATTCTGCAGCGGCGCCATCATACGGTGAACACGCTGATTTATCCAGCGCAGGTGCAGGGCGATGCCGCCGCGGTCGAAGTGGCAGCGGGCGTGCGGTATTTCAACCAGAGCGGCAGCGTGGAGGTGATTATCGTGGGGCGGGGCGGAGGATCGGCAGAAGATTTGGCGGCATTCAATGATGAAGGGCTGGCGCGAGCGGTGGCCGCGTCGGAAATTCCGGTGATTTCCGCGGTAGGGCATGAGACGGATTTCACCATTGTGGATTTTGTGGCCGACTTGCGGGCGCCTACGCCTTCAGCGGCGGCGGAGTTGGTGATCCGGTCACGAGTCGAAGTCGAAAATCAGGCGGAAGCCGTGCGGGAGCGACTGGTACGGGCGATGGAGCGCCGGCTGCTGGAAGCACGGCATGCGCTGTCCGAGCGGGCCCAGCATGGGGCGTTCGCGCGCATGATGGATTTGATCCGGCAGCGGCAACAGAAGTTAGACGATTGGACTTACCGGCTGGAACGCGGCGAGCGTCAACTGCTGGAGCGGTTGCGGCGGCGTTGGGAAGCGGTCGCGGCGGCGGTGCGGCATTACGACGCGCGGCGAGTGTTGGCGGGAATGCGTGGAGAGCTGGCCGCGCAGACGGCGGCATTGGGTGCCGGCGTGCGCAATCTGCTGCTGCAGTATCGAGTGCGCGCGGAGCGCATGGGCAGGGCGCTGGAGATGCTTTCCCCATTGGCGATTCTGGAGCGCGGGTACGCGCTGGTCTTTGATGGCGAGGGGAACCTGGTGAAGGACGCGGAGCGGGTGAAGCCCGGTGGAGAGATCAGGGCGCGGGTGGCGCGAGGGGAGATTCGGGCGACGGTGAAGAAAGTGAGCGGAGATGTGGGGAAGGAACAGAGGCCCTGACCGAGAGGCTGGAGCTCCAGAGTTTGGGAGCGAGCCAAACTCGCCCCTCACCTAGATCCTTCGCGAGACAAAAGCGTCTGGCTCAGGATGACAAGTCCTTCTAGTTCTCACTAGCATTAGAATGTAGGCTCCTGGGGTTCTAAATTCAGGGGATGGGGACGGAGCGGTGACGCAACTGACGGCGCCATGGTCGAGAGTGTCGTTTACGGTGCTCGACATTCTGCTGGTGGCGTTGATCATTTACGAAGTGCTGGTGATGATCCGGGGCACGCGCGCCGCGCCGATGTTGGCCGGCCTGGGCGCGATGGCGGTTGCGTTCTATCTGGCGCGGATCGGCGAACTGGTCACGCTGAATTGGCTGGTGAGTCATCTGCTGCCGTACGTGGTGTTCGCGTTGATCGTGGTGTTTCAGTCGGAGATTCGGCACGTGTTGTCGGACGTGGGACGGAGGGTCAGCTTTTTGCGCGGGTCGACGGTGGAGGGAGATTCCTACGATGACATCGTGCTGGCGGCGAATTTATTTTCGCAACATCAGACGGGCGCGTTGATGGTGATTGAACGCGAAATCGGACTGCGAACTTATATCGAGAGTGGCGTGGCCATGGACGCGAAGCTCTCGTACGATTTGCTGGCCACGATTTTCCGGCCGAGCGCTCCGTTACACGACGGCGCGGTGATCATCCAGAAGGATCGTTTAGCGGCGGCGGCTTGTTTCCTGCCCCTGTCGATGAATCCGGTGCTCTCGACGCAGATGGGAACCAGGCACCGGGCAGGGATTGGAATTACGGAAGAGACGGACGCGATCGCGGTGATTGTGTCGGAAGAGACGGGCGCGATCAGCCTGGCGGTGGGCGGAAAGATTGAGCGTGATTTGACGGTGGAGCAACTGCGCGAGCACTTGAGCAGCGAGCTGCGGCGGTACATGTCACCGGTGACGCTGCCCACGGTTGTCGTGCAAAACGAGGAATCGGATGGGGCAGCGGAGACGCCGCTGCGGACGGGGGCGCAGATCAGCGCGGACGGGGAATCGGATTCGGACTTGGAGCGCCCCCTGTGATGGACTTTTTGCGGCGCTGGGTGCTGCACAATTTCTGGCTGAAGATTCTTTCGTTGCTGATTGCGACGGGGCTGTGGCTGGCGATTTCGCCGGATCAGGAGTCCGCGGAAGTGGCCGTGAGGGTGCCCATCGAGTTCCAGCATGTTCCACCGCATCTGGAAATCAGCTCCGTTACCATCCCCGAGGCGCAAATCCGGGTGCGCGGGCCGGAGCGGGTAATCCGGCAACTGACGGCGGCGGCTGTCCATGCGGAGATTGAGCTCGGAGACGCCAAGCCAGGCGAGCGCACGTTTGATTTAACCGCCCAGCAGATTCGTCTTCAGCGGGAGCTGCACGTGGTGCAAGTGGTGCCAGGGCAGGTGCATCTCAGCTTCGACATGCGGCTGACCCGGGAGGTGGAGATTCGCCCGCGGGTCACGGGGAACTTCCTGGCGGGCGAACAGATCGCCAAGGTGCTGGTGGATCCGGAGAGAATTACCATCACCGGGCCGCAGCATCATGTGGAGACGATGGATGCGGCGACCACCGATCCGATTGACGCTTCTGGAACCACGACCCAAGCCACATTCGTGACCAACGTGTACGTGGCGGACCCCCTGGTGCAGGTGGTTCAGCCCACGCCGGTACGGGTGACCGTGATCATGGGAAAGAGTATGCCTGCGGGAAACGGGCATTGAGCTTGTAGTTTCGCGATCATCGTTTATCATCCTCGGTTGAGCATCCTAGGCTTCGATCCGCACTGCAACGCTTCGCAGGAATTCGCACAATCTATGAGCAATCAGGGCAGGCAGTTGTTTGGCACCGACGGAATCCGCGGGGTCGCGGGTGAATTTCCATTGACGGCGGAAAGTACGTATCTGATCGGGCGCGCGCTCGGGCACGATCTGCTGCGCAACACGTCGAAGGCGAAGGCGGTGATGGGGCAGGACACCCGTGAATCCAGCGGGTGGATTGCCGACCGGGTGGCGGCGGGCATGGCGGCGGTGGGCGCCGACGTGCAGAGCGCAGGCGTGATCACTACGCCGGGGGTCGCGTATCTGGCGCGAACACGCGGGTTTGCGGCGGGAGTGGTGATTTCGGCCTCGCATAATCCGTGGACGGATAACGGGATCAAAGTTTTTTCCGGGGATGGATTCAAGCTGACCGATGAACGGGAGTTGGCGATTGAAAAAGAAATCTTCGCGCTGCTCGAGAGGCCGGGAGCGGTGGATGACACCGCGCTGAAGATTGCCCGACCATCGCTGCCGGGAGAAACGGCATTGCGGAAGGCGTACATCGAGTCGCTGGCGGGAAGCGTGACCTCGGACTTGAGCGGGCTGCGAGTGCTGGTGGATTGCGCGAATGGGGCGGCGACGGCGGAGGCTCCGGAACTGTTTCGCAGTCTGCGAATCCAGGCAACATTCATCCACATGACGCCCGATGGAAGAAATATTAATGACGGGTGCGGGGCGCTGCATCCCGAGACGTTAGGCACAGCGATAGCGGAATCCGGAAAAAAATTTGATCTGGGCGTGACCTTTGATGGGGACGCGGACCGCGCTCTGTTTTGCGATGCCGGGGGCCGCGTGGTGAATGGAGATGGCGTGCTGCTGCTGACGGCACGGGATCTGCAGGCTGGGGGAAAACTGGCGGGATCGACCGCGGTGGCGACGACGATGTCGAATATGGGAGTCGAGGTCGCTTTGAAGAAGTCTGGCATTCGCATGGTGCGGGCGAATGTGGGCGATAAGTATGTGCTGGAAGAAATGTTGAAGACGGGGGCGACGCTGGGCGGAGAACAGTCAGGACACATCATCTTTCGCGATGGCGACGCGACCACTGGTGACGGCCTGTTGACGGCCTTGCGTGTGATGGATGTGATCGTACGCAGCGGGCACTCGCTGGCGGAACTGGTGGGTGATCTCAAGGTGTTTCCGCAGAAAATTCAGAATGTGCGGGTGCGGGAGAAGATTCCGTTTGCCCAGGTGCCGGAGGTACAGCGGGCAATCGAAGCGGCGGAGCGCGAGTTGGGTGGGAACGGGCGCATCGTGGTGCGATATTCCGGGACGGAGGCGCTGGCCCGGGTTATGGTGGAGGCCGAATCGGAAGAGAGGATGCGGGCGCTGACCGCCGGGATTGCGGGGGAGATTCAGAAGAGGCTGGGGGTTTGAGAGTTGCATCCTGCTACCCAGGACAGAGAAAAATCCCTTGACTGAATGGCCCGTCACTTACTCGCACTCGCACGGCGGGGATCAGGGGTCACCCTCGGAGCGGGTATTGGTTTTTCTAAAGTTGGGGACAATCGCGTTCGGCGGCCCTGCGGCGCACATCGCAATGAATGGGAGGACGGGCACCCGCTTAATCCAAATCTCTCCAGTTGGGGCCCACGCCCATTTCCACTAACAACGGGACCGCGAGAGCGTGAACTTTTTCCATCTGCTCGCGGACCAGGGACTGCATCGTGCCCACTTCTTTCTCGGGGACTTCGAAGACCAGTTCGTCGTGCACTTGCAGAGTCATCCTGGATTTCAGATCACGTTCCAGCAATGCGGCGTCGATGCGGATCATGGCTACTTTGATCAGGTCGGCGGCGGTGCCTTGCAGTGGGGTGTTGACGGCGGTGCGTTCGGCAAAGCCTCTTTGATTTGCGTTCTTGCTGTTGATGTCGGGGATAGGGCGGACGCGGCCGTGGAGGGTTTTTACTTTGAGGTTGCGGCGGGCTTCTTCCAGCGTTTGGTCGATGAAGGCGCGGACGCCTTTGTACTTTTCAAAATAGTTGGCGATGAAGTGTTTGGCTTCCGCGGGCTCGATACCGAGATTTTGCGACAGTCCGAAGGGCGAGAGGCCGTAGACGATGCCGAAGTTAACGACCTTGGCCGCGCGTCGATGCTCGGGCGTGACCATGAGCGGCGGAACTCCGAAGACTTGCGAGGCGGTGAGGGTGTGGATGTCGTCGCCGCGGCGGTAGGCTTCGACCAGCAGCGGATCGCGCGAGAAGTGGGCGAGCAGGCGGAGCTCGATCTGCGAATAATCGGCGGTGAGCAGGACGTGGCCGGGCTCGGCGATGAAGGCGGCGCGAATGCCGCGCCCGAGCTCGGTGCGGATGGGGATGTTTTGCAGATTCGGATTGGCGGAAGAAAGGCGTCCGGTAGCAGTGCCGGTTTGGCCGAAGGTGGTGTGCAGCCGTCCCGTGGAGCGATTGATGAGCGCGGGCAGCGTGTCGACGTAGGTGGACTTTAATTTCGTGAGCTGGCGATAGTCGAGGACCATGCGCGCGACGGGATGATCCTCGGCGAGAGTTTCTAGAACATCGACGGCGGTCGATATGACGTGGCCTTTGCCATACTTTACCGGCTTGGCCAGATTCATCTTGTTGAAGAGAACGTCGCCGAGTTGCTTGGGCGAGCCGATGTTGAACTCCAGGCCCGCTGCTGCGTAGATTTCTTTCGCCTTCACGCCGATCTCGTGCTCGAGTTCAGAGGACATTTGGGCGAGCGCGGCGATGTCGATTTTCACTCCGGCCTGCTCCATGCGAGCCAGAACGGGGACCAGCGGGAGATCGATTTCTTCGTAGAGTTTGGTCAACCCGGCTTGGTTGACTTCTTCGCCGAGAGCCGAGGCGAGCCGGCCGGTGACGTCCGCGGCTTCGGCGAGATCGCCGCTGAGTTTGAGATTGAAGCGGCGCAGCGCGACGTCGGCGAGGCGATGCGAGGAGTAGGTGGGATCGAGCAGATAGGAATACAGCATGGGATCGTGCTGCACGCCTTGCAAATGCATGCCGAGGGGATCGAGCGCGTGGATGGCGGCTTTGTAATCGTGAACCGTTTTCGGCGTAGACTCCGTCGTCAGAATAGAACGGAGCTTGGCGGCGGCGGCGGATTCGAGTTTCACGATAGCGGCGGACCCCGCGGCGGCCGAGATGGCGATGCGGCGGGAAGCCGGCTCGGGGGCCGATGACGGCGAGCCATCGGTGAGGGGTAACCTGGCTTCCTGCGGCTCATCGTCGTCGCCTTCCTCGTCTTCGGGGAGCGCTTCGGCCTGATCCTGTTCGACAGCGATTGCGATCGCTCCTTCCGAAGCAAGAGAGTTGACGACGCCAGCGATATCGGCCGCGGACTGGGCCTCGCTGTAGTGAGTTTCGGTCACCTGAACCTGCGGCAAGATTTCCTTCAGCAAAGAAGTAAATTCGAGTTCGGTGAAGAGCTGGGGGAGGAGCTCGAGGTCGGGCTCGCCGGCGCGCATGGCTTCGACGTTGAACTCGACGGGGACATTGGTGTCGATGGTGGCCATGCTCTTGCTGAAGAGAATGATGTCGCGATTGTTGAGGAGAGATTCGCGATAGGTTTTCTTCTCGACCTCGGCGGCGCGGTCCAGGGCCTGCTCGACGCTGCCGAAGCGCTTGATGATTTCGACCGAACCTTTATCGCCGATTCCGGGCGCACCGGGAATATTGTCAATGGTGTCGCCGCGCAGGGCCATGATATCGATGACGCGCTCGGGAGGGACACCGAGAATTTCTTCGACCTTGGCGGCGTCGCAGATCAGGTTGTCTTTCGGAGGATTCAGAATCTGAACGTCGTCATTGACGAGCTGCATCATGTCCTTGTCGCTGGAGACGACGTAAACGCAGTAGGACGCGGCGGCAGCTTTGCGGGCGAGAGTGCCGATGACATCGTCCGCCTCGAAGCCGGCGAGTTCGAGAATGGGGATGCGATAGGCTTCGAGGGCGCGGCGGATGTAGGGAATCTGCTGCGCAAGATCCTCGGGCATAGCGGCGCGGTTGGCCTTGTAACCTTGGTATTCGATTTCCGTGAAAGTCTGAGTCTTGATATCGAACTTGCGAACTTTGGTGATGGCTTCGGCCTGCGTGTCGCGAAAAGTTTTGGCGGCGACATCGAAGACGGCTGCCAGATAGGCAGGAGAGAAATCGTCGCGCAGCTTGCGCAGCATGTTGACGAAGACGTAGACCGCGGCGGTGGGAAGGCCAGCCTTGGTGGACATGGAGCGCTGGCGGGCCATGGCGTGGTAAGCGCGGAAGATGAACGACATGGTGTCGATCAGGAAAATGCGCTCTTTCGCGGATGGCGGCGCGGACTTGGGCGCTGCCGAAGGCGCGCCGCCGGGCTTGGGTTCCGGGGATTTTGTAGGAGAGGGCAAGGCATTAGTTTAACAGCCGATGCGGGCAGCAGAGGTCGGCTGTCGCCACATGAGCAGCGCTGCTAGAAATCTACACGGAAGTCGGCTTGCACTACTTTTTTCCCGGCAGGGCCGGTGCTGTTGCGGAAGACAAGATAGTACTGTACAGGCTTATCGAAAGTGGCGGGCAGGACGAAGGCGACGTCCTGTTCATGGGATGAGTCGACCGAGTAGACCACGTCTGCGGGATGGCCCCCGGCGAAGTCCGCATATTGTTCGGCATTCATCAGGAGAAGATCGACATCCGCGCTGTCGTCGCTCGATTGGCTTCCGGCCTGTTGCGTAAACGAGCGGTAATTTCCGTTCAGTTGCGGGCTGGCAGCGTGCGGCGGAACTTCAAAGGCAAATTTCGCGGCGGAAGTGATGGCGAAGGTTTTGTGCACCACGGCGCTACTGGTGCCCACGGGTGAGGAAGAGACATGGTCGCTGGGATGTGGCGCGGGCGGGAAGACCGGCGCTGGCGTTTTGTGCCACGGGTTGAACCGGTCCATCCAATTCGCGAGTGGGCCATGAACCGTGACATCGGGAGGAGCCCCGGGCGTCGCTTCCGCCGCCGGTGGTGGTGCGGCCGGTGACTGCGCGGCCACCCCGGCGCGCGGCTTCGTGGGCATAAAATGGCTCTGATAATAGGATAGGCCCCCCCAAAAAGCGGCAATCCCCAGCAGCGCGGCCAACACCTTTTTCATTGCAAACCTCTTCCTACAAACCTCGAGCCCAACCTTGTAAATTACCGCTGGGAAGGACGAGGGACCAAGGGCCTTTTGGCAACGCGGGTTACGTTCGTTTTCCGTATTGGGTCGTGTAATGAAGCTGGATTTCGCCGCACGTGCCCTGCTCGGCGGAGTAGACGACGCAGGTGTCGAAAGGACGGGAGTAGACGTGCAGACTTACGGCGCGCTGGTTGAATGCACGGGGATTGAAGACGCGGTGAACGGGTTCGACTGGATCGACGGCGCAGGGGTGCGATGGGTTCATCTCAACGATTTCGGTGGACTGGATGGTGGATTTGCCGAGAGCGATGTCCTGCTGTACCACATGAAAGTTTTCCACTAGCAACCGACCGACGGGTACGGCCATCCAGCAATTCTGATCGCGATGATTGTGCACGGAACTGGCCTGGCCGACTTCCCAGCAGATGGCCATCAATTCATAGAGGGGAGTTTTGTCGATGAGGTTGCGGGTGTAGTGCTGGCCATCCCAGGTGAGGTAGGGAGCTAACGAGTCGGGATTGAGCGGGGTATCCTGCAGGAATCTGCGGATTTGCTCGGTCCGATCGAAGGCGGCCTCGGGGAACTTGCGGAGTTCGGCGACGAAGCTGTCAATGGAAATTTGTTTTACGGCGGTGGACATGGGCTGCTCCGGGAAGAGTATAGCGCAAGGGCTGGAGCAGACAACTGGGCAAAATCCTTAACCCGGGGGCCACCGAGGAACACAGGACCAGCATTCGGCAGGAGATCATTCGGAAAGACTATTCGATGAACACGCAGTCTCCGTAGGAATAGAAACGATAGCGCGCGCAGACCGCGTGTTGGTAGGCGCGCAAAATGTTTTCCTTTCCGCCAAAGGCGCAGACCAGCATGAGCAAAGAAGATTGGGGCAAGTGGAAGTTCGTGAGCATGGCCTTGACTACTTTGAATTGGAAGCCTGGATAGATGAACAGGTCTGCGGCCGCGGGGCCGGCGAGGATGGCTCCTGGGCCGATGCGAATCGCGTGTTCGAGGGTGCGGACGGTGGTAGTGCCGATGGCAATGATACGCCGTGATTCGCCGAGAGTCTGGTTGATGGCGGCAGCGGCAGCGGCTGAGATGGAATACGGCTCAGAGTGGAGTTTGTGATCCTCGACGCGCTCGACACGGATGGGCTGAAAAGTCCCGAGGCCGACATGGAGAGTGATCTCGGTGGTTTCGATTCCGCGTCGCCGGATGCGCTCGAGAATTTCCGGTGTGAAGTGAAGTCCGGCAGTGGGAGCGGCGACGGAGCCGGGCGGATCGGCATAGACGGTTTGATAACGTTCGCGATCGCGAGATGAGTCGGCGCGGGAGATGTAGGGAGGGAGTGGGACGTGGCCAATGCGATCGAGGGCGGCGAAGAAATCTACGACCGGCGCGAAGCGGATGCGGCGTTCGCCGAATTCCGCGCGAGCTAAGACTTCCGCTTGCAGTTCGTCACGGTCGCCGAAGAAGAGGTGTTCGCCGACGTCGATCTTGCGTCCCGGACGAACCAGGCATTCCCAGTCGTTGGGCTGGGCGGAACGCTGGCGAGTCAGCAGCACTTCGATGCGGCCGTGAAGAAAATCGGGGGCGGTGGGGTGGTGAGGACTGACCGGTTGAGCGCGAACGCCTGCGCGGCGGCCATAAAGCCGTGCAGGAAAGACGCGGGTGTTGTTGAACACGAGGAGGTCGCCGGGGCGCAATAAATCTGGCAAGTCGCGAAACGCCGAGTCAGACCACTCGCCGGTGGCGCGCTCCAGGCGGAGCATGCGGGAGGCATCGCGAGCGGCAAGAGGTTCCTGGGCAATCAGTTCTTCGGGAAGATGAAAATGGAAGTCAGAAACCAACACGGGTTAAGATTACAGGAGGAACGGATGCTGCGAAGCCGGGCCAAGATATTCTGCCCGGTCTGGTAAATTTGTTTGTCGGTTTCGCGCAAGGTGCGATACTATGCGGGGGTTGTAGCTTCTGCCCGTTCGCCACTCCCCTGAAGAGAGTATTCCATGGTCACGGAACGGAAACACAGGGAAGAAATTGTTCGCTACGGCCGCATGCTGCACGAGCGCGGCTTCGTAGCGGCGATGGACGGGAACCTGTCCGTACGACTCGACAACAGCCGAATTCTGGTAACGCCCACCTGCGTGAGCAAGGGGGCGATGCGAGCCGGGGACATGGTGGTGGTGGACCAGGAAGGCACGCGGGTGGCGGGCAAGCGGAATGTAACCAGCGAGATTGGGATGCATCTGCTGGTCTATCGTACGCGGCCCGACGTGCAAGCAATCGTGCACGCGCACCCACCGACAGCAACGGGATTCGCAGCGGCGGGAATGGCGTTGACGGAACCTCTGGTCTGTGAAGTGGTGATGGGCTTGGGATGCATTCCGCTGGCGCGCTACGGGACGCCGGGAACCTCCGAGCTGGCGCAAACTCTCGAGCCTTACGTGCCGCATTATGATGCCATTCTGATGTCGAATCACGGCGTGGTGGCCTACGGCGATACTATCGAGCACGCCTACATGAAGATGGAAACGGTGGAGCACTTCGCGCAGATTGCGCTGGTCACGCATTTGCTGGGGCGGCAGCAGCCGCTGACCGGGATGGATATCGAGAAACTGATGCTGGCGCGAACCAAATACTTCGGCGGCAAAATGAACGCGGCTATGCCGATGTCGATGGCCGGGCCTCCCGAGAAAGCCAGCTAAACGGACACGGTCTCGTGCCGCGCCAGGCGGGACAGACCATGCAACCTCCCTAGGCAAGTTCAATTCCTTCCTGATCCATTCATTTCTGAGTTACTCTCCTCCAATGCGGAAGCGCATTCCGGCGCGGAAATTTGTCCGAAGCGACGGGTAGCCCGTGACTTCCTCGTAGAAGTGATCGAGCACATTTTCAGCATTGGCGTAGAGGGTCACGCGGGAATTGACTTTGTACCAGCCGCCGGCGTTCAAAAGAAAATATCCGGGCGTGTGCGTGATGCCGAAACCGTCGAAGTCGGAATCGGGGCGCGGGCCCACAAAACTGCCGCCAAGATTTCCACCCCAGTGCGGGCCGAGGTAGGTGAGCAAGCTGGAGGCCGCGTGGCGAGGCCGGCGGAGAAGAGGGTCGCCCTGGGCATAGGGAGGAGAACTGCCCGGCGGGGCCAGCAGAATCTGGGTGGAAGTGTAAGTGTAGGAGGTATTCCAGGAGAGGCGCTGAGTTAGCCGGCTTTGCAGTTCGGCTTCCGCGCCCTGCGCGAAGGATTTTTCCAGATTGACGTATTCGCCCACGAAAGTATTCGGGTTGACGGTGATGAATTCGATTTGATCGTGGAACAAGTTATTGAAATAGTTGGCGACGAAGATAAACCGGGTCAACAGATTTTGCTGAAAACCGGCTTCGAAGGCGCGGTTGCGCTCGGCCTTGAGATTGAGATTGGGAAGCTGAAACTCACTGCTGACGAAGCTTTCCTCGAAGCGGGGCTCCTTGATTCCGGTGGCATAGGAAAAGTTCAGCCGCGTTCCTGAAAACAGATGGCCACCGCGGAGAACTTTCAATCCGAGGGCGACACGCGGGACACCGGCGTTGCCGAAGGTCGTGTTGTGAACGAAGCGTCCGCCGGCGATCACCGTGAGGCGCCCGAGGGTTAGGGCTTGTTGCGCATAGGCGGCTTCGTTCAGGCGCAAGCCGTGGCCACCGCTGGCAAAATCGGCGGGGATGGGATCGTTGACCGAGCCGTTTTCGTCCTCGAACTCATAACCGATTGTGGTTTCCGCCCAGTTGCGCTCAACATAATTGCCTTGGTAGTCAAAGCCGGCGCGGTTGATGTTGACCAAGGCCTCGAAGGGAGTGTTGAGCGTGCCGAAGGGAGTGTTCTCGGGTGAAATGCCGCTATCCAGGTTAGTGGTTTTCAAGTTGTATTCGAAGCCGGTGAAGTGGTGCGTCCAGTTTGATCCGGTTTTCAGCGCGAGATCGAGGCTGGCGAGCAGGTTGCTCTGCCGGGCCCGCGCGCCGAGGTCAGGAGAGAGGACATAGGTTGTGCCAAAGACGTCAAATACGTTGTTTCCGTTGAAATTCCACGCCCCCGGCGTTCCCGACACACTATGGTCGTGGCGGGCGCGCAGGCGCAGGGAAATCTTGTCATTCAACCAGAAGCCCACGTTCGCGCCTTCGAGAGAGTTGGAATAATCGTCGTTGGGGCCGGAGCCGCTGGTATTGAACTGATTGCCGAAGACGTTGTAATCGAAGCGGCGGTGGGATCCAGCGAGAGAAACGGAGCCGCTTTCCGTACCGTAGTTGCCGGCATCCGCGCCCAAGCGAAGTTCGGGAACGGGCGAGTTGCCGGAGCGAGTCCAAACCTGGACCACGCTGGTCATGGCATCGGAGCCATAGAGCGTGCTCTGCGCACCGCGCAGAAATTCCAAGCGATCGGCCTCGGCGAGTGAGAGTGTGCCGAAGTCAATCGTTCCCCCAGGCTCGGTCACGCTGACACCGTCGACGATGACTTTGTTGTAGTTGGAATCGCCGCCGCGCACGAAGAGTGAGGACAAGCCGCCGCGCTGGCCTGCGGTGTTCACGACGGCGCCGGGAAGAAAGCGCAGGGCGTCATCGGCCGCGACCGGATTCATGACTTGTAACTGCTCGCCGCTCAGAACTTCTACGGCGGCGCCGGCGGAGCTGGCTTCAACGGGCGTGCGGGTCGCGGTTACTACCACGGTTTGCGATGTGGGAGCGAGGCGAAGCTGAATGGTGACGGAATCGGCGGTGTCGGAAACCGTGGTGCTATCGACCGCGAAGCCCGGTGCGAGAACGCGGACATAGTGAGGACCGGCTGCCATTTCACGGAAGACGGCCACTCCTTCGGCGGAAGTGAGCTCCACCTGCGGATGCGAGGCACTTTTATCTTCGAGTAATAAGACCTGAGCGCCGGGAACGGCGGCGGATTGAGGGTCGACGACTTTTACCTTGAGGTCGGCAGCGGATGCGGCCGCGAGAAGAACGAAAAGCAAAACCGAAGCGCCAAGAGCGCGCATAACCCATTCTCCTTTTCACGCGAAAGGGGTTAAGGTGGACGGTTTACGCCGGTCTCCTGGCTTTGCGAGTGAGGATGGCTGAGCTTGAGGTTTAGAACATCAGCTCCAGAGCATCCGGCTTCGTGCAGACGGCCTTCCCGGGAGTTCTCCCAGTGACCGGCTGCGATTTTCTCGCTTACAGTTGCGCGGCAGCGCGGGATTTGCACCCGCTTCCCATAGCGCCAGCGTCTTGCTGGGCTACGATCATGCGCGAACCTAATTGTTGTTGAGAAAGAGCAAAACAGCAGCTTTGCAAATTTACCGGGCAGTGGGATGCAAGTCAAATGCCTTCGGAGGTGATGGAATTAATATCGGATTCTTGGAAACTCCCGCGATCCTACTTTTGATACGTGTTGTTCGGCGAAGCTGGTTACTCTTTCCAATGAAGTTTGAAGTTGTTGATGATAGGCCGCCATCTG
>JBAUXO010000110.1:0-5642 GCA_049584315.1 Candidatus Sulfotelmatobacter sp. | reverse complement strand
AAATGTCTTCTTGCTTTTCCCGCTGCTTGCGCGTCCCCATCGCCATACGCGCATTCTACGAATCCTACCTGTGGATCCTTCAAACTCTTTTGCTTACGCATCCGGACTTACACCCCGGGCTGTTAGGCGTCTGTCTATCTGGTGCGCTGCGCTTGCTGCTGTTAACGTGTTAACGAGCGATTACACCCACCCCCATCGCAGGGGTCAATGCGTAAAATCGATTTAACGTCAACTGAGATTTGGTTCACGCGGACTGATTAAGGACAATCAGTTCGAACTCGGCCTGCCTGTTGCGATCAACGCTTTGGCTTCGGAGGTGAGTCTGGGTCTTCGTGGGATGTGCCCCAGTCGGGGAAGATTTGAGCAATGGAATACGCAACGAAGGCAGGCCTTTGTCGTCGCCGTCTCTCTCGGAGGGTGAACATGATCGCAAGGAAAAATCCTGTTAAGGATCCGAGGAATGCTTCCGTGATTGAGAAGCTGTTGAAAGATCGTAGCCCCTGGCCGGTCAGAATGAATCCGGTATACGCCATAGCTACCGTCCAGAGAATCACGCGAACAGAGAACATCGGGATCACCTATTCATGAGCAACTATTGCCACAATTCGCCCTTGCGGAGTGAGCGTTTCTGCGATTTAAGCATTTCGCATTCCTGCCTACTTCGAGCGGCCCCCGGTCAATGCGTGACATAGAGATATTACGACAGTTTGGGCTTCGTCCCTACGAATATAGATCGCAATATCGATGTTCCGGTACGATCTCCTCGTTATGAAAAAGGCCCTTTGGGTACTTTTCCGTATCGTGTGGCTAGCCATTTGCGTTATGGCTCTAGTGAAGGGACACAAGGGTTACCAAGGCAGCTCAGGTTGGAAAATGGAGGAAGGGTAGCGTTTGCGATGATGGTTCTGTCGTTCCCATCGTCCGTCCTCGTTGTCGTTGGATTGACTTTAACGGGAGCGATTCTTGGCCTGTTTGGTCTCTCGCTCCCAGCATCCAACAAACTTGAAATGACGGCTACTTGGTTTCTGTTCATGGTATTCGGTATGCCCAGTGGTTCATTTTGTTGCCAAGGTTTCTGCGGCGGTGGACGAGAAGCACTGAACCACAGTGAGTAATAGGGAGATATTACGTCAACTGAGGACAGTTTGCGAGTTGCCGACGATACGACCAGTGACGCCGGTTCGGATTCGAGTGCTACGCCAGCCCGGAGTGTCGCCGTTGAACGCCATCAAGGATGGACTCCCGAGATGGAGGTGGACGCGTCGGAGCCGTTGGTGAGTAGAGTGGAGTAGTCGAACCCGACTTCTAGTCAATCCTGATTAAGATCAATCCTCAGACCATCAAGGGCAACTGGCTTCCTTCTCACGAGCATCCGATTGAAGGGCCTCCGAAACCGGCGCTGGAGTGAGGTGGATATGCGATCCATGGTTAGCTTCTCAGTAGCCATCCTCTGTTCGCAGTCGTTTACAGGATTCGCACAACAAGCACCTACGAAGCCGGTGACACAGCCGACGCTGGCGACGCGGCCAGCGGAAGTTCCCGCCTTCCAGCCATCTGAAGCAGATCACCACATCCTGCTCGACGTAGTCGTGACGGACAAGGCCGGGAACCCAGTGCCCGCCTTGCAAGAACCAGACTTCGCGATTCTCGATGACAAACAGCGGCAGAGGATTGCGTCTTTTCATGCGGCTGAGCCAACCGGAGATGTGACCGATCCTGCGTTGCAGGCTGTTTTTATTGTCGATGCAGTGAACATGTCACTACGCGGCTTACAGTACGGAGCGTCACAGTTGCAGAAATTTCTGCGGCAAGATGGCGGGCGGCTTCCCATGCCCACGTCGCTGGTTCTCTTTGCTGACCCATCGTCCCAAGTCCAACCCGTGCCCTCCCGCGATGGCAATGCCCTGGCGGCATCCCTCGATTCCAGTCAACTCGGCTCACGAGCAATGACCCGATCGCAGGGGTTCTACGGCGCGGCAGAGCGCGTTCAGATTTCCCTCCGCACGCTGGAAAACCTCGCTCGTTATGAAGCAACACAGCCGGGCAGAAAATTGCTTATCTGGCTCAGTTCGGGATGGCCTTCGTTTTCTGGGCCAGAGGTGGAGCTAAGTGCCAAGGAGCAAGTGACGCTCTTCCGCTCCCTGGTTGCGCTTTCTACGGAATTACGGGAGGCTCGTATCACCCTGTACAGCATTGATCCACTCGGGATGACAGATGCGGGCGGCTTTCCAACGTTTTATTACACGAGCTTCCTTAGGGGTGTGAGTTCACCCAAGAACATACAGGGCGGAAATCTCGCGCTGCAGGTGCTGGCGGTTCAGAGCGGAGGGCGCGTTCTCAACTCTGGCAATGACATCACCAACCTAGTTGCGAGCTGTCTCGTGGACGCCAAGGCTTTCTATTCTATTTCGTTTGACCCTCCCCCAGGTGACCATCCGAATGAGTACCACAGCCTTCAAGTAAAAATTGGCAAGCCCGGACTCACCGCGCGCACCCGGACCGGATATTACGCTCGGCCCTCTATGGAGACCACTCATTGAAAGAGGCGATATGGCACCCACCAAGCACCAGCGGATAGTTGATGTAAGGCAATTACACTCAAAATCCCGGTCATCGGGTCAGTGAGTGAAATGGGGGTTTTTCATCAGTTGACGCGTGACGACAGCGTTACAATCGTCGTCTCGAACGTTGAAACACACTGCGAGGCCGTGATGCTCCGTCAATCTCCTGGGCCAGAGAGAACTAGAGCCTTTATCCGAACAACGCTGTACTTCGTCATCCTCCTTGTCATGCCGCATGGGGCACGCGCTGACGTAGGTACTCCTGATACTCCGGCCGGTCATACACTACAGGCATTTCTCGACGCATTTAACAGCGCGGACCACGACCGGATTGCTGCCTACGTTAAGGAATACGATCCGCAAAACAGTACAGACGGATTGACCTCTTTTAGCAATCAGACCGGCGGGTTCACACTCGTCACGATTGTCCACACTGCCCCTGATAACCTCTCCTTTCTTGTTCACGGGCGCGGAGACAACATCGACGCCTACTTAACGCTCCAGCTTGCCAGCACCTCGTCGCCAGTTGTAAAACGACTCAACATTCGTGCGATTCCACCGGGTGCAAAACTCGATGACATTCAACTCGACGATGCCACTCGACAGAGGGCTATCGATGCAATTAGTGACCGGTTGACCGAGTATTACGTGTATCCTGACGTAGCTGCGAAGATGGGCCAGGCAATCCATGATCATCAGAAGCATGGCGATTATAGTTCGATTACGGATGGTAATGAATTCGCTGATGCGCTAGCTCGCGATCTGCGCGCCGTCAGTCATGACCAGCATCTTCATCTCGCATACGAGCCGTTCACTTTACCCAACCAAGCCTACCAGGCCATCACCATTACACTTTTTGACTGCTGGTCATTGAGTGTGATCGGGAGTGGATGTTGAAAAACTCAGTGCTTGAAGCGGTCTTGTGTGGGCTGGGAGAGTGCTACTGAGTTGTTCTCTTCTTTTCTAGGCGGTGAGAGGCGGTGGTGCTGTCGGTAGGCTTAGGAAGCGGACCAGTCGTTTGATGTTCTGCGCCGCCGCTGCCATGAAGAACTGCTCCCGAACGAATTTTATTCGTCGTAAACGCAAGCGCCACAGCCCGATCTGATTCTTCAATTCCGCGAACAGGGCTTCTACTTTCTTCCTTTGTCGCTGTGCCTTGGCAAACTCAGGCGTGTTGGCCAACTCCCGTGCGCGTTGCCGCGCCGGTTCGTGCTGATGGATGACCAGACATCGGAAAGCCGCACTCGTGCATTGCGGTCGGAGCGCGCACGGGCCACATCGTTTGCCTGTCCCGATGTAGGTCCAGGAGTGATTGCGATGGCTCTGGCCGCCGTAGTTCAGGGGCTGACCGGCAAGGCAGATATATAGCGATCGTGCTCCCGTTCGTAAGTGAAACGGTCGGGACCGAAGAATGGGCTGTTCTTGCGGTGGATACTGTCGCGGGTCCGCATATGGGGAGTAATGCTGCTGGTTCAATCGGCGCGTCGCCCGCTTCTCCAATTCGTGACGTACGGTAGCACGAACAAGTAAACACCCGTGAAAAACATCAAAGCGAGCGCGGCCACCGCCAACAGGCCCATCCAGTTAGTGTACCTGTGTTTAAGCACGGCCACACCGTTGAAGATAACCACCAGCGTAAAAACAATGGACAGCCAGCGGTGCAGCTGCCGAACCCATCTGCTCCAGTTCAATGGGACCTCCTCTCATCGGTCGCCAATAAGTCATGAGGATCAGCCCCGCAGCAATGCGGGGCATCTTCTTAGTGCTTCAGGGATAACTTCTGCTACAGGCCATAGCGCTCGTTGAAGGGTTTTAACTGTAACCGCGATGTTACGTTAATTGACGGAGATTGTTGCGTTTTTTCGGTTGCGAGCACGAACAAATAAAACAGGAATGGCGATGGCCCAAACGATCAAAATTCCGATAATTACATCCGACCTGTCCTTCCCATGCAATACGAAGGCAAGAAGTATCGCTGGAAGAAATCCTGCATGGCCCCAGAACGCCGGTGTGACCGCAATCGCAAAATATACCGGCGCGGAATATCGCTTGAGCAAGAATCGGCCTCATATTGCGAGAAAGTTTCCAAGTCAGGTAAGCAACACCTATCCCCGGCAGCGAAACCAATGTGGCGTAGAGCAGGACTACCCAGACAACGATAACCGCATCGAACACTCTCTCTAAAGCAATGACCTTGAGCACGTGAGCAGCACAGTAGGCCACAAAAAATACGAGCACAGCACCTGCAACAATCTCTTTCCAAGGGCTGTTTTGGCGCGTATTCGTCACACCGAAGGCGAATAAAAACTCGACAGCTTTTTATACAGTAGTAGCCAGCTTTCAGACAATTGACTCAGGCGTGTCTGTTGAAAAACTCCTGTTTTGTCAAAATAGCCGGAATTTCGGAGACAGCTCGCGCATGTCTTTGAAGATTCCCATGATAGGTCACCGATATTGCATCACCAGGCCGAGAAGCACCAGCAACCCTGCGTTTCCGCCGTCACTCATTGAGACTTCGCGTATGGGTTCGTGTCAATTGTCAGGCCAAGCCCTAAATCAGGTTACGATGCACGGCACGCCCATAAACCGCAGAGCTTCCTTGCTGCGCTTTTGGATCAAGTCGCGCTCCGTGTCGAGGAATGGCGTTCCGTCATCCCGTTTTGAAGGTTGTGAGATTGCCACTAGCCAGCCGTGCTGCCTTTGAATTTACCCTTCTCAATCACGGCAGGCTCTGCCCAAAAGGTGACAGACCTTTTTGGTTCTGAATAGCGGACTTCAGACATCCCCTTAAACTCAACCTCGAATCCCACATCGTGACGGACAGCACGTGGGCGAAGAAGTTTACGATGAAATGCCACGCCGGTATTAGAAACCCCACGCCCAACTGGTTGCAACCAGCTAGCACAAGCTTGCGCCGTTTCTCCGCCAAAATCCTAGTCAGTGAGCGCTATGGCGATTTGGACTAAGCCGCTGGCGCGGCAGGTACTGTAGCGACGGTGCGTAAGTACAGTGATGGATACCTTGAAGGAGGTATACATGACTGCACTTCGCGAACGCATGCTGGAAGAACTGCGGCTGCGT
>JBAUXO010000109.1:0-8558 GCA_049584315.1 Candidatus Sulfotelmatobacter sp. | reverse complement strand
GAGCCTCCTCTGGTTGAATTGGTTCTTGGCGAACCCAATCCAACGTATCAGGGGGCTCAGTCTTTCTCACACCTGGCGATACCTTCCGCTCGGTCAGCAGTTAGCCCGCGAATTTGGACAGCAATGGTGGGGTATCACCCCCGCCTGGTGGATTTTGGTGTGCGAAACAACGTTGGCCATGGCCGCTCTGTATTTCACCTTATTTACACAAAAACCAATCATCTATAGCCTTGCCTTGCTTCTCGCTCACTACGGATTCTGGGCTTATTACATCTGGCCTGCGCTGTCGGAGCCGTCCTTCTTTACACCTCGCCTAGTGGCGGTTACAAGCGTCGCTGCCGGTGTCTGTTGGGTCGTATACGCGAGGGCGAATATGGCGGGAACCTCAGTGCACACAGGTTGATGTCATGTCAGATGGGGTATTTACTTCACTCAGGTAGCCCCTATATCTTGTGGTCGGCTCCGGCAACCTCAGCGAAGCACTTCTGTCGAGCTGCACTTAACGACCGGACGTGAATTTGTCGAGGCAGTGTCGAGCTGTACTTAAAGGCCGGACGGACTCCATTCGATGTAAATTGTGTGTACTTAACCTAGTGAGCGCTGCCAGCGACTCAGAGCTTCTTGAATTCGCCGCGAAGGAACCAGCTACTTTGACAGATCTTTATTGCTAAGCACATCCCCGACACTTGTCGTTCGATGCAGATCGGGGTCGTTCCTGTTTTGGCGCAGGGTCTCATGTCGCTTGCTAAGACGCGGATACCGCATTCGGTCGAGTGGGATGGTCATGCCAATTTCGGTTTTCGCCTTGAACTCACGCGGTCCGCGTGATGAGTTTCCTCATGTCAGTGAAATTCAAGCCGAGGAGGCGCTGTGCATTTTGTCCACACGCAATTTGCAACCTTTGGTGGCGCCAACGCAATCAAAACACAGACGATATAGTTGTTGAGAGGGTGGGCTGGACGAAACGAGGGACACTCGTGAAAGTGCATTCTGTAACGACCGCCGGGCACGGGACAGCTTCCAATTCTGATTTGCCGATGCCCAGTCAAGGCGTAAGCGTAACGCAGTTGCTGATTGTTCGGGATGTCGCCAGATCTCAACAATTTTATGAAAGCATATTTGATGCGAAGTTGTTGATGAAGGGCCCTCGGAGCAGCCGACAAGGCCGCAAATCTGGAAAGGTGAAAGTCCTTTCTCCGTCAATTGCCTGTATCAGACGGATAGCATATCCGGTGCGTGCAGAGGTAACGAAGCACGTTCTGCCCGGAAGTAGAAGTCTCAGCTGCCCTGCAAAATTTGCAGCGGTGGGAGCGATCTGGGAGACGAGCAAACTCGGAGGCTTGAACGAAAGAATTGTCCGATGACAACCTCGAAACTTCACCGTGGAAAATCGTGTTCGCGGATAACAACGGTAAGCCGACTTGAGAAGGGTCTAGGGAAGGCCGATGACACCGGGGAAGAAACAGGCAAGTGCACTCGGTGGGACCGTCGGGGTTGAGGACCAGGCATCTGGGGAAAGAATTGCGGAGACAACGTCGGGAAGAACCGGTTCCCAGCAGGGGCTCGCAGCAACCTGCAAGGACCGCCGGATTAAGTGTGGATACACCAATTCGGAGGAGGGAACAGGTTTGGCGCATGAGCTCGTATGAGCGAAGAAGAAGGCGGTAATGCCCTTCGAGGTGGTGCTGGACACCACCCTGACACCCGTAACGCTGGTGACAGGCAAAGGAGCTCTGGGCACTTGGCGGTCCCAGTATGGTCAACGACGGAAGTCGGATGAGCCATGATTTTAGGGACGAGCTGAGAGGTAAACCGAAGCCGGTGGGGGTGTATGCGAGTGAGCGCTTAAGCTTCGCCGTCTCGGAAAGACCTCTCGGGGATAGCCAAGGTCAAAACCGGAATCGGGAAATCCGACCTTCCGGGATTGCAGGGGGGCCCGAGGAAATGTGACTTTGACTTTTTGCCAAGGTGCGCACGCCTCGGCTCTATCCCGACCGGCGATTTTGAAGTTGTATAACACGTGGCTCATTCTCTCGACTGAAGGTGACCAAACCGACGACCGGCCCGGCATCGTGGCGCGGGCACCACGAACTGACGGAACCTTGTTGATCTATGCGTAAGTAATAGACATAGTTAATAGGCACAGATGATACCATGCACTATTGTTGGTGCATGAGACCTCACGGCACACCACAAGAATTAGAGCGACGGCGGCAGCGTGCAGTGAAGATGCTGCGGCAAGGCTATACTGTTACCGAAGTGGCGCGGCGGGTTGGCTCTTCTCACAGCTCGGTCATACTGTGGCGGGATAGGGTGCGGCGACGCGGCCTCCAGGCTTTGCAAGCCAAACCGGCCAGCGGACGTCCCCCCAAATTAAGCCGCAGACAATTACGCAAGGTTCCGAAGTTACTCCTGAAGGGCGCTCTGGAATGGGGTTATAGCACCGACCTTTGGACCACGGCGCGCATTGCCCAGGTCATCGAGCGGGAGTTCCACGTCAAGTATCATCGGGCGCATGTCGGGCGCTTGTTAGCCCGCCTGCAGTGGTCGTGTCAAAAACCGGAACGGCGGGCCGTAGAGCAAGATCCCAAAGCTATCGAGAAATGGAAACGTTATCGCTGGCCGGCCATTAAAAAAAAGCCCAGCGGCTGAAAGCCCACTTGGTTGTCCTTGACGAAAGCGGGTTTTTATTGATTCCCAACGTGCGCCGCACCTGGGCCCCGCGCGGAAAGACTCCCGTCATCTATCATCGCTATCGCCGCGAGAAGATCTCTGCCATCTCGGCGGTAACCGTCAGCCCCCGGCGACAGCGCTTGGGACTGTATGTTCATTTTCATCGCTCCAACATTACCCAAACGGAAGTCGCGATCTTTCTGCGAGACCTATTGCGTCACTTGCACGGTCACGTGGTTCTGGTTTGGGATGGAGGTAGCATTCATTAGGGCGACGATGTGAAACGAGTACTGGGCCGGCATGCTCGTCTCCATTGCGAGCCCTTTCCCAGTTATGCTCCCGAGCTGAATCCGGATGAGTGGGTCTGGCGCCATCTGAAGCACGAACTCGCCAATGGGCGCCCGGATAATTTGGATGAACTGATGGAAACCTTGTGCGATCTTACGAAGAAGGCTCGCAAGCGAAAAGATCTGATCGTGTCTTTCGTGACTGCTTCCAAGCTGCCCTCTTTTTTGCGTCTATGATGTCTATTACTTATACACGGATCAATAACGAGCGCACTCAATCTGCGAGTCACGGATATCAAAGAAACATATGAGCTATGGCAATCGCGCGGGGCGGAGTTCTTGACGCCCCCCAAAGAACACGCCTCCGAGATTCGTTGTTACTTGAAGGATCCCGACGGACATTTGATTGAAGTGGGGCAAACCAAGCAAACCATGGGAAAATAGATGCCGCCCACAGATAGAACTACAGACGTCCTTATCGTAGGTGCCGGACCCACAGGCCTCTCGCTGGCGCTCTCCTTGCTCGTCAGGGGCCGAAAGTTCACGATTGTCGATAAAGTTGCCGAAGGCGATAACACTTCGCGGGCTGCAGTTGTATACCCCGCGACACTCGAGGAACTCGATCCTTATGGAGTCGCGGAGCGATTGGTGTCCAAAGGAATTCGGACACCGCGATTTACGATTCGTGATCGCGATCGCGTGTTAACGCCTGTTCCCTTCGATAAATTGCACACCGCGTTTCCTTTCACACTACTGGTTTCGCAGGCGGTGACCGAAGCAACGCTTTTGGAGCGATTCAAGCAATTGGGTGGACAAGTGCTCAGGCCTCACACTGCGGTTGGAATCGAGCAGGATGATGCATCAGTTGTCGTCACGTTTGGCGACGGACCTCCGATGCGAGCCAAGATCGTGGTTGGAGCCGATGGTGCACACAGTACAGTGCGCGAACAATCCGGGATCAACTCTAGGCGCAGCAACACGGGCGCGTCTTATGCACTAGCGGATGTTCACCTGAGTGGCGGAGTTCCGAATAACGAATTGGTTGTCTACTTCTCGCCAGCGGGACACATGGTTGTTTTCCCGCTGCCGGGCGGCATTCACCGTGTTGTTGCACACGTGGACCAGGCTCCAGAACATCCAGACGTCTCCTTCCTGCAGAGTTTGATGGACACTCGAGGTCCGCAAGCGGAACGCGCGACCATTTATGACATTGTTTGGGGCTCGCGCTTTCTCACCCACCACGCATTGGCCGATCATTACCGCGTGGGCAGGGTTGTACTTGCTGGCGACGCTGCTCACGAACATAGCCCGCTCGGTGGGCAAGGCATGAACCTTGGGATCAGCGATGCCGCTATCCTCGGCAGAGTATTGTCGGCGATTCTGGAAGGAGCGCCATTGACGTTGCTCGATTCCTACAACGACATTCAAAGACCGATTGCGGAGCAGGTCATTTCGATCACCAAGTTGCTCACTAGAACAGCCACAATGCCGCAAAGCTTTGTGTTCCTACGGAATATGGTGGTTGGGGCATTTAGCCCACTGATTCGGACTAGGCTCGCCCGTCGGTTGTCTCTTCTCGACTATTTCGAGCGACAAAAATCCGAGGAACAGATTCGCGAAATTGGTCGTACGATGACGAAAGAGCCAGGAAAAGCGGCTTAATCTAATCAGGCTGCGGAAAAACGAATACTACGACCGCCACTACGGTAAACCTTCAATGAATAAATGAATAGAGGAGAATTTATGTCTCGTTGCCTGCGAATCGTCCTAGTTTTAGCGGCGCTAGTATTACCGAACTTTCTAATGGCTGAGGAGTGCGAAGATCTCAAGTCCGCCTCTCCCACGGAAGCGGTGAACTACCTGGACAACATCCAAACGAAGACGGTCGCATGCGTAAAGGCAGCCTTCAAGCAGATAGAACACTTGCCGTCGGAAGATGCAATTCCGATTCTCATTAATCACCTTGGGTATAAGCGCCCACTTACCAGCACTGAGAGCACCGGTGTTTTTTTCCGTGGAAAGGGCGCTGCGGAGATGTACCCAGCCATTCATTCACTGGCCATCGTTGGAAATGCGGCCGAGCCGGCCTTAATTGACTTCGTTGCAAGGGATCAAGATGACGGTGGAATCGAGCGTAACAATGCGCTTCACGCTCTCTTGTTGATTCGCCATGGTGGGGTTGTCAAGTTGATTGAGATGCTGCATAAGCAAAGCCTGGCCCTCGGCGGTACCCCAGGGGCCGTTCGCCTGGAGTCGGCCGCCAAGGATCTGGTGAAGCGATGGTGTTACCCGGAGATCCAAGCACAGTGTCAGAACGCCCTAACGCGGTGAAATTTCTCTGACTTGAAGTCGCAGAAAAAGTCGTCAGCAGCCAGACAAATAATTAGGCCGCTGCGAGCGGTCAGGTAAATTTTTACGGCATGGGAACCGTGACATATGAAATGCTGCATAAGCAGGCGGTGGCTGGCGGCTTCACGCACGAACAGATGGATACTGCCCTGACAGCGGCCGGAGCACCGCCGACCGCGACCGGGGACAATCCTGAAAGCTACGGAATTGGGTCGCTATGTTTTCCCGACCCGTAGACACACGGCAAACTTTGTCGGCTCTTTGGCTACCAGGGGTGGAGATTCGCGTACATCTGGAGGATTTATGGCTAAGTTTTTGCGGCGGTACTTCTGGCTGATTGCGATCCCAGTCTACTGGTTGTGCGCCTTCTGGCTTCTTGCCTCGGTGTTTCGAATTACAGCCGACGGCAGTGGGCCGACCGCGACTTTCTATTGGGGCGATCAACCACCCACCCCGACACTCCCGGAGTACTATGAGAACCTGGGCATCAGGTTGCGCTTTCTTTACCCGTACTGGATTGCTGCCGCCGTCATCACAGAGCTTGCCTGCGGAGTGACTGCGAGGGTAGTGTTTCTCTTATTGCCAAAAAGCCGTCGGGTCTTTCTAGCATCGTTTGTAACGTGCCTTTTGTTGCTGCTGCTAGCACAGGCCATTTCCGATATCGGCACCACTCTTCATCTCTGGCGGGCATCGATGATGTACATCTCGTTTTTCTCTATTTTCTGGGGCCTAAAGGCATTTATCCCCCTGTCGTTGCTTGCAGGTTGTTTGGCACTTGCCCGAAGTCGTCTCTACGGAGGGGCAGCAACCTTGCATTCGGTCCAAGGCTAATGAGACAGCTTTTTCAGCGACTCTCGCGGGGAGCGCCATGATCGGGTTCACCCCGTCGGGTTAGTCGTTGTTCAACGTGCCCAACGACACGCTGTCATTACCGAGAACCTCGTCCGCACACGAATCACGCTTTGCCGGAGTAGCTGATCGAGGGAACGTTGAAGGAGCGAAGCAAAGGTTTCCTGAATCGCAAAGCGGGGAGTGCAAAGAGGAGTTCGTAGCCGGGAAGAAAGTTGGTCTTGGCTCGCGAACAGTCTGGGTTGGTTCGTAAGACCAAGGCAAGATATTCGGAAGCCGTAATCGCCGAGCACCGACGACCTATTTATCACTAAGCGGCCTGGCGCTGGTAGCGATGGTGAAGTCCTCCGACCTGAGGGATCGCCACGATGGGCCCGCGTTCTGACTTCTCCACGGCTCTCGACTCTGGAGCGTCCTTGGCTAGTCTCCTGTCCCAGTGGTTCGTGTCATAAGTTAGAGGAAGTGGTGCGCTGCGCGTAACGAGCGATGCTGGCCAGGATTTGGTCCGCGGTTTTGGTCCAAACGAAGGGCTTGGGATCTTCATTGTGCACGTCGATGAATTCGCGGATGGCCGCTTCCAGGTCTCTTACACTGCGGAACACGCCCCGTCGAATTCGCTTGTTGGTGAGTTCTGCGAACCATCGCTCCACCAGGTTGATCCAGGATCCATAGGTGGGTGTGAAGTGGACATGAAAGCGTGGACGTTTGGCGAACCATTTCCGGATGATGGCAGTTTTATGGGTTCCGTAGTTATCCACAATAATATGCACCTCGAGTCCGGCGGGCACTTGCGCCTCGAGCACATCGAGGAACTGGCGAAATTCCTGCGAGCGGTGGCGGTGGTGCAGTTGGCCAATCACACGGCTGGTCTTCCATTCCAACGCGGCAAACAGCGAAGTCGTGCCATGGCGTTTGTAGTCATGCGTGCCGCGCTCCACTTGTCCCGGCCGCATCGGCAACAGTGGCTGGGTGCGGTCTAACGCCTGGATTTGGCTCTTTTCGTCGACACAGAATACCACCGCGTGCTCGGGCGGGTTCATATACAAACCCACGATGTCGCGCACTTTCTCAATCAGCTGTGGATCCGGCGACAGCTTGAACGTTTCAGCTCGATGCGGCTGCAATCCAAAGGCATGCCAAATCCGGCTAATGGTCATCCGGCTGAATCCGCTCGCTTTGGCTAAACCGCGCGTGCTCCAGTGGGTTTGGCCGCGAGGCGTGCTTTCCAGAGTTTGGATCACTACCTTTTCGACCTGCTCATCGCTGATCTGGCGTGGCGCTCCGGGACGTGGTTCGTCGTATAGCCCTTCCCAGCGTGCTTCCAGGAAGCGCGCCCGCCACTTGCCAACCATGCCCAACGAGCAGCGCAACTTCTTGGCCACCGCTTTGTTATCCAGTCCTTCGGCACAGCCCAACACCACCCGAGCACGACGAGCCAACAGGGCTTGGCTGCGCGCCCGGTGGACTGACGATTCGAGTCGCTGGCGCTCTTCGCTGGTCACAGTCAAGGGTTGCTTGGGACGTCCGGTTCGCATCTGAGCCTCCTGCATTTTAGATGCAATCCGGGTCTTACTTAATTCACTTATTTCTGGGACAGGAGACTAGCGGTATGGGTCCGGAACCAAGAGACCCCGCCGAATGGGCTGTGGCTGGTAAAATCCACCACAGGCGGGACGTAACCACTCTCTGAAGCCTCTTGCATCCAACGAGGATTGTATTGAACTTGCTCCCCCACCTCAGCCCAGCGACATGCGAGATGTCCTGCCTCGGTTCGCCATGCTGATCGCATCGAAGCTAGCCTCCGCCTCTTCTAGCATCGTAAGATGCGGCAGGAGGCTATGCAACTTTTTTCTTGTAAGGGCCGCGCTTGCCGGGTTGCGGCATGTAGCTATCGGCCATCATAACGATTTCCTCAAGACTCCAAACGTGGTCACTCAGGCCAGCGGAGCGTCAACAAAACTAAGCAGCCGGGTCGGCTAATCGCTTGGCCTTGGAGAATTTCACCTTCTTGACCAGAGTGGCACAGAGGCGCTCTATCTGTTGCGTCTCGGCTTTTCGCTCCCAGCGGATCTCTTGCAATCGCTGCTCGTGTCCCTGGGCTTGAGGTCTGAGTCGTACTTTCATAGTGGGGTAAAACCCTCAGTGCGCGAAGTCTAGCATTTTTTCGTTTGTGTCTGGTGTGAACAGACCGTGAAAAGTGCTGTCGAGCTGCACTTAACGACCGGACGTGAACTTTTCGAGGCAGATTTCGTGTAATTTCGTGTACTTAATGAGGTTCTGGCTCAACTTTGGTGCACGCATTGTCCAGTTATAGGCGACTCGGGCAGCAGGCGTGCGCGAAGCAGTTCGACGCCCGCTCGTCCGTACATCTGGCGCTTGAGCGTTTTAAGACGGTTAATG
>JBAUXO010000108.1:0-6408 GCA_049584315.1 Candidatus Sulfotelmatobacter sp. | reverse complement strand
GACCAGCGAATCGGGCATGAGGAGCTCCAGGCAATCATATAAGCAATCATCTGTAAGTATCACATACTGTAAGACAGAGGCCACAAAAAAAGAAACCGCCAGATCCTCACTTCTACGTCGCGCACCCATCTCTATATCGCTCGTTGACAGAAGCTCTCTTTCGGCTAATGATTGTGCGGCCAAAAAGATGCTCTTCTTCCCACCGATTGCCAGTGTTGTCCTGTTCCTTTTCGCTTGGCGGGTGGACGTGCTGACACGCCCCCAACTGGCCGGAGCATGCGTGCTGGCGGGCGTGGTCCTACAGATGCTTACTCCTGTCTACTCCTCCGCGCGGTTTGCGATGGCCGCAGTGAATGTTATCTTCGCGCTCTACTTCGCCATCCGTATAAAGCTAAGCATGTAGCAGGTCCTCGGTCAGTTGGCGAAACATCTCGATTGTACTTTTTGACCCGGACGGGCGGCGGCCAAATTCTCGGTGAGCGTGAAGGCTCTGTTCTGGCCAGTTGACCACACTTGTTCCGAACTGCGCTTCTTAATGCTGCAAGAAAAATAATTGCAAGGACAATCGCGGCTAGGCGTTCTAGATGCAATCGAAAACAAGGAAGGCAGATGAAATGAAGTTGCGATATTTGCGATCTGCAAGCCTCTCTTTGTTAAGCGCCGCGGTATGGCTTCTCTTGCCACGTTCGGCGAACCCGCAAACCGAAGATCAGTTCTTCAGCTCCAATGGTGTCAAGATCAGATACATCGTGGTGGGCAAGGGCGAGCCGGTGATTCTGGTTCATGGTTTTGCGGGCAATTTGGATGTGTGGAAATCCCTGATAGCCGATCTCTCCAAAGATCACGAAGCCATCGCTCTCGATTGTCGCGGACACGGGAAAAGTGGCAAGCCGCATGAACCTGAACAATATGGGATCGAGATGGTAAATGACATCACGAGGCTCATGGATCATCTTCAGATTAGGAAGGCACATGTCATTGGCTATTCGATGGGCGGAGGCATTGTAATGAAAATGCTTGTCGAGCATCCTGACCGATTCTTGACAGCCGTAATCGGAGCAAATAGGGGGTTTCGGGCGGAAGATCTCGAGGAACAGGCATCTCTTACGAAATATCTTCAGAGTGGCATGTCATTCTCAGAAGCAGTGATCGCGGCGGCGCCGCCCGATGCGCCTCCGCTGAGTGCTGAACAGCGCGAGGAATTGAAAAGACAGGACCCGATGCACGACACCAAAGCGCTGGCTGCTCAACGCCTCGGGAACAAGGAACTAATCGTCAACACTGGGTCACTCAACGCGAACAGAGTCCCCGACCCTCGTGATTTACGGGGGCAATGACCACCCTGAGGGTTACACCGATCTAAAGAAAGAACTTTCGAATGCAGAGTATGAGGTCATCCCCGGCGCTGGTCATGCCGGTGCGGTTCAGAGCCAGGAATTTGTAAAGGACGTTCGCACATTCCTTCAAGAGCATCGACAGCCACAACAGTAACGCATCGCTGACGTAATATCTCTATAACACTTTTTTGACCCGGACGGGTGCCGGGCAATTCTCGGTGAGCGTTATCGCTGATAGCGTCAGTTGACTACTGCAGCTTCGCGAACTCGTCCTTGGCTTGTTTCAGGATGGGGAGGTCGGGGTCGGCGTCTTTCAATGGGAACTCTGGTTTCGCTGCTCCAAGAACCTGTTCTGGCACTGTTTTGCTGTCGATAGCAATCCGCTGAACTCAGGAGTTCCACGGAGCTTCACCAGCAACGGGTCGGCCTGCAAGGCAGTATAGGCACAATAGTTCTGTTCGATGGCACTCTTCAGCAATCGCAGGGCGGCATCCTTCTGGCCACAGTAGGCCAGCAAAGTTCCGACAAGGTAGCGAGGCTCCGCATCTGTCGTCGCCAGCATAGCGGTTTCAGCGTCATGCGCGAGTCTGTCCAATGACGAGTGTTGTGACGGATCAAGGCAGGCTTGAAGCAGGTCACGACCCATTCGAGGTTCAGCCGAGGTTCTCTGGATGCTCTGTTGTGCTTCGGCCAGTTTGCCTTGGCCCAGAAGAATATATGCCGCCGATCTAGCAGCCCATTCTGAACCCGGATCAAGCCGGACGAACTCCATTGCCTTTTGAGGCTGGCCCAATTCCATGAAAACCGCTGCGCACGAACGGAATTGATAATTCCCCCGATCCAGCGTAAAGGCAGTATCGCACTGTCGGGCCGCGTCCTCCAACAATCCAGCATAGCGCAGCACGTAGCCCAGAACGAAGTGGGCAAAGGCACTCTGTGGCCGTCGGTTCACCAACGCTGTAGCTTCTGTATAGGCGTTCCCGAGTTCACCTTCGTCTACCCGGTTCACGATCAACGCTCCAGTCGCAGAAGTCAGGTTTGGATCAAGCGCGATAGCGCGTTCAATGGCCGAATCGGAACGCTTTAACATTTGTTCTCCGCCCTCGCCATAGCTGGCGTCAAAGTAATACCGCAAGCCCAGAGCCTCCCACGCAGGCGCGTAGCTGGGATCAATGCCCACGGCATGCTCCAGCATCGCGATCGCATCCTTGTTAGGAGCAACATCACGGGGAATGGCAATGCTCCGCAAATACAAGTAGTAGGCTTCCTCGCTCTTAGGTCGAGTACCGGCCTCCCCGGAGGCTGACGCTCCTCCAAGCACCGGGACAAGTCCTTGCCGCACTCTCGACGTGACTTGTTCCCGCATTGCAATATTGTCTGACGTTGCAACACTGATGGTGTCTCGCCAAACGCTGCGGTTATTGGCGACGTCGACTGCTTCCAGCGTGATCTCCAACTCGTTACCTTCCGTGAGGTAGTGTCCCGTCACAATAGAGGCCACTCCCATCTCCCGACCAGCCTTTTGCAAGTCCACGTTCGGCCCGTTGTACTTGCTGGTTGTTGCAAACGGACGGATCGAGAACGACTGCACATAGCTCAGAGTAGTCGCAATTTCATCTGGCAAGGCGAGTCGGAGAAAATCGGTGTCCTTGTCGGATCCAGCATTCTGGAACGGCAGCACGGCGATCGCTTTTGGGCTTGCAGAATCGACGGCAGGGACATTGGGATGCCTAAACTGCCAGAGGAAGATGGCCAACACGATTGCGGCGATAGCGCCAACAGCGCCCGCAGCGAGCCCCTGAAACCGCCTTTTGCGAAAAACGGGTGCCAACTCACTCACAGCCGCCGACTTGCTGGATTCCGTGTCCCGCTTCAGTCGTTGCAGATCGGCATGCATCTCTGAGGCGTGCTGATAGCGCAGATTGCGGTCTTTCTCCAGAGCCTTGTTGATGATGTCTTCCAGCTTGGGCGGCAGGTCGGGATTCAGCCGCACTGCAGGCATGGGGGCCGCGTCGAGAATTGCTTTGAAGATGACTCCTGAGCTTTCCCCACGGAAGGGCAGCGCGCCGGTAGCCATCTCATACAGCACTGCGCCAAAAGAAAACAAATCCGTTCGGGCGTCTAATTCCTTGGCGCGGACTTGCTCGGGAGACATGTAGGCGACCGTTCCCAGCGTCGTCCCCGGACTGGTGAGATGTTCCTCGGCGAGAGTTGTAGCGGTCTGAGTATTTTGCGCGGCTATTTGGCTGGCAGAACTGGCGGGAAGCGCAACCTTAGCCAGCCCGAAGTCGAGAATCTTGGCGTGCGCGCGCTCGGTGACAAAAATGTTCGCAGGCTTGATGTCGCGATGCACGATCCCTTTGCAGTGGGCAACGTCCAGAGCATCGGCAATCTCAATCGCCAAACCGAGCAAAACGTCAATCTCGAGGGGTTTTCCAGCAATACGGTGTTTCAGAGTCAGCCCGTCCAGAAACTCCATGGCAATGAACGTCTGACCATCATGCTCGCCAACGTCGTAAATCGTGCAGATGTTCGGGTGGTTCAGCGCGGATGCTGCCTGGGCTTCGCGTTGAAAACGGGCGAGGGTCTGCGGATCGCGAGCAACATCTTCGGGTAGGAATTTGAGCGCGACGAAGCGATGCAGCCGCGTGTCCTCGGCCTTGTACACCACGCCCATTCCGCCGCCGCCAAGTTTCTCGACGATGCGGTAGTGCGAGATGGTCTCGCCAATCATTGGAGTGAAATCTTAGGGGCAGGAACAGGGCAAGTCAATGAAGGTGTGGAAGTTGGGTGCGCGACGCAAAAGTGGAGGACCTATCGAAATCAGCCAAGAGTGCGCACAATCTGAGCGTAGTACTACTCCAGATATGTTTTGCTTGCATCCCGGCGAATCGAGCGGACCGCGACCCGCTTGGTTACTCATTAAAGAGTCTCGAATTCACGAAGAAAATGGCGGCGGCTGACATTGTACGATGCGAGTTTCCAACTTTTACGTCGCGCACCCGCCCGGAGGTTCTTGAAGTCATGTTCCCCTGGGGCTAGGCAGTGCGATCTCCTACAATCGCGGTATGAGCCCGGTCGCGAAATCCCCGATATAGCGCCCCCGCGGTTAACTGTCTTCGATGTTCCGGTACTCGCGCTACAAATCGTATTCGGAAAGAACCACGTCCCACGGATCGCGCACAATATAATTCGCCCGCGGACAGCGCGGATCGAAATATGAGTGCTTCTTGATCGTCCGCGGACTTCGGATACAGCGCCTATAGCGGCTCAACCGAAACTCGGCGTCGCACACCAGCCGCTCGATCGTAACGAGAGTCGCGGGCTCTTGCGGATGCAATCGATTCTCTTGCAGGAAGCGCGGCCACGTCTTGCCCGATCCTGGATACGAAACAATGAACAAATCATCCGGGTGGAGCGCCAGGGTGTGTCCCGCACCGTCCGGGTCCAGTGCGTTTTTCAATAGCGGTTTGGCGCTGTAGATCATCGGGAGGATCCTTTGAGCACGGTTTCGGCGAATCGCGAGTTGAAGTTCGCTGCTTCTTGCGGAGAGAGGAGTTCATATCCCAGATAAGCAATGATGTGTCCCCATGCGTCTTCGAGTCGCGCCACTTCGGCTTCTGGAAGTTCGGTTCGCCAGCCTCCAGCAATCGCGGACCGGACGAAGGAGAGATCTTTGCGTGATCCTTTGGTGAGTTCACATTGGTCAGTTTGCGCCTGCTCGAGTTTCCGCATCCGGCTGGCCGAGCTTCGCTCCACGGCTTGGGCAATTTGTTCGGAACTGGCAGAAATGCCCAGAAAGGCCACAATTTTCCCCAGTTCGCGGGCAGTATCCGCAACCATGTCCTCGTAGCGCAACAGAAGGAAGCGAGGATCCCCTGCGCTTGTGGTCAGCCAAGTAACAACGTTTTGCCCCCAGGACCCGTGCGGGCATGTCTCGCCTGCCAGGAAGCGCGTTACAAAGTTCTCGATCGGAGAATCGTCGCCGATTCTCATGATCTTGCGATGATAGTGGTATTGCGACACAGCGACGTCGCGCGGGTCGCGAACGATGTAGATGACGCGCGGATAGCGCGGATCGAAGCATTCGTGGCTCTTAATAATTCGCGGCCTGGGCATCCGGTCGAAATCCCTTTTGTTGGTACCCGACGGATCGGGGATTAGGCGATGGATGTTCGCGAAGGTGGCAAGCTGCTGCGGGTATATCAGGTTAGCGAGGAGAAACCGGGTCCAGGTGTTGCCGGATTTCGGGAATGAAACCAGAAAAACATCATCCGGAAAGATGAGCAGACTGCGGCCCGGCCGGTGCAGCTTGAGTCCGCGTTTTATTCCGGCAATCAAATGCTTCATCATTTTCATTTTCCAGTACCTGCCTTTTTCACGGCTTGAGAAAAAGTTCCCGCCCGCCTATCTCGCCCCACTCCGATTCAGTTTCGTTTGGGCAACCACGAGTCTTCCCTATCAAGGAATGCCAGACACTCGCCACGCGCTCTCCCTATCGCCGTGTTTATCGCACCCGCCGCGTGCCTGTTGACCTTCTTGATGTACACGATACTATCGAGGTAGGGCTGCACCTTCTCCAGTTCGGGAGTATCGGGAGAACTGCCGTTGACTACGACCACCTCGAAATCACAAAAGCTCTGGCCAACCGAGTCCAGACAATCCGCCATAAGGTGGCCTCTATTATATGCCGGGACGATAACACTGACTCTCGGATTTTCAATGCATCGAAAAATGCGGTGTTGCCGGCACACTCGGAAACAGAAGAAAGCCGCAGCCAGCGAAGCCGGAGAGCACCGCTGCCACGTGAGAAGAGGCAACAGTCGCCGACAGGGTACCCAGGAGCGTCAACGAGACCATAAACCATGCCGTACAGGGGCCGGCCTGAATGCCTCTGCCGGCAAAGCATTCCTGCCCGCAGCCAGCATGAAGGGCGCATCACCAGTGTTTCTAGTTGCGATTGGGAAGTCGGCCGGGGTTGCTCTGCATTTCAAGAACCACGGAGTCCTACCAGCCCCGCTCAGTGAGGCAAGTACGATAAGCAACAGCAGCGAACCTAGTGAAATTGCGA
>JBAUXO010000107.1:0-2905 GCA_049584315.1 Candidatus Sulfotelmatobacter sp. | reverse complement strand
GCACGACCTTACGGACAGGAAAGATCAAGACGCTGCACGCGTGGATGAAGAAGGCCGACGCCTCCGGCATTTACCGAATGCAGCGTTTTGTGCGCACCTTGAAACAGGACCAGAGTGCAGTCGAGGCAGCCGTCGAAGAAAGCTGGAGCAATGGGCCGGTGGAAGGTCACATCAATCGGCTGAAGACACTGAAGCGCCAGATGTATGGCCGGGCCGGATTTGAACTGCTTCGCGCACGCGTCTTGCCTTTCCCGCCTCCTACAATTTTGCACCAAGAGTGAGGAAGAACCTCAATAACGAAAAACGACATGCGCGTCCTGGAGTTGAGAACAGTCGGGAGGCAGGGCCCGTGAGACCCGCTATGGACTCGGTATTCGCTGTGTCAGGTTTCGATATTCGTCAAACGCTTGGAGGTAGCTCGGCTTGTTGTTGCCCAAATGGTTCGTGAAGACAACCACCGAATCACCGCCGCCAATATTCTTAGCCGACTTGTATTGGAATCCCAAGATGCCACAATCAAACGCGGCCTGTGCGAGCAGCTGCGTCGGAGCGATGCCCAAACAGGATTGGGTATATGCCCAATCGCCAGTCAGCTCCATGATGTTTGTTTGAAGGTCGGCCTGGATCTTGTGGTCAGTCAAATCGACAATGTTGGACAACACGCCTTCGACCGTGATGACAACCCACGGCGATGTCCTCAGGGTGACTACAGGGCCCCCAGGCGGAGTGAAAACCGAAACCACTTCATGCAATGCCGTAACCGGGTCGGCAGCCAGGTACAAACAGCCAAACCCTCCTTTTGGGGTAAAGCGGGCGCCATGGACAGCCGCGCCTCCCGCCCACAGCGGCTGAGGAGGACTACCCGCTGCAGCTCCTGGAGGTGGGCCCTTGAGCAAATGCAATCCGATTGCCCTTGACCAAGGCCCGTGGATCGTTTTGGTGGTTACAGACTTTAAGACGGCCCGAAGGCCATCGGGCGTCGAAATCAACTGGATACTCCGGCCAGAGCGTTCTCAAGTATCGCAAGCACGGCATCGGCGTGACCATCCAGGATAACGGAAATCGGGGATCGTTGCCCCAAGTCGGGGTGTGGACTGTTTAACCAAGAACGTACTGCTTTTTGCTCACCTAGCATTTCCGTAAGGATCACAAGCGTGCGCTTGAAAAGCGCGAGACTCGACTGCACAGATGGCGAGTCCGGTGTCTTGTGCAGGGCGGTGTAATTAACGTGCAGAGCTGTTGAGATTTCGGAGAGCGGTACGTTCAGATATTTGGCAATCCTTGCAGCATTCAGCCGCCCTGAAGGGCCATGCAACTCTGGCATCGGAACCTCTATCAAGCTTGAACTCCTAGGCCCGGCTGTAAGACTTGGTAGTGAAGTTTCCTTCGCTCTCGATTGCTTCACCACGCGCGATGCATAGAACCGCCATCTACGAAGACACTGATTCACTCGAATCCTCAGTTCCTTGCTGTCAACGGGCTTCGTGATGAAGTCCGTTCTATCTAATTCGAGCGCCTCATTGAGTGCGGTCGTGGACACCCTTGAGCTTATCAACACGATCGGCATTTCAGGGTAGTCCTTGCGAAGACGTTTCAGATCGTGAATTCCCAACTTAAGATCATAGATGACCAATTGCGCTGAGCTTAACAGTTGAGCGGACTTGCCACTGCCACGTGCCGCCGTGATGATCACTTTGAAGTCATTTCTTAAGGCCCGGACCACGAAGTCTCGGAGGACTGCGTCAGTCTCGGCAACCGCGAGGGTGGTAGGCTCGTAGACCAGGTTCATATCAACCACAAATCCACTCAAAGTATACCACAATTAGATTTTCTATTCTCTTTTATATTAGTCTGAGGCCAACTAATCCCAGCTAATGGCCCGCCAGTCGCAACTCTGCGTAGATTTACTCTAAGGACCGGGGTTTCGGCCTCATTGGAGTACTTTTTGGGTCACAACTGGCCAAAACCGCCGAATCCTGCGTGAAATTCCTGCGTGGATAACCGATTTCACGCAAGGTTCCAATTCAGAGCTCCGTATTTCACGCAGCAAACCGGGGGTCTATCGTGGGGGATGACCTTGCGTGAAATACGGCCTCGTGCAGCCATATCATTCCGAATGGGACAGACAATTGTGAGAGTGATATCCAGGGGGGGGCAATCCTGCGTATAATATGCTACCGTAAATCCACGCAGAGTTGCGGCTGGCGGGCCCAACTCCACGACCGGCGAGCGCCGGAACCATTGCCGTTTATCCGTAAGGAGGAGAAGACACGAAACGGACAGCATTGCCCGCTAAGAATGCAAGTCATTGATTTACAAAGGCCATGATGTATTCACGACCTTGGGCCATGTTCGCACATTTCATGCGTTTGTAAGCCATTGAAAATGTTAAGCAGATGGTGGCTTAGCGTGCTTAGAATTCCGTTTCGTGTCGTCTCCTCATAAACTGGCCCCAACTCGTGAAACCCCGTGCGTGCCGTTCGGCCTTGTGCTGCTTGACCGCCTTCTCAAAACTCCCGCGCGAAAACAACTTCAACACCTGCGAGAAAATGCTGATACTTTCATTGGGCTGAGTCTCCTCTGGTTGAATTGGTTCTTCGACGGAACCCAATCCAGCCTATCAGGGGACTCAGCTTCTTACCCGCGACGACAACCTCGGAATCGGCCGGTAGTGGTTACCGAAAACTCCGTCCGCTCTGAAACTGCAGAGGTTCCGATCGTTTGTGAGATCCTGTTGCTACCACGATGAGCTCTCTTTTCGTCGCCCTTCTCGTTGTCGTCGCCTCCAGTTTTCGAACCCGTGCCGCCCTGCAGGCGGAGATCCTCGCGCTTCGTCACCTAACTCACCGTTCTCCAAAAGAATGCGCCGCGGCGCTTGCGCCTCCAGCGCTCCGACCGGCTCTTG
>JBAUXO010000106.1:0-4279 GCA_049584315.1 Candidatus Sulfotelmatobacter sp. | reverse complement strand
CCTCCTCTGGTTGAATTGGTTCTTGGCGAACCCAATCCAACGTATCAGGGGGCTCAGTCTTTCTCACACCTGGCGATACCTTCCGCTCGGTCAGCAGTTAGCCCGCGAATTTGGACAGCAATGATTGGGGGGAGTCGAGAAATCCAATCCAACTGGAAGACAAGGGTTCGGTCCCTGTCCCGAGAGACACCCCGTTTGCTGTCCACCCGTGCTTGGGAATGAATAAGATGGAGGATAAAATGTGCAATAAGTATCTTGGCCTTCGGCTTCAACAACAAAGTACCCGAAGCAAATTGGCAGGAGCATAATCAGCCTAACGACAATTTGCCTCGGACGGTTCGATAACAGTCGTCTAAGAGCATTAACTAATCTTGTCAAAGCGGCGAGTGGCGGCATATTGTGTCTCCGTGAGCCAGCAACGGTCTTGGGGAACCGAAATTTAGGAGGGGTGGTTGTAGCTTGAGAAGTGTGTTCTCGCTGGGTGACTTTGTCAACGTATTCTTTTCCGTGTGTTCGTGCAGCTCATCCTTGACGGAGACTGCCTTCAGCTTTTCAGATTTCCCATTGGTGTTTCCTCCGGTTGAGGATGATAGCAGGCTTGGGTGGGAGCGCTTGGGATGGGAGGCGGCGGCCAAGCGAACCTCAAATCAGTCCTGCACGGCGAGAAGCCGAGGGTGCTGCCACGAAGACAAGTAGCCCCACTTCAGTTGACGGCGTCCGTCGGCGAAAATTGCATTGCTCGATAGTCCGAGGGAGCTTTATGAAAGTGGAAGAATTGTGTTCAGATTGTGCTGCTCTGCATCCGGGCAGAGAACGACTGGTGCAGAACGGTGATCCTGTTCGGGAGCGAGCTTCAATAGGTAGAGGAGGCTGGCTGGAAATCACCTATCCGTACAAGTGTCCGAAGTGTGGAGCACTCTGGGAAAATCTCAGAGAAAGCGGAGCCACGGGTCACGGGAATTTCTGGACTCGGATTGATCCACCCGAACAAAAGACGATTCCTCCTCGGAAAGCCTCGACCTAACTAAGAACTGTCGTTCGGTGCTGCTCCTCATGCCGACTTACTGCGGGTCTCTGGCCACTTCCGATCAATCTCGTCCAGAATCTCTTCCGCCCAGCGAACCGCGTCGAGATCGCACCCACGGTCGCAGGCACTCGCTTCCCGCCATCATACGGTGCCAGTTTTTCGGGCCGCTAGAATCGCTGCCGTCAGAGCTAGAAATCAATTTGTATCCCGAGGCATCGGCGGCTGTGTTGTCACAAAGGTATTAGGAGTGTTCGTCTTCTGCCATTTACGCTTAAAGATTATTCTCTCCTTTCGCCCGTCGCGTCGCGTTATTTCATAGGACTGTTCCCACGGAAGAGTTACACCGTTCGCGTTGGTTTCGATGGCTCCGGAATATCGAACGTGCAGCTTTTCCGTGAAACTACCGTTCCTAGCTGAAGTTGAAAGTTGATAGTCAGACTGGCCGGACATTGATGGCTCGATGGGAACTGGAAGCAAATGGGCTTGCGTCGAACTGACAGAAGGCTCACTGAATTCTGGAATGATATCCGGTTGTGTCCCGGTGGTTACGAATCCTGTCAGGCTCACGGTCTTTGGCAAGGGGAGTTTACGCATGGTCACAACAACATCGTAAAGCGGATTCTTGCCAGTGATGCTAAGAGATAGCCGCAGTTTGTTTGTCGTATTTTCCATCGGGACCGGAATCATTTCAATCACGGGATAGCTATTACCTCCAGTCACGTGATTAAGGTTCTCTTCAGCCTTGCTCATTGTGGCATCGAATTGCTCCGACTGCTGCTGAATTGTCGTGTGAAATTGTTGCTGACTCAAAGTAATTGCACCATTGATACCATCGGCGATCTCCGTGAAGCTTGCTGCTTGCCGCGCTCTTGCTTCCGACTGTTGTTTGTCGTGCTCATTGCGATCCTGATAGACCGACTTAATCTCAAGCAATAACAATGAGAACATAATGAACGTCCAGATTGCTTTCTCACGTCTGCCAATCTTGTTTATGTCTCGAATCAGGGGCACTAGCACCCCCAATAGCCCGAGGGTGCCGATCCACACCCCCACCGGGGGATGCCACAACCATAAATCCCCCATAATGCAGAGAATCCTGCACATCGCGCACACCTCAACTCAATATTTTGGAGGCCAGTTCAAGGGATGATTCCAACCTTGATTGGGAGGAATCAAACTGGTAAACAGCGGGCGCAGCGGGCGCTCTGATTTACTACGGTCAAAAAGTCTCTTCCACTAGATTTACGCCGGGTAAGCCGCTACACTGCTTTGTGCGCCACACACGCTCCGGGCAGTGGCGTCCCGGCTCCTTCCCCACACAGGAGACTTCGTGAAGAAGATAGCCATCGCGCTGTTCTTGGTAAACATTGCGGTAGGGCAGACCAAACCCGTGCACCCTGCGCGACCGCCTAAACCTGAGACGCCTCATTTGAATGTCGTGAAGGAATACGTACGTGAACTCATCGAAGACGAGGATTTAAAGACGACTGGTGAGAAGGAACTTAGCGAGGCGAAGACGCCGAACGAACAGTTCTCAGCTGGCATTTACTACAGCAAATCCTCACAGCTGGAGTTGCGCTCTCAAATCCGCATGCTTCAAAGCATGCATTTGAACGATCCATTCGACACTTTGATCCCAAGTCTGGTCGCGTTCTATGGGGATCAGATTAAATTGCACCAGCAACTGATTGATATCAGCGGTAAGTTCTTAGCCGGGCCGAAGGAGGGCGTGGATTATCAGGCACTGACAGCCAAGTTTCCTGAGATTCGTGCTGAATTGGACGACTCCCGAAAATCCGTGTTTCAAGCGGCGGCCTTGGTGTTTATGGCCTTGATCGATCAAAAGCCTGACTCTCAAGGGCATGTCAGCCATCTGGTGATTACAAAAGCGGAGAAATCTGACTTGCAAGATCAGCTGGAAATCATGCTCAAGGGCGAACCTGACAAGGGAGATCACGACTACTACATCAGTGCCGCGATGGTGCTTCGTGGCGGTCTGCAAAAGGGGCACAAGTGCGCCGATGAGCCTTGGGATTAATAGCTGGGCGAAATCCACTGCTGACAGGAACACTCGGTGCAACCTGACGTGCCAGCCTCGCGGCTTGACTGGAAATCAAATCCCTTGTCACTCGATGATGGATAGTCCGTCTTCATCCCACCAGTATCGTGAATGTCTCGGGTGTGCTTGGCGAACGGATGGCCGCACGTCTTACAGGGCTGGGTTGGCACGGCTTCGCTCATGAAGAGATTGTATCAGGGGGTTATCATCGGGCAATTCACTGAAATCGTCAGACTCTTTGCGGAGCGCTGGGAGCGTGAAAACTTAAGATAACGACAGCGTTGCCCAGCCGACGAACGGGCGGGTTTACGTTTTCCACAGGGGACTCAACTTTCACACTCTTTCGCCTTTGTTTTGCCTATCTTTTTCGTGCTACATTTGCAAATCAAAAGGCGGGTAAACGGATGTCTGACACGAATGCGGCTGCACTGGCACACGGCACACCCGAACGTTGGCAAGCAGACTGCGATTGCGAAGAGTGTCGTTGGGCAATGCAAGACATGATCAGGAAGTCTGACTTAGCGTTCAATTCCGCTTCGGTATTGGAAACCATGCTGCACTCCCGAGTTCGTGGTTGTGAGTTGTATGTCGTGCCTGCAATGGTTGAGGCCAACACAAACGTCTGCCGTGCCACGATACGACGCCACATTGACAGATTGGTTGAAGTAGGTGCCCTGTCGAAGGTCGATGACATACCGGGTCAATCAGGTCGTTCTGGAATTTACCTTTTGCATTTCGAAAAGTTGACGATGCGATCCGAACTCAGACTGGACAGAGAGTCCGAGAAATTGCAACAGGATCACGGATTCACCAAGATCACATCATGGCGGATGATGATGCTCAAAGAGCACGAGGCATCTAGCGGTGACCCTTGTGTCAAGTGCGGGATTTTCCCGGTAGAGGCTCGCGGCTTCTGTGCTCACTGTTGTTGTGCTAGGACGTATGATCGACCGGGCGTCCTGTGCCCTGTCTGTCAAGACGTGGAAATTCCCAAGGTATTTTTCGACCCGAAGATGCGAAACGAGTTGGAGCGTGTGCAAGAAATGAGAACAGTATTTGTCCAGCCTAGCAGCCCGGGGTGTAAGTAGCTAATTTTCGGCACGACCAGCCGCGCCGAGTTGCGAGTCGAGCTTCGTGATTCTATGACCGATTTCGTACAAGGTATTGAGATTCGGCTTCCGGAGAGCCGATTT
>JBAUXO010000105.1:0-7577 GCA_049584315.1 Candidatus Sulfotelmatobacter sp. | reverse complement strand
TCGTCTTTGCGAACGCAGACCACCAGTGGCTCGTGCATCACGGGCTGGATGCAGTAACCATCAGGTAGCACCGGAAGAGTCACCAGCGCAGCATCCAATTCAGCCGCTCGCAAGCGCCTGATTACATCCTCAGTGTCGCCGTTCTCAGGATGAATACTGCCCTTCGGAAACAGGTCCCGGTAGGCATCGCACACCGTCGAAATCACTTGATGTTCGATGAACGGCGTGAAACCGAGTCGAAACGGGCGCATCGTCGCCTGGTGGATCGCCTGTACCGCTTTGACGACATCCATCCGGGTTTGGAGCAATTCACGGGCGAATCGGAGCAGCGATTCGCCGGCGGGAGTGAGGGTCATTCCGCCACGATCCCGCTCAAATATTTGGACGTGGAGGGCGTCTTCTAGCTCGTTGATCTGCCGGCTACGGGATGCCAGCGCGGATCAGAACGGACAACGGCGCACCGTTTGCGGGCACCGGGCTCTTAGGGCTGTCGAAGCTCTCGCTCGGATGGATGAAGCTCGGGATCGTGCACGAGCGTATTCAAGCAGGTCGACCGCAACAAAACAGCCGCCATGAGCGGATGCATCGCACTTTGAAGGAGGACACGACCAAACCACCTGCGGCATCCCTACGAGCACAGCAGAGCCGCTTCGATAACTTCCGCTACGTGTTCAACAACGAGCGCCCGCATGAGGGCCTGAACAACCAAGTTCCCGCAAGTCTTTACATCCCCAGCGCGATACGACTGCCGCGCAAGTTGCCGGAGTTCACGTACCCGAAGGGGCTCCAGTTGCGACGAGTCAACAATAGTGGCGACATTAGCTGGCACAAGAACAGAATCTTCATCAGCGAGGTATTCCGCTTCGAAGAGTTGGGAATCGAGTTGATCAGACCGGGGCTTTATAGAGTCTTCTTTCGAGACATGGAGATAGGAGAACTCAATTCCGAAGAGATTCGCTTCAGAGCTGCGCGAAGAGTGGTCTGAGCCTGTCAAGGAGTGCATTGGCCTGATACAAACAACCGAACTGTCGCTGCGTTGGCCGTCAATAAACCTAATGCAACGTCGCAGGACGTATCACGCGTTTTGCTGATCATTACGAGCGTAGAACCGTGAGGCCGAGGCGCAGCACGGCCAGCCAGCTTCTTGGCTTTAGAATATCCAGGCCGGCAGAGAGCCGCGCAGCCCGCACCAATTCTTGAGGAGGAAATCGGCCGGTAGTTTTGCCATCATCTTTGCTGCTCCGTCCCGAGCTGCGGGTGCCTTTTCGCGATTCGCTCGATTCAGCAGAGTTGGCAACTGCTGAATCGTCGGATCGGGACAGTAGGCTGGCGTTCCAGGCTGATAACGCCAAGAGTCAGAAAGTGGGCCTGCATCCAGAACGTCGAAGCCGATCTGATCGATCAGAGCCATCACGCGTTCTCGCGCCCTGCTATCATCTCCGGCGACTGGCAGAGCGATCCGGTTTGTCGAACCCTTGGGCCGACCCTTGTGCAGGAGGCTGTCTGCAACGATATTGTTGAACGCCTTCACGACCGGGCGTCCTAAAGCGCGAGAGGTCCATTCACTCTCGACCATCCCTTCTGCGAGTTCGGGGATCGTCCCGTCGCGAAGAGGATAGTAGTTCCCCGTGTCGATGACCGGCGAGGTTGCGGGAAGCTTTGCCAGCAAATCCTTCGGGAGTGAGGGAACGCTCTTGAGCGGGATGGTGAGAACGAGCAGATCAACTCCTGTCGCAACTTCCGAGAGGGGGACCGGCTCGGATCCGGTCTTATGGGCAACATCCAGAAGCGTTTCCGGACCACGCGAATTTGCGATCCGCACCGTATGTCCCACGCGGTGGAAGTGCCCGGCGAGTGCCGATCCGATATTGCCCGCTCCTATGATTCCGATTTTCATTGTCTTCTCCGCGAGTTCGAATGCAATGGCCTGTTAGCGACAAGCAACAGTGTTATTGCCCAAACCTTTATTCGAGAGGAATCATTTCCTGCAACATCGTTGGGATCAATTCGGCAATCGTAGGGTGAATGTACACAGCTTGACAGATCAGGTCGAAAGGCTTCTTCGCATACATGCAGGTCAGCAAGCTATGAATAACTTCATCGCCACCCACGCCTAGGATCGAAGCGCCCAGGATCATGCGTGTTTCAGCGTCAACGAGCGCTTTCATGAAGCCGACGGTTTCACCCTTCTCGACGGCACGACCGACTTTCGACATAGGGCGTTTCGCGAGGAGTATGGGACGTCCCGTAGCGCGGGCCTGCTTCTCCGTCATACCGATATGGGCCATCGGAGGATCAGTGTAGAGCGCATACACGCCGATTCGATCCGCCGTGGAGCGTGTTCCCTGATCCAGGAGATTGTCAGCAACGATTTCATAATCGTTCCACGATGTATGCGTAAACGCACCACGCCCATTGCAGTCACCCATTGCCCATACATTCGGGGTGCTCGTTTGAAGGTGCTCGTCCGTTCGGATGAATCCGCGCTCGTCTACTTCGACTCCTGCGGCGTCGAGGCCGAGATCGTCCGTGTTAGGAACTCTGCCGATAGCCAGCAGAATGTGGGAGCCAACAACTCTAGACAACTGATCGTTACAGTCAAGGGCAACGCTGACCGATGCATCGTTGTGTTGCAGTTCAATGCAAGTTGCATTCGTTCGGAAGGAAATTCCCTCAGCCTCGAGCATGGCCCTGAGTGCGTTGGAGATGTCTTCATCCTCATGGGGCAGCAGTTGAGCGTTTCGCTCTACGACCGTAACCTCACTGCCGAATCGTCGAAACATCTGGGCGAACTCCAAGCCGATATAGCTACCTCCCACGATGATGAGGTGCTCTGGCAAAACGTCGAGATCGAGGATGGAACTGCTGGTCAGGTAGGGCGTAGTGCCCGCTCCCTTGATCGCGACCGAGGGGCGGGCTCCTACGTTCAGATAGATATTCGGAGCCTCCAGGAGGTGGTCGCCCACACGTATCGTTGTGGGGGATGCAAAGCGCGCGTGGCCGCGCACCAGAGTGCATCCCTTCGTGCCGGTAATCCAGTTGGTAACGCCGTTGCGTGACTTCATCACGATGCCGTTCTTCCGTTCGAGAACCTTCGCCAGATCGACCTTGACTGATGTCGAAGCGACCACGCCGAAGTCGGCGGCTCGTCGTGCGACGAAGGCCGCGTGCGCAGAAGCGACCATGGCCTTGGTGGGAGAACATCCCACGTTCACACAGGTGCCTCCCACCAGCTTGCGTTCTACGACGGCGATCGACAGACCGGTACCGGCGAGCTTGGTAGCGAGTGCGGGCCCAGCCTGGCCGGCGCCAATCACAATGGCATCAAAGTTCTCAGACATACAAGCCTCTTCTCATTGACCTACATGTTCACTGTCGAGCCGCGCGAGCATGGCTTCGGGATATCGTGCTCCCTGGGCTGCGCCCGCTGGGAAGATGTGCTCCAACGTGTTCAAATCATCGTTGGAAAGAGCGAGTTTCAAGCTGTTGATCGCCTCGGTCAGCTGTTGGCGCCGCCGGGCCCCGACCAGAGGCACAATGTCTGAACCTCGCGCAAGTACCCACGCAATTGCCAACTCTGTCGTGGTTGCGCCCATGTCCGAGGCCATCGCGCGGAGCCCCTCCACGACGGCAAGATTGGACTTCAGATTGTCTCCCTGGAACCTTGGCATTTGAGCGCGGAAGTCTTGATCGCCGTTTATGCGGAAGCCACTGAGCAGACCTCGCGAAAGCACTCCGTACGCGGTGATGCCGATACCCAGCTCTCGACATGTCGGCAGAATCGCGCTCTCTATGTCGCGTGTCAGGAGAGAGTACTCAATCTGAAGGTCCGCGATCGGATGAACTACATGCGCGCGTCGCAGTGTCTCGGCGCCGACTTCAGATAAGCCGACATATCGGATCCATCCCATCTGTACGCAATCCGAGAGTGCTCCGATCGTCTCTTCGATAGGTATCGTGGGATCAAGCCGTGCTGCGCGGTAGACATCGATATAGTCCGCACGCAAACGCTTCAGTGAATATGCGAGGAAGTTTCTTATCGAGGCAGGTCGTCCGTCCACGGGACCCCAGCCACCGTTCGGGTCTCGCAGGCCGCCGAACTTGACCGAAAGCTGGTATCGATTGCGTGGTACCCCTGTGAAGGCTTCGCCCAGAAGCAGCTCATTGCCGCCAGAGCCATAGAAGTCGCCGGTGTCGAAGAGCGTTATACCGGCATCGAGCGCGGCATGCAGAGTGGCCAAGCTTTCTGAACGATCGGCGGGACCGTAGGCGTCAGACATCCCCATGCAACCCAGGCCCAACGCGGATACAGCGGGGCCGCTGCTTCCCAACCGGCGAGTTTCCATCTTCATCTCCCTTATTTCGATTGTGTAGATCGAATTTTGCTGTTACTTCGAAGGCCACGTTGTATTGGGCTCGCCCACCTTCACCGTGTAGGCGATCACGAATCGCATCGGCTCGGTCGCGCTGCCGTTGCGGCTCACGCGATGAAAGCTCGCCTTGTCCTGAAAGCCTTGGCCAGCGAGGATGATTTCTTCGGCATCGTCATCGAAAGCCGACACCATCGTGCCTTCCAGCACATACCCTATGCCCGGAACAGGATGCGAATGGCCACTGCCGTCCGCACCCGCCGGATACGTGATGAGAAACAGGCGCGTTTCCCAGCCAGGCATGCCTTCCACGGGGGCGGTCTGCAACAGTTCGCGCGTAATCTCAGAACTCATATAGTTATCCTCGTATTTCATTGCCGGCGCGCGCTTGCGTGCGCCGGCAATCTTGGGTCTAGTTCAAAGCACGTTTACGCTGACGTCGACGTTGTTGCGTGTTGCGTTGGAATACGGGCAGATCTGGTGTGCAAGATCGACCACCTGCCGCGCCTCCGTTTGGTCGACATCTGGCAGGCGAATCCCAAGTTCAGCAGTGATGCCGAACCCACCTTCCGAGCGTGCTCCGATTCCGACCGTAGCCGTGACAGCAGCATCGGACGGAATCCTGACCTTCAACTGCTGGCCGGCCACCTTGATTGCGCCCAGGAAACACGCCGCGTAACCCGCTGCGAACAGTTGCTCAGGGTTTGTACCTTCGCCTCCAGGGCCACCGAGTTCTTTGGGCACGGCGAGTTGCAGATCGACCTTGCCATCCTCGGTGCGGGTTCTTCCATCCCTGCCTCCGATGGCAGTGGCTGAGGTCTTATATTTCACGTCGACAGACATAGTGTTCTCCTTCGTTGTGATGGGTGGTTAGGTTGAGCGAGCGCTTCGGAGTCGACATCACATGCGAAGCGCGTCACGGTACTAGCGGCAAAGCCTCTGTTAGATCGCCTGGAGTGCTGGGGCTTGCGATAGCTTGCGCGTGAGCAGGATGCCGCCAATTAGAAAGTAGAGAGCTCCAAAGATCGCGTATCCGCCAACATCCGTAATGTGTCGCTTCTCGTGGAGGCCGAGTACTACGAAGGCGATTCCGGCCAGGGCTGATTGAGCACCGCTCAAGATCATGCTCCATTGGCCCCCACCCAACTCCTTGCGGCGAAGAAGGCCGGCGACGAGTTGGAGGACACCTGCGCCGAACGCCCATACGCCAAAGATTGCGACCGCATAGATCGGAGTCTGAAATACCGTCAGGCCGATACCGATGGCAGCTGCAACTCCGAGCACTGCATTGACGATCTGCGAGGTGCGCGACGATCCGGACTTGCTGAAGGTGTTGAGGTCGTAGACCGTGCAGGCAACGTCCCACACTGGGTAGAGGAGGAACAGTACGGCAGCTACAGCTGGTTGCTTCAGCGCGGTTGTGATGACGCTCGCCGCCCACACTACCTGGAATGCGGTGCGGACGAAGTAGAGGTTGCGTAAAGAACGTGTGGATGCGATTGAAGTAGTTTTCATGTCTCCATCTCCCTTGTTTTCGTGTATGATATAACTCTCATATGAGAGATGTATCATATTTGAGAAGGGATGCAAAAGTTAATTTGTCAAGACGGATGGACACACGCTCCCCGACACGGATGGGCAATACTAGTGGTTTGCGCCACGCAACTAGAGGATGACGGAAATATGGGCTTACGGGAGTTGAAGAAGGACCGAACGCGGATGACCGTTCAGGGAATGGCCATGCGTTTGTTCAAGAAACAGGGCTATGCTGAAACCACTGTTGAACAGATTGCTGCAGCCGCGGAGATCTCCACGGCAACCTTCTACCGCTATTTCCCAGCCAAGGAAGATGTCGTCCTCAACCTCGACTACTCTTCCTTTCTTCGGAAATTCTTTGATGAGGCGCCCGAAAATGAGACGCTCGACGCAACAATTCGGAGCTTGTATCGCAATCTCGCTGTCTGGATTGAGGCAGAGCGCGAGCTTTTCGTCACCCGAAATCGCCTCTTGAATAGTGTTCCTGATCTCCAAGCCCGGAGCGGGTCGAAGCGCAAAGGCATGTTGGAGTTTCTTGCGCTTCTGATTGCGCCTCGTCTGGGAGTTCTGCCGGACAATCGTGACCTCCGATTGGCGCTCGCAATCTTGGTCGCAGCCGAATCTGAAACAGTTTTTCAATGGGCGACTGCGGGGGGGACCGAGTCACTTGGCACCCTGTTGGATCATGCTTTCCTAAAAATCCGGTTTGCCTTGAAAGTCGACGGCGGAACTGGTCAAGGTCTTAAAGTTCCTGGGATCACGATCAAGCGGGCGAGGAGGCACGAGGCGAAAGGTTAGTTGATCCGCTGGGTGGTCAAGCAGGATCCGGCGCTTCCAGCGCCGGCAATCGCGATTTCAACGGCAGGGATCTCTCCAAAGTCTCCCCCCCGCTGACCTAAGGGAACTCATCCGACTCATCGTGGAATACAGGAGCGACGCCAATCTCGTCGCTGAAAATAGCTAGTCGCCCATTTAGCGATTCAGCGGGTAGTTCGGTTTGCTTAGGTGAGCCAAAGTATTGCGTTCATACCATGGTCCAATTGCCTTCCTTCAGCGGTGGTGGTGAGATCTCCCTATGACATCCTCAAAGGCACAGAGCCCAATCGAAATCTCCAGGTCGGTGAGCGGGGAGAAGCGCTTGACGGAACTGGGCATCGCGCTTCCACCGCCACCTGAGCCCTTCGAGATTTATGTCGAAGCGGTGAAGACAGGCAGTCCGCTCCTTCTCACTGGCATGTTTCGAACCCAAGGCTGTGTAGCGCATTTCATCGGGCATGTCGGCGCGCGACTTGACTGTCCATACAGGGAGTAAAGCGGCGCAGCTTGTTGCCCTGAAACGCGATCACATGAAGTTATTTTCGAGGTCTGTGGTCAGAGGATGTCCGACAACAGAGAGGAGATATTTATGTTTCGAAGCCTGCGATCATTGCTGTCTGCTCGGATTGTTTCTCCAACGCTTGCCTTTACGTGTCTCGCTGCCTCTGCGCAAATGAACGCACCTCATCCGACACCATTGGATTTGCAAGAGTCGGCACAAAGCAAAATTGCGCGGGCACTCTCCGCGGGTCCTCCCAACGTGACGAAAAACGCCACGGTCGCTGAGATGGACGCCCAAGGACAGATGAAAATCCTCCGGCCGGGAACCAATGATTTCACGTGCCTGCCGGGAGA
>JBAUXO010000104.1:0-13071 GCA_049584315.1 Candidatus Sulfotelmatobacter sp. | reverse complement strand
CGACGCAGAACAAGAGCGATGGCGAGCTCTACTACACAATTGAAAATGGAGTTCGTTTGAGCGGCATGCCAGCCTTCCACGGGACGCACACTGTCCCGTGGAACTGGCGCCTGGTTTTGTTCATCCGCCACTTGCCTCAGATCACCCCCGAGGAACTCAATGAGATGAATGGGTGGAATTCGAAGATGGAGGCAGATCCAGCGCATTTCTGAAGGGCGCGGAACGTCCGTCACAAGGCGCATGAGGTGAATGCGCGGCTTAGTACGAAAACATGGAGAGAAGAACATGGCAAATGCGACGAATGAAGTCCAGGCTTCGCAGTTCAGCATCGACCGGACCCATCCGGGCCGGTGGACGATCACCTTCAGCAACCCTCCGATCAACATGTTTGTTCCGACAACGATCGTCGAATTGGGAGCTCTAATGACCGACCTTGAGGCGGACCCGTCCGTGAAGGTTGTAGTGTTCCAGTCAGCGAATCCCGATTTTTTCATTGCGCATCTCGACGTGGCCAAGGCGGTGGAGCGTCCAGACGTGCTGGGCCTTTGGCGCGACTTTGTGCTTCGCCTTTCGTCCACGCCAGTCGTGAGTATCGCGAAGATTCGCGGCCGCACGCGCGGGATTGGCAACGAGTTTGTGCTGGCCTGCGACATGCGCTTCGCCAGCCGGCAAAACGCTGTGTTCGGTAACCCCGAGGTCGGCGTCGGACTAATCCCGGGGGGCGGAGCCTTGGAATGGCTCCCGCGCCTGGTCGGTCGCTCGCGGGCACTTGAATTCGTGCTCACTGCCGACGATTTCGATGCTGATATCGCAGAGCGATATGGCTGGGTGAACCGCACGCTGGACGATGGAGACCTCGATTCGTTCGTCGATGCGCTCGCAAGGCGGCTGGCTTCATTCGGCGGCAAGACGCTGGCCACGGCAAAGGCCCAGATCAATCGATTCGGGATGCCGACAGCTGCCGAGCTTCAGTCGAGCAATGAAATGATCTTCCCAATGCTGGCCTGGCCCGATGCGCAGGCGCGCCGCACCAAGCTCCGTAGTATCGGTTACGGAACTCGCAGCGACTTCGAATTGAATTTCGGCCGGTACCTCACCGAGTTCGGGCGGGCGGCTGATGATGACACGGAGAAGAAGGCCAGCTGACCGGCATGGACTGGTCCGAAGGTTGTCATGCTTGAAACGCGGGAAATGTTAACGGATGCGGAAACCGAGCGCTGCAACCAGATCACTAGCGGTTTTCTGATCCTGGCTGAAAGAGAGCTATCGGCCTTCATCCGCGCGGTAGATAAGTTGTTCGGCTCTGAGCAAGCGCGTCAATCGGCGCGGGACTGGATCGAGGAACTGGGACGTATGGATTGGCCATCTGGGGAATCGATTCCAGATTGGCGTCGGGCTACGGTGGCGGCAAGTGCGCGGCTTGGCGCCTTGTTGTCTGGCAGTGGACATCGCGACACTCTAAATTTGAGACCAGTGTTGGTCTCTGACCTTTTTCACTCGAAACCACATAGAAACGTCAGCGAGGAGGTTCGTTCCATGAACGCGATAGCTTCCATGCCGATAGACGCAGAAGCGAAAAACGCGCACACGTCCGCCAGGCTCTTCTTCCTGAACCTCAGCGGCGGCCGCGTATTGTCCGCAAACCCTGATGGCTCCGATTTGAAGACCATCATCGACGAAGGCCGGAAGTTGCCTGATGGCCTGGTGCTCGATGTTGCCGCTGGGCACATCTACTGGACAAACATGGGTGATCCCAAGAGGAATGATGGCTCGATCATGCGATCGGATCTCAATGGCAAGAACATGATCACCATCGTTCCGTCTGGCGGTACGTTCACGCCGAAGCAGCTCCAGCTGGAGAAGAGAAGCGGCAAGCTTTACTGGTCGGACCGGGAAGGCATGCGTGTGATGCGGGCAAACCTGGACGGATCGGAAATCGAAACTCTCGTAGACACGAGCTTGGGCGATTCGCGGCCGGGATCGGACCCGACGAAATGGTGTGTCGGCATTGCGGTGGACACTGAAGGCGGCAAGTTCTATTGGACGCAGAAGGGTGGTCACCACGCGGGTTTGGGTCGAATTTTTCGGGCCAACATTCAAATTCCACAAGGTCAGTCTGCCGAGAACCGCACAGACATTGAGCTTCTTTATGACAATCTTCCGGAGCCGATCGATCTGGACCTCGATCCGGTTAATCGGGTGCTGTATTGGACCGACCGCGGAGACCCGCCGCGTGGCAACACGGTGAACCGCGCACCCATGGACGAGGAAACCAAAAAGCGCAAGGAGCCTGAGATCCTCTTCACCCACCTGATGGAGGGCATAGGCCTGGCTTTGGACGTGAAGGGCGGTCGAATGTTCATTACCGACTTCGGCGGTTCGGTGTACAGCGCCAATCTCGATGGGTCGAACCGAAGGACGCTGCTGTTTGCTGAAGGAAACCTCACCGGCATTGCATACGCCCCGAGGTGCCGTCCGCAGATGGAGCTTCCCAAGTAATAGGAGCTCCTGAGGAGACAAATATGGAAGACAACACGCTAGTGAAGTCCAGTTTTTCAGCAACGATCCACACTCCTATCGAGCACGTGGACATTCCCTCGTGGTGCTTTGGTCTGTCGGAATCGGAATACCAGTCTTGCTCGCCGGCTCATGTTTCTGCTGGGGTAACCACCACACCGGATGGTCGGCGTATGTCCATCAACGTCGAAGTCCTCGGCGGAAGCCCCATGGTGCAGCATTACGTTGAAGAGATTGCCGAACCGGATCACTTGCGACTGGTTTCAAGCTCAGACATCTTTACGCCAACCGGCAGAATAAAAGTGGGCGTGATCTGGGACTTGAGCGTGAAGAAGATTGATGGCAACACCTGCGAGTTTACCAATGAAGTACACAGCTCCTTCACGCCGGAGCTTCTGGAGTCTCTGGCCAAACAGGGCATTCCACGGGAGGTCTTCCAAGCCGCCCGCAAGCCGATTTCGGAAGCTCACAACAGGCAGGAGACGCCTCTATACGCCAAGAGTATCGAGCGTCATGCCTTGAGGAACAGTAGTTCGGCCCGTGTCGCGAGTGCAGCCTAAGTCATACGCGATTGCGGCCTAAGTCATGTAGCTGGAGCAACGAAGAGCATTGGTGGAGGGCAGGAGGAAGAACATGCCAAATTTAGAGTTCGACAAAGAGATCAGTGCGCTTCTCCTCATCGATCCCTACAACGACTTCATCTCCGAGGGCGGCAAACTGTGGGATCGCATTAAAGCCGTTGCGGAGGCAAATGACTGCATCGCTCACATGTTGCAGTTGCTCACCACAGCGCGAACGACGGGGATGAGGGTTTTCTATGCAATGCATCATCGATACCGTTCCGGCGACTACGATACCTGGAAGTACGCCGCGCCGATTCAGAGAGCCGCTTGGTCACGAAAAACGTTTGAATATGGGACGTGGGGCGGCGAGTTCCGCGCCGAGTTTGCCCCACGGCCGGGAGACATCGTGGCCCAGGAGCATTGGTGCTCCAGTGGCTTTGCCAACACCGATCTGGATATGCAGCTGAAAAGGCATGGCATCCAGAGACTCATTGTCGCCGGTCTTGTCGCGCATACATGCGTCGAATCGACCGTGCGTTTTGCCGTTGAACTCGGATACGACGTCACTTTAGTGAAGGACGCGACCGCCGATTACTCAGACGAATTCATGCACGCCGCGCTCGTCAATCTCCCAAACTACGCCAGTGCGATCGTCACAACGCAGGAAGTCACCGACGCCGTTGCAGGCGGCCGCCCACTCGAGCATAGCTTGTCCGCCGTGGGCGATACCCACGGATGAATCGCACTGGAGGTCGAGACCATGATGACGTTCAACGGTAATTCAGTGAAGGAGGCGGTAAACAACGCCGGCGCACTGAGCACGCCGGAGGCGGCATCCGTAAGCGACACCTTAGGCGTCGCGGCCAGCTTGCGTCTGCACTGGCCCGAGCACCTGATGGAAGCGGGGGAAATGAGTCTGTTCATGTTTTGCACTTGCTCGTTTGCCACACTGCTGCAGCACCCCGCTTCTCCGGTCAGGCATTTTTTCATTAGCGGCATCGTCCGTCGTGCGCTGATGGGATTGGCCATCGGCTCTACAGTCATGGCGCTGATCATGAGTCCCTGGGGCAAGCAATCCGGCGGGCATATCAATCCCGCCATGACGTTCGCGTTCTACCGGCTAGGAAAACTCCGCCCTTGGGATGCGCTGTTTTACGGGGTCGCACAGTTCTCCGGGGCAACGATCGGCGTTGCGCTCGCAACCTTTTTACTGAGAGGCGCTCCAGGGGATGGCACGGTTCGTTATGCAGTGACCGCGCCGGGCGTGTATGGTGCCACCGTCGCGTTTGCAGCTGAGCTAGCCATCTCTTTTATCCTGATGATCACTGTACTGCTTGTGACGAACCACGAAAGGTTGGCGCAGTACACACCTTATTTTGTGGGTTCGCTCTACGCCGTGAACATCACGTTTGAAACACCTCTCTCCGGAATGAGCATGAACCCCGCGCGAACCTTTGGCCCCGCCGCTTACGGAGGTTATTGGCACACTCTCTGGATCTATTTCATCGCACCGACGGTGGGCATGCTGGCCGCCGCTGAGACATTTCTTCGAATCCGCCGGGGCGTCGCTCCATACTGCGCTAAACTTCACCACGCCAATCACGAACGCTGCATCTTCCATCACACACCACAACTTCCAAAGAGGGGGCTTTCCGCAAGTACCTCAAGATGACTCCCTCACCGCCTAAGGCTGGATGGGCATTCCCCAATTCGACGCGTTCGCGCACTGATCAAGCGTCAATTTCAACCGGCCTCTGCCGCGTGAAAGCACACCAGAAATTATGGTCCAATAAGGGTCCACGAACTATTTCCGAGGGTCATTAAAACGGTTTTGTGGCGCCATCCGTGCCGCGTATTTTCAGTTAGTTACGGGTGAGGATTTCGCTGTCACGGCAGAGGCCGCGGGTTCGAGCCCCGTCGTCCCCGCCATTCATTTCAAGCACTTGCAACCCTAACGTCCAGCAAATCAGGGGATGTTAGGGGACGATAAGCGCCGAACGAGAATGGTCCCATCCCCGAAAGGTTCCAAACAGCGCTCATTGGATTAGGTTTGTCTTCGGCAAAATACCCGTCGGCAAAATCGCGTCGACCAATTTGTCTTGTGCCAAGCGTTTGGTCTTCGATGTTGCCTGCAGGTACTTGTTCGTGACATTGAGGTTCCCAAGTATGCTCACGAAGTCATTGCGCCACAGCAGGCAGTGGAGTTGGTATCGGAGCACTTGGGAGTCGCTATCCTTACGCAGCCTTCGGCGACAGGCGTTCATCCTGACGGTGTGGTCGTAAAGCCGCTTTCCGATACATCGTTGTGCTTCACGACATGCGTGATCCTGAGAGCCGACAACACCTCCCGGCTCGTAGAGGAATATGTTCGTATGTTCCTCCGCAGATACTCATCCCAGCGCCTGCCACCAAAGCAGGTGAAATTGTCGCCGTCCGCCCAAGTCTTGGGCTGGAAGACGCCCCCGCCGCCGTCCCGGCCTTGAAGCCGATCATCGCCGGAACGTACAACGCATGAGGACTAGGATGCTCTCGGAAACTTGACAGCCCAACATCCCCACGACTCAAGCCTGATGCGCGAGAGCTTGTCGCACGGCTTCGAGACGAATTGGCAAATGACGAAGACGTACACCCGAGGCGGCAAAGATTGCGTTCCCAATCGCGGGTGCGACCACGGTCGTTGCCGCCTCACCAAGGCCGACCGGTGTTTCCGTACTTGCCAGAAACTCGATCTCGACTTCGGGTACGTCGCCCATGCGGAGCAACGTATAGGTATCGAGGTTCGTATCCCTCGGTTGGCCTTCCACGAACTCTGATCCCTCATGCAGGGCCATGCTTAATCCCCACAGCGCAGCGCCCTCAACCTGAGCCGTAGCGCTGTCCGGCTGAATAAGAGTACCGGCGTCGATGACGAGCGTCAGCTTCTCCGCGGTGACTTGACCGCTGGCGCGGTCCACGTGCACACGAGCAACGCATGCAAGCCAAGTGGGCATGTCGCGCTCCTGGCCGAAGGTCGTCGCCACTCCAAGCCCAGTATCGTTGGGCATTGAGCTACGCCATCCGGCCTTCTCGGCAACTCGTGCAAGTACTGCCGCTTGCCTATGCGCGCCGCCCACGGCATTCGGCGCTGATCCCGAGTTACGCCCGACGCCATTCAGCAAACGCAATCGAAACGCCACAGGATCCTCGCCGACCGCATGAGCCGCTTCATCCATGAAACTTTCGACGGCCCAGTTGGTCCAACCCGCTCCTACCGAGCGCAGATAACCTGGCCGGAATGACCGGTTTGCCAGATCATTGCGCAGCGCGCGAACCCGATGGGCTCCAACCGTATACCAATGGTCGGCACCCCAGACGGCGAAAGCATCGAACGGAACACCTCTGGCATCCTTGAGCATGAATGCCGGATTGATGGCGGCCGTAGGCCAGCCCGCTGCCGCATGATGATCCATTGCCGTCACTCGCCCGCCGTCTCCAAAGGCAATGCGCAGAGTTTGCATCGAGGGCGATCGCGGGCAATCGAAGCGCATGTCATCGGCTCGCGTGCAGACCATCTTCACAGGCTTGCCTATGGCCTTGGCAGCGAGCGCAGCTGGCACAGCGTAATCACCATCGAGGCGACGACCGAAACCTCCACCAAGCAAATAGCTGCGCAGAACGATCTTCTCTTGGCTACGGCCTAGAGCCTTGGCCAAGACTGGCAAGATCGCTGTCTGCCATTGATTTCCTGTATGGATCTCGAAAACGTCGTTCTTTTCAAAAGCCAGGGCGTTGATTGGCTCCAGCGCGAAATGCATCACGGTGCTGGTCGTGTAGGTTCGCTCGAGTTTCTGCTTTGCCGAGCTGAAAGCCGTGTCCACTCCTGGGTCGTCGACGACCATGGCGCCTCCGTTCGGATCTGCAATCAGTTCGGCCGCGCGCCACAGGAGGTCCTGCTCGGATAGGTGAGCTGCCTCGCCCGAGCTCCACCTGACTCTCACAAGATCGGCCGCTCGGCTGGCCGCCGGAAAGGACTCCGCAAAGACCATTACCCAGCCTGGCGCTGTGCCCGAGGGATCGTCTAGAGCAAGGCTCTGAATATAGCCGGGCACACGCTTCGCCGCCGAGTCTTCAATCGAGACGACTTTGGAGTCGTACCGTGTGGGAGGGATTTTCGGACGGGCGTAGATCATGCCCTCGACCACGGCATCAAGGCCATAGCGACCTTTACCATTGACCTTCGATGGAACGTCGAGCGCCAATGTATCTCTCCCGATCAGCCGGCGATTAGCCGGTGCTTTAATCGGAATTTTGTTCAATTGCTCGGGCGTGTAGGTGCGCCCCAGGTTGCCGCGCGCCACGATTTCGCCATACAGGATCGATCTTCCGGTCGCATGCACTGCACCCTTGCGCGCCGTACAACTCTCCGTGCTAACGCCGAGCAGTTTGGCGCCTTCTTCAATCAGAGCAAGGCGGCCCGCGGCACCCGCCCGGCTGAGCACCGGAAAACTCTGCCACACCGACCAACTGCCGCCGGTGACCATTTCGCCCCATTTCGGATCGGAGTCGACTGTGATGATATGAACCTTTCCCCAGTCGGCCTCTAACTCGTCGGCTACGATACGGGCGAGCGCAGTGCCGACATGCTGGCCCATCTCGGCCCGCTTGATGTTGATAGTCACTTCCCCGCCGGGATCGATGCCATACCAGATCGTCGGTTCGAACAGCTCGCTAGCGCTGCTCGCCCGTTGCGCTCCCGAGACGATTCCTTCCACGGCCGCGAGGCCGCACCGAGCATACCCTAGCATCACGCCAGCTCCTAACATCGTGATCAGGAAGCCGCGGCGCGACGGGTCGTAAGAGCCCCTGAGTCCGTGAGCAGACAAGCTATCCATGGGTCGCTCCTTCTAGCATTCTCCCTGCCGCCAGTTTGATCGCCTTGCGTATGCGCAGGTACGTCATGCAGCGACAAACACTTCCAGCCATGACCGCATTGATGTCTTGGTCGGTGGGGTTGGGATAATCCTTTAGCAGAGTGGCAGCCTGCATGATCTGTCCCGACTGGCAGTAGCCGCATTGAGGAACCTGCAACTCGATCCAAGCAGTTTGTAGCGGATGTCTGCCATCAGGGTCGAGCCCCTCTATCGTCGTCACCTTGGAGCCGGCGACCGCGCCGACCGCGGTGATGCAGGACCGAGTAGCGCGCCCCTCCACATGCACAGTGCAGGCCCCACACATGCCAATCCCGCAACCGAATTTGGTTCCTGTAAGACCAAGCTCGTCGCGAATCACCCAGAGCAAGGGGGCGTCATCCGGACTGCGCACCGAAACGGCGCGACCATTGAGGTTGAATGTGGTCATAATCGCATGCCTCCTCTTCTCTCATTCTGTTCTCATTCTGTCAGTGCGATGCCGTCAACTCCCGGCGGACAGCAGATACCTTGTTTTCCAGGTCGGTCCATGGTGGTCGCGTCGTGCGCGTCCGACGCAGATAAGCCGCGAGTCTGGCCACCTCGGGGTCGGTGAAAGACGAGGCATAGGCGGGCATGACCAGGCCTGGCGCACCTTCCGTGTTGCCGATGCCTCTCAGCACGGCCTGAATAAAATTGGTCGGTTCGGGCAACGAGAGCGCACTGTTAAGTGCTAATTCCGGCCGGGCGGGAAGTGGAACTCTGCCGGTGTTGTAGTGGCACGAAAGACAGGCGGAGGCGTAGAGGTTGGCGTCGGCGTCGTACTCTTGGCCGCTACCGAGAGATGAATTCTGCAGCGCTTCCCTGGTTGCTGCTTCGACGTTAGACTCACGCGCGCCTGCGTGGTCGATGTCGCTGATATAGAGCGCGATCGCTTGAACATCGCTATCCGGGACAATGGGGAGGTCCAGGCTGTCGCGGATGATCGGAGTCATCGTGGCGGCGGCCGCTCCGTGCAGTGGATCTACTCCGGTACGTAGGAAACCGAACAACTCTTCTTGCGTCCACGGAACGGGCGACGGATTAGCCTCGGTAAGCGGTGGTGTGATCCAATTATCGACTACGGTGCCCGCGTAGGCGTCTCGAAGTTTCTCACCACCGAGCGCATTGCGCGGCGTATGACAACCCCCACAATCGCTGACGGCCTGTGCCAGATAGGCTCCGCGATTCCATTGGACGTCTTTTGCCGGATCTGGTCGGTAGCGACCGCTTCTGAAGCATAGAATCTTCCATCCCTCCTGGAGGAAGCGGACGTTGAGAGGAAACGGAACCGTCATCGGCGGCACCGTAGCGTTTACCGCTGGCCGGGTCATCAAATAGGCATATAACGCTTTGACATCATCTTCCTGTAGTTCGGTGTAAGCGTTAAACGGGAACGCAGCGAAGAGATGAGACCCATTTCGTGAAACGCCTTCGCGCATGGCGCGGGTAAACGCCTCGAGTGACCATCCACCTATGCCAGTTTTCGGGTCGGGTGTGATATTGCTTCCGTAGATGATCCCGAATGGCGTGTTCACGCCATACCCGCCAGCAAATGGTTGTCCGCCCGGCCGGATGTGGCAAGACACACAGTGTCCCTCCGCCGCGAGAACTTCTCCTTTGGCGACTGACTCGGCGGCGAAGCTTGCGGGGTTCGGGCGCTCAATGGGGGCAATAGCTGCTCGCCGGGACAACAAGGAAAAACCTGAAAGTCCGAGCAAGACCAAAGCAACCACCGCGATTGCAATGCGCCGAGTCATCGCATCCTACTTATAGAGGGCTTCACTGCGCTAAGGATGCGACCCATGACAAAAACTCTCCTCTCGCCATGCGGTTAGCCCACGCTGCGAGCAAGATTAAACCAGAAGCGCCGGGGCGAATCAATTGGACGATAGTGTCGGTCGGTACCTTAGGATGAGCCGTGTCTAGTGCCACAGGGTAATTCGATTTCGATCTTCCTGGCGCGATTTTTCTTGGGGTTGGGTTTAGTCGCGGTTACGAACCACGCCGTTAGACGACTGCGATCATGTGCCGCTTTGCTAGAGCCTCGATTTCAGGCTCAGTCACCGCCGAGAGGTCTGCGCTTTCCGTAGCGATGACCCGCCGAGAAATGTTGGGATGATGGGTCTTCAAATATTCTTTCAAGAACTCTGCGGCGTTGCTTTTTCCGGTTGCGTGACCGATGAGGACGATCTCATTTGCCGCAGTGATATCTTTCGCGACCTCCTCATAAAACGAATCCTCTTCGGGCACACGCTCGCCACGATAGTGGGCTTCCTTTCGATGGATCAAATGATGATGGAAATGATAAGGATCGTAAGGTTGCACCTTGCGTTCGTCCGCCGGACGGCTCCCGCCGAAATCCTGGTAAACATGGGCGGCGTGGTGGTCGATGACGACAATCATCCGGCGGGGTTGGGCTGGTTCCCCCGCCTGCGCACCTGGTTTATGCGCATCCGGTCCGGCTTCCTTCAAGAATTTACGCAGTCGGGAAACTTCCTCCACGCCAAGATCATGAGTATGCGGCTTCTTGAAAAAGACGCTTTGGCCGTTGACGACGAACATAAATTCATCGTTGCCGTGCGGTTGGACCTCACCCAGATGCTCGACCAGTTCGACGGCCTCGTCCCAACTTAAGTTACGTGGGAGTTTGCCGTTGAGAAGATTCCGGTACAGCGATTCGAGGTGCTTGCTCACGGTATGTTCTCCTTCACAAACAATTCTAAACTCGATCAACCTGCATCTCGAAGAATCACCATTAAGCCACGGGCGACGGGACTAGAACAATTGGACCTGGTATCGACGACATCTCATATCCAGCATCCGGCACCTCAGTCGTGAAGACACTGCAGTTGATACGAAAGTATAGGCAATACCATCGTCTAATTGTGCGGACCATTTTGTTGTGGCCGAATGAACCCAATACCCGAGAGGCGCGATGACGAAAACGACGAGCTTTCAAGCGGACATAAGGCCGCTATTTACGGAACGAGATATTCAAGGCATGAGCAAGGCGTTCGACCTGGGAAGTTACGATGACGTCAAAAAGCACGCTGGGGCCATCTACGATCGCATTCGTGGAATCGGCGGCGCTGTAATGCCGCCCCCGCCACCAAAAGGAGAAGGTCCCTGGCAGCTATCTCGCATTGAACTATTCGCCAAGTGGATGGCGGACGGGTTCCAACCTTAGTCGGCCTCAACCGCGCCCAGGGCTGCTTCTAAGCTGTGGACGGGAACTGGATCGTCATTGCCCACTTTTCGATCAGGTTTCGAATGGAGGATTTCATGAAAGCAAACGTTACGTTCGGCTTCTCGGTTGTGGTCTTGGCGCTGACGATCGCCATCCCTGGCGTGCGAATTTCCGCCGCCCCCGATCCGCAGGTCAAGTCCGGAGTAGACCGTCTCTACGTGATTGACTGCGGCGACGGCAGTGGCCCCGACGAATCGCGTTGGACACCAGGAGCCAACGTCGGAGTACCGGTCGGCTTTCCCGGACACTGCTACCTCATCCACCACACTCAAGGGTGGTTCCTGTGGGACACGGGCATTGACGATGCTGTCGCACAAATGCCTAATCATGAAGAGGTGTTTCACGAGTGGGGGCCCGGCACGGGCCCGATCTGGCGCAAGCCAATAACGCTCGCGGCGCAGCTCGAAGAGATACACGTCAAGCCCTCGGACATCAAGCTGATGGCCGTGTCACACAGCCACCCGGACCACGCCGGGAACGTCGAAATGTTCCCCAACACGTTGATGCTAGTGCAAAGAGTCGAGTACGAATGGGCTGGGAGCCGACAAGACACCGTCGCCTTTAACAAGAAGCATCCGGTAAAGCTCATCGACGGCGACTACGATATCTTTGGCGATGGAAGCCTCGTCCTGCTCTCCACCCCCGGACACACGCCCGGCCACCAATCTTTGCTCGTGAGGCTCCCTAAGACTGGACCGGTGATTCTTAGCGGCGATGTTGTGCATTTCCAGACAAGCTTTGAACATCGCTATGTCCCCAATAACAATTGGAGCAAAGCGGCCTCGCTGCAGTCCATGGACAAGATAGCGGCAGTCATGGCGAAGGAACATGCGCAGCTATGGATCAACCACGATCAGCACCAAAGCGACGCGCAAAAGAAGTTGCCGGCGTATTACGAGTGATGGCCAACTCGCAACTTGCCGGAAAAGACTGATCGGCTCGGGTACTAGCTGTTCGAAACTCACGTATCTGCTCATGGCAGCCAAAGGGTTGTCAAAACTTTCAAGTTTTTCGGAGGAAAGTTATGCCAAGCAACACAGCTGAAATCGCCGTCGAAGCGCCGCCCTCGTCGAATCCTCTTGATGCCATCCCAAACGAAATACCATTTGATGTGCCTTATGGGCGCCCGATATTGCTAGAGCAAGCCCAGGCGGTCATTCACGCCGCCGTGGCAGAGGCCAGGAAGCGCAATTGGAAAATGAATATCGCAGTCGCCGATTCCGGTGGCAACTTAGTTGCCTTCCAACGAATGGACGGCGCGATGCTCGCCTCCATCCAAATTGCTCAACACAAGGCGCGAGCAGCCGTGACCTTCCGACGGCCAACGAAGGTCTTCGAGGACGGCATCAACCTTATGCATCTCAACTATCTGCTCGCGTTCGATGGAATCATTGCGTCTCGAGGCGGTATTCCGCTGATCGACCAGGGCGATATCATCGGCGCAATCGGTTGTTCCGGAGGAACGGATTCCCAGGACGAAGTGGTGAGCAAGGCAGGAGCGGCAGTGATCAACAAGCTGCCGACGGAGATCAAATGATACAGATCATGATGGAGGCGGGATCGGCTATTTGGGAAAGGAAAAAACATAATTGACCGAGTCAATTCCACGATCGATAGACTCACCCGAGCGGCAAGCCGAGGCCTTTCCTCTCCTAACCCCCAGCCAGATCGACCGAATCCGGCCGTATGGCACGGTGAGAACAGTTCGGGCCGGAGAAATCCTGTTCGAAGCCGGGGATCGTTTGCCTTTGTTTGTTTTGCTTTCCGGAAAGCTCGATATTGTAATAACCCGGCTCTCTGGCGAGCACGTATTTGC
>JBAUXO010000103.1:0-154846 GCA_049584315.1 Candidatus Sulfotelmatobacter sp. | reverse complement strand
TTACGAGCGAGCCTTGGTTGGTATGGCACTTATTTCTACGACAGCGAAATGGCGCTCATCTCTGAGTGGATGGAGCAGTGTGGAAAAAAAGTACTTGACAACGCCGGCATTGTAAGAGAGGCGATTTACCGGCAGTTACTCTGCTTGATCCCACCGGCGATCAGCCTCTGCGAGAAATCGGGTTGCTAAGGGAGCCACCCCATCGGTAGGCGTCCCACCATCCAATCTGAACAGCCGATTACACCAGCTAGGACCCAACGTCCACCCATGAGAGGCTCTATCGCCTAGCCCTTCGCCTTCGCCAAGCCAGCGAGCCCAACTTTCTTCCCATGTTCGCGAATCGCGCCCAGAACATCGAGGGCCAGCGCCAGGGCAAGGCGTCCGTCTTCCAGCGACACCAGCGGTGTGGATCGCTCCCGCACCGCGTAGAGAAATGATCGCAACTCCGCGTGCAAAGGCTCTTCCGAAGTGACCGGCGGTTTGCCCACTTTAATCTGCGGATTGACCGTGGGAGTGCTGGCAGCCGATCCATCTTCCCCCACGGTGAAAACCAAAACTTCCTGCCGTCCATAATCGACCGACACATACTGCCCAGGCTGAAAAAATCGCAACTTGCGCACGCGCTCGGTCGAAACCCGGCTGGCGGTAAAGTTGGCCACGCATCCGGACTCGAATTCCAGCCGCACATTGGCGATGTCAACTTTGCCGGAGAGAATGGGCAGCCCGACCGCGCGAACCTCTTTCACCGGAGAGTTGGCAAACGAGAGTACGATGTCGAGGTCGTGGATCATCAGATCGAGCACCACGTCCACATCGAGCGAGCGTGGCGTAAAGACGCTGAGCCGGTGCACTTCAAAAAACATGGGGTGGGTGAGTAGCGGAATTGTGGCGCGGACCGCCGGGTTGAAGCGCTCGAGATGTCCCACCTGCACAATGCGCTTGCCGGCGGTAGCCAGTTGAACGAACTCATCCGCCTCGGCGAGCGAAGCAGCCAGCGGCTTCTCGATCAGTACGTCCACCCGCCCTTCCATCAGCGCGCGCGCCACCTCAAGATGATGAACCGTAGGCGCGGCCACCGATGCCGCACGAATTTCGCTGTGCGTCGTCAACATCTGCTCGACCGACCCAAAGGCGCGGCAACCGAACTCGCGCGCGACCGCATCGGCGCGATCGAGATTAGGGTCGACCACGCCCACTAGCCGAATCGGTTCCCCTTGCTGTTCGAGTTCTTTATAGACGCGGGCGTGGTTGCGTCCAAAGACGCCCACTCCCACTACCGCAACCGAAATCGGATTGTCAGCTTGCAGGCGGGAACTCTCGGCTGGCTGGTTGCCACGTGGAACAAGGAATTGTAAACGCAAAGGCGGCAGGCGAACTGGGTATTTTGTGATCGGGTCATCGGGCGACTAAACCAATTCTTGGACAGGGCTTTTCCCATCACCGCCATGACCCGATCGCAAAATCAATCAATTCTTGCGGCCTTCCTCAAAATGGCAATCTGTCCCGCGTGATACAGCTCGTGCTGCGCCACCCCGTGCAACATGAAGCAGAAGTCGTATTTTTTGCCAGGAACGCGGTCGCGCAGGCGTGATTCAGGCAACGCCTTAACGGTTTTAACGAGCACATCGTGGGTGCGCTTCGCCTGCGCCACGGCCTTTCGCCAAGCGGCTTCTGTTGGCTTAGGAACGACCGGAAAGTTTGCCACGCCCGTGAGTTGGACGGTCTCTCCGCCGATCCGGCGGAAGGCTGCTTCGTCCCAGGCCGCAACGTGCATCACAAGTTCCCAGATGCTGTGAACGTCGGGCAAAGGCTTCGCCGCAGCCGGGGCGGCATCCACATCTTGCAGCAGCTCAAGCAGCGCGGGACCGTGCCAGGCGTCACCTTCGAACGCGCGGCGCAATTGCTCAGCGATCCGGGCAGCTTCGGAAACGGAAGAAGTCATATCTAAACTCTCCTCTAACGTCAGTCTGCCACAATTGCGATTCCCGCCGCATTGGCCGCGTCGGGAATTTTCTCGCCCTCGAGCAGCAAGCATTTTCCCGCATCCAAAGCCAGGCAAGTCGCCGCGGCAGCCTGCATCACTTCAACAGTCTTGACTCCGATTACCGGCACGTCGAAGCGCATATCCTGATTCGGCTTGGCGATCTTTACTACGGTGAGGTCGCGGCTGAGCGTGGAGGAATCGCCGCCCAGCGACCGCATAATCTGTCCCGCACGCTCGATGGTGGCGTCGGTGCCTTCCATGGCCTCGACCGCGACGCAAGCGGCCTCGGCGATCACGACCGTCTGGCCAATATCATGTTGTGCCATGTGCCGCGCCACAGTGCGGCCGTAGTCGATGTTCTTCCGTTCCTGCTCGCGGGGGGCGCGGCGCGTCAGCACTCCCGGCCGTGCCAGCAGTGGTTCGAGCAACGAGGTTGAATTCTCCAGCGTGATGCCTTCCTCCGCCAGGACCTCGGCCACGGCACCGAGCAGGCTATCGGTGTTGCGCCTGGCCAGTGACCGCAGAAGCTTTGCCAGCCGCCAGTCCGGCCGAATGGCGGAGAAAATCTGTTTGTGCTTCACTTGCCCCGCCATCACAGCGCGCTTCACACCTTCACGCTGCAACGTTTCGATCAGTTTCGAAAGCTCACCGAGCGACAGCCAGTGCACCGAAGCCGCTCCGCGCGATTCGATCTCAGGAAACGCTTCTTCCTTGATCGCTACGACAACCACTTCGTATCCCGAGGCACGCGCCGCGTCGAGCACAAGAAAAGGAAACTTGCCGTTGCCCGCGATGAGGCCGATGCGCTGCATTTCAGTGGTCAATGTCCAGCGGCTAAGGGTCAATGGTTTGACTGGCCACTGATCCCTGACCATTGGCCATTTACCTAATCACTCCTCGCTCCGATTTTTCGATGAACCGGATCAGCATGTCCACATCTTCGCCGCGATCCACCTCAGACTTAAGCTTTTCCAGCGCCTGCGACGTATTCCTCTTTGACGCCAGCAAAGTCTTATACGCATGATGAATCTTGCGAATGCGTTCCGGCGAAAATCCGCGCCTCTCGAGACCAACTTTATTCATTCCATAGGCGTGCGTGTCGCGCGCGGCCGAGGTCATGGAAAACGGCAAGACATCCTGCGTGATGGTCGTACCCCCTCCGATATAGGAGTGCGCCCCGATGCGTACGAACTGATGCACCGGGCAAAGAGCGCCGACCACGGCCCATTCTTCCACTGTCACATGCCCGCCCAGCGTCGCCCCGTTCACCAGCATGCAGTGGTCACCGATCACGCTGTCGTGTCCGATATGGGCGTAAGCCATGATCAGAATATGGCTGCCGACTCGAGTGAGTCCGCCGCCTTTCACCGTGCCGCGGCTGATGGTCACACACTCGCGAATCTGGTTATGATCGCCAATCTCCAGCCGCGTTGGCTCGCCCCGGTAGGAAACATCCTGCGGCGCCATGCCGATGGCGCAGAAGGGAAAGAAAGTGTTCCCAGCTCCAATCTTCGCCGGCCCATCAATCGCTACGTGCGATACCAGACGGCAACCCTCCCCCAGTTCTACATCAGCTCCAATCACGCTGTAGGGACCGACTTGGCAGGAAGTCGGGACTTTCGCTCGCGGATCGATGATCGCTGTGGGATGAAACGCGGTGAGAGGAACGTTCATGATTGATTCATTGATTGATCGGCAGCTCTCTTACACCGGCCGCTCGCTTCATTCCACCGCCGAGGCGTCAGAGCCATCCCCGCGCCCGCGGGAACTGTCGATAAGCTGGCACGACACGGTCGCTTCCGCCACGCGTTTGCCCGCGACGAACGCGACCCCGTGCATCTTGGCCGCAATCATGCGCGGGATGACGCGCCAACCCTTCACTTCCACCTCGATCCGCAGTTGATCGCCCGGGCTTACCGGACGGCGAAACTTGGCGCGGTCGATGCCGGTGAACACCATCACTTTGTTATTACGATCATCCACCTCCGTAAGCAGCAACGCTCCGCCCGCTTGCGCAATCGCTTCCACGATCAGCACCCCCGGCATAATCGGCAATCCGGGAAAATGGCCGTTGAAAAACGGCTCGTTGATGGTGACGTTCTTGATGGCCACGATGCTTTCTTTGCGCTTCAACTCCAGCACACGATCGATCAGCAGCAAGGGATAGCGGTGGGGCAGAATCTTGAGGATGTCGTGAATATCGAGCGCGCCTTTGGGAGCGGCGCCTGGCCGATCGACCTCGGGCGGAGTGGTCTCAATCATGGATTCTCTCAAACAGCCTGAAGATTATACTGTACCGCGTTGGGTTCCCGGCAGAGCAGTAGACTCTAGTCAGCAAAGAGGAATCGTGGCCCGTAAGAAAACCGCTGGACCGATAGTTGTCCCACCCAACCTGGGGCCGGACAGGCTGCGCTACTTCGAGCAGCGCCAGGATCAGATCGTCGAGACAATACGGGAGCTGGTAGAACTCGAATCACCGAGCGACAACAAGCCCGCGGTCGACGGAATTGCCGCGTTCCTGGCGTCCAAGTTTGAAGCGCTCGCCGGACGAACTCGCTTCCATCGCAGTAACGACTTCGGCGACAGTTTGCAGATCGACTTCGACGGTTGCGCGCCTGGCCTCTCAGCGAAGGGTCAGCCAATTCTTCTACTGGGACACTATGACACGGTTTATCCCCTGGGCACTTTGGCGAATATGCCGTGCAAGGTCGAGAACGGGCGCTTGCTCGGACCGGGTGTCCTCGACATGAAGTCAGGCATCGCGCTCATGCTCCATGCGGTTGCGGCGCTGCAAGCCTGGTACGGCCGGCTTCCCCGGCCGCTGACAGTTTTTCTGGTTTCTGATGAAGAAATCGGCAGCCGCTCTTCCCGGAAGATCACCGAGGCATTGGCCGGAGAGTCTGCCGGAGTGCTGGTGCTGGAGCCCGCCGCCGGACTTCGAGGTGCCGTCAAAACCGCGCGCAAGGGCGTCGGCGAATACAGGTTGCGGGTCGAAGGCGTCGCGGCGCATGCCGGCCTCGATCCTGGCAAAGGACACAGCGCCATTCTCGAACTGGCGCGGCAGATCTCGGTCGTCTCCAAGCTGAACAATCTGCGAGCAGGCTTATCCGTAAACGCGGGCGTGATCGCGGGCGGAACGCGCACCAACGTGGTCGCTGCCGAGGCCTCCGCCGGTATTGATGTGCGCATCAAGCACGCAAAGCAGGCCTCCGGAATCGATCGCAAGTTTCGCGCGCTCAAGCCCTTCGACAAACGCTGCAAGCTCGAGATCACCGGCGGCATCAACCGTCTTCCGATGGAGCGAACCGCGGGCGTTGCCGCGCTGTATAAAAAAGCTCAGACCATCGCCGGCCAAGTGGGATGGAAGCTGGAAGAAGCCGCCGTCGGCGGCGGTTCCGATGGCAACTTTACCGCCGGCATGGGGATTCCCACCCTAGATGGCATGGGTGGAGTGGGCGAAGGAGCGCACGCCCGGCACGAGTTTATTCTCATTTCTGAGCTGCCTCGCCGCGCGCTGCTCCTCGCGGGAATGATCGAGAGTCTTTAGCTGCTTCTTTGACTCCTCTCCTAGCCTGGCCTAGAATTTTGTTAGCAACTTCGTTTGGCTTGCGTGCGGTTATGTCCCGGAGTGGTGAGATGGAGGAGTTATGGGTGAATTTTCGCCGTTTCATTGGCTGTTAGTGATCGCCATCGCCCTTCTGCTCTTCGGGACAAGCAAGTTTACCGCCGTTGGCAAGGGTATCGGCGAAGGCATCCGCAATTTCAAGGCTGCGATGAAGGAAGGGGCGGAGGCGAAGAAAGAAAAGAAAGAAGACAAGGATCCTAGTTGACCCGCCCGTTTGTTCCGCACGCCTGCATCACTGATGCTTCCAAAAGGATTTCAGATCGCTCCTCGTTCTCGCAGCATGACATACACCCGCGCTACCGGCAGCCCCACCACGTTGCTGTAGTCGCCTTCGATCCGCCGAATCCAGCGCGAAGCAATCCCTTGTATCCCGTACGCCCCGGCTTTATCCATAGGTTCGCCGGAGGCGACGTAGTCGCGAATCTCGTGATCGGAAATTTCGCACATGGTCACCAGCGTAGTCGCGGAGGTGGCCTTGCTTTCACTGGCAACTGGGCCTGCCAGATACACTCCGGTAATCACCGCGTGCGTCCTTCCCGACAACCGCCGCAACATGCGGGCGGCATCGTTGGCGTCGCGCGGCTTGCCGAGGATGGTGTCATCGACTACCACAATCGTATCCGCTCCGAGGACATAATTCTGCGGATGGCTGCGAAAAACCGCCAGTGCTTTTTCCCGCGCCAGCCGCTCGGCACATTCCCGAGCACCCTCGCCCGCACGTGGGCTCTCATCGATATCAGCGGGCTGCACCGTGAACGGAAAGCCGGCGTTGCGCAGCAACTCCTGACGGCGGGGCGAAGCGGAAGCGAGAATCAGCATGCAAGTTGATTCTACCGCAGGAAAAATCAGCGGCTTCCCACCAAGCCACGCACCGATTCCATCAGTTTGGCGGAATCGTAGCCGACCCCGCCTTTGAAAACCGTCTCCACGTTCTCGATGTCTGTGATCTGCTTCGAGGGATTGCCCTTGATCACGACGAGGTCGGCTTGCTTGCCGGGAGCGATCGTGCCGATGCGATCCAGTTCGCCGAGAAACTGCGCGCCGTTGGCAGTCGCAATATGGATGGCCTCCACGGGCGTGAATCCCGCTTCCACCAGCAGTTCCACCTCGCGCTGATCGCCAAAACCGGCCACGATTCCGCCCATCCCCGTGGGATCGAGCCCACCCAGAAGCAGGCCTCCGGCCTTCACGAAGGCGCGCTCGAATTCCATTTCTTTCTGGAATGCCGCCCCCATCGGCGAACCGTCAGCCCCGTAACGCTTACGGATGGTAGCTTCATCGCCGGCCAGAAGCTTGTTCGTGAGCACTGCGCTGCGGGCCTCCGGAGTTAGAGTATCGAGCACTCGCGCCTCGAGCGTGGGACGCCCTGGCACGAACAATTCGAATACCGGCAAGGTAGACGTGACCGCCACGTGGTGCTGAACCAAATCAAGGATCATGTCGTGCACCGCTCCGGATTGCACGTCCAGCTTGCCGTACCGCGCGAACTCGTCAGAAATGTTTGGGCACTCGTCCGGCTTTTTCTCCGGGAAGAATTCCGTGTCCACCAGGAGACCGTGTTCCAGGTCATCAATGCCCAGCGCCGCCGCCTCACGAAACCCAATCGAGCACAGATGACCGGTAACTTTTGCGCCCCGGCTGTGCGCTGCTTTTACAGCAGCGCCCAGCTCCTCGCGAGTGAGGAAATTGTAGGCTTTGAAATTATCTACGCCTTCATCGAGCCAGTAGTTGACGGTTTTCGTAGCGTCCTCCGGCCCCGTGAGCTGATGCATCTGCAGCGCCCAACTGCCTGCTCCTTCAAGATACGGTCCGGTCACGTGAATCTTCGGCCCCGGCGTTTCGCCTTGATCAATTTTCTTCTTGAGCTCAACGTCGGTGTAGGGCTCAAGCGCGCCGGTGGTGCGGATCGTCGTCACTCCCCCCGCCAGGTACAAGCGCGGGAAACTGTACGCCATCTCGCCGTAGATTCCGTTGCCCATGGGATAGAACATGTGGTCGTGCATGCCGACTAGGCCGGGAATCACGCTGTAGCCGTGCAGATCGAGCACCTGCGCATCCTGGGAAACACGCGCCAACGCCGCCTCGGAAATCGATTCGATCTTGCCTCGGCTGAGAATGATGGTTTGATCTTCGCGCGCCGCCGCACCCGTCCCGTCGATTACTCGTACGTGAGTTAGAGCAATAACCGGTGCGTCAACTTTCACAAAGACGCGTACCTGGGGCGCAAGAGTTTGAGCGGAGGCGATGCCAGCAACGATCAGAGCGCAGACGACGGTAAGGAAATCCTTCCGCATACAGAGCACCTCTCCAAAGAAATCTGGTCGCAGGATTGTAACGGATCAAGAGATTTTCGGCGACATGCGAACCTGGCCTCTAGCCACCGATCAACGCAAGTCGATTCCCAAACGGATCGGGAACCTGGCAACGCTTCGCCTCCCGGGATATCGTCAGGCTCGTTCATCCCGATTCCCGCGTTCCGGAGTCGCTTCACGAGAGCCGCATCATCACCGCAGCGGAGGGTCGGGTGTGCCTTCTTCGCGGGACGGAAGTCGTTTCCCGCTCCGGGATGGAGTTGCACGCCGCCACCCTGCAAACCAGCATCCGCCGCGCTTGGCGAGCTCCGGAGGCTTCGGCATCTCCATCCTTCCCAGCAGTCCTGCGTAGAACGCGCGTACCTTTCCTTCTCTTTCCTTCTTCTCCTGCTGCCATGGCAAGCTGAACCTGATTGATCGCAGGGAATGGAGCTGCGCTCATACGCGCAGGCTAACTGAATGGCCCATCCGAGAGAACCGCTTGCCGCCTGCTAAAATCAAAGCTTAGCCCACATCGTATGGACGCCGCCTTCATCCGCAACTTTGCCATCATCGCGCATATCGACCACGGTAAATCCACGCTGGCTGACCGCCTGCTGGAGTTGACCGGCTCTCTGACCGCGCGCGAGATGCAGGCGCAGGTGCTGGACTCCATGGATTTGGAGCGCGAGCGCGGCATCACCATCAAGGCCCACGCCGTTCGCATGATGTACACGGCGCACGACGGTCAGACCTATCAGCTCAACCTGATCGACACCCCCGGCCACGTGGATTTTTCTTACGAGGTGTCGCGTTCGCTCGCCTCCTGCGAAGGCGCGCTGCTGGTGGTCGACGCATCCCAAGGCGTGGAAGCGCAAACCCTCGCCAACTCCTATCTTGCCATCAATCACGGTCTCGAAATTATTCCCGTCATCAATAAAATCGATCTGCAAAGGGCCGACATCCCACGCACGAAAGAAATGATCGAAAGCGCCGTTGGGCTCGACGCTTCTGATGCCGTGCTGATCAGTGCCAAGACCGGCCAAGGCGTACCCGATGTTCTGGAAGCCATTGTGAAGCGCGTGCCTCCGCCGAAAGGAAATCCTGATAACCGGCTCCAGGCGCTCGTTTTCGACTCCTGGTTTGATGCCTACCGGGGCGTCATCGTCCTCACCCGTGTCTTCCAGGGAACGCTGCGCAAGGGACAGAGGATTCGCTTGTGGTCGAATGGAACGACGTTCGACGCGGAAACTCTCGGCGTGCTCACCCCCAAGCCGGTCGAGATCGACGAGTTGAAGGCGGGCGAAGTCGGATTCCTCATCGCGAATATCAAGAATGTCGCCGACACGAAAATTGGCGACACCATCACCGACGACGCCAAGCCCGCGTTCGATGCCCTTCCTGGCTTTGAAGAGATTAAGCCCATGGTATTCGCCGGTCTCTATACCGTAGACGCGCACGAGCACACGCGGCTGCGCGAGGCGCTGGAAAAGCTGCGCCTGAACGATTCATCGTTTTTTTTCGAGCCGGAAAGTTCCGTGGCGCTGGGATTCGGCTTTCGTTGTGGCTTCCTCGGCCTGTTGCACATGGAGATCATTCAGGAGCGCCTCGAGCGTGAATTTGCGCTCGAACTCATCACCACCGCGCCGGGCGTGCGTTACAAGATCACCAAGACCGACGCAGAATTGATCGAAGTCGATAATCCTTCGCGCTGGCCCGATCCCAGCGAGATTGCCAAGATCCAGGAGCCGGTGATTCTAGCCACGATCCTCACCAACGAAGAATATGTTGGCGGAATTCTGAAGCTGGTCGAAGACAAGCGCGGCAAACAGAAGACCTTCGAATACGTCAGTTCGTCGCGCGTGATGTTGCACTATGAGTTACCACTGAACGAGATCGTGCTCGATTTTTACGATCGCCTGAAGTCGGTCTCGCGCGGCTACGCTTCGCTCGACTATCACCTCGCCGACTATTGGGAGTCGCCCATGGTCAAGCTCGACATCCTGGTGGCCGGCGAACCCGTCGACGCGCTCTCCATCATCGTGCATCGCGACTTCGCCTATGAACGGGGCAAGGCGCTGGTCTCCAAAATGAGACAGCTGATTCCCCGGCAAATGTTCGAAGTAGCGATCCAGGCCTCCATCGGCGCGAAAATCATCGCCCGCGAAACCGTTTCCGCCATTCGCAAGAACGTGATCGCCAAGTGCTACGGCGGCGACATTTCGCGAAAACGGAAGCTGCTCGAAAAGCAGAAGGAAGGCAAAAAACGAATGAAGCGTATCGGCCGCGTCGATATACCCCAAGAGGCTTTTCTGGCCGTGCTGAAGGTGGGTGAGGACAGCGATTAGCGGCGTCAGGGCAGGAAACCGGAGGGGCAGGAACCACTAAATGTGCAAAACCCCAAAATAGGAATCAGCCTTAGTTTTAGCAGGTCCAGCCCATGTTAACAGCCAGTGAATTGTCTAACTGGTTATCATTCATGGCCTTAGGGGCCCAAAACCGGAGCGTTGTGATTGACCTCACCGGTTCTTGCCTTTCGGTTACTTTTCCCGCGGTCTGCAATTCCACAAGCTTTTCCACAGCGCTAGGCGCCGTACGCAAGTTGAGCTGGGTAAGGTACTTACCCCGGAAAACTACAGGCATTCCTGTACCTCGAAAATCACTCCTCGGGAGGCAGACCGCCTTCCACCATGGTCTCGAATCTGGTGCAATTTTTCAGGAACGCCAGGATGACTCGACCGATGGGACCGTTGCGTTGCTTGGAAATAATGATCTCCGCTTTGCCTTGCAAATCGGGATCGTCCTGCTTGTAGACTTCTTCGCGGAAAATGAACATCACCAGGTCGGCATCTTGCTCAATCGATCCCGACTCGCGCAGATCGGCGAGCTGCGGCCGATGATCTCCGCCGCGGCTTTCTGGAGCGCGGCTCAACTGCGAGAGCGCGATCACCGGCACGCTAAGTTCCTTTGCCAGCGCTTTCAGTCCACGCGAAATTGCGGACACTTCCTGGGTGCGGTTCTCGTAGCGCTTGCTCCCGCCCGACATGAGCTGCAGATAGTCCACAATGAGCAGGTCAAGCTTGCCCTGTGATTGCTTCAGCCGGCGCGCCTTCGCCCGCATCTCGCTCAGTGAAATCCCGGGCGTGTCATCGATGAAAATCGGCGCGTGCGCCAACTGTTCCATGGCGCGCACCACCTTCCGCGTGTCGTCCTGCCACAGTGATCCCGTACGCATTTTGTGTGCGTCCACTTTCGCTTGCGAACAGAGCAAGCGCATCAGCAACGCCTCCCGCGACATTTCCAGCGAAAACACTCCCACCACCTGTTGGTCTTCCACCGCCGCATTCTCCGCAATGTTCATGGCGAATGCCGTCTTGCCCATCGAAGGCCGCGCCGCAATGATCACCAAATCCGATCTCTGCAGTCCGCTGGTCATCTCGTCGAGATCGGTGTAATGCGTGGCCAGTCCGGTAATGCGCTGGCCGCGCTGCAGCAGCGCATCGACCGAGCCAAACGACTCGCGCACAATCTCCTGCACGCCCATGAAGCCGCGCCCGATGCGCTTTTCCGAAAGCTGGAAGATCGCAGCCTCGGCATCGCTCAACACCTCTTCCGCCGTATCAGATTGATCCGCCGCCCGCGCAATGGCCGTATTGGCTGCATGGATCAGCCCGCGCAGCAGCGCCTTGTCGCGCACGATCTTGACGTAATGCTCAATGCTCGGCCGGTCCGGCACGCCATCGAGCAGGCTCGACACGTAGCCCACATCGCCGATGGCTTGCAGATCCTTGTGCCGATCCAGCTCATCAATCAGCGTGATCATGTCAATCGGACGAGACGATTCCGCCAGATCGACCATCCGCCCATAAATCCGCCGGTGCGAGTCGAGCGAAAAATCCTCGATCCGCAAATGCTCCGCCGCCTGGTTATAAGCAAAGTTGTCGAGCAGGATCGCGCCCAGAATCGAGCGTTCCGCCTCTACGTTCGCCGGAAGCGTGCGGATGTTGTAGTCAGTAGTCGCCAAGATGATGAGCTCTTCCCAACTCTCAATGCCAACGGAACACTAACCGGATACCGGTTGTGAATGCGAGGCGCACCTCTGGAAAACAAAGCTCCAATCCGAAAAAGTTTGACGGATTATCTACGCATTCGAGATTGCCAATTCCAACCATCTAGGTGTAGGAGAACAAAAGGCGAAGCCAAAGTCAAGCGTCAAACAAATGCGGCCCGAAGGCCAGCCACCCTCGAGCCGCATCGTTCGTGGACCTTCGCAGCTTGCCTTCCCGCCGCTTTCGGCAGCGGAACGACGGCACCGATCCGACAGCACTCACCAAGTGAGCGCCACATTTACCAGTGCGGTTGCCGAGCCGCGATTCCAGGAATCACTACCCAGCAACTTCTACGGTTAGCCAGCAGCCCAACCCGGCTCACAGAGCGGGAAGAGAAGGAGGCCGCAATGCCCGGGCAACCGGCGTGCGCTCGCGCGCTTCCGATTTTCCCCCGGCAATTCACCCTCGAGAATCGCCGGTCTGCTGCCAGCTTGGCCGCGATCATCGTGGCAAGCCCTGGAAGGTCCTACGTTTTCGCTGAACCCAACTGTGCGGCAGATTGTTGCGCGTCGCAACCGAAAAGCATTTCGCCCTTGTGCAGAAACTGTGGAGGATGGGACTTCCTTGTGGAAGGCTGAGGAAAACTCAGAATGAACCTTTCTTTCCATCGATTCAATGACTGAGGATCGGCCGCGACACGAACCCCAAGGGAGCCACCACGCGCTTTATCAATAACGGGCACAGCGATAAGCTAACGAAAAAGGGCGCGATTGCTCGCGCCCGCTTCTCCAATTTGAGATGAAGCCTTCGGCTTAGTCTCTTACTCCATCCATAAAAGCCCGCAGCTTGCGCGAGCGCGAAGGATGACGCAGTTTGCGCAACGCCTTGGCTTCGATCTGGCGGATGCGTTCGCGGGTTACGGCGAACGATTGCCCGACCTCTTCCAAAGTATGCTCGCTGCCATCTTCGAGACCGAAGCGCATCTTGATGACCTTTTCTTCGCGCGGCGTCAAGGTGCGCAGGACCTGTCCCGTCTGGTCTTTGAGGTTCACATTGATCACGGCTTCGGCCGGCGAGACGACGGCGCGGTCTTCGATGAAGTCGCCCAGATGCGAATCTTCCTCTTCGCCAATCGGCGTTTCGAGAGAGATGGGCTCCTGCGCGATCTTGAGCACCTTGCGCACTTTCGCCACGGGAATGTCCATGCGTTTGGCGATCTCTTCACTGGTGGGTTCGCGTCCCAGTTCCTGCACCAGCTGCCGTGAGGTGCGGATCAGCTTGTTGATCGTCTCGATCATGTGCACCGGGATACGAATTGTTCGCGCCTGATCGGCGATGGCACGAGTAATCGCCTGCCGAATCCACCACGTGGCATACGTGGAAAACTTATAGCCACGGCGGTACTCGAACTTGTCGACGGCCTTCATCAGGCCGATGTTGCCCTCCTGAATCAGGTCGAGGAACTGCAGGCCGCGGTTGGTGTACTTTTTCGCAATCGAAACCACGAGACGGAGGTTGGCCTCGATCAGTTCGCGCTTGGCCTGCTCCGCATCCATGTCACCCTGGATGATTTCGCGCTGCGTGCGCTTGATCTCCTGAAACAAAAGGCCGGCTTCGACTTCGAGTTTTTCAATTTCGCTTCTTACCGCGCGCGACTGCCGGCGGTATTCTTTTTTCTGGTCTTCGCTGCGCGTGGCGTCGGCTTTGCGCTCCAGGTTCTGAGCCTGCCGATCAAGCGAGCGCATGCTGTCGACGGTTTTGTTGACCCGATCGATCAGCCGCTTGCGTTCGGCATTGGTGAAGCCGAGTTTGCGCACCGCGATGGAGACCCTCACGATGGCACGAGCGAAGTTGCGGCGAGCGCGGCGATGGTCCTTGGGACGCTTTTTCAAAGATACGGCCGCGTATTTTTCCTGCACCACAGCGACTTTCTTGTAAAGCTTCGCCATGGCGTCGATCTTGCCGGTAAATTCGTTCAACCGGTTCTGCAGGATTTCGTCGGTGATCTCCTCCTCATCGAAGGTCACGACTTCCTTGATGGAGCGCACACCTTTCTTGAGGTCCTCGCCCATCGCCAGCAGTTCGTGAATCACAATGGGAGATCGGGAGAGCGCCTTGAGCACGCGGATCTGGCCGCGCTCAATGCGTTTGGCGATTTCCACTTCCCCTTCGCGGGTGAGCAGGGGAACGGTTCCCATCTCGCGCAAATACATGCGGACGGGATCGTTGGTTTTTTCGAGAGCGCCGGGGGTGAGGTCGAGTTCGACATCCTCGCCCTCTTCTATGTCTTCGAATTTCTTGTCGAGCGCGGCCGAGGGCAGTTTCGGGCCCTCCAGCACGTCGATGCCTTGCGTGCCAATTGTAGTCAGCAGGTCGTCCAGGTCTTCGGGACTGTGCACATCGTGCGGGATCAGGTCATTGACCTGGTCGTAAGTGAGATATCCCTTCTCTTTCCCGGCATCGACCAGCTTTTTTATGTCGTCGTACTTGTCTTCAAGAGCCAAGAGGTGTTCCTCAAATTCTTCAATTCGCTCGCGAGGGAGCGTGTGGTAACGTTTTCACAGGTGGGAATCTGGGGTAGCGCGGAGTTGTGCACCTAGCACAAACTTACAGAGTTTAGCACATAAGTGCTGCCCGGTCTATCACTTGCCCGCCGAAAACCCTCTCGCCCGCCGCTATCTCTAACTCCGCTATATACTTAGATGGCATTTACAGCAGTTTTGTTTCATCCATTCCCGTGCGCCTTGCGGTTCAGGCGGCATCGTCGCCCTCCGCGGGCAAGCTGGGGTCCATCAGGGCCCGCTTAATGCGCTCGAGCTCGCGAAGCAGTTGATTCCGCTGGCCGGAGTCTTGGCCTTTTTCCGACTGCAATTCACGTAGAACTCGCGCCATGTCCCGCTTGAAATGAATTTTCCGCAGCGCCCGGACCGCGCGTTCCAGAAGTTCAGGCGTGAGTTCCTCGTCTTCCTTCAACAGGATCGAAGCCAGCAAACGGCGATCCGATTCAAGCTGGGGCACAGTCATTACATCGGCAGCTTCGGCGACGGTATTGAGCAGGGCCTCGACCAGCGACTCGGTCGCCATCCCACGATGCAGGCCTTCCCTGTGGAAGGCGTATTGGGCCTGCCGGGCGGGATCGAACTCCTCGTCGGCGCCATCGCGAGCGGAAAAATGTTCGGTGCTCGATTGCATCTGTCGCGCCGAGGCCAGCGCTCGAATGAGAATGCGCTCTGCGTCGGTGGCTTGCGCTTCAGCTGGGGCTTTCACCTCGGCGGACGAGCGCTCAGCGGCGACGTGCCGCAACTCCTGCCGCAGGACTGACGAATCGATCCCCAGCTTCTGGGCAATTTCCTGGCCCAACTCATCACGCACGATTCGGCTGGGCAAGCGTTGGATGTGTGGCAAGAGATAGTTCACCGCCTTCACCTTGCCTTCGGCGCTGCGCACCGAGAAATGCGTTTGCGCCCGCTCGATCAGATAATCGAAGTATTTCTGCGAGCCGCGTAGCGCGGCCCGGTAAGCGTCCTCGCCCTTCCGCCGGATGTAGAGATCGGGATCAAAGCCCTGCTCCAGCGTCAGGACCTTGATCTGAAAGTCTTCTTCCACCAGCAATCCCAGTGTGCGTTCGGTCGCCTTGGCTCCGGCGGCATCAGGATCGAAGTTGACCACGACGTTCTTGCTGAATCGGCCCAGCAGTTTGGCCTGGATCTCGGTGAACGCCGTGCCGGAGCTGGCGATCACGTTGTGAAAACCGGCGGCGTGAACGGAAATGCAATCCATCTGGCCCTCGACCAGGATGGCGTAATCCAGCTTGCGGATCGCTTCTTTCGCCTGGTCGAGATTGAACAGAACCCGGCCTTTGGAATAGATGCCGGTCTCCGGCGAATTCAAATACTTTGGGCCAGCTTTCTCGTCAGTGGCCAAAGTGCGCCCGGTGAATGCGATGATTTTCCCCGCTTCGTTAGTGATGGGAAACATCACACGGTTGCGGAATTTGGAGTACATCGCAGCTTCTGGCTTCCGGCTGCCGGGATCCGGCTTCGGAGGCGAATCCAAATCCCGGCCCTCTCCGTCCGAAGGGCGGACCGACAAGGACGGGACACCCTCGGTCTGTTTCCACGAGAACAGGCCGCTCTCCCGCAGTACCTCCTCGCTGAACTCGGTGGCCAGGCGGTCGCGAAGCAGGAAGCCGGAATCCGGTGCATAGCCGATGCGAAAGGTCCGGCTCGTCTCTTCATCGAGTCCGCGTCCCAGCAAATATTCCCGCGCCCGCGCGCCTTCGGGTCGCTTCAAACACTCCCGAAAGAATGCGGCGGCGCACTCCTGAACATCAAGCAGCTGAGCCCGGAGCTTCGCTTCTTTAGCTTCAGCCGGGCTCGAGTACGTGGCCTTTGGCAGCGGAATTCCCAGTTTTTGCGCCACCAGACGGACGGCTTCGGGGAAGGTGATGTTCTCGATCTTCTGCACGAAGCTGAACACGTCTCCGGAGACACCACAGCCAAAGCAGTGGTAAAACTGCCGCGTGGCGTGTACTGAAAACGATGGTGTCTTCTCGCCGTGAAAGGGACAAAGCCCCGAAAAGTTTTGCGCCCCAGCTTTTTTCAGCTTGATGTAATCGCCGATGATGCGGACGATATCCGCCTGTTGCTTCACCGTCTCTTTAAAATCTTCAGTGCTGGGCATGGATGAAAGACACAACTATCCCCTGGAATTGTGAGCTAGAAAGCGGATCAAGGGAAACTCGTTTAATCGAGTCCACTTGGGAAGCTGCGGAAAAACTGTGGAAGACTCGGCCATCCCGGTTGAGAACGGAGGAAAAAGCGGGGAATATCTTGGTCACACGCGCAACTCCACCACCGTGGCCCCGCCGCCACCTTCATTTTGCGGAGGCTCGGCTAGCGACTCCACGTGAGGATGCTGTTCGAGCGCTTGCCGGAGGGCTTTGCGGAGGATGCCCATGCCGCTGCCGTGGACCACGCGGACTCGCGGCAATCCGGCGAGAAAAGCGCGGTCGACGAACTTTTGGACTTCGCGCGTTGCGTCGTCCACGTTGTAGCCAATCACGTTGATCTCCGAGGGCGCATTCTGGCCTTCATTTTCGAGCGAGACCGTAATTCCACGCGCCCGCGCCGCTTTTACCGGAGAATCAGACACTCGTGCGGCGGTGATCACTGCGGCAATATCGTCGCGCGCGATCTTCATCTTCATCACGCCGATCGCCACTTCAAAGTGGGAGTCATCCAGCTTGCGCAAGACAGTTGCCGCGCGGCCGGTGGATTTTAGCTTGACGGTATCACCTTGTGAAACGTATTTCACGACCTGCGGCTCGGCATGCGGATCGCCCTGATCGGCGCCGCTGGCGTGGGCTACCACGGTGGAGTCGAACTGCTCGCGGAATTCCCGGCGCAATTTGGCGACGCGCCGGTCGGCATCTTTCGTGACCCTCTGCGCCGCGGCTCTATCCTGGATGGCATTTACCGCTTCGCGGGCGTGGTATTCGAAGTCGCGCAGCACGCTCTCCAGCTTCTTTTCCATTTCGCGCAGCTTGGCCTGCTGTTCTTTCCTGCCTTCCGCCGCCAGAAATGTTTTCTCTCGTTCCAATTCCTGTTCGCGCGTCGTTAGCCGCAGGCGCTCGCGTTCGGCGTCGCGCAATGCGGCGTGAAGCCGGTCCAGAAATTCGCCCACATCGCGGGCTTGCGCTCCCAGCTTGGCCCGCGCCGCTTCGATGATCGCGGGGTTCAATCCCAGCCGTTGGGCGATGTTGATTCCCGCCGACGCTCCAGGTACGCCGATTTTCAATTCGTAAGTCGGCTGCAACGTCCGTTCATTGAATCCCACCGAGGCATTGACCACCCCGGCGGTATTGGCGCCGTAAACCTTCAATGACGTGTGATGCGTGGAGATCACGGTCATGCAGCCGATGCTGCCAAAGTGCGCTGCGATTGCCACGGCCAGGGCCGCGCCTTCTTCGGGATCGGTGGCCGATCCCAGTTCATCCAGCAGGACGAGTGATTGCCCGGTCGCCGTCCGCGAAATGAAGTCGAGGTTGGTGACGTGCGCGGAAAATGTCGATAGATTCTGCTCGATCGATTGATAATCGCCGATATCGGCCAGGACCGCGTCGAACACTGGCATTTCCGCGCGATCGGCGGGCACCGGGATTCCTGACTGGGCCATCAGCGCCAGCAGGCCGATCGTTTTGAGAGTAACCGTCTTTCCGCCGGTATTGGGGCCGGTGATCACCAATTGGCGACGCTCACCTTCGAGTTCCACGCTGACTGGAACTACGGACGTGCCTTTGAGCTTTAGATTGCGCTCCAGCAGCGGATGGCGCGCATTGTGTAGAAGCATGCGACCTGGGCTCGCCGGGGACAGCCGGGGACGGCTGTCCCCACTTAAGTGCACGGCGACGCAGTTGTATTCCTCGGCGAAGCGGGCCTTGGCAAACTGCAACTCCAATTCACCGAGCACATCGGCCGACGCCAGAATGTCTGCCGCGTTCTCGCCGATGCGGCGCGTCATTTCGAGCAGGATGCGATGAATCTCCGCCAGTTCTTCGTCGAGCAATCGCACCAGGTCGTTGTTCTGGTCGATCGTCTCTAGAGGCTCAACGAAGACGGTTTGACCGCTGGAACTGGCCCCGTGCACCACACCCTGGACACGCCGCCGATGTTCAATTTTTACCGGGATGACAAAGCGCTCGCCGCGGATCGTCACCAACTCATCCTGCACTGCACCGCCCTCGGACAGCTTGCGCAAATATCCGTGCAGCGATTCCTGAATCACGCGCCGCTGCCTTTCGATCTCGCGGCGAATCCGTGCCAGCTCTGGAGAAGCGCGATCTTCCAGCGTTCCATCCGGCTGAACCTTGTTCCGGAACAGCCTCAGGAACTCCGAGAAGTCGGGCACGCACTCAGAAAGCGTTCGAGTTCGCAGCCAATCCGTCCGCATACTCGCCGGAGGATGCACAGCGATCTCGCGCCATTCCGCCGCGCAGTCCACCACCCGCACGACGTCCCGAATCTCCGTAGTTTCCAGCACGGCTCCGGCGATGCGGGATCTCTTTACCACTGAAGCGATATCCAGCAGGGCGGAAAAGTCAAAGCGTCCGCCTACGCGGCGGAACTCCCGGATTTCCTCGGTCAGTTCTTGTTGGCCGGCAATCCACTCGGAATCAATAAAAGGCGCAAGCGCGGCAACTCTCGCCTGTCCGAGAGGCGAAGAGGCGTAGCCGCGGAGCAGTTCGCGAAGAGCGTCGAATTCCAACACTCGCGCCGAGTTGTGGATGAGCGGGGAAGACACTGAAGATTATGTTACAGGAACAGCGGGGTGGTTCTAGGAGTGTGCCGCAAGCGCCTGGGGACCGCTCTGGCTCGAGACGGGAAGGCGAAGCATAAACGTAGCGCCACCCTCGGGATTATTCTGACATGTAATCTGCCCGCGATGATCCTGTACCACGCCATAGGCGGCGCTGAGTCCCAAGCCTGTGCCTTTGCCGATTGGCTTCGTGGTGTAGAAAGGATCGAAGACGCGGTGGGGCTCTTTTATGCCGGGCCCGCTATCGGAAAAGTGAACCACAACTTCTTCTCCCTGCACTTGGGCGCGAACCCGAAGCAATCCTCCGCCGGCTTCCTCGAGCGCATCCAGGGCGTTCTCGACGATCTGAACGAACACCTGAAACAATTGGTGGCCATCCCCCCAGACCCGGGGCAAGCCCGGCTCGAATGAAGTTTCGATGCGGATTTTCTGGTCGTGGCGCTGCAGTTCCTGCATATGCACGCTCCGCTGCAGAAGCGCCGACACATCCACCATCATCTTCTCGCCCGAGCTCTGCTGCGCGAAGCTGAGAAGATTCGAGATCAGATCGCGAGTCCGTTGCGAGTGGTGGACGATCTTGCGGACCAACGTATCCTGCTCACCGGTCAGACGGTGATTGGACCATAATTTCTCCGAGTATCCCATGATCGCGTTCAGGGGGTGGTCGATTTCGTGCGCCGCCCCGGCGACCAACTGACCGAGAGACGCCAATTTTTCTCTCTGCACCAAATGGCTCTGCAAGCGCTGTTCGTTCTCGAAACTGCGGCGCGAATCCTCCAGCAAATGGATCAAAGTCTGGTCCTGAAGATACTGGCGCATAAAAACGAACACGCCCAGCACCAGCATGGCGGTCAAAACCGTGAACATGCGAAAGGTCCGAGTTGGCGGCGGCGAGGTGTCCCAGAGGAACGCCCACAGGCCCAAGACGGGCAACGAAAGAATGGCCAACATCGCCAAGCGGAGTGACATCGTGCTCCAGGTGTCATCCCCTCTGGGCTGCGCCGTTTCCAACCGCCATTCGCGCGCGCTCAAGATGGTTGCCGCCATCCAACTCACTGCTCCCACGAGGGGAACATCATAGAGACAGCCGGAGTAGTAACGTCCACTGGTGACGGCTAGGTTGACCGCTTGCGAAGCAGTTGCATAGAAGGCGCTTGCCGCCATCAGGTTCAGGTATATCTCCTTCCATCCGCGGGGAGCTCCGCGTGCAACCGCCCCCAGCACCAATACCAGCACGCCGCTCTCCACCAGATAGAGGGCGCCAAAATTCCTGTCATATTCCGCCACGTTCACCGAAATATATTGCGAAGGAAACACCACAAAGGCGTAGAGGAAGATCCACCAAACCATCAGGAGCAGGAAGTCCGGGGTGCCCACGCGGAATTTCAGTTCGCCCTCCGCTCGATGCGGTCGCAGCCCAACGGCGGCGATCATCGGGACTAGGTGCAGAAACAGAAATATATCCATGGACCAGGGGTCGGGTACGGTTTGGTGGCGCAGCACCTCGCAATACGCCCACCCCGCTTGATTGGAAGCCCAAAGAAAATATCCGAACCCCATGAGGACCCAAAAGCGACGCGCCACACCTTGAGCCGACCACGCATGCAACACCATGGTCACCGCGATCATCAGAGCGATCAGGAGATAACCGAAATCGATAATTGCGGTCAGCGCTGGGCCCCGCGGCATCGCGAGCGACACTGCGGTGAAGGCAAGCGTGACTGCGCCAGCCAGCGCAAACCAGCGGTTCCGTCGAAACAGACTCATCCGCCTCCATTCTATGGAGGAAAGCGGCGATCCAGATCGCTTTCGAAGGCCGGAGTGTTACTTTCGTCATACTCCTTCAGTGTCAAGAGCTGGCAGTTCTCCGGGCCAAATGGCGACGTTCGGTTGGTCCCTCAGCCTTATCGCTCCTGCTAGAATTGGCTTGAGAGTGGCTTTCTCCGCTCAGCGGGGTCTTGACCCCGGCACCATCGACATTCAGACCGGGCTGCCACACTCAGAAATCCCTGGTGCCTTTATGGCCTTCCCTGTGACGCGCCTTCGTCGCCTCCGCCGCACCGACCAGATTCGCAACCTGGTGCGTGAAACCCGTCTCACTCCCGACGCCTTCGTCTATCCCATGTTTGTTTGCCCGGGCGAGGGAGTGCGCAAGGAAGTTCGCTCCATGCCCGGGGTGTTTAATCTGTCGGTGGACGAGGCGGTGAGAGAGGCGCGGGAAGTTCAGTCGCTGGGCGTGCCTTCGGTAATTCTCTTTGGTCTTCCTGACGAAAAGGATGAAGTGGCCACCGGCGCCTGGGCCGATGACGGCATCGTGCAGCGAGCAGCGCGCGCGCTGAAAAGCGAAGTTCCTGACCTGATCCTGATGGGCGACGTGTGCCTGTGCGAATATATGTCTCACGGCCACTGCGGCGTGGTAAAGGGCGGGTCCACGCCTCAGTCCCTCGGCGCAGCCGCCAGAGACGCTTTGAGCGCTCGGCAGGGAACGACCCTGAGGGCGGTGAAAAGGCACGAGAAAAAAGAAAAGGTTATCGAAGAACTGGCAGCGATCGTGGCCAGCGTGGTTGATAGCAAATTTGAAATTGACAATGACTCGAGTCTCGAACTCCTGGCTCGCGCCTCGGTCTCCCTCACCCGCGCCGGCATCGATATTATCGCGCCGTCCGACATGATGGATGGCCGCGTCGCCGCCATTCGCCGTGCGCTCGACGAGGCCAACTTTGGCAATACTCCGATCCTTTCCTATGCCGCGAAGTTTGCGTCCGGCTTCTACGGTCCGTTCCGTGAAGCCGCCGACTCGGCGCCACAATTTGGCGACCGCCGTTCGTATCAGATGGATGGCGCGAATCTGCGCGAAGCCATGCGCGAAATCGAACTCGACGTCGAGGAAGGCGCGGACATGATCATGGTCAAGCCTGCCATGCCCTATCTCGACGTCATCGCTGCCGCGCGCGACCGCTTCGACTTGCCTCTCGCCGCTTACCAGGTTTCCGGCGAGTACGCCATGATTGAGGCCGCGGCCCGCAACGGATGGATCGATCGCGATCGCGTGATGATGGAGGCTTTGCTGAGTATCCGGCGCGCCGGAGCGAGCATGATCCTCACCTATTACGCCAAAGACGCCGCCAGATTGCTGGCGTAGGACCTAAGCGGTCGCTAGAAAATTCGCGGTAAAGCCGCTTCCTTAGCCGGGCTACAGCACTTCCCTGAGGTCTTTCCGCTCCCCGCTGTATTCAGCCCACTGGTCCCTGCCACGGAGTCTCACCGTCCGATCGTTCTCTAGGGCGGCAACTGTAGCGGCACAAATGCCATCTATAGCTTGGTTTTTTCGAGACCCTATGAAGGCCACAACGTCTGAAAGAATTTCTGGCTCTTTTCTGAGTTGGGCGATCGCTTTCACGTTACTCGGTTGTCAGGGAATGAATAACGCCAGTCCGTCTCCCGCCTCCGCAGTGAGCGTTTCGCTGAATCAAACTTCCGTGAGCATCGCCGTCAGCACAACTGTACAATTTACGGCTACGGTCGAGAACGCCACGAACACCGCAGTGACGTGGTCCGTCGACGGGGCTGCGGGCGGAAATTCCTCGGTGGGCACCATTAGTGCCTCCGGCTTGTATACCGCACCCGCCCAAGCGGGAAGCCACACGGTTACCGCCACCAGCGTCGCGGAAACCACGAAGAGCGCGAACGCCTCGGTCGCGGTGGGAGCCATTTCCCTCACACCGGCGTCAGCAACCCTTGCTCCCGGAGGCACGCAGCCATTTACTGGCACCATTCAAGGATTTTCCAACGCAGCAATCAACTGGTCGGTAAACAAGGTCGGCGGCGGAAATTCCACCGTCGGAACGATCAGCGCAAGCGGGCTATACACCGCTCCCAGTCAGACAGGAAGTTATACGATCATCGCGACCAGCGCTGCCGATTCCTCGATGACTGCGAGCGCCATCGTTACGGTTTCAAATACCATCACGATCTCGCCGAGTGCGGTCAATGTCGCCGCTGGCACGACACAGCAGTTCACTGCAACAGTTCCAGGGATTCCTAACGCGTCTGTCACCTGGTCGGTGGATCAAATCGTGGGCGGTAGCGCGACCGTAGGTACGGTTAGCGCAACCGGACTCTATACTGCTCCCGCCGCTGTGGGGAACCATACCATCACGGCGACCGGTGCCAGCAGTGCCGCGAACGCTACGGTCGCGGTCTTCACCCTTTCCGTTTCACCCTCGATTGCGACCGTCGCTTTGTCGGCTACGGAGCAATTCACCGCGACGGCTCAGGGATTGAGCGCTCCGGTATTTTCCTGGTCCGTGGATACCATCGCCGGCGGAAACAGCACAGTCGGTTCCATCAACGCCACGGGACTCTATACCGCACCGGCGCAGGCGGGAACCCATACGATCGCGGCCAGCATGGCCAATGCGTCAGGCACCGCCAGCGCTGCGGTCACGGTGATTAACTTTACGGTGACACCTTCGACAGCAACCATCGATCCGTCGGCGACGCAACAATTCACCGCGGCGATTCAGGGATCGACGGAGTCCACCTTCACTTGGTCTGTCGACGGAGTAGCCGGCGGGAATGCCACGACCGGCACCGTCAGCCCTAGCGGACTGTACACGGCTCCGTCCGTGCTTGGAGCCCACACCGTGACCGCGACCACAACCACGACTCCGTCAGTCAGTGCCAACGCGGCGGTGACCGTCGTGAATGTTGCGCAGGCGGCGGTGCTTACCTATCACAATGACGACGCCCGCGATGGCGCGTATATGCAGGAAGTTGCTCTGACGCCTGCGAATGTGAATTCGACGCAGTTCGGAAAATTGTTCTCTTATTCGGTGGATGGCCAGATCTACGCGCAACCGTTATATCTGCCGCAGATCACCATTGCAGGCGGCACACACGACGTGGTGTATGTAGAGACGCAGAACAACAGCGTCTACGCTTTCGACGCAACTGGGGCGCAAACCACGCCCTTCTGGCACGTCAACCTTGGCCCATCTGTCACCAAGGACAATGAGTATGGGGTCTTCGTTGTCGGCATTCTGTCGACACCGGTGATCGATGCAACGACCAACACGATTTACCTGGTGGCCGAGGAGTCCGGCTATTCCAATCCGTTTTTCTTGCACGCGCTGGATGTAACCACAGGTGCGGAAAAGTTCGGTGGCCCGGTAAACATAACCGGATCGGTTTCCGGCACCGAAGGCGGTTCGTCGGCCCACACCATCACGCTCGAAACATCGTGCGTTCAGCGCACGGGGCTTGCGTTAGATCCGGTTACGAACGCGATCTACATTGGCTTCGGAAGTTGTACCCATGGCTGGTTACTGGCCTACGACAAGACGAACCTTTCGCCCTCAGCGCAGGCTACGGCGGTCTTCAATGCCACGCCGAACGATAATGGGGGCGGGGGGTTGTGGTCCAGCGGGGGCGCCCCGGCCATCGACGACACCACCGGCTACGTTTATTTAATGACTGGAGTCGACTTCGGCGATGACATATCGACCGTTAACAACTCTATAACCGACGGATATAACGATGCATTCCTGCAGTTGGATCCCAGCAATTTGTCGGTGCTGAGTTTCTTCATGCCGGATGACAATCCTACGCTTGCCGAGAACGACGCGGATCTGGGCAGCGGGGGAAATATTCTGATGCCGGTCTCTTCCTCCTATCCGAGTGAGACCATCGGAGGAGGAAAGGACGGCAATATCTTCGCCGTCAGTCGCGACAACATGGGCGGATACAGCTACAACCCCCAGCTCAACAATGTGATCCAGACGCTGCAGACGGGCAGCGGTTCGAATCCGGACGATAACATTTTTTCAACTCCGGTTTATTGGAATGGCTTTCTCTACTATCACTGCAACAATGATGTACTGCGCGCCTTCAACTGGAACCCTGGCAATGCGACCCCGCTGTCGCCGGCCTCGGTGGGTACCGTGGTCTATGCGACGACGCACGGGGCGACTGCCTCCCTGTCGGCCAATAGAACGACGAACGGCATTATTTGGGACATCGATAACTCGGCCTATGATGGGTCCGATCCCTCGCAAAGTGGACCCTCGGTGCTACACGCCTACGAGGCCACCAACGTCGCCACGGAACTCTACAACAGTTCACAAGCGGGATCTCGGGACACTGCCGGGGCGGCATCGAAGTTCACCTCGCCAACCATCGCGGGGGGGAGAGTTTTTGTTCCTACTTCTACCGAGCTGGACGTTTACGGCTTGCTGCCGTAGTGGTGATCCATGCAGAGACTGCCGTGGCTTCCGCGCGGCGGAGTGTTGTTTGGAACACTCCGCTCGCGCGCTCGAAATCGACTGGCTTGGACACACGCCTGTAGCGCAGCGCTAAAGCAGGTCAAGGCGGGTTAGCGCGGAAGGGAATTTCGCTGACTGCGGAAAAAGCCTAGTGGCCTTCCGTACCAGTTGAGGTTCGCGAAGAGAAACGCTGCCGCACCCGGTCGCCGATGTCTTGCACCTTATCTCCGATTTGACCGCGGATTTCCTCACCGCTGGCGGGAGCAAACAGCAGGGCAGCGCCAATACCAACGCCTACTCCAGCCGCAAAGGTGAGCACATTACGAACCCTGTGATCTTCGCCCGAATAAAGGTCCTCCGCCCGGTCACGCAAGTCCGACACTCGGTCGGTGGCACGGTCGACACCATCGGCGACCCGGTCGCGCACGTCGCTGGTAAAGCGGTCGGTTTGGTCCAGAAAGTAAACGGCAGTCTTCAAAATCGATCGAATCAAATTGTTCATCAAAATCCACCTTTCGTCGTGATCGCAAATTTGCTATGTAAGTTAGTTGCCGAAAACGATGCCAATGGCTTGCATGAAATTAAACCGGTCCCAATCTGACGTTCGGGCATGAGACGGCGAGGAATTCCTGACCGCAAGGAAACTTTTGTCGGCCCGCCCCCGATTCTCTCCAACCTACGCCGGAAGGGGCGAGGCTGCAACAAGACGCGGCCTCTGGTTGAACCTATTCACGACAGGAGGTGGCGCAAATTCTACAGCCGGGCGATTTTATGTGCCGCAGTCGCAGTCAGGAGCGCGAATCTCGCAATTCTTTTTGGCAATCACAAAGTTTTACAAAACTTCTGCGCATCAGTTGCGTCTTCGATCCTTCTGACTGAGTACGTTCAATACCAATACAAAAAACAAATGGAGGAAACGTATGCCGATGCAATCGCAAGAGCAATCCACCCTCAATGTAAAGCTCGTCCACTTTACCAAACAGAACTCGCCGGATGAGCCGGTGCAGGTTGCTTTCGCCGTTACCGATGATCAAGGAAAAGAAGAGATCATCACCGGCGAAGTACCCTACAGCTATGACCTCTTCCATCTCTTTCAAGAAGCCGGATGGCTGAATATCCGCCGCGGCGTAGCCTCGATTCGCGAGAATCGTACTCAGCGACGCGCGATGTCCGCGTAGTCAAACCATCAAATCGTGGTATGACGCACTGGAATCCCAGTATTCCTGGGGTTCCAGTTCTCTCTGGTTCAAACCATTCGAGCCACTACGGTTCGCTTCCCCCTCGCAGGATTTCCTTGCCCTCGTTGTGCGCAACGGCAGGATAGGCAACCTGCTTGCGGCGGCGGAGATCGTTGGGCAACTGGGATTTCAGCAGCCATAGACTCAGCAAAGTCGCGGCTGCCCAGGTTACGGTAATCAGAGCGAGTTGCAGCAGGTCGGCGATGCGACTGCTGAGCCCGTAGGCAGGTGCAGGCACGATCCGCGCAACTTCCAGGCTGATTCCGCCGGCGGTGATCGCGGCCAATGCGGACTTTCCTAACTCGTCCCAGCGCAGCGTTCTCAGCGACACCATCTTTCGATAATGCAGCAGCCAGGCAAGCGCCAGCAGATTCGCTCCGATGCCGGTGTCCGAGGCGAAGGCCAGACCGACCACGCCGTAATGATGGAAGAGCAGCGAATAAATCGGCAAGGACGCGCTGGTGATTACTGTAACCGCAACCATGGGCGTGAGGGTGTCGCCGGCGGCATAGAAAGCGCGAGCGTAGAGTCCCTGGGCGGACCACAAAGCCAGAGAAAGAGAGAACCAGAAGAAGTAGATGGCCGTGGTTTGTGTGTCGGAGACGAGGAAGCGCCCGCGGCGATAGACCAGATCGATCAACGGGAAAGCGGCGGCCATCATCCATCCCGTGGCGAGGAAGGATGCGGCGGCGACTCGATAGACCGAATCGTTGACGGTGGCGGTGAATTCCTGGAAGCGCTTCTCGTTGAACAGTCGGGCGAAAAATGGCAGAGAGGCCTGTCCTGTGGCTTGCCCGAGAACCGCGATGGGCACTGCGAACAGGCGCTTCGCATAGTTGAGGCGGGCAATGTCGCCAATGCCGCTGGCGGCGTAGTGACGCAGGATCCAGTCGTCGGCCGTGACCAGGGAGACGCCGAGCATCAGCGGAACCGACAGCCGCACCCACTCGCGGAAGGCGGGATTCCTCACGTCGAAGGAGGGCTGGTATCCGGTGCCGATGCGTACCGCCCCGATCACGCTGGCGAGAAACGGGCCCACGACACTTCCCACCAGCGCACCATAAGCCAGTGAAGCGATGCCGAAATGGCGGCCGCCTACGACGCCGCCAAAAATAATGAAGACGTTGTAGAGTAGCGGCCCAAGCGCGGGGAAAAGAAACAGCCGATGCGACAGCAGAACCGCGGAAACTACTCCGCCGACATAGAAGAAGATCTGCGCGGGCAGCAGAATGCGCGTGAGATGGATCGTCAGGTCCACCTGGACCGGGGAAAAACCACGAAACATCCAGCGTACGAATTGCGGGGTGAAGATTTCCGCGATTACGGTTCCGACAATCATCACCGTAGTCATTACGGTAATGACGGCGGAGAAAGTTCTCTTGGCGTCGGCATCACGCTTCTCAGCCAGAAAGCGTGTGTAGATCGAGATGAATGTGATCGAAGCCGCACCCCCGGCCACGATGTAGTTGAGCCAGTCAGGGAGCGTAAAGGCGGCGACGTAGGCGTCGGTCTGCGCCCCGGCGCCGAAGGCGTAGGCGATGTAGGCCTCGCGGACGTAGCCGATCACCCGCGAAACCATCACCGTCCCCATCATCAGCAGCGTGGCCGAGAAAGCCGTGTGCTGGTGGGAGGGACGGAAAAACCGCAAGAGTCTGGCCATGGTGCGTAGATTTTAGGCGAGCAAATTTCTTTCAAAGCCTACCAGAGGTGTGCTCGCCGGGAAGCGTTTATCGCGTATCTGCTCGCGACCAGTTCCTTTATTGATACTCCGGGGTCACCAGATGAAACTTCCTTACAGATGACCTGCGATCGTAACTATCAGTTTCGGCAATCACTTGCGCGCTGATCTGCGATTGAGAAGGGCTTGAGGTCGAGAGCATTGAAAGCGCGAGCCTTTTGTTTCAGTGTGGCGTCGGAGAAAGTGCAGAAAAGCATGGAGGACACAATGGCGGAGGGGAGCATGGCACCCAGGATGACGGAACTCTGTGAGATGGTGGATTCGAAAGCGCATTTCGACATCAGGTGCGCGCGACCGGCGCCTGAGATGAGGCGGGTGCAAGAGAGCTGGGTCGCAGGTGCGGAGAAGAAGGCATTGGTATGGCTGGCAGCGCGCACGCCACCATGGATCGGTCCCGATCATTTGACGGGGTTGGGGTTAGCGGCACAGTTTGGCGCTGGCGCTTGTTATGCGTGGTCGCGGTGGAACAGGTATGCGCTGCTGGGCTCGATCCTCTGTCTCGCGCTGAACTGGCTCGGCGACTCGCTCGACGGCACGCTGGCGCGGGTGCGGCAACGGCAGCGTCCACGCTATGGATTTTATGTCGACCACATGGTCGATAGCTTTGGAGCGCTCGCGCTCATGGCTGGGCTGGCGTTGTCTGGCTACATGCATCCCTGGATCGCGGTCGGCTTGCTGGTCGGCTTCCTCCTGCTTTCGATTCAGTCTTATCTTGCGACGCAGACGCTGGGAGAGTTTCGCCTGTCGTTCTGGAGATTTGGCCCGACGGAATTGCGGCTGCTGCTGGCACTGGGCAATCTGATGCTCTTGTGGAAGCTGCGAGTGCATGTTCCCGGCGGGCAATATCGGTGGTTCGATGTTGGAGGCGCGATTGGGCTGGCTGGGATGGTGCTGATGTTGATTTGCGTTACGTTGCAGAACGCGGTGCGGCTTTATCGCGAAGAGAGAGTGAGCGAGTGAGCGATCCACGGCCCGTCATCGCCCGCTTTCTGAGAATGCGGTCTCGGCCCGAGGGAAATTTCGCGAGATGGTTGCGCTTCAGTCTGGTCGGCGGAATTGGCAGCGGGCTGCAACTTGCGTTGTTATTCCTGCTCAAGAGCGTGGCAGGTCTCAACTATCTTACGGCGACGGCATTGGCGGTGGAGGCGACGGTGGTACACAACTTTCTATGGCACGAACGCTACACATGGGCAGATCGGGTACAGCCATCCTGGGGCAACTCGCTGCGGCGGCTAACGCGGTTCAACCTGGCCAATGGGGCCGTTTCCATAGGAGGCAATCTAGTTTTGATGAAAATCATAGTCTCCTTCGAGCACCTGGACTACCTGGCCGCGAACAGCGTCGCGATCGTTTTGTGCTCGCTGGTGAATTTCCTGGTGAGTAACGCATACGTGTTTGACGCATGATAAGCAATGCAGGAGCGCTCTTGCCACAAGATCGAAATCATGTCAAAGGCAGCGGGCCAGAGTGCCCGCTCTCCACGCGGGCACTCTCGCGCTGTCATCACTTGTCATTCTCGACATCGTAGGCGCCGGGCAGCGTGATGTCGGCGTGCAGAGGAATTTCTTCGGACGAGCGACCCACCTCGACGGTGTACTTGCCCGCATCTGCGTGCCAGTGTTTCGGGGTGGCGTCGTAGAAAGTGAAAGCGCGCGGACTGAGCGTAACGGTCACATGCTTCGTTTCACCGGGTGCGAGCTCCACGCGGGAAAAGCCTTTCAACTCTTTCGGTGGACGGGGTACGGTTGGCTGGGCTTCGGAGACGTAGACTTGCGCTACATCGGCGCCCGCCATGTGTCCCGTGTTGGTCACGTCGAAGCCGACGGTGTATGGCGCACCGACGGATGATCCAACTTCCGGCTTCACCTCGATGTGGCTGTACTGGAACGTGGTGTAGGACAAGCCATAACCAAAGGGATAGAGCGGCTTCACATGATTGTGCTCGTAACCACGATAGCCGACGAACACACCTTCTTTGTAAACCACATGGTTCGTGCCCGATTCGGGGTAATAACTGTCGTGAACGGGATTGTCGGCCCAGCGCCGCTCGAAGGTGACGGGAAGACGGCCAGAGGGGTTGACAGCGCCGAAGAGGATTTCGGCGAGCGCCGTGCCACCGCGCTCTCCCGGATACCAGAGTTCGAGATAAGCGGGAACGCGATCAAGCCAATCGCCGGGGTCGACGTTGCCTCCCGAGGTGACGGTGACGACGGTGTTCTTGTTGACGGCGGCGAGTTCACGGATCAACTCTTCCTGACCAAAGGGCAGGCTGAAGGTCCGGTCCGCACCCTCCGATTCGCCAAGCGCGTCGAAGCCCGCGGCAATGATGACAACGTCAGCCTTGGCGGCGACGGCTTTCGCGGAGGCAGAGATGATTTTGTGCTGATCCATGATGCCGACGCGCAGGCGGCCGCCAACGGGGAAATCCTGGTAGGCTTCGGCGACAATTTTGTGCGGTCCCGCGGAGAGTTTCAAAGTCCTGTGGTCCTGCAACGCGGTGGCAGTTTTCCACTGATCAAAGATCACTTTGTCATCCACGAGAAGGCGATAGCCGTTGCCCTCGCCGGAGTATTCGGCAGCGACTTCGTAGGAAGAAGCCTGCGGTGCGATATAGAAACCGGTCCAGCGGCGGGACGAGGGTTTTTTACCCGCTTCAAACAAATCCAGAGCTTCGTCCATGTTGTCGAAGTCGTCCCATGACTTTCCGACGAAATTGAGATCGTGCACTTTTTGCGTGGAGGCGGGAGGGCCAGACAAATCTCCGTTTGGAAAGGTTTCCAGTTTGAGGCCCCGCTCGCCGTTTTGCGCGGCGGTAGAAAATTCGGTGGAGGCGGCGAGGTCGATCATCTTGGGGACACCGCGCTCGTAGTAGACAGTTGGGGCGGCACCGACGTAGGCCCCGATGCCTTCCAGAATGCTTACGGCTGAAAACGGAATTGCTTTCCCACTGCCGCCGGCGACCGGCTGCGCGGGCCAGGCGTCTGGACCGACAACGAGAACGGTTTTGATCTTCTGCTTATCGAGAGGAAGAAGCGAACCTTCATTTTTGAGTAGAACGATGCCTTCCCGAGCGGCGTCGAGAACCACGAGACGATCCTCTTCGTTGTACTTGGAGATCGAGAGGTCGGTCTGCTCGCGATCGAGCCAGCCGAAGCAGGCCGCCGTGGTGAGGATGTGGCGCACTTTTGCATCGATGGTGGCTGGCTTGACACGGCCGTCGCGGATGGCGGGTAGCAGTTTATCGTTGTTCATGTGGGCGCCGGTCGGCATTTCAAGATCAAGGCCACCATTGGCCGCGCCTACGGGGTCGTAAGTCGCAACCCAGTCCGACATCATGACGCCCTGAAATCCCCATTGTTTTCTGACAACGTCGGTGTTGAAGTATGCGTTCTGCGTGGAGTGCAGGCCGTTGACCAGATTGTAGGAATCCATGATCGCGCCCGCGTGCGCGTTCTTCACGGCAGATTCGAAAGCAGGAAGGTAAATCTCTCGTGCGGTGCGTTCGTCGAGGATGGAATCGCTATCGTGCCGGAGGAACTCAGAGTTGTTGGCGAGGAAATGCTTCACTGTGGAGCTGACGCCCTGCTTCTGCATGCCGGTGATGTAGCCGGTGGCGACGGCGCTTGCGAGGAAGGGATCTTCGCCGAAGTATTCGAAGTTGCGGCCGTTCATGGGTGCGCGATAGATGTTGACGCCGGGTCCGAGCATGAAGTGAATGCCGCGCGCACGGGCGTCCTTACCGATGCCCGCGCCGACACGCTCCGCCAGTTGTGGATCCCAGGAGGCGGCCAGCCCGATGCCGGCGGCGTAGGTGGTCGAGGGGAATTTTTGGTTGCTGCGTACCCCGAGCGGGCCGTCGGACATTTCAAAGGCGGGGATGCCGAGAGCCGGCAGGGCACGAACGGCGAAACCGGTACCTCCGATGTAGCCGATTTTCTGCTCGAGCGTCATCTTCTTCAGAATAGCGTCCACGCGGCGCTCGATTTCAGGGTTTGAAGGGACTGGAGCCTGTCCGAATACGACTGGGGAAGGAAACAGTGCGAGAGTAAAGAGGAATACGGGCGGCAAGAAGCGGGAAAGCTTCGACATGGAAAGCCTCGGATTAGTGCGAAGTACACCCTCGAATGAGGATGGCGGCGGAAAAGGCATTGTCGCTCGGCCGCACCGCGGCACAAGTGTACACCTCTTCCAGCACAGCACTTCAGGCTAGGAGATCTTCAGCACTACCTTGCCGTAGTTTTTCCCTTCTTGCAGGAGCTTGTAAGCTTCTGCGGCGCGATCGAGCGGGAAGAGGTGGCCGATCACGGGAGTGAGCTTAGTTTGCGCGATCCATTCGGAGAGCTGACGCCACGCGGGCTGCATGATCTCGGACTTTTGCGACAGGTAGGTAAGCCACAAGCCCTGAATGCTCGCGGATTTTGCGTACAGCGCGCGCAGGTCGAGCTGGGGCTGCTTGCCGGTGGCGGTGCCGTACTGGATCACGCGGCCGAAGTCCCGCAGGCAGCGGAGACTCTTCGCGGTGTGCTCTCCCCCGAGCATTTCGAAGACGGCGTCAACGCCTTCGCCGCGAGTGAGATTCTTCACAACTTCTTCATAGTCGTGCCGCTTGTAGTTGATGCCGTGCTCGAGGCCGAGTGCTGCCACGCGCGCGAGTTTCTCGTCAGAGGAGGACGTGCCGTACATATCGACGCCGAGAAGCTTCCCGATTTGGACGGCTGCAGTGCCCACGCCACCGGCTACGGCGTGGATGAGGACGCGATGATTCTTCCCTGCCGCTGGCGACGCAGTCATCCCGGCCTGCCAGTAGGCGAGATAGGCGGTGAAATAGTTAACGGGAAAGGCAGCGGCTTGTTCGTCGGTCCAGGGTTCGGGGACGGGCCAGAGTGTATTCGGATACGCGGCCACTCTCTCGGCGAAGGCTCCCCACTGGATGTAGCCCATGACGCGGCGGCCGGTGTTCTCTTCTACGCCGGAGAATTCACGTCCGGCAATCAACGGCGGCGGCGGAGTTCCCGGATAGCCGCCCTTGGTTGTCATAAAGTCGGCAAAGTTCAGACCACCGGCGCCGACGCGGACCATGGTTTGCGGGGGCTTCGGAATCGTTGCGGGAGCCTCCTGGACGGCGAGCGAGTCGGGGCCGGAGAGGCTGGTGATCATTAAAGCTTTCATGGAGGGAAGTCTAGCGCCCAGTGACTACTGCATGGTGCCAATGAGCCTGAAAGTCCCTGGTTTTCTTATGGGGAAACAGAAACTCGGAGGCTCCGTCGACATCATAGCTGTGCGCGTCTCTTACTTTCACTGCAACGTTCCTCGCTTTGTAGTCACCGCGGGCCCAGAGTGGACTCTCGAAATCGGTGGCCTGCTGCTCATATTTCTTGCCGCCGCCGACGCCCCTCAACCTTTAGCGGGTCGTGACTGTTCGAGCGTGACGAGCTGACATGGATGTTGAGAGTGGAATCAGCTGGTTTGGGCTCCGTGTCGCCCCCAACGAATGCGGAAAGCCAGATCCCAACCAGCGAGTCCAAGCTTGTTCAGGAGCTACCTCCTTTGCCTCTTTTACACTACACCCTATCTCAGCTGGGGGGACCCAAAAGTTGCACGCGAGAATCGAGACCTATGATTTTTTCCGCCGGGAAGCTGTCGGTGTCCCAGTTTGTCCCAGTTCACCGCGCCCTGGGTGGCGGAAGCTATTGCGATCGATGGCGATAGGCATGGACTGAGGCCTCTCCATGTTGTTTCTTCGCCGGCCTTTGCTGCCAGGTATATACTCTTGGCGTGGTTTACTGAAGGTCCTTCCGGCCACGCCTCCACCGGGCCGGGACGGGGCGTACATTCATCCCCCTAATTCTTGCGCGCCCCGCATTGGTCGAAATGCCGATTCCCGTCCGGGGGCGGAGAGGAAGAGGCACGGGTGCATCGCGCCAGACGTGTAGCGGAGCTGCATCCGGGGAGGTCATACTGTGGATCTAGTTCTTGTACGTCTTCTTTTTGTCATCGTAGTTTCTGTTGCAAGCTATTTTATTGAGCCTTTTCGATTGTCCCGGCCTCAGGATGCGGGAGTCGGGGCAGTGGTCGGGGCGGGAATCATCCTGTTCGAGTGGAAGCTTCGGACGGTCAGCCTGAAGCGGCTGATCGGCGCGGCCATCGGGAGCATCTTGGGAATCTGCGGTGCCTACCTGTTTGCTCTGGTCATTCGCAGCAGCGTGCCTTCCGGTAACACCCAAAGTTTTCTGCAAATCCTGGTGATGTTGCTGATGGCCTACGTCGGCCTGATCGTGGGCGCGAGCAAGGGCGACTTGCTGAACCTTGCGGCCTTGGGGGGAGTCTTTGGCGGCGAAAAACAGGGCAAGAGAAGCTACAAGATCCTGGACACTAGCGTGATCATCGACGGCCGCATCGCCGACATCGCCGAAACCGGATTCCTCGACGGCATCATCGTCACGCCCCAGTTCGTGCTGCGCGAACTCCAACTGGTGGCCGATTCGGCGGACTCGCTGAAGCGAAACCGCGGAAGGCGCGGGCTTGACGTTCTGCAGCGTTTGCAAAAGATGGCGACTCTTCAGATCCAGATCGTGGAAGATGATTTTCCGACGGTTCGCGAAGTGGACCTGAAGCTGATCGAACTGGCCAAGGTCTACGAGGGAAAGATCATCACCAATGACTTCAACCTGAACAAGGTGGCGCAGTTGCAGGGAGTCGAGGTCCTCAACATCAACGAGCTGGCGAACTCGCTCAAACCGATTGTGCTGCCCGGCGAGATCATGAAGGTGTTCATCCTGAAAGAAGGCAAGGAGTACAACCAGGGGGTCGCCTATCTGGATGACGGAACCATGGTGGTTGTGGACAACGCGCGAAAGATGATCGGCAAGACGATTGATGTGTCGGTTACTTCTGTACTGCAGACCACGGCTGGAAAGATGATCTTCGGGAAGTGGGATGAGCGTGGGTTTACCCGCGCGATCGGGCCGCCGCAGCCCGCCGTGCCGGTTATCCCCGGAGCACCGGGGCCAGCGGCCGCAGTTCCGACCACGCTGGTGGAGAGTAAGCCGACTCCGCCCTAGGATGCGGCAATCGCTGCCACCGCAATGGTTTTGCCGCTGAGAGTTCCCACGATCTTGACCCGCTGCCCGGCCAACCGCTTCAGTGCCGCCGGTTCGCCTTCCAGGCTGTAGGTTTTGTCTCCGTCGACCAGAGCGAAGCTCTCTCCGCTGTGGACGCAAGCCCGAGTGCAATCGGCGGCAGCCATGCCCACGGCGGCCGAGTGCTTTGCGCCACAGTGAGTGTCCGTGATGATGCCCTCATAGGACTGTGCCGTCGCTGCGGATGTGTCTGGCGGCTGCCCGGGTTCAGGCTCTGCCTTGGCAGCTCCCGCGGCGGCTCCAAGCGTTGCAAGAAAGAGCGCAAGGGCGCACGCGAGGACGCTTGCTAGCGCCAGCATCTCAATCCAGAAACGAGCTTTGATCATTCTCATGGCGAGTTTTGGTGGCGCTTTAAGTCGACAGGTTAGGTTGGCCTAAGCTGCCAGGGCGTCAACTCCAGTCATAGTGATGACGTGCACGTTGGCTGCCAGGCCGAGCTTGTCTTAATGAAAATTGTTAACTCTGTGACTCAGAGTGAGATGCTGAGCGCCGGCGCGGGATGTGAGATGCCGTGGGTGCCGAGTTTGCCGTGCAAAAAGTGCGTAACTCTCCCAGCCCGGGCGCCTACAGTGTTTGCTGTAGACGAGTAACGCGCACAGGATTCGCGGCCGTCGCTCGAAGTGCCGCCTGACCGTGTCGTCGCCTGTGGGGCGGATTTGAACTCCTCCCTCGGCGCTCGTATACTTACACCCCGCGATGAAGGTGACGGTCATAATTCCGGCGGCGGGTCTGGGGACTCGCATGGCTCCGATGCTCGTCGGCGCCAAGGACAAACAAAAAAAGCCGCTGCCCTCGAAGCAATTTACCGAACTGGGCGGAAGGCCAATTCTCATTCACACCCTGCGTAAGTTTGCTGCCGTCGATACGGTGAGCGAGATCTGGATTGCGCTCCGGGAAAACGAGATTGCCGGGTTTCGCGCGCGTCTTGAGGCCGATGCGGCGGACGTCCTGAAAAAGAAGGTCGAATTCGTGGTCGGCGGCGACCACCGTCAGCAGTCGGTGGAGAGCGCGTTGAATGCAGTTGAGGCTGCAGTCGACGATATCGTTCTGGTGCACGATGCGGTGCGCCCGTTTGTGACCCGGGAAATCATCCAGGAAGTGATTGAGGGAGCGCGGAAATATGGGGCGGCGATCGCCGGTCTTCCGGCCGTCGATACCGTGAAACAAGTTGAGCGGACGGCCGAGGGAGCCCTGATTAAAGCGACGCTCCCACGCGCCGGAATCGTTATGGCGCAGACGCCGCAGGGCTTTCGCTACGGCGTGATCAAGAAAGCATTCGATGAAGCGTCGGCGGACGGATTCATGGGGACGGATGAAGCTTCCTTGGTCGAAAGATCGGGGCACGATGTGGCCGTCGTGATGGGTTCGCCGCGGAATATCAAGATCACGGCCCCGGCGGATATGGAGTTAGCAGAGTTCTACTTGAAAACATCACAGACAGGCGGTCATTGAAGTGGATGGCTAAGACGAAAGACCAACGGTTTGCGCCTAAGCCCGCCATGAGAATTGGCTATGGCTTTGATTCGCATGAATTCCGTCCCGGAATTGTGTTGAAGATTGGCGGCATCCTGCTCGCCCATGACAAAGGTCTGGGTGGGCATTCCGATGGTGATGTGCTTCTGCACGCCATCACCGACGCATTGCTTGGGGCCGTGGCTGCGCCAGATATTGGAGCTCTCTTTCCGCCTTCTGACGCTAGGTGGAAGGGCACGGACTCTGCCGTCTTCCTCCGCGAGGCGCTGAAACGCGTACACAGCGCCGGACACGGCGTGGCGAATGTCGATGCCAGCCTTATTCTGGCCGCTCCGAAGATTGGACCGCATGCGGCGGCGATGCGAGAGCATGTCGCCCACTTGTTGGGAGTCGACTCGGATTGCATCGGGCTAAAAGCGAAGACTCCGGAAGGACTCAACCTGGAGAATACCGCAGTTGCGCACGTGGTGGTGTTGTTGGAGGCGCGTGGAAAACCGAAGAAACCGCGCAAGAAGACGAGATAGGTTCACTTCCTATTTTCGACCTTCCCGCTCAGTTCCTTGCGCCGGGCCTGCGCAGTTTTCACGAGCACATGAAAAATAGCGCGAGAGGGTTCGTCGTCATCCACGGAACGCTCGGGATGCCATTGCACCGCTAGCACAAAATGATTGGGATCTGTACCCTCCAGTGCTTCGATAATGCCGTCGTCGACGCAGCGGGCTACCATTCGCAAGCCTTTGCCGATCGTGTCTGCCGATTGGTGATGCGATGAGTTTACCGGGATTACGCGTTCGCTCCTTCTGCCGATGATTTGCGCCAGTCCGGATTCCTTCGCAATCTCGACGGTGTGCGCGACTCCGACTGTCTTTCCCGCTTGATGATTGACGCGCGTTCGCAAATCCTCCGGCAGGAAGTCCGGGATGTGCTGGATCAGGGAGCCGGCGCGATAAACGTTCAGGCTCTGGAGGCCGTAGCAGATGCCGAGGACGGGTTTGCGCAGATTATAGGCATCCTGCAACAGGAGTTGGTCAACGGTGTCGCGGCGAACATCGGCGGCTGCGGCGCGCGGAGAGCGAGTTGCGCCAAACTTCGCGGGGTCGATGTCGGCTTTGCTGCCAGGCAGGAGCACAGCGTCGCAGTACTCAACGATTTGTGTCACTTCCGCGGGTGACAGGTCGAGCGGAATACGCACCGGTTCGCCCCCGGCGAGTCTCACGGCGCGTTCATATTGAGGGATTGCGCGCTCCGCGTATTGGCGATCGCCGGAATGCGGCATGGCAATGGCAATGCGAGGGGGCAAGGCGCTGGGCATATCTAGCTGACTCTTTCGATCGCTGCGAGTGTCTTCATTTGGCGATAGTGGCGGATTTCCATGGCGAGTGCGAGAACAAAGATGATGCTTCCGGCGACCACCGCAAACGGTAGAGCGATATGGCGGTAGGCCAGGGTCATGTTGGGACTAATGCGGCGCAAAGCGGAAAGGGCCACGGTTCCGATGATTCCGAGAAACAGGCCGACAGCGAAGGAGAGCAGAGTGCCGATGAGCGTCACCAGCAAGACGCGTACCGGGATCGTGTACCAGCGGGGTGGTCGCGCGTGCGGCTTCGGCGGCATACGTCTAACCTACACCATTCATGGCGAGAGTATCGGGTGCGGCTTTCCCATCTTTCAAAACCTGATATGGTAAAGCCGCTTACCTGGCAAAGGAAAAAATTCTGGAGAGTACGATGCGACGATTCCACGTGACTTCGGTGACGGTTCCACTGGCCTGCTTCATCTTTCTATTTTTCGGCACGGGCAATGCGCAGACGAAGGCCGTGACCAAGGAAAGGCCCGATTTGACCACTCAACCTACGCTTTATGTGGTTGGCTATGCACATCTGGATACGGAATGGCGGTGGGAGTATCCCCAGGTCATCGATCAATACATTCGCAAGACGATGGAGGGTAATTTCGAGCTCTTCGACAAATATCCACACTACATTTTTAATTTCAGCGGGGCCAACCGCTACCGTTTGATGAAGGAATATTTTCCCGCCGATTTTGCCAGGATGAAGAAGTATGTCGACGAAGGAAGATGGTTCCCGGCGGGGTCCTCCATGGAAGAGGGCGATGTGAATACACCCAGCGCCGAGACCATCATCCGGCAAGTGCTGTACGGCAATAACTGGTTTCGCAAAGAACTTGGCAGGGCCAGTGCGGAATACATGCTGCCCGATTGCTTCGGATTCCCGGCGTCGCTGCCGACGATTCTTGCACACTCCGGGGTGAAAGGCTTCTCGACGCAGAAACTGGTCTGGGGATCGTCGGCGCCTGGGGGTGGAGTGGAATCGCTGGAGAGGACGCCGGAAGGAACGCCGTTCAACGTGGGCGTTTGGGTGGGACCGGATGGCGAAAGCGTGCTGGCAGGGTTGAATCCCGGCGATTACAGCGGAGGAATTTATAACGATCTCAGCAAGCCGCTGCCGCCGGTGCCGGCGAATGCGGCGCTGGAAGATTTGAATAAAAGACTGCAGCCTCTGCGCCAGACGGTGGATGAAGCGCAGGATAAGGAAAAGCGTCTGGACCCAAAGCAGATTGAGGAATTCATCGATTTGCGCAACCAGCAGAAGGTTCTTGCGGAAGGACAACAGGAACAAGAATTGAGCCGACACCAGGACAATTGGGCGGCGCGGGTGGAACTCAATGGAAAAGTCACCGGAGTTCTCACCGATTATCACTATTACGGCACGGGCGACATCGGGGGAACTCCGGATGAGGAATCCGTGAAGCGGCTGGAGGCCATCGTGACGAAGGGCACGGCTAGTTTCCCACCCATCGAAGGCCGCCTTTTCTCTGAGCTCTCGCATGCTCTGGGCCCTGCCGTGAAAGTGGGCGATGGCCCGGTGCATGTGATTTCGGCGAACGCGGAGCAGATGTTTCTCGATATCACGCCGACCGAAGCCGCCGGCCTTCCGCGCTACACGGGCGAAATGGAGCTGACCAATCATTCTGCCGGATCGTTGACGTCCGAGGCTTATCAGAAGCGCTGGCTGCGGAAAGAAGAATTGCTAGCCGATGCGGCGGAGAAGGCTTCGATCGCTGCGGAATGGCTGGGCGCACGGCCGTATCCGATCGAGCGCTTGAATGATGCGTGGACGCTGGTGATGGGCGGCCAGTTCCACGACATCGCCGCCGGAACTGCGACCCCCAAGGCTTACGAGTTTGCCTGGAACGATGATGTGATCGCGATGAATCAGTTTGCCGGTGTGCTTACCAATGCGAGCGAAGGCATTTCCGCAGCGCTGGATACCGAGACGAAAGGCGTGCCGATTGCCGTCTTCAACCCGCTCGACGTCGCACGGGAAGATTTGGTGGAGGCGAGCGTGGATTTTCCCGCCGGCGTGCCGCAGTCGGTACAGGTGAGTGGGTCAGATGGAAAAGCAGTTCCTGCGCAGATTTCGCACGGGAAAGTGATTTTCCTGGCCAGAACTCCATCCATTGGCTATGCCGTTTACGATGTGCAACTCACCGCCGGATCAGCTGCCTCTGCCACCCTGCGAGTTTCGGAGAACTTGCTCGAGAACCCGTACTACCGCGTGACGCTGAATGCGGATGGAGACGTTGCTAGCATTTTCGACAAGTCGATTGGCAGAGAATTGCTCGCCGCACCCGCGCGGCTGGCGATTTCCTATGACAATCCCGAGCACTGGCCGGGCTGGAATATGGACTGGGAGCAGGAGCAAGCCGCGCCCAGAGCATACGTCAGCGGACCGGCGAAGATCCGAGTCGTGGAAAACGGTCCGGCGCGGGTGGCCGTGGAAGTTTCGCGCGAGACCGCGGGCTCGAAATTCATACAGACCGTCAGCTTGTCTGCGGGCGATGCGGGGAAGCGCGTGGAGTTCGCCAACAGAATCGACTGGAACACGAAAGAGTCAAATCTGAAAGCATCTTTTCCGCTGACCGCTTCCAATGAGATGGCCACTTACAACTGGGATATCGGGACGATGGAACGGCCGACAGCGCAGCCGAAGAAGTTCGAAGTGCCGTCGCATCAGTGGATTGACTTGACCGATGCGAGCGGCGAGTTCGGCGCGACCATCCTGACCGATTGCAAGAATGGATCGGATAAGCCCAACGATCACACGATTCGACTGACGCTGATCCGCACGCCCGGAACCCGGGGTGGTTATGCGGACCAGGGGACGCAGGATATCGGACATCACGAGTTCGTTTACGGAATCGCTGGACACGCGGCTGGCTGGCGCGAAGCGCAAACCGACTGGCAAGCGCAGCGGCTGAACGATCCGCTGATCGCATTCCAAAATTCGAAGCATACCGGGGCGTTGGGCCGTGAATTTTCCTTGCTGAAGGTCAGCAGCCCGCGCATCCGAGTATTGGCGCTGAAGAAAGCCGAACTGAGCGATGAGATCATCGTGCGCATGGTTGAACTCGCTGGCAAACCGCGCGCGGACGTGCGCGTGACATTCAATGCGCCGATCACCGCTGCACGCGAAGTGAATGGTCAGGAGCAGCCGCTGGGAGCGGCAACGGTGAATGGAGGCGCTTTGGTTACTTCGTTCTCTGCGTATCAGCCGCGCACGTTCGCGGTTCAGTTAGCTGCCCCGCGCACGAAGCTTGATGCCGTGCGGTCGGCTCCGGTGCCGCTGAAATATGATCTGGCAACCGCCAGCAATGACGGCACCAAGTCCGGGGGTGGATTTGATGGTAGGGGAGACGCATTACCCGCGGAGATGCTGCCTGGGCAGATTAAATTCAACGATGTGGAGTTCCAACTCGCTCCGGCAAGAACGGGCGCGCGCAATGCGGTCCTCGCGAAAGGCCAGACGATTGATCTGCCGCAAGGTGGCTACAACAAGTTGTACCTGCTGGCCGCTTCGGTCGACGGCGATCAGAAGGCGACGTTCAACATAGGCGGCACCGCGGTCGAGTTAAACGTTGAGGACTGGGGCGGATTCGTCGGCCAGTGGGACGATCGGCAGTGGAGCTCGAAGGACACTTCCCACGACGATTACGGCGAGATGACCGGCATCAACCCCGGTTTCATCAAGCGGGCCGATCTCGCGTGGTACTGCTCGCATCATCACAATGCTGCCGGCGAGAATGTGCCTTACCGTTACTCCTATTTGTTTGCATATCCGATCGACCTGCCGGCGGGCGCGAAAAGTATCAGGCTACCCAATAACGATAAGATTCGCATTCTGGCAATGTCGGTCGGAGACGAGACTCCAGAGGCGAAGCCCGCGCAACCTCTCTACGATGTTCTGCCCGCGACCGCCGGGAAGTAGTGAGGAAACGGAGAGTTGCTGCTGATCTAGCTCACGGTTCTGGGATCGGCTCGATGCGTCCTAGCAAGAAAATGTAGCCGACAATTCCGAGCAGCAGAATCACGGTTGCCGTCACAAACGCGGCGGCGAAAGAGTGGGATGCGAAAACGATGTAGCCGGTAACGATGGGCGCAGAGATCGCCGCCATCTGACCGCATAGATTCACCGCGCCAGCCAGCGTGCCGACGCTTTCCCGCGGAGAGATAAGAGATGGAACCGTCCACGCCACGGGCGCGGCCGCAGCTAGTCCTCCCAAGGCAAGGCTGATCCAGAGCAGTGCAGCGCTAGCGCTGTGAGCCTGCGCCGCGCCAAAGATCGCGAGACCGAAAGCCATTCCCACTACCAGAACCGTTTGACGAACATAGTTTGCGTCGTATCCACGCTGGATCAGAGCATCCACCAGCCAACCGCCAACCAGAATATCTGTGGCCGTAGCGAACAGCCAGGGCACGCTTGTGTAAAAAACGGAATGAAATAGATCCACGTGGAGCGAAACGGAAAGATAGCTAGGCAGCCACGTGAGCAAGAGAAAAAAAGTGTAGTTGTAGGCGCCCCATCCCAGCGCAAGCCCGTAAAGCTTTCGCTGCTTCAAGAGGTAACCGAGCGAACTGCCGCTTCGCACTCTCGCCGCGCCTTCGAGCTGCGCTCCGCCTTGCAGGATGAAATCGCGCTCCCGCGGCGAAAGCCTCGAGTCTTCGCTGGGATTGCGATAGACGAAATAAAACAGCGCGAAATAAAGAAAGCTGATGAAGCCGGTGGCGGCGAAGCTCCAGCGCCAGCCAAAATAGATCAGCAAAAGGCCGATCAGAGGAACTCCAACAGCCGTGGAGAATTTTGCCGCGGCATCGGTGAACGCGGTTGCCAGACCTCTTTCCTGCCGCGTAAACCAGTAGCCCAAGGCCTTGGCGTTCGCGGGAAATGTGGGCGATTCACTGACGCCCAACATCAAGCGTGCCCCGAAGAACCAGGCGAGGCCGGGGGCTATAGCGGCGGCGAACGACGATAGGCTCCACAGGAAAGCGCTGATTCGTCCTACGCGGCGCACGCCCCACCGGTCCAGCAATACGCCGCAAGGCATCTGCATGATGGCGTAAGTCCAACTGAAGGCGCTGGAGAGATATCCGAAAGCGACTAACGACAATCCGAACGAGTCATGAAGAGCGTCGCGTGAGACGGACAAGTTGATCCGGTCGAAGAAGTTGACCAGGACTCCAAACGCAAGCAGAAAAGCGATTCGCCATCGTCTGCGCGGAATTGTGGAAGAGCTCGAGATCACTGGACACCGATGCCGGCGAGTAGCCCGCCATCGACGAGATAATCGCCGCCGGTACAGAATCCGGCTTTATCGGATGCCAGAAAGGCTGCGAGTTCGGCAACTTCTTCGGGTGTACCGATACGCCCCAGCGGATGCGCAGCACCAAAGCGCGCGAAGGCTTCTTCGACCGGGACCTCCGGCGAGAAGTTCGCCGCCGAACGCGCCAACATGGGCGTGCGGATCGACCCCGGGCTGATGGAATTGACCCGGATGTTGTCGGCGGCGTGGTCGAGTGCGAGGGCGCGCGTCAAGCTGTGAATCGCACCCTTGGATGTAGCATAGGCAGCGACGCCACGCTGGCAGGCGTATCCCTGAACGGATGCCACATTGATCATGCACCCACCTCCGCGCCTCTTTAGTTCGGGGACGCCAAGATGTGCCATCAGATAAATGCTGCCGACGTTGACCAGCATGCAGCGATTCCAGGTCGCGAGATCGGTTTGCAAAACGGTGCCGAAGGGATGAATCGCGGCGGCGTTGACGATGATGTCTAGGCCGCCGAACTGGCTGACCGTCTTGGCCACCATGGATCGCACCTGGTCGAGATCGGTCACATCACAGGTTTCGACGCGCAGGGTTAGGCCAAGCTTCGCCGCGTCGCGAGCCAAGTCCTCATTGCCCGCCGGTTCAATTCCGCAGGCAACCACTTGCGCGCCTCCCGCGGCAAAGCGCATTGCAATCGCTCGTCCAATTCCCGTGGTACCGGTGATCACAGCCACCCGTTTGGCAAAGTCATTCATAGGAGTTGAGTCCTCGCTTCGCACGCTACGAGATTTCTTGATCAACAACCATTTCGCGCAACTGAAACTAAGCAGATAACTCCGGAATTGCATACCTCAAGCCATGGATGACGCCGCGCAGCTCGGCGAGACCCTTCAATCTTCCCACCAACGAGTAGCCGGGATTTGTTTCCTTGCCGATGTCATCGGCCAGCAGATGTCCATGGTCGGGACGCATGGGAATTTCATGGCCCGCCACACCCGCTTGCCGCCGACGCGCTTCTTCTTCCAGCAGGACGCGGATCACGCCCACCATGTTGGAACTACCGGCGAGGTGCTCGGCTTCGTGAAAGGATCCGTCCGATTCTCGCCTCACCTGGCGAAGGTGCGCAAAATGGATGCGGGAACCGAACTCGCGAGCCATGGCCAGCAAATCATTATCGGCCCGCGCTCCGAACGAACCCACACAAAACGTTAACCCGTTGGCGAGCGTATCGCAGGCGGTGAGAATCGCGCGGATATCCTCGGCGGTCGAGACCACTCGCGGAAGCCCAAACAAGGACCTCGGGGGATCGTCGGGATGGATCGCGATGCGAACCCCCGTCTCCTGTGCCACCGCGGCAACTTCCCGCAGGAATAGGGCAAGATTACTTCGCAGATCCTGCGCCGTCACGCCTTCGTATTCCGCGATCAAACCGCGAACTGTCTCACGATTGTACGAGGCCTCGGCGCCGGGCAGGCCGGCGATGATCGTGTGCTCCAGATCTTGTCGGCGCGCCTCGGACATGGAATCGAAGCGGACGCGAGCAGCCTTGGCACAGTCGTCGGAATAGTCAGCCTCAGCACCTTTGCGCTTGAGAATGAACAAGTCGTATGCCGCAAAATCGACTGCATCAAAACGCAGAGCGTAGCCGGTGGTGGGCAGGCGCCATCGCAGATCGGTTCGCGTCCAATCGACGACGGGCATGAAGTTGTAGCAGATCACGGGCACCGCAGCCTTCGCGACCGCGGCCAAAGTGTCCTTCCAGGCGCTAATAAAATGTCCGTACCGCCCCGATCGAAGCTTGATTGAATTGTGAATCGGAATACTTTCCACCACCGACCAGACCAAGCCCGCGGCGAGAATTTCGTCCCTGCGCTTTATTACTTCGTCCAACGGCCAGGCTTCGCCTCGATACAAATGATGCAAGGCGGAGACGATTCCAGTGGCTCCCGCTTGCTTGATGTGATCAAGAGGAATTGGATCGTCCGGTCCAAACCATCGCCAAGTCTCTTTCATGGTTTGATGTTATCCTTCGCCCTGCTTTAGCGCGCGATGCGCGCCGAGCCGCCGCGCATGACGGACTGGACTTCAGAAAGAGTCGCCATGCTTGTGTCTCCTGGGGTGGTCATCGCCAGCGCACCGTGCGCGACCCCGCACTGAACCGCCCATTCGGCGCCTTTATCCGCGAGGAAGCCGTAGATCAGACCCGAGGCGAAGGAATCTCCGCCGCCGACCCGGTCCATGATTTCCAGCGGTCGCTGGGGCACACGAATTATCTTTCCTTCATACAGCGCGATCGCGCCCCAGTCATTCTGGGTTGCCGTGTGCGCAATGCGCAGGGTGGATGCAATCAGGTTGAGGTTCGGATACAGCTCGGCCACCCGATACAGGAGCGATTCATAGCTCGCAATCTCCAGGTGACTGTAGTCCTCATTCACGCCTTCGAGCGCAACCCCGAGAGCCGCCGAGAAATCCTCCTCATTGCCGAACAGGACGTCCACGGTTGATACCAATTCACGATTTACCTCCTGGGCTTTAGTCTTGGCGCCAATTCCTTTCCACAGAGATTCCCGATAGTTGAGGTCGTAGGAAACCACAGTACCCGAGGACTTTGCGGCCTGAATAGCAGCCTTCGCGACGGATGCCGATGAGGCAGAGAGCGCGGCAAAGATACCCCCGGTATGCAGCCAGCGAGAGCCGTTGGTGGCGAAGATGAGTTGCCAGTCGAAGTCGCCCGGCTGACAGTTGGCGATCGCCGTATTGCCACGGTCCGAGCAGCCGACTGCGGCGCGTACTCCGAATCCTCGCTCGGTGAAGTTCAACCCGTTGCGCACCGTCCTGCCGATGCCGTCGTAGGGAACCCAGCGGACGAGCGAAACATCGACCCCTCCCTGCAGAATCAAATCTTCGAGGAGTTGTCCGATCGGATTTCTTGCAAAAGCGGTAATGACGGCGGTGCGCATGCCGAAGCATCGTCTCAGCCCGCGGGCGACGTTGTATTCTCCGCCGCCCTCCCAGGCGCGGAAGGTTCGAGCGGTATGAATTCGCTCCTCGCCCGGATCGAGCCGGAGCATGACTTCGCCGAGACTGACGCAGTCCCACTTGCAGCTCTCGGCCTTTTTCAAGACGATCTGGTTCATGCCCAGCATTCTAGCTGTTTCGAATGCGAGCTGGTCAATTTCTGAAATTCGCAATTTTCATTTTTGACGCGACGGTGAGCGCACGCAAAGCGGCGCAGGGTATAATCGCGGCGAAAGAAATCGAGAGTGAAGATCCTTAGGTTAAAGACTGCGGTAGTTGAGGGGAACTTCGATTGGACGTTCGTTGGCATCGAAACGGACGAAGGAATTCGAGGTCTCGGCGAATGCTTCTTTGCTCCTGGGCTCGTATCCATTCTTCGATCGCTCGAACCTTTGCTGATTGGCGAAGACGCGCGCGATATTCGTCGCTTATTTCGCAAACTGCAGCTGGCGACTTCCGGTGCGGGTTCGGTGGCGGGAATTATTTACAACGCGATCAGCGGCATCGAAGCAGCGCTTTGGGATGTACTCGGCCAGTGGCTCGACGTACCCATCTATCGCCTGCTGGGTGGCAAGTTTCGGGATCGAGTCCGAGTCTATGCCGACTGCCACGGAGGCGAAGCGCTGGAGAGTCTGGATGAGCTGCTGCGTTCGCGCCCAGCGTCGTGGGAAGCGAAAGCCTCGAGCCACACCGCGCGGGACTACTTTGGCGAGGCTGGCCAAGAGGCTCCTTCCTCGCCGGACGACTATCGCCGCCAGGCTCTCAAGAAAAGAGCGGAGGGATTTACCGCTCTGAAGTTCGATCTGGATGTGCCCGGCACAGAAGGCTCCGACCCTCACAATCGAGGGTTGAGCAATCGTGCTATCGATCACATGGTGAGTTTGATCGGCGGGGTATGCGAGGCGGTGGGGAAGGACACCGACGTCGCGGTCGATTGCCATTGGCGTTACAACGCCAGCGACGTCGTGAAACTGGCCCGCGAGCTAGAACCGTTCCGGCTGTTGTGGCTGGAGGATCCCGTTCCCCCCAACAACACTGCTGCGCTGAAGGAAGTGAGCTCAAAAGTGCGAGTGCCGATCGCAACCGGAGAAAATCTTTTTCTCTTCGAAGGCTTTCAGGAGATCATCGCCCAACACGCATTGAGCATAGCGACTCCTGACTTGCAGAAAGTTGGAGGCTTGGCGGTCGCGCAGAGCATTGCCCAGTTTGCCGACGTGCATACCATGCCGCTCGCTCCGCACAATATCAGCAGTCCGGTCGGCACGCTGGCTTCGGCTCACTTTTGTGCGGCGATTCCAAACTTTTTAGCCCTCGAGTTTCATGCTTCCAACGTGCCCTTCTGGAATGATCTGATCGAAGGGCTGCCGAAGCCGATCATTCAGAACGGGTTCATTTCTGTGCCGGAGAAACCCGGGCTCGGAATTACGTTGAATGAAGAGGTTGCCCGAAAGTATGCGCGCAAGGGCGAATCGTTTTTTGAATAATCGAATGCTCTGCGCCGCCGAGTTTTAGGTCTATGTCAATGTCCAAGATAGAAGTTCTACATAAGATTGTGACCTCTGGCGTGGTCGCTGTGATCCGCGCGGAGAATTTTGAGCAAGCTGCTCGCATCGCAGATGCCTGTGCTCTGGGGGGCATTCGTGCGCTGGAAATCACCTTCACGGTTCCGGGCGCAGCGGGAGTCATCGAGCATCTTGCCAAAAAATGTTCCCAGGAAATTTTGCTGGGAGCAGGGACAGTGCTCGATCCGGAAACCGCGCGCATCGCGATTCTCGCCGGAGCCCAGTTTGCAGTTAGCCCTGCGCTGAACAGCAAGACCGCCCGTCTGTGCAATCGTTATCAGGTGCCCTACATGCCAGGCGCGGCAACGATCGGCGAAGTGATCGCCGCCATGGAGTGCGGCGCCGATATCGTGAAAGTATTTCCCGGCGAAATCCTCGGACCCGCTTTCGTCAAAGCGGTGAAAGGTCCGCTGCCTCAGGCGCAGCTCATGCCCACCGGTGGCGTAACCCTGGAGAATGTCGCCCAGTGGATCCATGCCGGCGCGGTCGCCGTCGGAGTGGGAGGGAATCTTACCGCCGGTGCAAAAAGCGGGGATTTCGCTTCCATTACCCACGGTGCCCGGCAGTTTGTAGAAAAAGTCAAAGAGGCGCGTGCGCGATGAGCTCGGCAAGCTGGAAGTCCGACGACGAGCTTTTTGCCCTCGTGCAGCGCGAACTGTTCACCTGCGTAGTGGGTGATGTGATGGACAAACTGGATCTCCAGCACCAATTCCTACCGCCACAGATTCAGCCGCTTCGTCAGGATATGGTGGTGATCGGCCGCGCCATGCCCGTGCTCGCCGTCGATGTGTTCCTCGAAAAGATCTCCGGCACCGCGAACCAGCTGATGGACAAACCCTTTGGCCTAATGCTCGAGGCGCTCGATGATCTCCAAGCGGGCGAGATCTATGTCAACACCGGTTCCTCGCCTCGAAACGCACTCTGGGGGGAACTCATGAGTACGCGAGCCCGCAAGCTGGGCAGCCGGGGCGCAGTATTGAATGGCTACGTAAGAGATACGAAAGCTATTCTGAATATGAGCTTCCCGACATTCGCGTTCGGTTCGTACGGGCAAGACTCCGCTCCACGTTACAAAGTGGTCGACTTTCGCATTCCGATTGAGATCGGTGCGGTGCGGGTTCGTCCCGGCGACATATTGTTTGGCGATATCGATGGAGTTCTCCTGGTTCCCGCCGAAGCGGAAACCGAGGTCTTCGCCCGGTCGCTCGAAAAAGCTCGCGGCGAGAAGCTGGTTCGGAAGGCCATCGAAGAAGGAAGCAGCGCGGTGGGAGCATTTGAGAAGTACGGAATCATGTGAAGTGAATATGGATGCATCGATTCTGACCCGGAGTGTTTCGCCTCGCGCGCAACAGGTGTGCAGCTTTCTCCAGCAGGATAATCTGCAGGCCTGGATTGCATGGAGGCCCGATGAACTGCTGATGCTCTCCGGATATTTTCCTTTCTGGGGCGCGTCGTTTCTGATCTACTTCGTCGATGCGGAACCCTTGCTCTTCGTTCCGCAAATTGAACCGCGAGACCACATTCCTGGCGGGCTCCAAGTTCAGGAATATCCCTGGGGCGATCTCAAATGTCCTGATCCATATGCTGTGCTGGTGTCGGAGATCGGATCTGTGCTGGCCAAGGCAGGAGCAAAGCCCGAAAACGTCGGCATGAATCCCGGGGCTTCCAGAACATCTTTGCCGATTCAGGCTGCCGAGCAAATTCCCATCCCCGAAGATTTTGCGGAGCAGCTATCGGCGCTTACAGCGAAGGCAGATGGGCGACGTCAAGCTGCCTTTGCGGTTCTCTATCGAAGAAAGACTGCGAAAGAAGTGGAAGCAATCCGCTTGGCAAACCAGGTCGCGAACGTCGGATTGGATGCGTTCTTCGAGAATCTGCAGTCCGGAGTTTCTGAGGCGGATGTCGCGGCGGCGGTGGAGTCAGCTATCTACCGGCAGATCGGGAGGGATGGAATATTTCATTCCCGCGGATGGGCGATGGTGCAATCCGGACCCAATAGCGCCCTGGCCGGGCGATTCAATCGCTCGACCGGTCGGTGCCTGCAGGAGGGCGACATGGTTTTGATCGAACTGGCAACATGCGTCAATGGGTATTGGAGCGATCTGACGCGGACGGCTGCGGTAGGTTCGGCGAAGCCTGAAGTCGCCGAGATACTGTCCCTCGTCGCAGATGCGCAGCAAGCTGCGATCGACGGCATACGCGCCGGTGTGTCCGCTGGATTCATCGATCGATTGGCGAGGGACAAAATCGCGGCGCAAGGACTCTCGTCATTCTTCACTCATCACACCGGCCATCACGTTGGCTTCCGCTATCATGATCCCGGATTTTTGATCGCTCCCGGAATAAGCGCGAAACTCGAGCCCGGAATGGTGATTACGCTCGAGCCGGGAGCGTATGTGCCAGAGCGTGGGGCAGGTGCGCGGATCGAAGACAACGTACTGGTCACGGAATCTGGTCACGAAGTGCTTTCCAGAACAAAAGCGGAAGAGTATCCGGGGGCCAAGCGGTCATGATCAGCATCGATCTCTCGGGCAAGACGATTCTGATCACCGGGGCTTTAGGTGCAATAGCCGAACCCATGGTGCGAAGGCTCGCTGAGAGCGGCGCACGGCTCGTGCTTACGGATATCAAAACGCAGGAGCAAGGCAAAGAGAAACTCATCGAATGCCAGATCCCGCCTTCGTCTTATTCTTACATTCCTGCCGACATTACCGACTCCAAGCAAGTGAACCAAGTGGTGAGTGCGGCTTTCGAACAGTTCCCCGGGATGGATACGGTCATCGGACATGCGGGCGGCTGCGGGCTGCATCCCTTCGCTACTACGTCGGAAGCTGACTATGAATTCATCTTCCGCTTCAATTATTTCGCTCAGACGTATCTGGCTCGCGCCGTGCTCGCGCAGTGGATCGAGCGCAAGATTGCCGGCCACCTGATCTTCACATCTTCTTATGTGGCGCGCGTGCCGCATACGTTGATCCCCGCTTACTCCTCGGCTAAAGCAGCGTTGGAAAACCTCGCCCGGAGCCTGGCTCTCGAATACGCATTGACCGGTATTCGCGTGAATGTGGTTTCGCCAGGAAACGTTGCGGCCGGAAGTTCGCTGAAAGTCTTCGACGAGGATCCTGCCTACCGGGAATTCGTGCTCCGGGTTTCGCTGGGCAGAAGAAACAGCCCGCAGTCGATAGCCGATGCCTTTGTTTTTCTGTGCTCGCCGCTGGCTGCGGAAATCAACGGGCAAGTCCTCAGCCCCGATTACGGCGCGGGCATCGGGAATCGCTTATGAAGATTGGTCTCGGCCTCTACCGTCACATGCTGACGCGGGACGATTACGACTTCGCGCGACAGGCCGGCTGTACGCACGTGGTGGTTCATCTGGTCGATTACTTCAATCAAGGCCCATCCAATCCGCGTAACAATCAGCCCAGCGGCACGAAATACGAAGCTTGGGGAGTCGCGGGGGATCCGAATCAGCTTTGGACAGTAAAAGAACTGAAGATGCTTCGCGGGGAGATCGAAGATGCCGGGTTGGTATTAGCGGCGATCGAGAACCTCGATCCCGCGCACTGGCACGATATTTTGCTCGATGGTCCACAGCGAACGCAGCAGATCGAGAAAGTGAAAACCGTCATTCGCCGCATGGGCGAGGCTGGTATTCCCGTGCTCGGGTACAACTTTAGTTTGGCGGGTGTATGTGGACGTGTGACCGCTCCTCTCGGCCGCGGGCACGCCCTCACGCTGGGAATGGATGGTCCGGCCGAAGAAGTACCCATTCCGAATGGAATGATCTGGAACATGATCTACGACCGCAACGCGCCGGCTGGTGCTCTACCCTCGATTTCGCATGAAGAACTCTGGCGGCGTCTGCGACGATTTCTGGAGGAAGTGATTCCCGTGGCCGAGGAAGCAGGAGTTAGGCTCGCCGCCCATCCTGATGATCCTCCCATGCCGACCATGCGGCAGCAGCCACGCCTGGTCTACCAGCCTCACATGTATCAGAGATTGATCGACTTGGCTCCAAGTCGCAGCAATGCGCTTGAGTTGTGTGTGGGAACTCTCGCCGAAATGACGGAAGGCAACATCTACGACGCTGTCGATCAATACAGTAAGCAAGGCAAGATTGCCTACATCCATCTCCGCAACGTGGTTGGTAAGGTGCCGTACTACCGGGAGACTTTCATCGATGAAGGCGAGGTGGACATGATTCGCATTCTCGCGATTCTCCATCGGAACGGATTCGAAGGCGTGCTCATCCCCGACCACACGCCGCAAATGACGTGCTCCGCGCCTTGGCATGCGGGTATGGCGCACACGCTCGGCTTTATGCTCGGGGCGAAGGCCATGATCGAATCTTCGCGGCACGGCGGCTCGGATCTGGCCAGCGCGCATGGAGGCAACTAAGCTGGAAACTCCTTCTGGTCCGGCGTGTTCGCGCGGCCCACTTGTCATCGCAGCCACCGTCTCCACGCTGGGAGGATTGCTGTTTGGTTACGACAACATTGTGATCAGCGGTGCCATCGGATATTTGAGCCAGTTGTTCCGCTTGGATGCCGCTGGAATCGGCTGGGCTGCGGGATGCGCCCTGGTGGGATGCATTGCCGGGTGCGCAGCGGCGGGAACCGTCGCCGACTATCTCGGCAAGAAAAAAGGGCTTGCCCTGTGCGCACTGTGTTTCGCGCTCTCGTCGGTTGGAATGATCTTTGCCTCGAACCTTCATCAATTTGTTTTCTGGCGGCTGATCGGCGGAGTGGGCATCGGAGCGGCTTCGGTGATTTCTCCCAACTACATTGCGGAGATTGCTCCTACACGGGTTCGCGGCCGTTGTGTAACTCTTTACCAACTCGGGATCGTGGTCGGAATTCTTGCCGCTGTTTTCGTGAACATGCTCATTCAGCGCATGGGCGACGAGGCTTGGAATGTGTCCACCGGCTGGCGCTGGATGTTCCTGGCCGGAGTTGTGCCGGCGGTTCTGTTCGGATTGATGATTCTGCCGGCAGTCGAAAGCCCGCGCTGGTTGATGAAAATGGGCCGGCGCGATCAGGCGATCGATGTGCTCGCCAAGATTAATGGCTCCGAGGCCGCGAAGAGCGAGGCCGCTGAAATTGAGAGCGCGCTCGCGGGAGAAGAGGGCCACATCTCCGAGCTTTTCACCGCCTTCCGGCGCCCGCTGCTGCTCGGCATCATGCTGGCGGGGTTGCAACAGATCAGCGGCATCACGCCTTTGTTTTCTTTTTTGCCGGAGATTTTTCGCTCCGCGGGAACCGCGACCAGTGACGCATTTTTCCAGTCGGTGCTGGTGAGCCTGATTAATCTTCTATTTACTCTCTGCGCTCTCTGGCTGGTGGATCGCGCGGGACGCAAGACTCTGATTCTCGCGGGTACCACTCTGCAGTTCCTGTCGTTTGCCATGGTCGGTTGGTTCTATCACATCCACGGCAGCGGGCTGGCGGTTTTGATTTTTGTGATGAGCTTTGTTGCCGGACATGCCTTTGGCAACGGCGTCGCCTGCTGGGTCATCATCTCGGAAATTTATCCGACCAAGGTCCGAGGACGCGGCATGTCAATCGCAACCACTGCCCTCTGGCTGGTGGGATATCTGGGAAACCAGTTATTTCCCATCATGCAAAAGCATCTCGGTTCAGCTGGCACTTTCTGGTGCTTTAGCGGCGGTGCATTGCTGACAATCATCCTGGTCGGCTGGCTGATTCCTGAAACCAAAGGCCGCTCGCTCGAAGAGATCACAAAGTTCTGGGCTGATGAAAAAATCGCCGTAGCCAGATAAGATTCAGCGCCAACCTATGGGAGAGTTGCCCATGAAAACCCTTTTTCGTGATTCCGTCTGCCTCTGGATTCTCGTTGCTGCCGGATTTGCCCAAGACACAACCCATGCGGGATTTCGATCCTTAAATGTCGACTCGGGCAAGGTGATCGGAGAAATTCGATCGTTTCAAGGGTTGAATGGCCTCCCAAGCCCCGTGATGGCGGGCCTTCCCAACCTGATTCAACAATACAAAGATCTCCGTGTCGATCAGGTTCGGACCCACGATGCCATGGGTCCCACGGAAATCGATTCCAAGTTCGTTCTTGGCAATGGAGAGCTCGCTTGGCTCATTCCCGACGAAGCGCAGCGCGCCGGAGTGGTGAAGACGGGAAATGCCAGCATCATTTTTCCCAATTGGAGCGCTGATGCCGAAAAACCGGAGAGCTACAATTTTGCTCCCAGCGACGAGGTGATCGCTGCCATTCGCGCCACCGGCGCGGAAGTTTATTACCGCATCGGGCGCAGTTGGGGCGCGAACGTCAACCCGCCAGATGACTTCGACAAGTTTGCCAGCGTGGTGAAACACATTGCCATGCATTACAACCAGGGCTGGGACAAAGGCTTCCACGAGGGCATTCGCTATTGGGAATTCTGGAATGAGCCGGATGGATTATTCTGGCTCGGCACTCCGGATCAGTTTTACTTGCTGTACGAGAAAACCGCGCGTGCCCTGAAGTCTGTGGATCCCACGCTCAAAGTTGGCGGCGACGGCAAAGCCTTTCCGTCTGACGATGGAGGCTACCGCGAGGGATTCATCGATTACTGCGCCGCGCGTCATGTGCCGCTCGATTTTTATTCTTGGCACACCTATGCCAACGGTTCCGCAGATCCGTATGATGCGGTGCGCCTCGCGAAGGAAATTCGCGGCATCCTCGACCGGCATGGCTTCCCTCACGCGGGAAGCATTCTGTCGGAATGGAACCTGAGCGCCGACTTTACCGAGGCGGAGAAGGCCGAGCTTCAAGGCGCCCACAACGCCGCCTACATGGGTGCGGTGCTTAGTTATTTTCAGGACACCTCGATTGACCACGCTCACTTCTACCGCGGAGATGCAGCCTGGATGGGACTTTTCGGCATCGACGGAAAATATTTTAAGACCGCCTACACCTTCAAGGCGATGGGCAAAATGCTGGACACGCCGCAACGGCTGGCGGTCGAGGGTACGGATACTTTTGGCCTTGCTGCGGTGGCCGGCCGCTCCGCGGATGGCAACGTGCTGCAGGTTCTGCTCAGCAACTACGCGATTCCCGCGAATTACAAACCAGACCTCATGCCGATGCCGCTGGAATTGCAAAAAGCGTCGCCGCCCATGCCGGATATGGCGAAAGTAAAATTCCTGCCGCTGCGTACCGACATCGTTTATCGGGATAACGCTGGCTACAACCTGGTGATTAATAATTTACCGTGGGGCGCGGCGCCATTCAGCGTAAAGCGCTATCGGATCAGCAAGACGCAGAATCTCGACCTGGTGCAAGAAGGATCCGGGAAAGACGGCGTCTTGCATTTGTCCAATTCTCTGGCGCCCGACACCGTGGAACTTATCGTTCTCACACGCCACTGACGCTGAGTTCGAAAGCAGGAGGAACCATGGACGAGACAAGTGGAAATCAGGAAGGTTTAGAAACGTCGAGTTCCAAGCTTCCACGCTTCACGCGGCGCGGTCTGCTGAAGGCGGGAGTCACCGCGGCAGCCGCCGCAATCGTACCTTCCGGGCAGGCCGCCGTTGCCTTCTCAGGTCAGAACGCTTCCGGAACGAAGTCCGGTTCCTCAAAATCCATGGCAAAAAGCCCGCGTTGGTACGGCTTTAATTTGCTCGAGTATTTCTCCACTGATCCGGACTGGATGAAGTATTTTCCTTACAAGAACGATGGAATGTTTCTGGAGGATGATTTCCGCTGGATTCGCGACTGGGGTTTCAATTGGGTGCGCTTGCCCATGGACTATCGCTTCTGGACGGCACCCGATCTGTTCACCATCGATGAGAAGCGGATCGAGCCGATCGACCGGGCTATCCGACTGGGTGGGAAATACGGAATCCACGTGAATGTTTGTCTTCACCGTGCGCCGGGGCTGTGCATTCTCGACACGATGGACGAAAAGCTCACCGGCATTGCGGTCACGAAAGAGAAGACCAACGTATTCAGCGACGCGCACACGTTCGATGCTTTCGTTCACCAGTGGACTTTTTTCGCCGACCGCTACAAGGGAATCTCGAGCCAGACGCTCAGCTTCAACCTGGTGAACGAGCCCATCGCGCTGCCCACTGAGGCCGAACTGGCGGAGATCACAAAGCACGGTCCGGTGAAAACCACCGATCTCTTCAATGCCGCGTTTTTGCAACGTCACGCCAAGGACTACACGCGTTTGGCCGAGGCTTCGGGGGACGCGATTCGTGCGCAAGACCCGCAGCGTTTGGTCGTCAGCGATGGCTATCCGGGAGCAGGTCTGCCGATTCCGGATCTCGTCGGTACAGGCATGACGCAGAGTTGTCATACCTACAATCCCATTCAACTCACGCACCACAATTGCGAGTGGGTACGGGGCATCCTTAACGGAGCAGAACCCATGCCGACCTGGCCGCTGAAGGACGACCAAGGAAAAATCATCTGTGACCGCGCAACTCTGGAAACGAATTTCAATCCTTGGGGAAAGCTCTCCGCTGAAGGAGTGCCGATCCATTTCGGCGAGATGGGATGTTACAAACACACTCCGCCCGAGGTTGTGCGGGCGTGGTTCAGCGACACCCTCGATGTGCTGGGGGAATTGAACTCCGGCTGGGCGTTGTGGAATTTCCGCGGACCGTTTGGTGTGCTGGACACGGAACGCACCGGAACAAAATTCGAGGACTGGCAAGGCCACAAGTTGGATCGTCCTCTGCTCACGCTTTTGCAGAAGAAGATAAAAGCATAACAGCTCACAACTCCGGGCCGTTTCAGTGGACTCTAAACCCTGAAGACTCCATACTCGAAGCATGCACGGGCGGAGTGCATCCGTGAGGTCGGTATTTCTGTTGGCGCTGGCGATTTGCAACGTGATGTCGGCCCAGGTGCAGACGTCGTCATCCTCCTCTTCACAGTCGGCTTTGCCGCAACGTTCCGCTTCCAGCCATGCCTCCTCGGAACAGGCTGAGTCCGGGCAGAAGCTATTGGTCACGGTAAGCGATGAAAACGGAGTGGCCGTGGGCTTGGCGCGCGTCGAGTTGCAGCCCCCGCCGCCTGCTCTAGCGTTGCGCTGCGAGACCGATTTCGCCGGCCGCTGCGAATTCACTAACCTCTCTACCCAGACTTACGAACTCCGCGTGGAGAAGATAGGCTTCTACGCGATCTCACAAAGCGGTGTGCAGGTCGGCGTGATTGCCAATGTGGATGTGACACTCTCTCATCAGCAAGAGGCGCGCGAAGTGGTGAATGTGGCGGAGTCCGCCCCGGCCATCGACCCGGCGCAAGTTTCCACCAAAGAGGAGCTCACCGGCGCTCAGATCGTCGATATTCCTTATCCGGGTGCGCACGACTACCGCAATGCGCTGACTTTCATTCCAGGGGTTACACCCGATGCCTTTGGCCAGGCGCACGTGGCCGGGGCCGAGACTTACCAAACCTTACTTCTGCTCGACGGCTTCAACGTCACCCAGCCCACAAACGGGCAGCTGGTCGTGCGGACAAGCGTGGAATCATTTCGCTCGATCGAGGTAACACCGAGCCGCGAGCCGGCGGAATTTGGCAAGGGTTCAGGCGGCGTGCTCGCCTTGAACACTCGCATGGGCGACGATCACTTCCACTTTACTTCCACCGACTTCACTCCCGCGATCCAGACCATCAAGGGAATTTCGATCGGCCAGTGGACGCCCATTTATACCATGTCCGGCCCGATTGAAAAGGGGAAGGTATGGTTCATCGACGCGCTGAACGGAGAGTACAACAACAATATTATTCAGCAATTGCCGTCCGGTTCCGATCGCGACCACACCTGGCAGGTGGACAATCTGGCAAAGTTGCAATCGAACCTCACGACGCGCCACATTGTGACGCTCGCCTTCTTGTCGAACTACTATCACGATCAATATGCCGGCCTTTCGGTTCTGCAACCTCAGTCAACCACTCAAACGAATGCGGAAACTTCGTACTTAGGCTCGCTCAAAGACCAATATTATTTCCGCGGCGGCGCGCTGCTCGAAACCGGCCTCGGAGTGGACCAGTACAATGTCGCGCTCACTCCGCAAGGGAACGGTCCATACATCCTGACGACGGGTGCGGCTGCGGGTAACTATTTCGAGAACGAGAAGACCTCGGCCCGCAGAGTGCAGGGGTTGGCGAACCTCTACATTCCGCCCCAACAGTGGCACGGACGACACGACGTTAAACTCGGCATGGACTTTGACCGTTTGAATTACGATGCGCAATTCCTGCGCCAGCCGATCTCGTTCTTGCAACCGAACCAGCCGCCACCGAAGCAACTGCCACGGTCCTGCGTAACTGGTGCCCATGGCGTTCCTGTCCCGCCTTACACGTGTGCGCGCTATTCGGTCTTCTCTGGCGGCAATTATTCGACAATTTACAACGATGAAGCCAGTGTTTATGCCGAGGACCGCTGGCTGATTACGAATCGTTTGCTCGTCGAGCCCGGCCTGCGTCTGGACTGGGATCAGATCATCCGCGCTCCGCTGCTCTCGCCGCGCCTGGCCGGGACTTACATCCTCGACGACGAAGGCAATACCAAGCTGTCCGCGGGAGTCGGGATTATCTACGACACTACGAATTTGGGTTTGCTTCACCAGCCCTTCGAGGGGCAGAGAGTCGATTACTTTTTCAATGCGAACGACCAGCCGACCGACGCCCATGGAACTCCGACCGCTGCGCCGGTGCCCGTGCCGACCACGTTCACCGTGAACCGAAACACGCTCGACGCGCCCCGGTACTTGAACTGGAGCCTCGGCCTCGAGAAAAAACTTCCGGCTGCGGTCTTCTTGAAACTTGAATTCCTTGAAAAGCGCGGCGTGCATGGCTTCGCCTACAATACTCTCAATGGCGCGGTGAACGGCAACTTCTTGCTCGAGAATGGCCGCGACGACCGCTACGACGCTTTTCAGATCAGCCTGCGCCACGGTTTTCACCAGCACTATGAAATCTTCGGCGCTTACACGCGCTCCCGCTCGCATACCAACCAGGTGTTCGATTTCAGTTTGGATATCCCCCTGTTGAGCCAGCAGTTGCCCGGTCCTTACCCATGGGACACTCCCAATCGCTTCGTCGGATGGGGCATTTTGCCGTTTTTCAAGCTTCCGATCATTCACAAGGTAGATATGGTTTATTCCGCTGAAGCTCGCACTGGGCTGCCTTTCCTCGCGACCACCGATCAGGGAGAAATCGCTCCCGGGGATCCTCCGGGAACTTTTCGTCTTCCCACCTATTACACGGTGAATCTGCAGTTTGAAAAACGTTTTCATCTGCTCGGACGCTATTGGGCTCTGCGTGGCGGCTTCGACAACATCACGAACCATGCCAACGACATACTGGCAAACGGCGTCATCGATTCGGCGCATCCCTCCCCGACTTATGTCGACGGGAACGGGCGCGCGTTCACTGGGCGCATCCGTTATTTGGGAAAGCAGAAATGAGGAAAGAGAGTTGCTAGGCGGCGGCCAGATAGACGTAGCGCAGGATAAAAAGAATGGTGAGGATCCAAACCAGCACGTTGATTTCGCGGAGTTTCCCCGCCGCAATTTTAACTACGGTGTAGGAGATTAAGCCGAGGCTGAGGCCGGTAGCGATGCTGAAGGTAAGCGGTGTGGCCAACATAGTGATGAATGCGGGGACGGCTTCGCTGAAATCCTGCCATGCGATTTGCGCAATGGATTGTGTCATCAGAACACCAACCAAAATCAGCGCTGGGGCGGTGGCGTAGGCCGGAATCGCAGTGGCTAGCGGTGAGCAAAATGTAGCTAGCAAGAAAAGAGCTGCGACGGCGACATTGCTCAGGCCGGTACGTGCCCCGGCGGCGACGCCTGCGGCGCTTTCGATGTAGCTGGTCACCGTGGAGGTTCCGGTCAAGGAGCCGAAGATAGTTCCCACTGCATCTGCAACCAGGACGCGCCCCACGCGCGGAATCTTGCCCTCCTTGACGAAGCCACCCTGTTCACACACTCCCACCAGTGTGCCGACATTATCGAAGAGATCCACAAACAGGAATGCGAACAGGATTTCGAGTAATCCGAGGTGGCGGGCGCCGCGAAAATCGAGCTGCAAGAGAGTGGACGAAGGATGGGGTAGGGAAAAGATCGCCGTAGGCCATTGAGCAACCCCACGAAACACTCCGAGCAGTGCGGTGCCAAAGATGCCGATCAAGATTGCGCCGTGGAATTTTCTCGACATCAGGATCAGCGTCAAGACAAGGCCGAAACAGGCGGTCTGCACCTCTTTGTCGGCAAAGCTGCCGAGGCCAACATACGTCGCTGCATTCGCCACTACGAGCTTGGCGTTCCGCAATCCCACAAAAGCGATGAACATTCCGATCCCCGCGGCAGTCGAATGCTTCAAGCAATCGGGCATGCCGTTGACGATCTGCTCGCGAACGCGAGTCACGGTGAGCACCAGGAAAAGAACGCCAGAACAAAAGACAACTGCGAGCGCCGTCCGCCAGGGAACATGCATGCTGATGCAAACCGAGTAAGTAAAGTAGGCGTTGAGAGACATTCCCGGCGCCAGCGCAATGGGATAGTTGGCGTAGACTCCCATGACCAGGGTGGCGACTGCGGCGGAGGCGCAGGTCGCAAAAACTACTCCCTCGGGCGGCATGCCGGCTTGCGCGAGAATCTGGGGATTCACCACGATGATGTAGGCCATCGTGACGAATGTGGTAAGGCCCCCCAGCATCTCCTGTTTCACGGAGGTCCGGTTCTCGGTGAGCTTGAAAAAGCGATCGATCAATCGTTCCCCTTATATTGAGAGTGGTGGTGCTCGAAACAGACTCAGTACTCGATCTTGTTAGGCTTGTTGTCCCACGCACGAAATGCAGCCAGGGCCTCTTCACGCATCATCTGAATCATGGGTATTTTGCGCCGTGAATGAGGCTGCGCGATTTCGTGGTAGATCAGTGAGTCATCAAAGCCGATCTTCGAGGCATCGGCATCGGCGTTGGCGAAATAAACGCGGGAGAGACGGGCCCAGTAGATTGCGCCCAGGCACATGGGACACGGCTCGCAGGAAGTGTAGATCTCGCAGCCTTCAAGATCGAAAACCCCGAGTTTCTGGCAGGCGTTGCGAATGGCGCAGACTTCGGCATGTGCGGTGGGGTCATTGGTGGAAGTGACCTGATTCGCGCCCTCGGCAATGATCGCACCGTCTCTTACGACGACTGCGCCGAAGGGACCGCCGCGTCCCGAGTGGACATTATCGATCGAGAGCTGAATCGCGCGGGCCATGAAAAGATTGTCCATGTGTTCGCTCATCCTGCGTATTGGTTAACGGAGTGCCGGCGCCAGCAACCCGCGAACGCAAACCAGTCGACATGGACTCTTCGCAGCCGCTTCGCTGAGAAGTGAGTATATGCTGGGACTCGGATTTTCGTAAAATGTTGTTCTAGTTCGAGTCGCGGTTGAACCGTTAAAATACGACACCTCCCGCTCATCGATCCCAGGAGCTGAATCTTGACTCTGAAAGTTTTCGTTTCCACCCGAGTAGTCACCCCCGGCGGAGTTCGCGACGGGGCCATCCTGGTGGACGGAGAGCACGTCCAAGCGATTGTTGCCCGCGGGCAGATCCCTGCGAACGGCTACGAAATCCATGACTTTGGCGATGCTGCCATTCTTCCCGGGCTGGTCGATTCCCACGTGCATATCAACGATCCGGGGCGTGCGGACTGGGAAGGATTCGAAACCGCCACGCGAGCTGCGGCGGCCGGAGGCTATACCGTGCTGGTCGATATGCCACTGAACTGCCTTCCTGCGACCACGACCGTGGCAGCGCTCGAGGCCAAGCGCACAGCCGCAAAGGGCAAGTGCCGCGTCGATTGGAGGGCCTGGGGCGGCGTAGTCCACGCTAACCAAAACGACATCCGCGCTCTCGCGGCCGCTGGAGTGCCGGGGTTCAAATGCTTTCTGATCAATCCTGGCATCGATGGTTTCACCATGGTGACCGAGCAACAACTGCGGGCGGCTCTGCCCCATGTTGCCCGGACTGGCCTGCCGCTGCTGGTGCACGCCGAACTTCCTGGGCCAATTGATCGGGCAATCGAAGACTTGGCTGAGGCTGATTGGAATTGTTATTCAACGTATCTTCGCTCGCGGCCAGCAGAAGCGGAGCTGGCGGCGGTCCGGCTGATGGTGTCGTTGTGCCGGGAGTATGGCTTTCGTTTGCACATTGTCCATCTCTCGACCAGCCTTGCGCTTCACGAACTGCGCGCGGCGCGTTCTGAAGGGCTTGCGGTGAGCGTAGAAACCTGTCCCCACTACTTGCATCTGTCAGCCGAAACCATTGCCGACGGTGCGACGCTCAACAAATGTGCTCCGCCGATTCGCAGTCGTGAAAATTGCGACAGATTGTGGGAAGGACTGAAAGACGGGGCGATTGATATGGTGGTTACCGATCACTCGCCGTGTCTTCCTGCGATGAAGCGCCTCAACCAGGGCAATTTCCGGACTGCGTGGGGTGGCATCGCAAGTCTTTCCTTGGCCCTGCCTTTGATATGGACAGAGGGCAGTAGACGCGGCTTCAGGTTGTTCGATCTCGCACGCTGGATGGCAGAGGCGCCGGCTGGCTTAGCCGGTTGCGAAGCGCACAAGGGCCGAATTGCCGCAGGCTACGATGCGGATTTTGTTGTGTTTCACCCGGATCGCGAATTTATTGTGACGGAAGAGAGGCTGCACTACCGGCATTTGCTTTCCCCGTACCTCGGAGAAACGCTACGCGGCGTGGTGAAGGCCACCTATCTGCGAGGAAATCCTGTGTTTGTGGATGGGGAGTTTCCGGGCAAGCCTGGCGGGCGGGAATATGCCACGGACACAAGGTTTCCATCCTGACCGACAGGACTTCTACTCCCTATCGGGACTCCGTCTGGCTTACACTATCCCATCCGCGCGCCCAGGCTTCGCGAGGTTAGAGATATGAACAACGATCGCATCGTCGGCAACTCGGTCCCGCGCAAAGAAGGACGCGACAAAGTGACCGGACGGTCCCGCTACGTCGACGATATGGTACTGCCCAACATGCTCTTCGGAGCAACGGTTCGCAGCCAGATTCCACGCGGCCGGATCAGGAAAATCACATTCGGCCCGGGAATTGATTGGAATGAATTTGTGATCGTATCTTCGAAAGATATTCCGGGGAAAAATTGCATTTCCTTGATCGGGGACGATCAGCCCTGCCTGGCGAACGAGCTTGTAAATCATCCTGAGGAACCGATTCTGCTGCTGGCCCATCCGAATCGCCATGTCCTTCGAAGGGCGGTGGAGTCAGTATCGATCGAATACAGCCCCCTTCCAGCCATCTTCACGATCGAAGAGAGCGAGCGCCGGGCCGAAATCGTGTGGGGCCAGGACAATGTTTTCAAAACCTATTTGATCGAAAAAGGCGACGTCGATGGCATTTGGGGAAAGGCCGACCACATCATAGAAGGCGAGTACACGACTGGCGCGCAGGAGCAGCTCTACATCGAAAATAATGGCATGATTGCGGCCTTTGACGCCACGCATGGAGTCACGGTATGGGGCTCGCTGCAGTGCCCTTACTACATTCACAAGGCGCTCATGGCGCTTTGCAACTTGCCGGCGGAAAAAGTCCGCGTCGTGCAAATGGAGACCGGAGGCGCTTTCGGCGGAAAGGAGGAATATCCATCGATGATCGCGGCCCACGCTGCGCTGCTGGCGATCAAATCCGGAAAGCCCGTGAAGATTATTTATGACCGCATGGAAGATATGGCGGCCACTACCAAGCGGCATCCGTCGCGTATACGTCACCGGACGGCGGTCAACCAGGACGGCAAAATTATGGGGGGAGAGATCGACTTCACCATCGACGGTGGGGCGTATGCAACGTTGTCCTCCGTAGTCTTATCCCGCGGGGCAATTCACGCGGGCGGACCTTATCACTGGCCGAATGTCCGGATCCGGGCGAAGGCGGTTGCCACCAACGCGCCGCCTCACGGAGCCTTCCGCGGATTTGGAGCGCCGCAGAGCCTGTTTGCGATGGAGCGGCACATGGATCGCATCGCGCGGACGGTAGGTCTTTCTCCTGTCGAAATCCGCCGTCGGAATTTTCTGCAGCCGGGACAGACAACTACAACGGAACAAGTTGTGCGGGAGCCAATCAATCTCGGAAAGTTGCTGGACCGCGCGCTCGAAGTCTCCGACTATCATGCCAAACACCAGCGCTTCGCGAGCGAGAATCATCTCGGCAGCGCCAAGAAAGGCCTGGGCATTGCCGCATTCTTGCATGGCGCGGGATTTACTGGATCGGGCGAGCGTTTTCTGAGTTCTGTCGTAGGCGTAGAGGGTTGCGCCGACGGCAGCGTGCGTGTGCTGGTCTCCAGTACAGAATTCGGCCAGGGTACAAATACCGTTCTCAGTCAAATTGCTGCTGAAGCGCTCGGTCTCGCATATGAGACTGTCAGCGTGGCCCAGCCGGACACTCTGCAAGTCCCGAACAGCGGTCCCACCGTCGCATCGCGCACGGTGATGGTGGTTGGAAAGCTGGTACAGTCTGCGGCCTTGGGAATCAAACAAACCCTGATTTCGTCCAATCTTCTCGCCGAACCCTATACGCCAGATGAGTTTCGCAGTGCTTGCCAGCAATACAACTCAGAGCATGGTCAATTCCGTTCCTGGTCGCGTTACGAGGCACCAGCCGATATTTTCTGGGACGATCAGAAATATCGCGGCGAAGCGTACGCGGCGTTTGCCTGGGCGGTTTACATCGCGGAAGTCACCGTCGATCTCACGACCTATGGCGTGTCGGTGAGCGATTTCGTCGCGCTGCAGGAAGTTGGCAGAGTGCTGCACCCCCTTCTGGCGAGGGGACAAATCATCGGTGGCGTTGCCCAAGGGATCGGATTCAGCCTTTATGAAAAAGTAGTTTGGCAGAACGGGCGCATGCAGAACGGCCAGATGACGAACTACATTATGCCGACTTCCGCCGACCTCCCGCCTATTCGCGTTTTCTTTGAAGAATTGGGCAATGTTTACGGAGCATACGGCGCCAAGGGCATCGGCGAGCTCCCCATGGACGGTCCCGCTCCGGCGATCGTGAATGCTGTGGAAGACGCGCTCGGAATTGCCTTCGATTTCGTTCCTCTCCTTGCGGAAGACATCATGGATCGACTCGCTTCTTCGTCTCAGCTGAGCGGCGCGAATGCCGGAGGCGGAGAGCGATGAACGATTTCCGCCAGAGCCACTCGAGAGCTGAGATTTCGTTCGTGGTCAACGGCGAGTCGAAGAAGGTGCGGGCTTATCCGATGGAGCGCCTGCTCGATGTCTTGCGGCATCAGCTCGAATGCACGGGCGTGAAGGAAGGTTGCGGGGAAGGCGAGTGCGGTTCGTGCGCGGTGTTGATGGATGGCACACTCGTGAATAGCTGCCTCGTGCCAGTTCTCCAGGCTCAAGGGTCCAACATTGTCACGATCGAAGGACTGGCGAGGGGAGAGACCCTGCACGCCTTGCAGGAAGCATTCTTGGAATGGGGGGGCGCACAGTGCGGCATCTGCACGCCGGGGATGATTCTGGCGGCTGTCCATTTATTGGATCGAAACCCTGAACCGACCCTCGACGAAATCCGGGAGGGCCTGTCCGGCAATCTCTGTCGCTGTACCGGCTATGGCCAGATCATTGAAGCCGTGGCAGACGCGGCGCACCGCAGGACGCATCCATGAGATCGAATCCCTCTGACTACGTAATGGTTGCGCCAGATAATCTGCGCGCTGTAGTTTCGCTGCTGGCCGAGGAACCGGGCAGGTGGCTTCCGATCGCTGGAGGCACAGACGTAATGGTGCAATATGCGGCTGGTAAGCTCGCCGAGCGCAAGCTGGTCAGCATTTGGAACCTTCCCGAGTTGCGTCGTATTGAAGTCGCGGCTGACGAGATTCGGATTGGTGCGGGATGTACTTATACCGACCTCCGCGGGCACGAGATTGTTGGGCGTGAATTTGCTCTCTTGTCGAGTGCTGCGGGCTGGACGGGTGGAATCGCCAACCAGAATCGGGGAACGATTGGTGGAAATATCGTGAATGCCTCCCCGGCCGCGGACTCGCTGCCGGTCTTGCTGGTCTACGACGCGGAGTTGATCCTGGTATCACTGCGTGGGGAGCGCCGCCTGCCTTATGCACGCTTTCACACCGGCTACAAGCAAACGCTTCTGGCGCCTAACGAATTGATTCAAACCATATGCCTGTCGCGCCGGTACTCAGGATATTTCACCCATTCTCGCAAAGTCGGTGCCCGGAATGCGCAGGCGATCTCCAAGGTTTGTATCGCAGCTCTGGGCCGCATTAAAGACGGGATGGTAGAAGATGTCCGCATTGCTCTCGGAAGTGTCGCGCCGGTTCCGCTCCGTCTCACGGAAACTGAACAAGCGGTGAAGGGCAAGGCGATCGATTCCGATCTGTTGCTGGTGGCGAGAAAGGCCGCAGCCGCCGAAATCCGGCCGATTGACGATATTCGATCCTCCGCTCGGTATCGCGTAACTGTCGCGGGTAATCTTGTGGTTGAGTTCTTGAATCGCTTGCGTTCAACATCCGCCCAAGGCGACGGGTCGAAGGATGTGCTAACTCGCTGGAATCGCCTTCGGCCCGACGAAGCCGTAAAGATCATTCTGCCTTGTTGCGGATCGAAGGCCTGGGCTCAGGGGATAGTAGCCCGAAGACCATTCCCTAACGAAGCCGTGCTGCTCGCTACTTCGAACGAACTCTGGCGCAGTTTGTCGCGATCAGACTGGATGGAGGCATTCCGGAGTCATCCGCGAATCGGCGAGTCGCGCTCGGCCAGTTCTTCGTCGACGCGGTCAGCGCCCGCCCAGTCTGTAGAATGGTCGGCGCAAGAGCAACAGGAGGTAAGCGATGCCGACGATGCCGTGAGGATGGCTCTGGCGAAGGCGAATCGAGAATACGAGAGCCGGTTCGGTCGTATCTTTATTGTGTGCGCCACGGGTAAATCGGCGGCGGAGATTCTGGAGATTTTGGAGCGACGGTTGACCCATGACGCGGCAACTGAACTTCACGAAGCGGCCGAGCAGCAGAGGCAGATCACGCAGATCCGGCTAAAGAAATGGCTCCAGGAATGAAACGCATTTCGACTCACATTCTGGACATGGTTCGCGGAAAGCCCGCGACCAACGTAGCGGTGCGCCTGGAGAAGAATGACACCCCTGCAAGTTGGCGCCTGCTGAACTCGGCGCGGACCGATCAGGACGGGAGATGTGGTCAGTTGCTGCCGCAAGGCGAAGATCTCGGCGCCGGAATCTACCGTTTGATTTTTGACGTCGCCAGTTATTACGCCGCACAGAATATCGACACGTTGTATCCAGTGGTGGAAGTTACGTTTCAAGCTCGAGCAGGCGAATCGACTTTTCACGTTCCTCTCCTCCTGAGTCCGTATGGATATACGACGTACCGGGGAACCTGAGCTCGAGCCCTTTTTTCCGCGATGGAGTTTACAAAGTGACTTCGTCAATCCGCGAATGGTTGAACCTGCTGGTGCGCTGGTTTCATGTTTTTGCGGCCATCATGTGGGTCGGTCAGACCTACTATTTCACTTGGCTGGACGGTCAATTTACCAAGCTCGCGGAGAGCACAGCCGCAGGCACCACCCCATCGATATGGATGGTCCACAGCGGCGGCTTTTATACCGTCGACAAACAGCAGTCCTTAAGGGTGGCCCCGGATCAAGTTCGATGGTTTCGGTGGGAAGCGTTAATGACCTGGCTGAGCGGAATGGTGCTGCTTGTTCTGGTCTACTATTCGAGCAGTGGGCTCACTGATCCGGATGTCGCGGCCATTTCGCGAGCGTGTGGAATAGCGATTGGATTGGCTGCATTGATTGCTGGTTGGGTGGTCTACGACTTGGCCGTGCGATCGTCACTCGGCAAGTCGGCAAGTCTGTTTGCCGTGTTCTCGTTGCTGATGATCGCGCTGCTGGCGTACGGATTGTCGCATGTGTTCAGTGGTCGCGCCGCCTACCTCCACGTCGGGGCAGTGCTCGGAACGATTATGACCGCCAACGTTTGGTTTCGAATTCTCCCGTCCCAGCGCAAAATGGTTGCGGCCGCGGCAGCCGGGGAAGCCTTCGATGCTGCACTCGGCGCTCAAGCCAAGCTACGTTCCAAGCACAATACCTTCATGGCCGTTCCCGTTGTCTTCATCATGATCAGCAATCATTTTCCGGTTGCAACTTACGGGAACACTTATGGCTGGGAGGTGCTCGTCGTCCTGGTTCTTCTCGGCTGGGCGGCGGCGAAAATGATTCGCGAAGCCTAAGCCTTTAGGAAGTTTATTTGTCGAGCAACTGCAGTCCCGTGCCAACGCCTGTGACCCAAAATCGCGCGCAAGTAGTGATCGATCGCTGCCTAAGGCTGGCTTCTCTTAGCGAAGACCGGGACAGCACCCGCCGCACCTTCTTGTCGCCGCCGATGCGCGATTGCCACCAGGAGATTACTCGATGGATGGAGCCGCTCGGAACCAGCCCGAAAATCGATGCCGCCGGAAACTTCCGTGCGGTCTATCCGGCCACGAAGCCCGATGCTCCAAGCTTGCTGATCGGATCGCACCTTGATACCGTTCCGAACGCCGGTCCCTATGATGGCGTCCTCGGCGTGGTGCTTGCGATTGCGTTGCTCGAAGAGTTGCAGGGACGGAGGCTCCCGTTCCGCATCGAGGTGGTTGGCTTTTCTGAGGAGGAAGGAGTACGCTTCGGCACCCCGTTTATCGGCAGCCGCGCGCTAGTGGGTACACTCGATGAGAGACTTTTAAATGTTCACGATGCGCAAGGGATATCGGTACGGAAAGCGATCGAGAATTTCGGATTGAATCCGGGGGAGATTTCTCGGGCCAACTTGGGAAGTGATACGCTTGCCTACCTTGAGTTTCACATCGAACAGGGTCCGGTGCTGGAGAGCCTGAATCAGCCACTGGCCGCGGTGGATGCGATCGCCGGCCAAAGCCGGCTTCAGTTCGTGTTTTGTGGTCGCACCAATCATGCCGGTACCACACCGATGTCGCTTCGCTGCGATGCTATCGCGGGCGCAGCCGAGTGGATCGGGGCTGTGGAACGAATCGCTCAAGCCTCTAATGGTTTGGTCGGGACGGTCGGAAAGCTTGAAGCCAGACCCGGGGCGGCGAACGTGATCGCTGGTGAGGCGCGGCTCACGCTGGACGTTCGTCACGGCTCCGACGAGGTTCGGCTTCGGGCTGTCGAGGGCCTGGCTCGCCAAGCCCAAGAAATTGCCGCACGTCGCGGATTATCCGTGCGGGAGAATACGGTGTTAAATCAGCCCGCAGTCGCGCTGAACTCATTCCTGACGGGCGAAATAGAACAGGCGATACGCAAGGCCGGGTGCAAGCCGCATCGAATGGTGAGCGGTGCAGGGCACGATGCGATGATTCTCGCGGAAAAAGTTCCTGCCGCAATGATTCTCTTACGTACTCCGGGCGGCATCAGCCACGACCCTGCGGAGTCAGTTGCGGCTGAGGACGTCGAAAGAGCGATCGCGTGCGGACTGCATCTTCTCGCTCAACTTGCGGTTTCACCGGAATTTCACAAAAGGATGAACCGTGCATAATCTTGGCCGCACACGAAGTGCCCAACAAGCGAATCATCTCTTGTTAACTGCCGACACGTTTGTGCGCACCACCCTGCCGGGCATGAAGGCATGCTCCGCAATCGTGCACGTCGGCCCAGCGCTGGGCGCCCAGTTCACCCAGTACACCGCGGAGTTTGAAGCACGAGGAGAACTGGGCGGAACAGCCGCGCAACGCTTCATTTTTGTGATTGAGGGCGGCGTGAAGTTGGAAGTCGAAGGCAAAGCGAAACAACTGGAAACGCGGGGGTATGCCTATCTCCCCGCAGGATTGCAGCATCGAGTGACGGCCCAAAAGGCCAGCCGCGTGGCCGTCATCGAGAAGGCTTATCAAGAGCTCGATTCAGCAAAAGCTCCAAGTTTGATTATTTCCGACGAAGACGCCGTCTCCTCGCATCCGCTCGATGATGATCCGGGCTTGCAAGTCAAATGTTTGCTGCCGGATGAAATGAGCTTCGACTTCGCGGTGAATACAATGGTCTACCAACCCGGAGCCGCGCTGAGCAGGGTTGAAATGCATGTGATGGAGCATGGGCTCATCATGCTCGAAGGCGGTGGAGTCTACCGGCTCGGCGATTCCTGGTATCCCGTGAGGGCGGGAGATTTCATCTGGATGGGGCCGTGGTGTCCACAATGGTTCGGAGCGATCGGCAAGGTGCCGGCAAAATATCTTATTTACAAGAACTGGAACCGGCATCCCTTGGACACACCGCGATGACTCTCACCGTCGACCGAGACCGGCTGCTTTCCGAGATCGAAGCTCTGGGCTCCATTTCCGAAGCCGAGCCTCCCGTCGTAACTCGAATTGTTTTCAGTCCCTCCGATCTCAAGGCTCGCGCGTGGATGAAAGCCCGGTGCGAAGCAGCCGGGCTCACGGTCCGCGAGGATGCCGTGGGAAATACCTTCGCTCGCTGGAATGGTTCAGAGCCGAGCGCGCCGGCCGTGGGCACGGGCTCGCACATCGACGCCATTCCGAATGCTGGAAAATACGATGGTGTCGTCGGAGTTCTGGGAGGTTTGGAGGCGATTCGGGCGCTGCGGCAAAGTGGATTTCGTCCCAAGCATTCGATTGAGTTGCTCATTTTCACCGCCGAAGAGCCCACGCGCTTTGGCATTGGATGTCTCGGAAGCAGGCTGCTCTCCGGAACTCTTTCGGTCGATCGAGCAAGCAAGCTCACGGACCACAGCGGAGCTACACTGGACGCGGTTCGGAGTCGAACCGGGTTCAAGGGCGGGCTCGAGCAAGTGAAATTGCCCAGCGGTTACTACAAAACGTTCGTCGAATTGCATATCGAACAAGGGCCGCTATTGGAGCGCCAGCAAATTCCCCTCGGCGTCGTCACAAAAATCGCGGCGCCGGCGAGTCTGCAGGTTCTGATCGAGGGTTCTGGCGGACACGCCGGGGGCGTTTTGATGCCCGATCGCCACGATGCTCTTTGCGCCGCGGCCGAATTAATTCTGGCAATTGAGAAGGCGGCACGGAGTAGCGGAGCCATCGACACGGTGGCGACGGTTGGCGTCTGCGAAGTATTTCCCGGCGCGGTCAATAGTATTCCCAGCCGGGTTCACCTCAGCGTGGACATCCGCGACACGGATCTTCAGCGTCGCGACCAGGTGATGCAAACACTGGACGTTACGTGCCAGTCGATCGCAGCTCAACGGAAGGCATCGATTCACGCCGAACTGTTGAATGCCGATGCACCCGCGGACTGCGCTCCCGCAATCATCGAAGCTCTTTCTCAATCGTGCCGCAAGCACGAACAGAAATTCCTTCCGATGATCAGTCGCGCCTATCACGACTCGCTTTTCATGGCGCGCATCGCTCCCGTCGCCATGTTGTTCATCCCTTGCCGCAATGGATATAGCCATCGGCCGGACGAGTACGCATCTCCGGAAGACATTGCTCGCGGAACGCTCGTGCTCGCCGAGACCCTCGCGAGCTTGTCCGAGTGACTTTGTCAGCACAGCCATTCACGATGGCGAGTTTCCGGTCACTCCCTTAAGCGATTCACGGATCCTGGCGTAACCAGGCTTAATCGCGGAGTAGATGAAATCAATGCGCTCCTTATAGGGTAAGAAGGAACTTTTCATCGCGTTGATCGTGATCCTTTCGAAGTCGTCCAGCGTTAGCCCAAATGTCTCCGCGGCAGCTTCGAATTCTTTGGTCATGGTGGTGTTGCTCATCAAGCGATTATCCGTGTTCAAGGTGACGCGGAACTTTTCCTGATAAAGAATCTTGAAGGGGTGTTCCGCCAAACTCGGTGTGGCACCCGTGTGAACATTGCTCAATAGGCAGATTTCCAGCGGGATGCGCTTGTCGAGAACGTATTGCGCCAGATCGCCTAACTTCACCGCCTTGCCGTCTACGACGGCAATATCATCGATCAGGCGCGTCCCGTGCCCGATGCGGTGCGCCCCGCAATACTGAATCGCCTGCCAGATCGATTCTTTTCCATAACCTTCACCGGCATGAATCGTGATATTGAAATTCTCACGCTGGATGTAGTGAAAAGCGTCTACATGCTTCTTCGGAGGATGGCCGCCTTCTTCGCCTGCCAGATCGAAGCCGACCACGCCACGCGCGCGAAAGTCGACAGCAAGTTCCGCCATTTCGAGAGACGTGTTCATGTTGCGCATGGCGCAAATGATCAAGCCGGAAGAAATCCCGAAATCCTTTCGCCCACGTTCCAATCCCTTCAGCACTGCTGCCACAATCTGCTGGTGGGTCAGCCCCTTCTGGGTATGAAAGACCGGCGCAAATCGCGTCTCGAAATAAACCATCCCATCCCGGCTCAGATCCGCGGCCTGCTCATATGCGACCCGCTGCAGAGCCTCTTCCGTCTGCATGACCGCGATGGTGTGCGCAAAGCCTTCCAGATATTTGCCGAGACTGCCCTGATTGGCTCCCCGAAAAAACCACTGGGCGAGCGCCTGAGGATCCACGGTCGGAAGATCCTTGTAACCCGCATCCCGTGCTAACTCAATTACAGTTTGCGGCCGCAGCACGCCGTCCAAGTGCTCGTGCAATAGGACTTTGGGAAGGCTCTGCAATACTTTTCTATCGAGTTTCATGACATGCGGTTCCTTCCGGCCGATGAGTATTCATCGAAGCAGAAGGAACTTTGCAAGATGATACACCACGGTTTGGACACAACTCTCCCGGTGTCGTTCGCCGGTGCGTGTTGTACAATCCGACGCCAGTTTGATTTTGATCCGCGGGAGAATTAACCCAGCAAGGATCGGCCAGCATGGAGCGGACCGTGAGCCGGCATTCTGACAAGGCAGACCACGGGTTGCGTCGCGAGATCCTTTCTCCGATGGAAACCTTGGCGCAATCCGTCTCCACCATGGCTCCCACCACTACGCCCGCTGCCACCATCCCGCTGGTTTGCGCCCTAGCCGGCAATGGAACCTGGCTCGCGTACGGGCTGGCCACCGTGGCCGTCTTGCTCGTCGCCTTGTGCATCAGCCGCTACGCTCGCCATTCCTCATCGCCCGGATCGCTCTATGCTTATGCTTCAATGACCCTCCCTCCCTGGCTGAGCGCGACCGTCGCGTGGAGTCTGTTGCTCGCTTACGTGGCTACGGGGTCCAGCGTCATCGGTGGCTTCTACCACTACGCGAACCTGCTACTGCGCGATGCCACCGGCCATGTCTATTCTGCCGTATCGCTGGCCATGCTATGCACGGGAGTTTCGATATGGATTGCCTATCGCGACGTGAAGATTTCCGCGCGTCTCATGCTGTGGATTGAGGCCGTCTCCGTCACCGTAATCGTGATTGTGGTAACCCTTTTGTTGGTGCGTCACGGCTGGCACTTGGATTCGGAACAGTTGCATCTCCATGGTATGAGCGGCAGCGGCCTCAGGCTCGGACTGGTGCTGGCCCTCTTCAGTTTTGTCGGCTTCGAGAGCGCGACCACGTTAGGCTCGGAAGCGCGCAATCCGCTGAAGACCATCCCACGCGCCGTTATCCAAAGCGCCATTCTGGCCGGAGCTTTTTTCACAGTCTGTGCTTACGCCGAAGTGCTGGGATTCCACACCGCGGGCCAGAATCTGGGCACGAGCCAAGCCCCCATGTATCTGCTGGCTCGAGTTGGCGGTGTCCCAGTGTTGGGACTGCTGATCGACATCGGTGCCCTGGTAAGTTTGTTTGCAGGAACCCTAGCGTGCATCACGGCGGCGGCGCGCGTGCTCATGCTGATGGCGCATAACGGGCTGGCCCACGGGTCTCTGGGGAATGCGCACGCGCGGAATCGAACACCAAGCCGGGCGGTTGTCATTACCGGCGTTGCCGCCCTGCTCCCGGTGGCGGTACTGGCGGCTCGGGGCGCCAGCGGTTTGGATGTCTACGGCTGGCTGGGTTCGCTGGCGACCTACGGCTTCATCGTAGCCTATGCGGTGGTTTGCCTCGCGCTGCCGCGTTACTTGCGCCAGCACGGTTCCTTTCGCCCCGGAGCTCAACTCGTTCCCTGGCTCGCCGGCATCGCCATGTTGCTCGCGCTGGTGGGGAATTTCTATCCCGTGCCTGAGGGTCCGTATGGCAAACTTCCTTACGTCTATCTGGCGTATTTGACCGCGGGCCTGCTTTGGTTTGCGGTTCGTGGACGAGGTAAGCACGCGGCGCTGGTCGAGGGCTAGCGCGTCGCCCAAATCCCCACGAACTGCACCCCCGCATAGAAATATCGAATCTGCGGCAAAGGAATTTTTACTGAAAGGAAGGCTTTCGTTCCGCCGGACAGTCGTGTAAAGTCATCCCTTATTTGCGGGCGTGCAGAAAAAGACCGTCTCCGCTGCGAACTTTTGGACAATTCATTTTAGGTGGTTCGGCGGCGCGCAGGCGGTCCGGCACGAGTGTACTTGCTTGCGCGAGGTTATCGATGCTGTCGATACTTAAAAGAACTGGACTGGTGGCGTTGTTGGTTGTTTCAGCCCTGTTTGCACCTTCTGCCTTCACTCCACGGACTGAGGCTCAGCAAACCCTGGGTGGTATCACGGGCACAGTTACGGACAAGACTGGCGGCGTTCTGCCGGATACCGTGGTCACGATTATCGCGGATCAGACACAGCTCACGCGCACTCAGAAGACCAACGCGAACGGCACCTACGACTTCGTAAACCTGCCAATCGGAACCTACACACTGACCTTCACGCACGAAGGCTTCCAGAGCCAGAAGATGCCCTCGATTACGGTTCAAGCGGATCGCACCGCAACCATCAATGCCGTTCTTCCGGTCGGCCAAGTGGGAACTGTCGTTGAGGTGCAGGCAGATCCGCTGATGAACGCCGTCGATACCACCAACGGCTACATTTTGGAGAAAAACCAGATTGATTCCGTCCCGCTGCCGACGGGCAGTTTCACGGGCCTGGCAATTCTCTCACCGGGAGTCAATGCAGAATTACCAAATGGTACCGGGGCAAATGCCGGCCTGGGGAATCAGCCGATCTGGGCCAACGGCCAGCGCGACACCAGCAACACATTTCTTCTGAATGGCGTCGACGCCAGCAATCTATTCAATGGCAAAAGTACCAGCCAGGTGGCTTCGGCACGCATTGTCAACAACACCGGCGTTGCCGGCGCCTCCAGCACCACCGCGGAAATCATTCAGAGCACGGCGTCGCCGTACTTGGCCATTGGTCAAGCCTTGCCGACTCCTGCGCCGGAGACGGTTCAGGAGTTTCGAGTGAACACTTCCATGTACGACGCGCAGCAGGGGTCCACCAGCGGCGCCCACATCGACATGAGCACCGCGTCGGGCACGAATGCGATTCACGGGAACTTCTACGTTCACCGCGGAACCGGTTGGCTGAACGCCGCTCCGTATTTCTACAATCAGGACCCAAACATTCCCGCCAACGAGAAAGTTCCACAGCTGCACCGCTACACGGCCGGAGGAACCATTGGTGGTCCTCTCATCAAGGACAAGCTCTTCGGCTTCGTCAGCTACCAGCACATTCACGCGTCTGATTTGGAGATTGGGACTTCACGCACGGCGGTACCTTTCGGGCTTACGGATGACCGCAGTCCGGCAGCATTAGCGGCAGTCGCCAATAATGATGGCTGGGGAGTTACGGTAAATCCGGCGATTGGAATCAATCCCGCGGGAGGAACCGGGCCATACACCATCGATCCCGTAGCCTATGCTTTGTTGACCGCCAAGCTGCCGAACGGCCAGTATTTGATTCCATCGGCGAATCCGAACTCCAGTCCAACGGTGAACTTCCCGGAGAATGTTTTCATCACGCAGCCCGCTTACTTCATTTCAGATCAGGCTGTATCCGATCTCGATTACCTCCCGACCGCGAAGGATACTCTGTCGCTGAAGTACTACTACCAGCATGATCCGACTACTGCGCCGTTCGGCTTCTCCTCGGTGGAAGGCTTTCCCCAACACTTGGATGCCGGAAGCCAGGTCGCTTCGGTCACGAACACGCAATCGATCAAACCGAACTTCAGTCTGACCGAGGTGTTCGGCTTCATTCGCGAAAAAGTCTACAGCACGATTGCCCAGCCCTTCTCGCCTGGATCGATTGGCATCAACACGTTTGGATCGAACGTTTTTCCCGGCATCACCATCGTCGACGATCTGGGAAACAATGCTTCCGCGAATACCGGGAATTGCGCAGCGAATCAGGACCCCGCCGCCTGCGGTCCGCCTTTCAACGCCGGACTGAACATCGGCTCCACTGCGGCTTCGCAGGGTGCCTTCACCGGCATCTTTCAGAACCGCTGGATGCCTTCCGCCAATGCCATTTGGAATCTTGGGAAACACACCTTCACCTTCGGCGGCAGTTTTTCCTACACGCAACTCAACGCGCGCGATGAAAGAACGAATACCGGCATGATCGGCTTCTCCAACTTTGCCGACTTCCTCACCGGTTCACCCATCACATATCAGGCCAACGGATTTATCACGACCACTTTCTTGCAAGGCGACGCCAACCGTTACTACCGCTCGAAGGAAAACGGCTGGTATCTTCAGGACAAGTTTCAACTCCGTTCCAACCTCAGCCTTAGCGCCGGTCTGCGCTTTGACTATCACGGGGGATTGACGGAGAAGAACGGACGTCTTTTCAATTTCGATCCGTCAGCCTACAGCTACGACGCCACGAGCGATACGATCACAGCGAACGGCTTCATCGTTGCCGGGAATAATCCACTCTTCCCGACCAAGGGGGTGAGCGATTCGACTCTAACTGGACGCGAGTGGGGCTTCGCGCCGCGCATTGGCGTGGCCTGGAGCCCGAAGATGTTCCACGACAAGGTTGTGGTCCGCTCGGGCTGGGGTATGTACTACGATCGGGGGGAACTCTTCACCTACCTTTCTCCTGGCTTTGCCTCGGGCGTGATCGCGGGCGGTCCGTTCGGCGTAAATCAGACTCCGCCCTGGGTGAATCAGACCTCTTGCAGCCCTTATGGGTACAGTTTCTGCAGCACCTTTGAAGCTCCTTGGGGCACAACGCTGGGCTCGGGGCCATCGGGCAATCCCGCGGATCTAGTGCTGCCCAATGCGTCGGCAATCGCAACCGGGATACCGCTATTTTCCTTCGCCGATTACAACCGTTCCAACAAACTTCCTTACACCCTCAACCAGACGCTGGACATTCAGTGGCAACCCCGTAACGACCTCGCGATCGACATCGGATATGTCGGCAATCTCGGCCGTCATGAAATCGTTCCTCTACCTTTTAACCAGGCCTTGATCGCTGCGCCCAGCCACCCCATTCGGCCGGGCACACCATTTGAGCAGGATTACACCTACGGCTACTCGGTGACCGGCCCTGTGACCTGCAATCCGAGTGTTTTTGGAAGTTGCTTGCCGATCAATCTGCCCAGCGCCAACGGGCAGCCGCCACAGCCCTACCAGGAAACCTTTGAAGGCGGAAACGTGGATCTGCGCGTTCCCTACATCGGTTATTCCTCCGAGTCGGAGTCCTACACCGCAGCCGGCATCTCGGCTTACAACGCCCTCCAGGCGCACATCGAAAAGCGGATGAGTCATGGCTTGCAGGTCGGCGCTTCGTATACCTTCTCGCATGCGACGGACGAGCAAAGCGCGATGGGTCTTTTTTACAACGGCAACAATCCTCTGGATTTGCGCTCCGGCTACGGCCTGTCTGACTTCGACCGCAAACACGTGCTGAACTTCACCTATACCTACGAGTTGCCGAAGTTTTTTTCGGTCACCTCGTTCAAGGGCAGAATTGCTGATGGTTGGGCGCTTTCCGGTTTGACCGTGATCCAGAGTGGTCAGCCCTATAGCGTGGTCGATTACTCGGGCGCGGTTGGCAGCATATTCTATGGCACCAACGACGGCATCACGAATCCCGTCGTTCCGCTCGCCGGTTGCTCTCCGTCCGAGGCGCTCACCGGGGCTTCGGGTGCGGGCGAAACTCCCGCGCTCAAAGCCAGTTGTTTTGGAATTCCCTTACTAAGTCCGGGAGCCTTAAACGGCGCGATTCCTTCCAACGACCCGTACGAGACGAATTTCATCGACCATGGCCAACGCAATATTTTTCGGCAGTCTTGGCAGAGGCGCGCGGACATTTCGCTGGTTAAGATGACGCAGATCACCGAACGTACTTCCCTGAAATACACCTTCGACGTCTTCAACCTGACGAATACTGCGAGTTTTGATATCCCGATTGACGACGTGAGCCAGAACATCAATTTCAACGGCTTTCCCGTCGTCGGTACGCCGGCGACATTGCCGCCCTGCAACCAGAACTTCACAGGATCTTTATATGTCTGCCCGACGACGGGCAGCGGTCTGGGCGTAACCAATAAGACTATCGGAAGTCCGAGGCAGATTCAGATGTCATTGAGCCTCAGCTTCTAGAGTTGATTCGCGTTGATACGCCATTCCGGGCGATGGGCAGAGAGGCTTACTCTTGCCCGATGTCTTCGTTCCAGACGGCGGGATTCGAGCGAACGTAGTCGGCCAGGAGAGCGACACACTCCTGTGAGTCAAGATCGATCACTTGTACGCCCAACGAACGCAACCAATCCAAACCGCCCTGGAAATTTCGGCTCTCGCCAACGATTAGTTTGCCGAAGCCAAACTGCCGCACCAGGCCGCTGCAGTACCAGCAGGGAGCGAGAGTGGTGACCATGATGAGCTTGCGGTAGCTGCGCTGGCGTCCCGCATTGCGGAAGGCATCGGTTTCGCCGTGCAGTGAGGGATCCCCGTTTTGTACGCGGCGGTTGTGGCCGGCGCCGATGAGTTTGCCGCTTTCCTCAAAAATCGCGGCGCCGATCGGAATACCGCCCTCGCTCAGCCCCTTGCGGGCTTCCGCGATCGCAACTGCGAGCATGGCCGGGTAATCGCTTCCCACGGCAGTCGATTATAACGTTGCCAGTCGCTCTCGCCGCACCCCTCAGTCCAGGGCCGTTTTGAAATTCACATACACTGCATCGAAATTCTGAGTTTTACTTGCCGGCGGCGAGGGTTTATCACAGAATCGACGGAATAGGCTTGGAGTGGAGTGTGGGCTGCGCCAGCAGTCGCGGGCTCGAATCCAGGAACAACCGATTTTTGCCAGTAATTTTGCCCCTAGGGAGACGCCGCGATGTCCCGCGAAGGCCATAGAAATGGCATCCCTCCGGCGCAAGGTCTGTACGACCCTGCGCAGGAGCATGACGCCTGCGGGATCGGATTTGTGGCCAGTATCCGGGGCGAAAAAAGCCACGAAATCATTCGCAACGGTATCCAGGTGCTGCTGAATCTGGCGCACCGGGGGGCTTGCGGTTGCGACTCTGAAACCGGCGACGGCGCCGGCATTCTGATTCAGATTCCGCATCAATTCTACGCGCGGGAATGCGTAAAGTTGGGATTCGATTTGCCCCTGCCCGGCTCCTACGGCGTCGGGATGACCTTCCTGCCGGTAGAAAAGCATGCCCGCTTGCAGTGTGAAGGGGTTGTGGAGCGCATCGTTCGCGAGGAGGGTCTGTCCGTCCTAGGTTGGCGAGATATGCCGGTCTACGCTTCTGCAACGGGCCGAGTGGCGCGGGCCTCGCAGCCCTACATGCAACAGATTTTCGTTGGCTGCCATCCCGGTCTTGAGGAAGACGCTTTGGAGCGCAAGCTCTACGTCGTCCGCAAGCGCGCGGAAGATGAAATGCGGAAGTCGGAGTTTGAGGACGCTGGAATGTTCTACATTCCTTCGCTCTCCTGCCGAACCGTAGTCTACAAAGGGCTGCTGCTGGCCTCGCAACTGACAAACTTCTACCGCGAGCTTTCCGATCCGGATGTGCTCAGCGCTCTCTGCCTGGTGCATCAACGGTTCTCTACGAATACGTTTCCCAGCTGGCAGCGCGCCCATCCTTATCGGTATGTGGCGCACAACGGCGAAATCAACACCCTGCGCGGCAACGTGAACTGGATGCACGCTCGGCAATCTCTGCTGGCATCGCCGCTTTTCGGCGACGATCTGAAGAAGCTCTTTCCCATCATCGAGCCGGAGGGCAGCGACTCTGCCAACTTCGATAATGCCTTGGAGCTTCTGCTGCAAGCTGGGCGCAGCCTGCCCCATGCCATCGCCATGCTGATTCCGGAGGCGTGGGCGGGAAACCCGCACATGAAGCCGGAGAAGCGTGCGTTTTATGAATATCACGCTTGCCTCATGGAACCATGGGATGGTCCGGCGGCGGTTGCGTTCACTGACGGCCGTGTGATCGGAGCCACGCTCGATCGCAACGGTTTGCGTCCCGGAAGATATGTAGTCACTCACGATGAGGTCGTGATCATGGCGTCGGAAGCTGGTGTGCTCGACGTCGCCCCGGAGCAAGTCAAGAGGAAAGGACGCTTACAGCCCGGGAAGATGTTTTTGGTCGATACGGTCGCGGGCCGCATCGTTTCCGATAAGGAGATCAAGCACAACCTGGCCTCGCAACAGCCGTACGCCCAGTGGCTCATGGAGAATCAGATTACGATGAGCCAACTGCCCGAGCCTTCGCGCACCCACCCTCCCGACCCGGAAACGCTGCTTCGCCGCCAACGCGCCTTCGGATATACCGACGAAGATTTGAAGATGATCCTCGCTCCCATGGCCTCGGCCGGCGAGGAGCCGGTTGGATCGATGGGCACGGACACGCCGCTGGCCTGTCTTTCGGATCGCTCGCAGCCGCTGTTCAACTACTTCAAACAGCTATTTGCGCAGGTTACCAATCCTCCGATCGATCCCATCCGCGAAGAAATGGTGATGTCGCTGATCAGCTACATCGGCAGTGAGCGCAACATTCTCGAGGCAGCCCCGGAAAACTGCCACATGTTGAAGCTGGAGCATCCGCTGCTGACCAATCGCGAATTGGAAAAGCTGAGGCGCGTGTCGACCCGCGATCTGCTCGCCACCACGCTGCCTGCGCTGTTTCAGGCAAGCGAAGGCGAAACTGGACTGAAGCGCGCACTCGACGAGCTGTGCCGAAGAGCGTCGTTGTCCGTGAGAGCGGGATACAGTCTGCTGATTCTCTCGGATCGGGGTGTCGATAAAGACTACGCTCCCATACCGAGCCTGCTGGCGCTTGCCGCGGTGCACAACTTGCTCGTCAGAGAAGAGACCCGGACCCAGGTGGCTTTGATTACGGAATCCGGAGAGCCGCGCGAGGTGATGCACTTCGCTTTGCTCAGCGGATACGGAGCCAGCGCAATCAATCCCTACCTGGCGCTGGAGACCGTGGAGGATCTTGCCTGGCGTGGCGAATTGGCGGATGGCATTCCGCCGGAGCTCGCGGTCAAGAATTTCATGAAGTCGGTGAAGAAGGGGCTGCTAAAGACCTTCGCGAAGATGGGTATCTCGACATTGCAGAGCTATCAGGGAGCGCAAGTTTTCGAGGCAATCGGACTTAATAAAGAATTAGTCCAGACCTATTTCGCCGGTACAACGGCGCGCCTGGAAGGTTCAGGGCTCGACGTTCTCGCCCGCGAAGCGCAGCTCAATCATCAGCATTCGCTGCGCCCGGTTACGGAGTTTGAAACCGAGCTTGCCGTGGGTGGGAACTACCACCAACGGACGAACGGGGAGTATCACCTGCTGAATCCGCAGACGATCAGCAAACTGCAGCAAGCGGTGCGGGAAGAGAGTTCTCAGACATTTGAGGAATACACCGATCTCATCGACCAGCGGAGCGCCAATTTGTGCACGCTTCGCGGCTTGATGAAGTTGAAGAAGGGCGAGAAGCCGGTTCCCATGGAAGAAGTCGAGCCCGCCAAAGAGATTGTGAAGCGCTTTACCACCGGCGCGATGTCGTTCGGCTCGATCAGCAAAGAAGCGCATGAGACCCTCGCGATCGCCATGAACCGCATTGGAGGCAAGTCGAATACGGGCGAGGGTGGAGAAGATGAAGGGCGGTTCAAGCCGGATGCGAACGGAGACCTGCGACGCAGCGCGGTAAAACAGGTGGCTTCCGCGCGCTTCGGCGTGACCGCAAATTATCTGGTCAACGCAGATGAATTGCAGATCAAGATGGCACAAGGCGCGAAACCTGGCGAGGGCGGCCAACTTCCGGGGCATAAAGTCGATGAAACCATCGCTCGCATACGCCATTCGATCCCCGGAGTGGGGTTGATTTCGCCGCCGCCGCACCATGACATTTACTCCATCGAAGATCTTGCGCAACTGATCTACGACCTGAAAAACGTGAACCCGCGGGCGCGCATCGCGGTGAAACTGGTCGCGGAGTCGGGCGTGGGAACGGTAGCTGCCGGCGTGGCGAAGGCGCACGCCGATGTGGTTCTGATCAGCGGGGATAGCGGTGGAACCGGAGCCTCGCCGCTCAGTTCCATCAAACACGCGGGCATCCCCTGGGAGTTGGGTTTGGCGGAGACGCAGCAGGTGCTGCTGCTGAACGACCTGCGCAGTCGCATACGCGTGCAAACTGACGGCAAGTTGCAAACCGGCCGGGACGTGACGATCGCGGCATTGCTGGGGGCGGAAGAGTTCGGTTTCGCCACCACGCCGCTGATCGCGATGGGCTGCGTCATGATGCGCAAATGCCATCTCAACACCTGCTCGGTGGGCATCGCTACGCAAGATCCCGTGCTGCGCAAGCAGTTCCAGGGGCAGCCTGAGCACGTCATCAATTTCTTTTTCTTTCTCGCGGAACAAGTTCGCCGGTACATGGCGGAGCTTGGCTTCCGCACTTTCGACGAGATGGTGGGCCGCGTGGACTTGCTTGACGTTGAACCTGCGGTCGATCACTGGAAAGCGCGAGGCCTCGATCTGTCGACGATTCTCTACAGCCCACCCCTGCCGTCGCGCGTGGCGAGGCGGTGTGTGCAGGCCCAGGATCACGGTCTCGAAGAAGCGCTCGATCACCAGATCCTGGCCGCTGCGCGTGCCGCGATCGACACGCTTGTTCCCGTCGAGATCGACTTGCCAGTCCGAAACGTGCATCGCACGGTGGGCACGATGCTCAGTGGGGAGATTGCGCGTAAATATGGTTCTGCGGGACTGCCCTGCGACACGATTCGGGTTCGCCTGACGGGATCGGCGGGACAGAGCCTCGGTGCGTTTTTGGCGAACGGGGTCACGCTTACCCTCGAAGGCGAGGCCAACGACTACGTCGGCAAGGGCTTGTCCGGTGGGCGCCTGGTGGTGTATCCGCCCCGCGCTTCCGGGTTCGCCGCCGAAGAGAACATCCTGATTGGAAACGTTGCGCTCTATGGCGCAACCAGCGGAGAAGCCTTCTTCAACGGAGTTGCCGGAGAACGATTTGCGGTTCGCAACTCCGGAGCGATCGCCGTGGTGGAGGGCGTCGGTGATCATGGCTGCGAGTACATGACGAAGGGAATGGTGCTCGTGCTCGGAGCCTGCGGAAGGAATTTCGCCGCCGGCATGAGTGGCGGTGTCGCCTATGTCTATGACGAGCGCCGTAACTTTACGGAAGAGCGCTGCAATCTCGGCTCGGTCGATCTTGAGCCCGTGGGGGAAACGCTGGATGCGCAAATCGTAAGAGATCTCGTTACCCGCCATCTGGGATTGACGGGCAGCCGCCGAGCACAATGGATTCTCGAAAACTGGGCTGAGGTGCTGCCCCGCTTTATCAAAGTCTTCCCGCACGAATTCAAACGAGTGCTCGGAATGAGCCGCAGGCGCCAACCTTATGGTTCGAACCCGCCGTTGGCCGTGCTCTCGCACGCCGACCCCATGTCGCATGCGCGGGTGCAAAATGGGTAAGACGACCGGTTTCCTGGAATACTCCCGCCAACTGGCTCCGCGTCGTCCCGTGACCCAGCGCGTTAATGACTGGTTCGAAATCTATCTCGATCTTCCCGAGGAGACGCTCAAGCAGCAAGGTGCCCGCTGCATGGATTGCGGTGTGCCGTTCTGTCAGACGGGCTGCCCGGTCAACAATTTGATTCCCGACTGGAACGATCTGGTGTACCGCGGTCGCTCGAAGGAAGCGGTGCGGCAGTTGCACGCGACCAATAATTTCCCCGAGTTCACCGGCCGCATTTGCCCCGCACCGTGTGAAGCCGCTTGCGTGCTGGGAATCAATCAGCCTGCGGTTACCATCAAGCAGAACGAAAAAAATATCGTTGAACGGGGATTCGAGGAAGGCTGGATCCGGCCGGAACCGCCAAAGGTTCGCACCGGCAGAAAAGTAGCGATCGTGGGCTCCGGGCCGGCAGGACTGGCAACAGCGCAGCAGCTCTGCCGCGCCGGTCATGCGGTTGTGGTCTACGAAAAAGCGGACCGCATCGGCGGATTGCTGCGCTACGGCATTCCGGAGTTCAAGCTGGAGAAAAATATTATCGATCGCCGCCTGGACCAGATGTCCGCCGAAGGCGTGATGTTCGTTACCGGGGCGGAAGTTGGAAAGAATGTTTCAGTAGAAGATTTGCGCCGCGACTTCGACGCCCTGGTGCTTGCCGGCGGGGCTGAACAGCCACGCGATCTCAAGGTTCCCGGCCGTGAGCTGAAGGGCATCCACTATGCGATGCAATACCTTCCCCAACAAAACCGGCGCTGCCTTGGTGACACGGTCGATTCTGCAATCGAAATTCTGGCGACGGGCAAGCGGGTGGTAATTATCGGAGGTGGCGACACTGGGGCCGACTGCCTGGGAACCTGTCACCGGCAGAAGCCTCTTTCGGTGCATCAGTTCGAGATCATGCCCAAGCCGCCCGACGAACGATCACCGCAAACTCCCTGGCCTCTATGGCCGATGCAACTTCGCACCGAAGCCGCGCACGAGGAAGGCGGCATTCGCGACTGGAGCATTGCCACCACGAAATTCAGTGGCGAGGGGGATGGCGTCAAGCGGCTGCACGCCGTCCGCGTTGGTCCCCCACCGAAGTTTGAGCCGATTCCTGGCAGCGACTTCACCATCGAAGCCGACCTGGTGCTCATCGCGATGGGATTTCTCGGTCCGGTGCGAAATGGAATGATCGAGCAACTGGGGGTGGTGCTCGATCCGCGCGGCAATGTGGCGACGGATCATAACTACATGTCGTCCGTGCCGGGAGTTTTTGCCGCCGGTGATATGCGACGAGGCCAGTCGCTGGTGGTGTGGGCCATCTCCGAAGGCCGTAAGGCAGCCGCCGCCGTCGATACCTATCTCCGAGCTATGGCAGTGCGTTCCGTTCCCCTGGCTGCCACCGCGCAGCAAATCGCCTAATGATTCAGCCGTCATCCGCCGTGCCGGAGGTTAAGATGACTGCTCGAGCGCTATGATCGGAATCCAGGACATACATGCTGCGATGGGCCGGATACGCGCAGCCATTCGCGTTTCCCCCTGCACCCACTCAGAGACTTTCTCAAGCCTTACCGAGAACGAGATTTTTCTCAAACTCGATAACCAGCAGCGGACCGGAGCTTTCAAAGAACGGGGCGCGCTAAACAAATTGCTCACCTTGACTCCGGAAGAACGTGGCCAGGGTGTGATCGCCGCCTCAGCCGGAAATCATGCGCAGGGCGTGGCCTATCACGCAGGTCGGCAGGGTATTCGGGCCATCATCTACATGCCGCTGCCTACGCCGCTCACAAAAGTCTCTGCCACGCGCGCCTATGGAGCTGAGGTCGTTCTGCACGGCACGAATTACGACGAAGCGTACGAGAAAGCGGTTGAGCAGAGTCAGCAACACCACCTCACCCTGATCCACGCCTTCGACGATGACGCCGTGATTGCAGGCCAAGGGACGTTGGGCCTGGAAATCCTGAAACAGCAACCCGATATTGAGGCCATCGTCGCGCCCATCGGAGGAGGTGGGCTGATCGGTGGCATCGCCTGCGCGGTGAAGGAAACGAATCCGGCGATTCGAGTCTTCGGAGTGCAACCTGCCAAGCTGCCTTCTATGAAAGCCGCCGTCGCCGAGGGTAGTCCTGTGACTCTTAAGCCTGCGGCCACGATCGCCGATGGAATCGCGGTTCGGCGAGCCGGCGTGCGGACTTTTCCTCTGGTCCAGAAATATGTAGACGACATTGTTACAGTCGAAGAGGAAGAGATCGCCAATGCCATCCTGCTGCTGTTGGAGCGGGAGAAGACTCTAGCCGAAGGCGCCGGCGCGGCATCGATCGCCGCGCTCCTGAATCACAAGCTCCCGCTGGAAGGAAAGAAAGTCGCGGTGCTGGTCTGCGGCGGCAATATCGACGTCACGCTGCTCGCGCGTATTATCGAGCGCGGCTTGGTGAAGGACGGCCGGCTGGTGCGTCTGCGGATTCACTTGACGGACTATCCCGGCGCGCTGCATCGGCTCACCGGGATTCTGGCGGAACAGCGCACCAATATCGTGGAAACCGCATACGATCGCGCCTACCACGGGGTCAACCTGGGCGACACCGCCATTGATATCACCATGGAGACTCGGGGGCCTGCCCATATTACCGAGTTGCTAACGGCTTTAATGGCAGCAGGCTACGCCCACGAGAGAATCCTGTAGGCCCCTCGTAAACAGCGGTGAACCCGGGTGGGATCTTATTTGACACTCTGATTCAGGTGATAAGAAATTTGAATTGGACTCGGCTGATCGATCCCTATTATCGTCTGCGGATTAGGGAGAGGACTGCGATTGAACGCCAACTGCGCTCGTCGGGGTCGGCCCTTTCCTGGGTCAGCCCTTCCCTCCAGGATTGTGTGGTGCAGTCGCCCTGTTGCCTGCGGGATCTTTTTAAGCGGGCGCGCGACTACCAAAGTGTTACCCACGCCTTCGAAACAGGAGCAAGCAAACATGACAAAACGAGCCGACGGGCACTCTCTGCGCCTGTCGTTCTTATCGGCGACAGTGTCGGCCGGTGCCGCCCTCATTCTAGCCAGCGGATTGTTGACCGGACTTTCCGCGCCTTGCTTTGCCGACGACCGGCCTAAGCCTGATCCCTCCGGGATCGCCACTGGGGATAAGACGACCGCCGTGGATGCCGCCGGCAATCCCTTTGTCGTCACCGAGCCAACGGACAAGACCGCTCCAGACTATGCGGCGAACAAGAAGGCGTTCGATGACTATCAAGCTCAGGTGGCCAGAGAACCGCTCGCAGTAAAGCTGGCTGACAGTGTGGGCCACGTTCGCGTCGCGACAAATTTCGCTTGGACGTTGAACACCGGATATCTGGTTTTGTTCATGCAGGCAGGTTTTGCCCTGCTCACCTGCGGGCTGGTCCGAAAGAAGAATGCCGCTCATTTAATGATGCTGAATTTCGCGGCCTATGTCTTTGCCTTTCTGGCGTACTACGCCGTGGGATACGCATTTCAGTTTGGAGCTGTGGCAATCAATGCCGCGCCTACCAATCTTGGTGGCGTCCCCACTCTGAATCACTTTCTTATCGGCAGCGGGCAGTGGGGGTTTGTGGGCGGCAAGGGTTTTTTCCTCGTCGGTCCCGCTTATGACAGCGCCAGTAACTGTTTGACTCTCTTTGAAGTCGTCTTTATGGAGACCGCCGGCTACATCATTGTCGGCGCGGTGTGCGAGCGGATTACCTTCTGGGCGTTCTTAATTTGTGAGCTCTTCATCGGGGCAATTCTGTACCCGATCTCCGGCTGCTGGACTTGGGGCGGTGGATGGCTCTCGCAGGTTGGCTCCACGCTGAATCTGGGCCACGGCTATGTGGACTTTGCGGGATCGACTGTCGTCCATGCCGTCGGTGGATTCTGTGCCATGGCGCTGGCAATTATTCTGGGGCCGCGTCTGGGCAAGTATGGTCCCGGAGGAAAAATCCGCATCTTTCCGGCCCACAACATCGTATACGTGGTGACGGGCACGTTCATCCTGCTTTTTGGATGGATGGGATTCAATCCCGGTTCCACGCTTGGAGCCACGGACCTTCGCATCTCGGTTGTCGCGGTCAACACCAACCTGGCTGCCGTCGCCGGCTCCGCCGCTGCCATGCTCCTGTGGTACTTCCTGTTCGGCAAGCCCGATATCACCATGGCCTGTAACGGAATGCTGGCCGGATTGGTTGCCATCACTGCGCCTTGTGCTTTTGTGTCTCCGACTTCGTCGGTAGTGATCGGCACACTGGCGGGCTGCCTGGTTTCGATGGGAGTTCTTTTCAACGACCGTGTGCTCAAAATCGACGATCCCTGTGGCGCGATTTCCGTGCACGGCTATTGTGGATGGCTGGGCGCGGTCAGCGTTGGGATCTTTGCCGACGGCGCCTATGGCGCGGGTTGGAACGGCGTGGGCGCGACTTCCTACTTGGGCCGCGCCGGTCAAGGCGTAACGGGTTTGCTGCACGGCGATACCCGACAGTTTCTCTGCCAACTCATGGGAGCAACCCTGTATGCGGTGTGGGCGTTCGGTGCAACCTACGTCGTCTTCTGGGGCGTCAACAAAGTGAAGAGCATGCGTGTGGCGCCCGAAGCGGAAGAACAAGGTCTCGACGTTCCGGAGTTTGGAATGGAAGGGTATCCGGAAGACGCGGTGGTCACAGCTTCGTATTAGCAGCGACGCCTTCTGCGAGCCAAGATTTTCGGTTGTCGGCGGGGCGCATGTTCGAGTTGTTTCTTTTCTCGCTAGACGGGCTCTTGCCGTCCAACTCGCAGATCTGCGCCTCAAACCGGCATGGGATTGAAATCGCAAAAAAGTTAGTTGTTTCTTAGTAGTGATTGCCTTCTCGCCACTGCGTAGAATCGCGGGTCGCCGATCATGAATCCCCAGTGGAACGGCTAGTTCTCATGCTTTGATCTCGTAGCCCGAACCGAAGTGTGCGCCAGTAGCGTCGTTCGGGTTGGCAATCTAGAGATCGGCGGCGGCGATTTCATCGTGATCGCGGGGCTGGCGCCGTCGAATCTGAACAGCAATTATTGCGAACCGCCGAAGCCCTGGCCGCTGCTGGCGCGCACACGCTGCGCGAAAGCGCTTACAAACCGCGCTCCCCCCGTATGCATTCCTGGGGCTGGGTGTCGAAGGCCTGAAAATCTCCGGAAGGCACGCGAAGAAACTGGCCTTGCCATCGTCGCCGAGGTGATGAGCGAAGAAGATGTCGATCTGATCGCCGAGTTTGCGGATCCGATGAGGTCGGCACGCGCAGCATGGAGAACTACGTCTTTCCGGAGAGGCTGGGTGGATGTGTGAGGCCGGTCCGGCTAAAGGGGGATGACCGGGACATTGGAAGAATTGTTGCATTCCATGCAAGTGATCGCAATGGCAAGGCCGGGCAATCCGCAGATCGTTCGGTGCGAGCGCGGCATCAGGACTTTTGCGTCAGCGACCCGCAACTTCGCCTCAATATTTTGTACTTGACTTCCGGAGCAAATCACAAGTAAATGTCTATGTTCGTAATAAGTCGAAAGCCTCCGACGCGTACCGTGAGTCCTCTTCCCCCAAGATTCACCCCACTCCCGTGTAATCGCGGATTAAGCCAACCCGGGGTGTATGTTTCTAATAGTTGTAAAACGTTGTAAACCCTAATTCTACAGTTTCACAAGGAGCGTCCGGTGTGAGTGCTCTTGACGAACTTCTTGATCTTTCGGGAGAAGAGAAGCTTAAACGGGGCCTTGTCTACACTCCCGCAGAAATTGCCCAGCAGCCTGCGACCTGGGAATCGACATACTCTCTTTTTCAGAAACGGCGAACGGATCTGACGGAGTTTCTTGCCTTAGCTGGATTCGGCGACAGCACTCAACCGAGACCTGCGGTTTTTCTGATTGGCGCTGGAACCTCCGACTATGTGGGCAGAAGTCTCGTTCTCCTTCTGCGCCGAAAATGGAAGTGTGAAGTGACTGCCGTTCCCAGCACGACCCTTCTAACGCACATGGAGGAGTGGCTGATCCCCGGGCAGCGTTACCTTTGGATTTCGTTCTCGCGCTCCGGTGACAGCCCGGAAGGGGTGGCTGTCCTGGAGCAAGCTCTCCTCAGACATCCGAAGATCCATCATATCGTAGTTTCTTGCAACGCCAGGGGACGCATGCTTCACTGCGCCGCCGACAAGAAACAAGCACTCACCATCGTCCTCGACGATGCAGTGAATGATCGAGGCCTGGCAATGACCAGTTCGTTCTCGAACATGGTCGTATCCGGCCAATGCATGGCATGGGTTCATGATCTGGCGCAATATGCAAGCATCCTCAGCCAGCTCGTCGAAGCGGGCAAGACCTTCCTGCCCCGTGCTGCCGACGCCGCGGCGGCACTTGCCTCCAGACCCTATGCCAAAGTGTGTTTTATCGGGTCAGGAGCGCTCCAAGGTGTAGCCGTTGAATGCGCGTTGAAAGTCCTGGAACTGACCGCGGGAAGAGTGCTGACCATGTCGGAATCGGCCATGGGTTTGCGCCACGGTCCCATGGCAGCTCTCGATGAGACCACGCTACTGGTTGTTTTTCTCTCGAGCGACGAAAAAGTCTTCCGCTATGAAAACGATCTGTTAGAGGAGCTCAGGAAGAAGCGACTCGCGAAAACGCGGATCGCGGTGGGCGGGCATTCAGAACTTTCGTTGGATGGCCTTGCAGAACGTTATCTCTCGCCAGAAATTCGCACACCAGTTCCGGATGATTGCCGCCCTCCGGTAGACGTCCTGTTCGGCCAGTTGCTCGGACTCTTCTTCTCTTTGCGATGGAACTTGACGCCGGATCGACCAAGTCCTAATGGCGCGATCAGCCGTGTCGTTCAAGACGTGATGATCTACGGCTAACTAAGAGTCGCATCCACGCCAGACCGGTTTTAGAAGGGGGACGTCCAGGTGAACTGAATCCGCCGCGGAGGGGGAGCAGCTGCCGCCGCAAAACCGAATGGCGAACGGCGTGAGTTGAAGGTGCGTCGCGACAATAAAGGACTCTTGGTATTTGGAATTATTACATTTACTTTCGTTTCGGCTACGTTGTCAGGAATAATTAGTGTTTGTTGGCATCGTCGAAAGCCTGGAGGTTCGTCCCATGGTCGCGCGGTCCCGGTTTTTCTGGCAATACGCGTTTTGGTCATTGCCCGAAGGCGCCGAACTCAAAGTCGCACTGGAATTTGGCAAGCGGGGACTACACCATTTCTGACCGCTCTTCGGGGAAAGGACGGATCACGGCGGGAGCATGGTTATCCGCGAAGTTTGCACGCTGGCATACCGGATACTTCAGAAATGCTCTACCTAGGTGGCGACACTGGTTGGGTTCGCTAAGAGCTGATAAGAGAGGCGGTGGGCGATCCCGTACTCGATCCAGGGCAGCGCGCACCGGACAGTCAGAGCGCGGCGATCACGCTGCCGCATAGGAACAATGGCATCAAGGGCGACGCTCGTCGATCAACCGCGGAACTCGGTAAGATGGCGTTCGATATGAAAGTCGAATATGCGGTCAAACAGATTCAGGAATTCTTGGCGACTCCGCAGAAAACGACGGCTCAAAACTAAAGATAACCGCCTGTAGAGAAACCAGCGATCCCGCCCTAGTAACGGCCAAACCGGAAGTGAGTTGTTGTAACCAGCGATAGCGCTCGGTGACCCGACGATGAGTGTAACCGCGACCTTACGCCAACTGACTTGTTGTGCTTAGTCACGGCAAGTCTGCTGATGCCGAGAGCAGTGCCACGCAGATAATGTGGACGCGCCAATAAACAAGCGCTAGGCTAGCGATCTTGGAAGCACAAGGGCCGACGGCAATGGTTCCTCTGAGCCGAAGCAGCAACTGGTGAGGCCTCTGCAGCACTGTCGGGTCGTTTGTTTGGGTCTTGTTCTGGTTGAAGATAGAGCCGGGATCAGCGCTGAAAAGCGTATTCTGTTGGGGAACTCCGGTAGCAATTCACTTTTCTGCAATTAAGGCTGTACGACGCCGCTACGGCTGGTTTTATCTCGCCCCAGTCGGTCTCTTCTGGATTCTCGTTGTTATCGCACTGTCGGGCGGCATAACCTACTAGGGAACCCAAGCTGTCGAAATCAGGGGGTGTTGCGTAAGAGATCTTACATCAACCGATGGTCTCCAGAACTGTAAGCGGCGATGTCTCTGCAGGAATCGCTTGCGTCGTTCTTTTTGGCAGGAATGCAGTGACGAGGAGGACTACGAGTTACATCCTACCAGTCGCCAAAATGAGTTTCCGTCCTTCGGCTCACCGGGCGACATCGTCATCCGCTGTTTTCAGTCGATAGTGGGTCGCCGGTATGCAGCTCGAATGTCTAACAGGATGCACGGAGTCTGAGTCCTTGCTATCCGGAGCAACCACGTAGCTCTGGATCGCATAACAAGTGGTTCCCGCCGCCAGCGGTCCATCCGGAGATACAATGATGCCGTTAGTTCCTATGTCCGGCGTGATCAGGATCAAACTTTGGTCTTTCTCTGAATATGGTTTGGGAAGGATTCTCCACGGTTCAGATGGTGTTGCTGCGGGAGGAGTGTGAAAGTCGGGAACTTGTTGGACATTCAAGCCATCTTTTCCCAAGATCAGCGAATGGTCTTGTGCAAAGGCAGACAGAGAGCAGAGACACAAAGCAACAGAGAGAAAGCGGCTGCAGGACATAGCACCCTCCACTTTGAAATTATAGCGCCACTCCCCCAGAGCCCGGACGATTGAATTGACGTGCAATCACGCGATAGAAGCGCTCATTGAGCTGTCGATGACTGACAAGGCGATGCCGAGAACCCTCGAAGTTATGCCTGTCAGCTTAGGATTACGGCATACTAGGATTACCCTATAACACGGTGGCGGAATTTCTGCCGGTTTTGCAGTGACCCCTGAGGTTCCAGTCGTCTATAATTCAAAACAGCCCGCAACGTCCTTGAATCAGCATAGCCACCAGTGGACAAGGTGTAATCCATAAGCAGGACTGGGCAGACTGTCGGAGGTTAGCTGCAATGAGATCATCATGGCAGACGGAGACAGGACATCTCAGATGCCACTGGGTTGAGGTCGGTCAGCGAGTCCAAAACCCGCGTTGGATGCAAGAGACCTCTGACATTCAGAGTGGCTATGTGCCGCCTGTTACGGATTTTGCTAGCCACAGCCCATTTGGGGGAGCCACTTGGTTCGTCCCATACGACAGACGCGAATCGCTCTAAGTTTCAAGACAGCCCATTACCGGCGTTTACTCTTATTAAGAACTGGCCGATCCCGGTCAACGAGTACCATCGGGAATATTTCAACAGTTACGCCTCGCAAGCACCTCGACCCGCGGACCGCGAGTTTATGACCCGGTGATGAGGTGCGAACCTTGCGGCCACGTCTCTTCCATCGCAATGATCTACTATGAGCGGTACGTTGAAAAATAATTATCCCTGTCTTTCGCGACGAGAATTCCTGACAACTGCCGTGGGCGCCGGCGGTGCAACGCTGCTCGGGCCAGCATGGCTGAAGGCTGTGGGCGATGGGATTGATCCGCGCATTGCGCGGGTCATGTCCGGGACCATTGGCATCGACATGCGCAACCATGTCTATCCCGCGGGGACGGAACCGCATCCGCAGCATGATCAGCCGCGGCGGCAAGAGGAGCAACAGCAGGCTCCTGCCCTCTTCCTGGCAGAGGAGCTCAAACGGTCAGGGCTCAATGCCGTCTGTGCAAGCTTCGTGCTTGATTTCGCGCCAAATGACAAGCCCGACGAGGCGCGAGACAACTTCCTTCGCTGGCTCACGGCGATCGACGCGCAGTTGGAAAAGGGGCACATTCATCGCGCGCTGAGCCTGCAAGATCTGCAGGCCGCGCACGACCACGGTTACCCAACGATCGTGCAGGCAGTCGAAGGGGCACAGTTCATCGAGGGGTACCTGGACCGAGTGCAAGAGGCGTACAAGCGAGGTGTGCGGCACCTTCAACTGCTTCACCAGAAAGACGACATGGTGTCGCCATTGGGCGACACGAATACGGCCCCCCTCACCTTGGCGGTTTGACGGCTTTTGGCGCAGAGGTCGTCAAGGAGTGCAACCGATTGGGGATCGTGGTGGACCTCGCTCACGCTAGTCACGAGACGGTCATGGGCGCGTGGAAGGTGGCCAGGCAGCCGCTAATTGTGTCTCACACCAGCCTCGACAGCCGAACAGGCGGCAACTCGACAGTGGCCGAAATGATGAAGCCACGGCTGATCAGCAAAGAACACGCGAAGGTGGTAGCCGACGCCGGCGGCGTGATTGGCGTGTGGACTCACCTGGCCGATTCGCTGAAAGATTTCGTGGAAAGCATCAAGGCGATGGTGGACGCAGTGGGCATCGACCACGTCGGTATCGGCAGCGACACAGATCTGCTCTCCTCGCGTGTTGGCCAAGGCACCGACCAGGCGTGGCCGGGGCTGACTGGAGGATTTTTCCCCGCGGTTGTCGGCGAGATGCTGCTTCAGGGCTTCACGCCTGGCGAGATCGGCAAGGTCGGCGGTGGAAACTTCTGCCGCGTCTTGGCAGGGCTACGGCTGGGCACGCCTAAGGGGCACGAAGTCCGTGCGGATTACAGGGTACTCGGACGTAACTGTTGATGACAGACTCTGATCTCTGCTCATGCCGGATCGCTTGAGCGCCCGGCGTTAGCCGCCTCGTATGCCAGCTGCCGAACAGCGGCCAGTTGCTGATTGATCGTATTTGCAGCCAAATGAAAACCTCCACGGCGACTTTGGTTTCTCTCTTCGACCTAAACCGCTTCGTTTCTTGGATCTGCTGTGGCCCGCTCGGCACGGATGCGCTCCAGCAGCATCGATCCAGGCTCGTCGTTGCACCTGGCGTACCTTACGGTGCCACTCCGAGTTGCCAGAACAGAAAGCTCAACTGATCCACCGAGTCGCCGATGTCCTGCGTCAATGACCTGCCGCCCGAGTGTCCAGCTTCCAGTTCGTAGCGCAGCAGGATCGGCCGGTCCGACCCGGTATCGGCTTGCAGCAGGGCCGCCATCTTACGGGCGTGCAGCGGCGCCACTCGCGTATCGCCGTCTCCGGTCATGAAGAGCACAGCCGGGTACTTCACTCCCTTCTTCACGTGCTGGTAGGGTGAATACGCATACAGCCACTTGAATTGCTCGGGATCCTTGGCCGTGCCGTACTCCGCGACCCAGAACTGCGCCTCCATGAACTGGTCATAACGCAGCATGTCCAGCAGCGGATGCCAGCAAATGACCGCCTGGTAGAGTTCCGGATGCTGGGTCAGCGCGGCCCCAACCAGTAGCCCGCCGTTGCTTCCACCGAGAATCGCCAGCTTCGAGGGATTTGTATACCGGTTCAGGATCAGCCACTCGGCCGCGCTAATAAAATCATCGAACACGTTCTGTTTCTTATCGAGCATTCCGGCCTTATGCCAGGCTTCGCCGAATTCGCCCCCGCCTCGCAGGTTGGCCAGTGCGTAAACGCCGCCTCGCTCCGCCCACGCGATTGCATCCGAGTTGAAAAACGGTGTGTTGTTGACTGCGAATCCGCCGTATCCCTCCAGCAGCACCGGGTTTAACCCATCCAGCTTGACCCCGTTGGCATAAAGCAGAAACATCGGTACCTTCGTCCCGTCTTTCGATGCATACCAAACCTGCTTTACTTCGAACTTTGAGCTGTCGACTGGAACTTTTACCTGGGTCCACACCGACTGCTTTCCGGTGGCCATGTCGCAGCGATAGACACTGGCCGGAATCGCGTACGACGCATACGTAAAATACGCACCCTGGTTCTCCCACCGTCCCTGTATGTCATAGATGGCTCCCAGCGCGGGCAGGCTCGGCTCGAACGCCAGCTTCCCATCCGGCTGAAAAACCTTCACCATCGAGGTCGCGTTCTTCACCTAGGCCACCCATACCTTGCCCCCCGCCAGTGTGACGCTGTCGATCGCGTCGTCGGCTTCAGGAACCACTTCCCGCCAGTTTTCTGGTGAGGGTCTTGCCAAGTCCATCACCACTACCCTACCCTTCGGCGCCTTGTAGTTGGTCTGCAAGAACATTTTGTCGCCTACCGCGAAGCCAAAGGAGCGCGCGTCCAAATCCTTTATCACCGGCTCGATCGGGCCATTCTTCATTAGTTCCTGGACCCAGATTTCAACCTTGTCTCCCGGCGCGCCATGGAGAACATGAATGACCAGGTGACGGCCATCCTCCGAGGGATCGCCGACGATAATTGCTTCCTTCGCGTACCCCTTCCCGAAAACATCTGTGTCAGCTTCCGGTTTTGTTCCTAACTTATGGAAGCGTACGCGCGGCCCGTCGTCGAGCATGGTCGCGTAGTAGAACCCGCTCTTGTCGGGCAAGAACGAAACATCGAAGTAATTCCTCTCTGGCAGCACATCCGCCAGGTCGCGCTTAGCTGCCAGGTCGAGTACATGCAGTTCGGCCTCATCCCTGCCGCCGACGCGCACAACATAGGCCAGCAAGGTGCCGTCCTTCGACACATCCATAATGCTGACATTGGTCGAGTGGTCCGGACTCATCGGGTTCGGATCGATCAGTACTTCTTCCTTCCCCGCAGCGCCCTGCCGGGTGTAGATGACGAACTGTTCCTGATCAGCCGCGCGCTTGCGGTAGAACAGACGTCCGTTGCGCTCGATGGGCGAGCTAATGCTCTCCACTTTCTTCAACTCAGCCAGCCGTTTTTCCAGTCGCTCCCGCCCCGGCCACTTGTCCAAGAGTTTGTGCGCGTACTCGTTCTGTTGGGTGATCCACGCGCGCGTCTCAGCTGACTGTTGATCCTCCAGCCAGCGGTAGGGATCCGCGACGGTCACGCCGTGCAGAGTTTCGCGGACGTCACCCTGGCGGCTGGGGGGAGGCGCGGCTGGGGCTGCGTTAGCAATTTGCGTCAAAGCAAAGGTGGGAGACAGTACAGCAAATGACAGAAGGCAGAATAACCTGCGTTTCATGATCTTTTCCGACCCCGAGCATTCTGCTGTCTACACCACTTCATGTCAAGCGGACGTACTCCTCAACCGGATCATGAATGACCATTCAGCCCCTTTGTTTTGCGATGCCCCAACAAATCTTCCGAGCGCAACTTGCGGAGGCGATGGTCGAGGGGCAAGTTGGCGAAAAATCGCCTCAGTGATTGAGGACGAGTGTAACCGCATGATCTATAAAAGCATTGTCAAGAACATTTTCTCCCTCCGCGGGATGCGCAGGTTTATTTCGCAACATCCAGCCCCTCTCGCCAGAGAAGACGCTCGCCCGGTGTTGTGGCCTGGGTTACTCCATCTCAGCAGCTGGCACTTCCCTTGACGGTCTAGATAGGGAGAAGACTCGAGCGGAAGCCCCCGAGGCCGACAGTACCAACACACGGAGCAGGGGCGGACCGCTCCTTAGTCGCGATGAGACGGGGTAATTCTCGTGGAGAAGGGGCGGGTCACCGAGTCGGGATCGACATGGGTCAACTGGCAACAGAAGGAACCCGCTGGTCTCGGCGGAAGGCGCCAGCCTTCCACGGGTGGCACGAGCCGTGTGAGACGGTCAAGCACCGATCTGTGAGAGGCTTCGGGCGCCATTCCCCGGGCCTACTCGGCAATCGGAAACAGAACCAAGCCAAACCGGACTGAGGTGACGCGGCGGAAGCCACGTCGAACATCCACCGGGAGACTACCGTCACTTCGCCTGTTCTCGACTCTACTCGCTATTTCACTCACTGACGGGCTACGGCTGAAACCCGCTGAAGGAGCGTGCGTTCTTATCTTAGCCCTGTTCGTCTTAGCCTGTTCGGCCTTCTGCCGGACGAGGGCAATACGAGCAAGTTCATCGTAGCAGCGCCTTACGCTTAACCCGGTTGACGAACATGCCCGCGAGGGCCAAACCGGTTATCGCTCCGAAGAACGCTGCCGTGAGCATGACGCTTGGCGAGGAAGGACCGGTGCCTAGGTCAAAGCGGGCGAAGAGGAAGGAAACGTAGGCCATCGTCCCCGTCCAAAAAGCAAGCCGAAGATACATAGCAGCGACCTCGGTCGAAACTTTACCATGAATTTCACACCAGTTGTTGAAATTACTTTGACCCGGGCCGCGATGCGACGCACGAAAAAAGCGTCCCGGACTCGTTTCAGTCGCGGGACGCGAGTTTGAAGCTAGTTTGAACAGCCCGTCAACTGCCCTCTCTTGTTCACGATGCTGTTCGAAGACAGACTAGATTCCTCGGAAGAATCGGTAAATGGCTCCTGTGTGCCCGGATGGTCACGTCGGTGCCATTAGGACAAGCGATTGCGCAAAATTCTCTCCTCCGGAACGACGGCCAGCAATCCTAAGGGTTTACAGTCGCACCCAAGCAGCAAAACTCACCTAATGTGACCTCATTCGTCAGTTTCAGGACACCACTTGGGACAGTAAGTCTGCGGGGTGAAAACCGTTTAATTGAGGCTACGTTGCCACAGAGAATCTGGTCATTTTCGAAGACGTTGCCGGAGATAAGGCGCTGTATGCTAGTGAGCGCCTTGGACTGCCCCTGGCGAGAGCCGGGGTTGCCGACAAAAGTAAGTCCGTCGCTAGGATTCCCAGCCAGCACCGCTGGAGAAGCACTGGGGTGGGCAACCGAATAGCCAGATCAATCCGCGCGGTGAAGTAGGAAATCGAGGGCATCCCGGGGATCTGCCGTATAAACCCGGCATCCGAATTAGCGGCGAAAGTCAATTTCTTGCGCTGCCATAGGCTGGCAAATAAAACTACTGAAATGGCCCACGCGGCAGAGATCAAACTCCAGCTGCCCACCGTCTTGAGCTTGCCCTTCGCAGTCAAATAATGCATCTTCCAGCTTGTTTCGCAGACGTGATTCCTCACGCTCTCAGTAGTCGCAAGCCCAAGCCAGCCTCATGCGCAACTTTCCGCGACTGCATTACGATTCGTCCCCGACCGACAACGAATCATCCCGAAAGAAGTTCTTCGTCCGAAGGATTTGGATACGGTGAGGTCAGGCTCGTGATGGCTCAAGGAACTTCCTTGGACAAAGCAGTTGGACGCCGGCGAGTCGATGGAAGGAGAGTAATCCCATGAAATTGGCCACTGTCTTCCTGATGACACTCCTGGGCCCCCTCAGCCGGGCTCAGGTCGCAATCCAAAATCCGCAGCACCTTCCCATCCCGGAGCAACAGGTAGAAACCCTGCATCACATCATCTGCCGCGTTGTCGCTGAAGAGTTCCACGCTGGTCAGGGCAGGCCGGAAGGCTCCGTCATCCTTGTGCTTGGTGAGGACCAGGAGCGCACGATTGCGGATGTGGCTAAAGGAACCTTCACGATTTATCTCAAACACTGGGATGAGGCTACCTTTGCCATTTCTGACATGCAGCTTACTGTTCAACGGGTCGTGTCGCATGATCGATGGGAACGAATGGCTCGGGAGGTCATCCGTCGTGACAGACAAATCACTCCGATTTCGGCCAACGCTCTTAAGTAAGCTGCAGAAAGATTGCCACTTTTGGCCTGGTTTTATCGGGCTTTGGCAGTCCTGCGAAGGCGAGCTGCCCGCGCTACCCGCTATTTCAGAGGTCTATGTGGAAGCTCGAGCGTGCCTAGCCGGGAGCTAGATGTCAGTCTGCGACCATGCTTGGAGCTCCGTTCTGCTGCAGCTTGGGATCCGAAATGTAGGGCACACTGTGTTGCTCCCCTGACCGCCCACGCGCCACAGCGTTTGCCGGTTCCATCCTTTGCCGAGCAACGTTTCGACATCGCTCAAACCCTGGAAGTTTGTCGTTTCTCACCGTTCAACGGTGGGGTATACCTCCCTGTACATCTGTGCCGACCGCCCCATCGCAGCGTCGAATCACATCGCGCTCCGCGGGCGAAGAACGGCCAGCACGGCTTTTTCTGCCGCGGCAGACTGGGCTTTAGCTGTTGGCGGTCGTAACGAAATCTCAGCAACGATGGCCTGCAGGAAATATGTATCATTATAGAATCGCCGCACGGCCTCAGGTTTCGGCGGGCTCTGCTGGAAAACGATCTGGTCCCCTTTATCTATCGCGTCAACCCAGATTCGCCATGAGGTAATATCAAAGTCGTGCCGGGCAACGATCGCCGTGGCGACATCAGCCAAACGATCTTGCTCGCCATGGGTGTAGATCTCCTCTGCCGTGGCAAGTCGCTGCGCAATTGCCACCAAGACTTGCGCTTGATCCTTCTCGGTGAAGAACCGGTTGCGAGCAAGAGCAGCGAGCAAGTCCGCACTATGCGCTGTCGCGTGCATCCAGCCCTTCTTCTCGTCAAATGCGCGCAAATCTCGCTCAGCGCCGAGATAGGTCAGGCCGTTTTGCAGTAACCCCTGGAAGCGCTCCCGGCCCAAGAATGGATCCTTCAAGTCTCTTTCCGCCAGCGTTGCCAGGCCAATAACCGAGAAAGAACGCAGGAAGACGCTATCGGTACCGATCTCCCCGATTCCCACGCGGAGATTGGCCTGCCATTTCCCTAGCAGTGTAATGAGCTGTTCTGATGAAAGTTGTCTTTGCTCCGCAATCCAGGTGTACAGAATCGAATATGCAAGATCGTCCCGTAGTTCTGGGTCGGTCGAGCCCAGGTACCCGTTCAGTTCCAAAGCCAAGGGAAACGCTTCCTGGCCGGAGGGAACGGCGTAGTGATTTTTCACAATACTCCGCCAGTACTCGCGCCCATGGCCTCCGCTGTTACTGCCGGCTGGCTGACCTCTGAGGGCAGAAGATAGAATCCCGCCCGCGCAGGAGATGACAAGCAGAATTCCGACCTGGACGCTCTTCGGCATACGACTCGTTCTAACCCGCAATCCGGAAACCATGCGCAATGGCGGCGGCAAGCAGCGGCAAATTTTCGAATAAACTCGCAACCATCCTCCTATTTGCGGCGATTGATTCTTTTCCGCTCATTGCTAGTGTCCTAATTGAATTTCTCAGCGCGTGAGATTGACATGAATCGTGCTCCGTACCCATTCAGAGACTCTTCTCTAACGCGCATGACTCGCGACTCGGATAGCTCCTTGCCCGGCTTGACGTTCCCGTGATCATCGAGAGTGTCCCATCCGGAATTAGCAATGTAGTAGAAATCGTCGTCAACGACGACGCCGTGGGTCGGATCTCCGAGCGTGGGTGTCGATCGTTCGATTATTTTCTGGGACTTTATCCTGGTGAGCCGGGAATTTAACGTGAACGCGACAACACGCTCCGGGGACGTTCCGTTCTGTACCGCAATCAATCTGCCGCGATCGAAATAAAGGCCATCGATACCGTTTAGCGCAAATCTCCCTTCCATGGAAAGCCATTGCACCTGCTTGCTTGCCAATTCCAGCACGCCAATCCCCCGCACATAATCAGGCACAAAGATGTGTTTCCCATCGGGATGCATGGCAGGAGTTTGCGGCGAGATAAAATCTCCGTTGTCCAAGCGTTCTAAAACGTCGCTCTTCGGAAGCACCCGATACACCCCTCCGCCTTCACCGTCGCTGACAATTACGTCGCCATTCTCGGTTAGGGCCATGTCGCCGAGCGCACCGCCATGTGGTCCCTCAATTCGTCGCAGTAGCTTGCCGTTTCTCAGTTCGTAACACAGCACCGCTGACCGGCCCCAATCCGATTCCGGGGCGAAGACAAAGCCCTGCATGGCCACTTCAGTGGCCCACACCAAGCCGCGTCTGGAATCAACCTTGATGGCTAGCATCGGCCAGTCATCGGGTGCCTTTGCAAAGTCGCGGATAAGTCCGTTCACCGTCGAAATAATTTTCTTTTCTCGAACGCTGGTAACCAGAAATTGCTTCGTGTGTGGATCGTAGTCCAGATCCTCGGCCAAGAGGTTGGAGTCCGAAAGCTGGAAGGCAGCTGAAGAGAGTTCAATCGACCTATGGTTCACCTGCATTGTTCTCTGAATTTCAGCAAAGCCCACTTGTCTGCGGAGCGAGCTAAACTCCGCAGACGTTTCGAGCAGGTCGGTGGACTGGCCCATTTGGGCGAACTCCTGTAGATTACGCACTGCATCCGACAACTCGCCAACATGTACGTCGGCACGAGCCACTTCCAAAAGCGAGTCCGGAGAGGCATTCACGAACCGTTTTAGTGCGCGTGCGCTTACCACATTAGAGCGCCAGTCTTTGCCCTCACGTGATCTTTGCACACTTTCTTGAAGTGTCTGGAACTGCTGGATGGCTGATCCTCCCTGATTTGTGGTTGAGGCGGTGATCACGAGTAGCAGGATCGTTACAGCAGTTTTGTGGATTCTCCAAGCCATCATATTTGTATTCTCACTTTTATTCGGTGTGCCATGTACGCGGTAGTACATTTCCAGGAATCAGACAATCAGATTCCGTCGCCGGGGTAGGCGGCAGCGCGAATAGTGACGGACTGAAAGCGCGATGGGAAGACCGACGCAAAACCAATGTTCGACAAATTCCATTGCCTTATACCTGACCGGCGTGTCTTCTTTCGGCAACGCAGAGAGGGTCCACACAACTGTGTGCATGAACACGTAAACCAGTGCCCCAAAAGCGATGCCGGCAAGAACGGGGCGCTCGACTAGAAATCTGAGCTTACGGCTGGCAAGATAGTAGATGGTTGCTGCCCCCAGCGCGATTACAAAATGCAAAACCGTTCCGAGAGCAGCAGTCCACAGACCTCCTTTGTAGGAATTCTGGCCCAGCACCCCGCCGGCTATCGTTTGGGGAATGAGAATAGGTTGTTTCGGACTGTAGACGATGATCGCATAGGCGAAGTCCAAGATACCGACAATCAGGCCCCCGACCAGGATCGCCAGCAAAGGTCGCGCACGCGTGCGGGATGAAGCGGGCAGAACGTCATTTACCGACTTTGTCATCGCGGCTCTTTTCTTAGATCGTTGATTCGGCGGAAAAAGCGGTGTACATCAATCCGCTCCCTTAATCGCGTCCGGGGCGTTCGTCGACTCCTTTACCCTTCAAAATTACGAGCGGTCCTTCAGGCAACAGTAAGGGTGCCGAAATAGGAAACATTGGCGAGCCCCGCCGGTCCGCACGGCTGAGCTCAGGTCTCCAGCCCCCTGTATGCACTGTTTGTTCCTGACGGAACATACCGATGGTCGCGGTCGCAGTCTGCACCTTGCATTGCGCATCAGGGCAACCCCAGAACGCGGCACGTCGCATGAGTCTAACCGTATAGACCATATTAAAGAAGTTAGGTTAGCGAAGTTTATGACGAGAATCTCCTTTCACCGCGTTATCCGGTGAAAGAATAAAGAATACGGATTATGACGCTTGAATCGCCCCACCGCAGCCAAGTTACATGTCGTGAATCCCAAGTCGGCGCAAGGTTAGCCGTATCGAATTCATCGGAAACGAGAACGTAGGTGTAGTACCCGCTGTGGTCGAGCCGCGTGTCATGATCGGCCCGACAATTGACCACAGGATAAGGGCTGACCTCTTTATTATTGCAAAGCGACCAGTAGCGCAGTTGAAGCGCTCCAGGAATCGCCGGCTGGAAGATGGAGCCGCCATAATAGGTGTTGGGGTAGACGGCAGCCTTACCCCGGATAACTATCACCCTGCCAGACTGGCTACACAGGTCTCGCGCTGCCGCGTACGTAGTTCCGGGATTGGGAAATACGCCTCCATGGGAGGTATTGAGGATGAACGTCACGACGTCGGAAGATGGCGGAGTAGAGGAGCAAGAAGTTGGGGTCGTGGCATCAGACTCAGACGTACCGCTCGCTGACTGCACGTCCAAACCAGGCAGTGGTCCTAAAGACGTGGATGGCAATGAAGCAGTCGAGGAACTGCATATCTGAGTCGGGTACGCGGTGCCATTTGCGTCTAAGAGGGTTACTGCGGGGAGAGCTACGCCGCCCTCACGGTCCTTACCCATGTCGGGAACGTATACGCGGTAAACGACATAGGTCAATTCTGTGTTACCCCAACGGATGTGGTTGGCCGAACCTGCGGCATTTCCATCGATCGTGAGAGTGTAGTGGTGAATTTCGGCGGTCGAGCCGGGCTGGAAGGGATTGGAGCTGCCGGGGTTAGGGGCAAGGTTGGCGTCGATGATGGAATCAACAGCCCCTCCCCTCTGAAAGTAGGTGACAAAAGAAAAGAAGCGTGCCGTCGAATATTCTCCCGCGACAATCATTTGCTTCCATTGCGTGGTGTTAACTGGCATCAGCCAATAAGTAGCGTCTGTATCCGGATTGAATGCGTTGGTCTTTCCGTGTCCCGTAACCTCCACGGGCCAGCTACAGGGCACGGTCGGCGAATCCTGTGCTCTAGAAGGCGTCGAGGAGCAAAGAGAAACCGCTACGGTTAGCCGTAACAGGAATCGAGTAATGTTGCATTGGCGTACGTCACTGAGGCTTTTCATTGCATACTCCTTTGATTGATTTGGTGCATTTGGGTTGTCGAAAACCATCCTGACCAGTTGAGAGCGGAGCTTGTTGCATTGGCAGTGCCCTGGACACTCCCGAGGGCTCCGCGTCTCCAGGAAAGGTTGGCGAAAGCCAGCTTGGTTAATCCTCATTTGTCGCTGATAGTGCGTGGGTGCTTCCTGGTTGGGCGATGGCGGGAAGCGATCCCTCCAACGCGACTGAAAAAGCGGCTAGACTTCTCCTCATCCTGCGCTCCTCTTTAGCTTTCTTGTTGTCACCAGTCCTGCTCATATTTGAGATAACACGCGAGTGAGGAGTTCGTGTGTCGGGAAGTGTCAGGTCGGAGGGACGTTGCCGTGGTGAGTGGTAAGAAATTCGAATCAATGCGACGACAAAGCGGGCGAGCCGTTTGCAAGACAGCGCTCTTTTCAGTTTCGGACCGGCTGTGGGCTGGATCCTTCAACAAGAACGGGTTGTGCGGCAGAGTCTTTCAAAGGCAACTCTATTTTGACCTCCAGCCCGCCCGTGTCGAGGTTTCGCGCGGTGATGTTTCCTCCGTAGAGGAGAGCGACACGCTGGACAATTGCCAGACCCAGACCAAAACCATGTGCTGTTGAGTCGCCTGCTGCAGCAACGCGGTAAAACAGTTCGAAGAGTCGTGACAGACTCCGGCGGGACGCCATTGCCGTGGCCCAAGACCGTGATCTGCGCCGACGACCCTTCTGCCCGCGAAACCTTGGTGCTCAGAGCAATGACGACTGCCGTATTTCGTTTTGTGTGGCGAACTGCGTGGCACCACATTTTCAATCGAGCTTCGCAACCGCGCTGCATCAGCGGCAAGCGAACAGTTCTCCGCATGAGTGACCACAACCGATTTTCCATCCTCGTGGCCTTAGAAGCGGGCATCTTCCGCAACACTTTCCACGATTCAACGCAAGTTAATCCTTGTCACTACTTTTTGACCTTCTCCTAATGAGAGTCATGTTGTGTGTCTGCCATTGCCCGACCCGACGTCGCCAACCGTGGAATCGATCCCTAACAGCCCGTGGTACAAGGATCTGAATTTCGGAAGCGCGAGCGCCGCCGCTTGATCGAGTGGTTTGCGTCAAAAGACATCGAGAAGATCGGAAGATCGAAGATGCGAGTTCTGGGCGATTCGGCCCATTAAAGCATTGCAGCAACAAGAAGAGGCGCAAAAGCAGTTCTCCTTGCTGGTTCTTCCACTCCCGCGGCTTGCCCGAACCCAGTAGGACCCGTAGGATCAGGCTCAGGTTGAATGCTCCCACATGGATCAGTTGTCGCTTCAGAATATTCTCATGCCCGCGGAGATGCGTGCGCCTCATTCCACCCGTCTCGTAACAGTGGGCAAAACTCCGTTCCACTAACTCTCCCCGTCGCCGCAGTAAGTTCTTGCCATGCTCACCTTGCACTCGCCGCCGATTCCGGTACACCGCTTCTTGTTCCTCAGCCTTGCCTTCCCAGTGACGGTTTCCTGATTGTTGCTTTTCCGGAATGTAGCTCTTTACTTCATAACTCTCCATGCGCTTTACGACCCCGCCGCTGTGGTAGCCCTTGTCCGTCACCACCTCTTCGATCCCCTCGACGTTGACCTTCGGCTGTTCTTCCGGCCGTAGCTCCGCCTCGCGTTCGACTAAGTCCGCCACCGCCATCCCGGCTTCGCTCAGGGTCTGATCCAGTGTCGTCGTGTCGCCCAGATCGGCACCTTGTAAAGTGACCGCGACCACCGCACCCGTGTCCAGATCCACCGCGTGCTCGGCCTTGTGAGCCAGATGCGTGCGCCCATCCTTCATCTTCGTAATCCGCGCATCATCGTCGCTGGGACTCTGCCACTCCTGGTTTGACATCCGCTTCTTCCGCTTGCGGTCGAACCGCGCTAACTCTTCCCGGGTCGGGGTTTCGATCCCCGACGCCTTCGCCAGTCCCACCAAAAACTCCTCATAACTCTGCCCCGTGTCGCGTCGTTCGATCGAACGCATCGCTGCGTTGGCCTCCAGCGTTGTGGCATCGATCGCGATCCGCTTTCCCTTCAACAACCCACGGTCTGCCAGTAGGCTCAACACCCAGCCGAACACTTCCCGATGCGTGTCCAAGTCGATCAAGCGCCGGGTCCGCGAGATCGTCGAGTGGTCCGGGGTGTACTCCTCCAGCCCAATCCCCACAAACTTCCGCAGCGCCAGCGAGTCCGCCAATCGCCAGGCTATCCCACGCTCACCGTCGATGCCCTCGAAATATCCGATCAGCAAACACCGAAAGTAGATCCCCGGCGTCAGGGACGGCCGCCCGAACTTCGGCGCATAGAACTTCGCACACCGCTCTTCCACGAACTCATCGAACTTCTCTCCTTCCAGCAGTTCGTTGAGCTTCTGGTAGAAGGGATGAGCAGGAGCCGAGGCCATCTCCGCCTGGGCAATCCATATCCCTTCCTGCTTCTCTCGTTGCTTGCGCGTCCCCATCGCCATGGGCGCATCATACAAATAATGCCTGTGAATTCTTCAAAACTTTATCGGTTCGCGCATCAAGACTTGCACCACGGGCTGTTAGCGAATAACACAGTGATCACCGTGCTAGCTCTGCTGAGGTGCCCGTTCGTTAATGATCATCCAAGATGTCCCAAATCTATCGCGCAGCATGGCGAACCGGTGAGCGAAGAATGTCTCCTGCATCGGCATGAAGATCTCGCCGCCATCGGAAAGGAGAGCAAAGATACGCTCGGCCTCGCCGGCGGTGTTCACAGAGAGGGAGAGATAAACGCTGCGCATTGGCTGAAAACGCTCCGAGGGCACATCACTCGCCATCAGGTCGGTCTCACCGATGCTCATCCGGGCATACAAGATGGCGTCTTTCTGATCGGGAGGTACGTCTTTCGCATTCGGCTGCTCGCCATGGGTCATTATCATGGTAATCTTTCCGCCCAGATGCTTTTCATAGAAACGGAAAGCTTGCGCGCAATTGCCGCCGTAATTGAGGTAGGTGTGTAGTTTCATCGTCCATTTCTCTCGGTTCAGGTTCGGTTGAACTCGGGAATGAGGAAGCACGGTCGCGCCTTCTCGTCGTTTCCGTTGGTTACGCGCAACAATCACGCAATTTGGGCATCTTCTCGTATTCGTCGTGACGGCGCACAAAATCCATCGTCCTCCTCTCGTTCCGTCCTTTGGGCGCACGATCAAGAATCATGAGCGTGCCGATCAACTCCTCTCCGCCACGGGCATAGCTCGAATACGTGTGGAAGATGTCGCCCGAGTCATCCTTATGGAACGAGCTAAGACCCGGTAATTCGGTGCCTGCCTCTCCTGCAGGCACGGGCGTTTCGGTGAAGTTGTAAACAATCTTGCCTGTCGCCAGATCCTCTTTGGTGAACGAAACGTGGTAGTCATAGTTGAAGTCGGTTCCGGAGGCGGACACCCAGGGAAATCTCCACCCCATGCGGTTCTTGTAGGCCTCGATCTCTGCCAATGGCGCGCGGGACACGGCTGTCCAGGTGACATCGTGATGCTCGAGGTGGGGAAGGGCGCCATCGATGTGATCGGAGAGAAAAGAACAACCAGGGCAGCCTGCTTCCCACCCTGGGCCAAGCATGAAGTGATACACAATGAGTTGGCTGCGGCCATCGAACAGCTCAGCTAAAGTCTTCTTGCGCTTGGGAGTGTCAAAGACGTAATTCTTCGCAACTTTGACCCAAGGCAAAGCCAAACGTTCTGCGTTGATTTTGTCCCGCAGCTGGGTAAATTCCTTTTCTTTCAACAGGAGCGCCTTGCGCGCTGCGAGCCATTCTTCCTGGGATACAACGGTGTGAGTCTTCATATTGACCTCCAAGGGGTGTATAATATGTTGATATCAACATTACTATTTTATGTCAAATCGCTCGAAGGTTCCCCATCAGACGACGCTTTTGGTTCGCGACTGTTGCCTCTGCCTGCATGTGCAGCGCGCGGCACGAGCGCTGGCGCGCCGCTTTGACAAAGTACTGCGACCACTCGGCCTCACGAACGGCCAGTTCTCATTGCTGATGTCCCTCAACCGGCCGCAGCCCCCGCCGATGGCGGCAGTGGCATCCTTGCTGGCCATGGATCGCACCACGTTGACGGCTGCACTGAAACCGTTGGAACGGCGTGGATTGGTGACAGTGGCGCCAGACCCCCGAGACCGGCGCAATCGTTTAACGGCTTTGACGCCGAAAGGGAGGATATTGTTGGCCAGGGCTGTTCCGATCTGGGAGCGTACTCACCGGGAAATTGAGGGTTTGCTTCCAGATGGAGACCCGAACCGCTTGCGGAGCAATCTGCGCGCTCTGTCACTTGCTGGCAAAAATCCAAGCTGAGTTTCCCAGCAACCTGGATCAGAACTAGGAGGACAGATGTCGACAAATGCTAAGAACCTGCCTATCGTAAAGCTCGAATGCCCGCGATTCAAAGACAGCGGGCCGCTCCTCATTGCAGGACTGGCTGGTCGATACACGGCCAGCACTCTCGATGACCTACCCGCACTCTGGAAGCGCTTCTCGGTTTATATCGGTAGAATCCCTGGACAAGTAGGTCGCGCCGCTTATGGGGTGTGTTCTGATAAGTTCAACGGGACGGGCAGCTTCCATTACCTCTCTGGTGTGGAGGTCTCCGAATCTTCTGCGGTTCCGGAGGGGTTTAGCCGCGTGGAGATTCCGGCACAGAGATACGTGATATTTGCCCACCACGAATCCTTGTCGAGACTTCGCTTCACGGTCAATACGATCTGGTCGCAGTGGTTCCCGGAAGGGCCACAAATCCGCTCGCGCGGCAGGTGGTGCTTCGGATCTTTTTGAACGATACGGCGAGGGCTTTGATCCGCAGCTCGGAATGGGCGATGTCGAGGTCTGGATACCGGTGATCGAATGATAGCCACAAGAATCTAGACCAAGTGACGCGTTCGAAGTGGGAGAGAACGATAAAGCAAATGTCCAAGCTTCGCGTTCACAGTTTTGCGATGTCCATAGACGGATACGGCGCTGGTCCAACTCAGAGCCTTGAGAATCCACTCGGGGTCGGTGGACTTGCACTGCGCGAATGGGCCTTCAAAACGCGCACCTTTCAAGCCATTCACGCCATAATGAATGAAGATGGCGGGGAAACCGGCGTTGAATGATGACTTCGTGGCACGTGGGTTCGACAACATTGGAGCGTGGATCATCGGGCGCACAACATGTTTGGGCCGGTGCGAGGCCCGTGGCCGGACGACACTTGGAAGGGGTGGTGGGGCGACGATCCTCCATTTCGCACTCCTGTCTTCGTGCTGACCCATCACGCGCGCGCATCCTTGACCATGAGTGGAGGGACGAGGTTTCATTTCGTCACCGATGGAATGCCAATGCGTTGGCCTTCGCTCGAAGCCGCTGACGGAAAAGACATCCGACTGGGTGGCGGCGTCGCCACAATCCGCGAATCCTCTCGCCGAACTCGTCGATGAGATGCACCTAGCCTACGCACCCGTACTCCTTGGCTGGGGAGAATGTCTACTTGCAGGTATGGATCTGCCCGCCCTTGGTTATCAAGGGAATGAACACGTCGCCACTGTAGCCTCCATGCATGTGGTGATGGCGAAGAAGCAGGCGTGAGCCCGTCAGTTTCTTGTGAAGGAAATGTGTTCTGAACCGGTGGCGGGGCGAGCCTATTCGAGTATCCATCCGGGGGAGGTAGGGGAGGCGGAAGCTGTTTTTGCCGGAATTGTTCCTCTGCGTCTGAGTAATCGTAGCTCTTGCCGCAGGTCGGACGGTCAGCGGATAGGACATCCAGTATTCAACCTTCGCGGGCGTCTTTCCCTTTTCGCCGAGATGCATCAGAACGTGAACCGTCTTGCAATTCTGAGTCTTGCAGTCCAGCACGATCTAAAGATGCATAGAGTGACTGTGCCGCCGGAACACACGGCGGTCCTATGGACTCAAGCTGGCGATACATTCCTCCCGTATCTTCCAAATGTCTGCCAACGAGCAGCCTGCAAGGCCACCGTTGTCCGCAATCCACCGCGAAAAGTACTGCTTGTGGAGGTCGGCCTTGTAGTTCGTAATCTGGGTCGGATCGATCTCTTCCTCATAGAGGAAATCTGCTATTGGCTCCACCAGCCCTCGATGCGCAGCCCGTGTCACGTCGATTCGCTTTCCCGCCATTCGGAGGTAGCAATGCGCCTCCGGCAAAATCGCTAGTCCGTACTTCGCAAGAACGGCGCCGACTCCAGGAGTATTCTGCTCGCTCATTTCGTAAATTCCTAGAACCAGCGCAATATCCAAGTTTTGCTCGATCGCCAATCGTCGAAGAAGTGCATGCTTTGTGCCGCAGGTTCCTCGCTTTTCCGTCAGAACAATCAGAGGATCGCCGGGATGCGAGTTCCGACCATAGGGAAGAGCCTGGGTGTATTGCCCAGCGGAACGAAAAGTTTCTTTCCCTAGCCGTACGAAAGCAGACGTGATGGCTCCCTCCGACCGGAAGCTATTTGGGTCGAGGGTTTCCCATGAATGCATCATAAGAAAGACTGTATCCTTGGAGAAGAACTACCCGTGCTTCACAAACTTCAACGACGCGGAGTTCATGCAATAACGCAAATAGGTGGGCTTTGGGCCGTCATCGAAAACGTGGCCAAGGTGCGCGTCACATTCGGTACAGGAAACGGCCGTTCGGCTCATCCCCAAACTGTTGTCGTTCATGCTGCGGACGTTTTCCTTTGCAATGGGAGCCCAGAAGCTCGGCCAGCCGGTCCCTGATTCGAACTTGGTGTCGGAGCTAAATAACGCGTTGTCGCAACAGATGCAGCGATACAAACCCTTATCGTGCAAATTGAAGTATTCGCCGGTGAACGCCCTTTCCGTACCTTCTTTTCGGGTCACTTCAAACTGCAATGGAGTCAATTGCTGTCTCCACTCGTCGTCGGTCTTGTGGACCTTCTTAACGCGAATCGGACCGACCTCCTGCCCGGAGTCGTCGTATTGAACGACCTTCACGGTGCCTTTGTCGTACGACGCATGCGATGTCGGAGCGAGAATCCATTCCACTAAGTTAACCCCAACTACCGTCGCTAGGGAATTTGCAAAGAATTGCCGACGCGTCAACATCGATCCTCCAATCACAAGATCAGCCAAAAGTGAACGCGAATGCCTGCACGCCTGGATCCAGGAACTCGATCTCGAATGTTCTATCTTCCACCGGCCCCTTTTGCCGGATAAGTTGATAAAGCCGGTGGTCCTGCACGGTGCCTGAACCGTTGTTGTCGACATCCGCGCCGTGATCGTCACCTGGCGCCGTGCCGTCCAGTTTCACGGTGAAGCGGACCGGCCTGCCATCCTTCGTGGTTCCTAGGACGAGGTGAAGATCGCGGGCATGAAAGCGAAAAATAATCTTTCCGGGGGCCGTCTGCAGCACCGCGCTTTCCTCACCGACCTTCCAACTCCCAGCGAGAGCCCACTGATTGAGTGAGAGTCTGGGCTGTGGAGTATACGCACGTTTGGAATCTTGAGCGATCTTTTCGGTGGAAGCGAAGTGCTCTGCTCGATGGTAGCCAACGTAGGTTTCCGCTGAACGCTGGTCGGCGGTGTCAGGAGCGGCTTCTGCTCCCGCGGCGGATACAGAGATAGCCTCCGATGCCGCCAATTGCGCCCCATTTTCTTTCAAAAGCTCCCTGATCACGCGCTCCGATTCGTCGTACTCGCCCTCGCCGAAATGGTGATAACGAATCCGCCCCTTACCGTCGATGAAGTAGTGCGCCGGCCAGTATTCATTGTTGAAGGCCTTCCAAATCTTGTAGTCGCTGTCGATGGCAACCGGGTAGCTGACCTTCAAGTCGCGCACCGCTTTCTCGACGTTGCTGCGTTCTTTTTCGAACGCGAACTCAGGTGTGTGCACCCCAATGACGACCAGACCAGCAGCCTTGTACTTCGCTGCCCACCCTTCCATGTAGGGCAACGCCCGCAGGCAATTGATACAGGAGTAGGTCCAAAAGTCGATCAGCACAACCTTTCCCCTTAGAGCTTTCCTACTGAGTGGCGGCGAATTGAGCCAGGCAACGGCACCGCTCAGATCGGGAAAGGGGCCTTCGTCGTCAAGCGCCGGTTGAGTGTCAGCCGAGCTCGCTGCCAAGACCGACGCAGGCTTCTCCGGACGCAAGCGATCGATCAAATGCTCTTCCGCTTTTGCCGTGTTCACAAAGGAAAATTTCGTAAGCAGATTTGTGTCCCAGCCTAAGCCTATTGCAACGACTCCCATGATCACCGCAACGCCTAATCCACGACGGATCCAGACCTCAAAGGCGAGCGAACGTTTCAGAGCGGAGAAAACTTTGTTGCCAGCGAAGAGCGCAATTCCCAGAGAGGTCGCGGCACCTAGCGCAAAGGACAATAGCAAGAACGATGATCTGGCACCTGGTCCCTGAATCGCCGCTCCAGTCAGGATCAAGCCAAGAATCGGGCCGGCGCAGGGAGCCCAAAGTAGTCCCGTCGAAATTCCCAACACAAAGGACTTGCCAATCCCGCTTTCCACCGATGGACCACCCTGCAGTTTGCTGCCCGCACGCACCAGCGGACGGGTCCACGCTTCGGCGATAGAAGGAAAAAGAAGACTCACGCCCAACAGGAGGAAGACTAGCATTGCCAGGTAGCGTCCACCTTGATTTAGACGCACTACCCAATGGCCACCGAATGCAGCCGCAATTGCCACAGCGGAAAACGTAAGCGCCATACCCACGAGCAAAGGCAAGCCGGAGCGGCGGAAGGGTTGGTCCGCGCGCGCGAATACAAATGGCAGAACCGGTAGGATGCACGGACTCAAAATCGTCAGAACACCCCCAACAAACGCCAGGAGATAAATCAGCATCGGCCGGTCCAGTCTTCGTTCCAAAACGTTCGCAACATGATAGATCGCTACCTGGAAGTTGGATTCATCCGGAATCCAAAAGTTACACAACAAGCCGTTTCCCGGAACACACCCAGGTCAAGCATCGAAGCCAGCGCGAGATGCCGACTGCGGGAATCCAGTTTCGGGATCGAATTCGTTGTGCCGGGCGGCGAACGCGACTTCCTTGCTTGGACAGAAAAACTCCATCTCCTTGCGCTGCACAACCACGATCTGCTAAAGGCCGTAAGACTCGCTGAATCCTATCGTCGCTATGGGCTCACCCGATTCGTTCAACATCTCGGTGCAATCGCGCATCGCAGCCCCAGTCTTTTCCTTCGTCATTATTCCACATTTCCCCAAACCCCTCGATGGCGTCGACACGGCGGGGCGATATTGCAAAACCGAATACGCGGGAACAACGGGATTCTGATGGGTGTATTAGAATCGCTCGCGACAGTCTATAGTCGATCTCCGGAGGCTTCAATGCGATTGCTCCGACTGGGTACACCTCGGTTGTCCGTCATTGGCGTGCTCGCCATAATGTACGTCCTCAGTTTGGTAGTCTCGGCGCAAAGTCAGTCCAGTCCCAGCAAGAAAACCAAGAGTGGATCGTGCACGCACGATGACAGCGGATTGAAGTTGCCCGCAGGTTTTTGCGCCACAGTCTTTGCTGAGGGCATTGGGCACGCACGTCACCTGGTCGTCAGTCCGAGCGGCGTGGTTTACGTCAACACCTGGTCGGGAGACTACTACGACTTCGACAAACCGCATGATGGGGGTTTCCTAGTAGCTCTCCAGGACAAGACGGGCGCTGGGAAAGCAGACGTGATTGAGCGCTTCGGCGAAACGGCGCAGACAGGTGGGGCTGGTGGGGTAGGGATCGGCATGTATAAGGGGTCGATTTACGCGGAGATCAACGATCGCATCGTGAGATATGCACTCTCCACCGATTCGATGGTTCCAAAGGATCCTCCTGAGACAATCGTCTCCAAATTGCCTCTCGGTGGCGACCATCCCATGCATCCGTTCATCATCGGTGCCGATGGTTCCATGTACGTGGATGTTGCTACCGCGACCAATTCTTGCCAAGCAAAGAACCGGCAACCGAAGATCCCCGGCGACAATCCATGCACCGAACTTGAGACGCGTGGCGGCGTCTGGCGTTTTGACGCCAACAACACGAATCAGATGTTTTCACCCGCCGAGCGCTACGCTACAGGGATACGCAACGCGGAAGGCTTTGCCTTCGACTCCACGGGTCGATTGTTCGTCACGCAACACGGGCGAGACCAATTGCATTCGAACTGGCCGGAACTCTACAAACCCGAAGAAGAAGCTACATTGCCGGCTGAAGAGCTGCTCCTTTTGAAGTCCGGCGCCGACTATGGCTGGCCCGAGTGCTACTACGATGGCGGGCAGAGGAAACTCGTGCTGGCTCCGGAATACGGTGGTGACGGCGGCAAAGCGGTCGGCATATGCGCGAACAAGATTGGTCCGGCCGCCGCATTTTCTGCCCATTGGGCGCCCAACGGAATGGTGCGCTACGACGGGAAAAACTTTCCAATCCGCTACCGCGACGGTGTCTTTATTGCCTTTCACGGTTCATGGAATCGGGCTCCCTACGCGCAAGGCGGCTACAACGTAGTGTTTCAGCCACTCGACGGCGACCACGCGTCGGGCAATTGCGAGATATTTGCCGACGGTTTTGCGGGAGCAAAGAAGACTCCAGAAGGCGCTACCTATCGTCCGACAGGACTGGCGGTCGGGCCGGACGGGGCGCTGTACGTTTCTGAAGACATTCACGGACGAATTTATCGAATCGCCTACACGGGCGATCCCGCCGGCCCGGCACCCCAGGGCACTCCATGTCCGAGCATTTCTGCCCCTGCGGGTAAGGTCGTTCAAACGTCCGCACAGCCGCCGGAAAGTGACACTGAAAACCTTCCCGTTCCCCAAGGGTCGACGGCCGACATGGTCGCGCTCGGTGCTCGCATTTATCACGGTGAAGTGGGAGGAGCGGGTTGCACCGGTTGCCACGGTGCAAATGGCACGGGTTCATCATTGGGTCCTGATCTGACGACGAAAAAGTGGCTGTGGAGCGACGGCAGTTTCGCCGGGATCTTGAAAGTGATAACCGACGGAGTGCCGCAACCCAAGCAATATCGCAGCCCGATGCCTCCCATGGGCGGAGCGCAACTGTCCGATACCCAGGCATCCGCTCTGGCAGCCTATGTGTGGGGTTTCAGCCATCCAGCGTCGAAATAGTGCGCGCGTTGGATAAGTAAACGAAGTCGGCGAGCCTTGGGGCTCGGAACCGGCTAATGTCGCGTTGCGTGTTGCCACAAGGAGTTGAATCTTTGACAGGAGAGGTTGACATGTTGCGAACCCGAAGATCCAAAACCCTCGGCCTACCGCTACTCATGATCATCGTAGCGGCGCTGGTTTGCGTCAGCACGGCGCAAGTGAAGTCGGCGCCTAAGGCCAAGTTTGTACTCTCCAGTCCAGACCCGCAGCTCGCGGCGAAGGTTCCCGAGGTCTACACCGCAAACGTTTTCGGATGCACCGGGGGAAATATGTCGCCTGCTTTGCAGTGGACCGGCGCACCGGCTGGAACGAAGAGTTTCGTCGTAACGCTATTCGATCCCGACGAGCACGGCGATCCCTCGGGATGGTGGCACTGGATCGTCTATAACCTGCCTGCGAGCGTTGACAAACTTCCCAAGGGCGCCGGCGCAGAGCATAGCGCCGTTCTGCCACCTGGAACCATGCAGGGCCGCACCGATCTCGGAAACGACGCTTATCATGGACCCTGTCCGGACAAGGGCGACCCTCCACATCGCTATACCTTCACCGTATATGCGTTGAGCGTCGAGAAATTGGACGTGCCCGCCGACTCCAGCGGCGCGATGGTGGTGTCGACCGCCAAAGAACACCTGCTGGGAAAGGCGGTCTTCATCGCGCACTACGGGCGATGAGATTCCAATACGGCATTCTGTTTCCCTATGAAGCAGTCGGAAGAAGAACTCGTCGCGGGGCTGTTGGATGCTCAAAAAAAGGCCACGGCGTTATTCGCAGAGATCCAAGCCCAGAGCCTGATTCGGCCAGGGGCAAAGGAGAGCGAGATTAACGAGAGTGTCTATGCACTTGCGGCGAGCATGCACGGAATCTCGCGCTATTGGCACAAACGCATCGTGCGTGCAGGGCGCAACACCCTGGCTCCCTATGATGAGAATCCACCTGACTTGACGGTGGGTGAAGATGACATCGTCTTTCTCGATCTCGGCCCTGTATTTGAGGAATGGGAAGCCGACTTCGGGCGGACCTACGTTGTAGGAAACGATCCGCTGAAGCACAAACTCTGCCGCGATATTGAAAAGGCATTTGCCTGCGGCAAGCAATATTTTCACGAACATCCTGAGATCACCGCAGCCGAGCTTTATGCGCACGCACAACGATTGGCGGAGCAAGCTGGCTGGGAGTACGGCGGTCCCATAGCAGGACATTTGATTGGCGTTTTTCCGCATGAGAAAATCCCAGGAGACAAGATCACTCTTTATGTCCACCCCAAGAATCACAACCGGATGCGGATGCGGGACGCTTCCGGCCGAAAGCGGCACTGGATATTGGAGATTCACTTTGTCGATCGGTCACGGGAGATGGGTGGCTTCTACGAAGAACTGTTGACGATTGGGTGAATTCTCATCGGCATGTTTGCCTAGATGGTTCCGATTTTTCCATGCGTCCGCGGCGTGAATCTCGATTCACAAACCCGCTGCAAGCATTATCACGGGCCGACTGACATCGTCGCCATCAAGATGAAGTGCTGCGGCATTTACTATGCCTGCAAGGATTGCCACACTGCCCTCGCCGATCACCAGATCGAAGTCTGGACGGAGAGTGAATGGGACCAGGTGGCAGTACTCTGCGGAGCGTGCGGAACGGAGATAAGCATTCACCAGTACATGCAGAGCGAATCGCGCTGCCCTGTATGCCGCGAGCGCTTTAATCCTGGATGTCGAAACCACTACCATTTTTATTTTGGAGTCCCGTCGTCATAGCCCCATCGCCGATCTGCACTAACCGCCAAGCCGAGCGTCAGGCACGCGATTAGGCTCTTGCCGAGAGCCCCCACGATGAACGGACGCAGGCCCTGATTGGACATCTCGCGAAAGTTGGTGCGCAATCCCACGCCGGCCAACATCAGGAGGAATGCCCAGGTTGAGAGATTGCCGAGCGAGGGTCCCGAGAGCGCTGCGGGTGAAGCTTCAGGCAGGTCGTGTGGTATCGGCTCCGCGCGGTAGTGATGCCCTCCGGTTACGGGCATACCCTACAACCTTGCTTCCGCAATCGGCTCAAGCGACTGGGGTAGACTCCCCAGCTGCACTTTCTGGATTCTGGTCTGCTGGCTGCGATCTTGAGTACAACCGAGGAACGAATCGGTAAGGATCGATCGGTTTTTGGCGCGCTCCTGGAGTATGACGGAGTCATAGTGAAAACAGCCAATCACAGGCGGCCTTCATCCCAATCGGAGCTAGGCAGCGGCTTCGGCGAAGCGCGCTAGCCCCAGCTCCCGCTCAAGGTTCCAGCCGTGGCGACGTCTTTTCTTCGAGCGGCAGCTTCCAGTCCCGTGCGGAAGCGTGTCCAGCGCCTATCCAGGCAAAACGCGTGATCAGAGACCCTGCAACTGCTGACAGCGCGGCCCAGCGGCGAAGCGAACCCGACCTATTCTCTCCGCTAAGAAGACTCGCCGTGCGGAGAATGGTCGGAATCGGACCGGAAAGTACTCCCCCCAGCCGTGTTAATGCTCCGTTGCGGCCATATTTCAGCGGATCGAAATGTGATTGCGAACGAGTCTCAATTCGGATTCCCTCGATCGTCTCGAAGATCGCTGCTCCTAAGCCGAGCATCAGTAGCGCACGGCTCCTGCGATGCCCCATCAGTTCAAGAGTTCCGACAGCAGCGCCCAATCCAGAAGCTCCAAAGTGCAGCGGCAACTCGGCAGCGCTCTGGTTCCAGACAGGAATTGCGGTTGCCCCAATCAGTACGCCCGTATAATTCGAAAACGGCAAGCCGAAGGCCAGCGAGGCTGCCTGGCCGGCGTTCTCCAAAACCCGCACCGGCAGCGAGGCGCCATAGCGATTGCGCAGGTAACCTGCGAAAGCGGCCGCGGCCGCACCACCGGAAAATCCTAACAGCGTCCAAACACCAACCGACATTGGACTCTGTGGCTTGAAGACGCGCAACATTGAGAGAAAGCGCTCAGGCCGCCCCAAGTCGGAGATCAGCAGCAGAGGCGAAATCACGGAACCGGCCGCAGCAATCCAGCGCGCATGCTGCACCAATTCGCGATCGGCCCCAGTGTAGTCGGCAATTGCCCCAATCACCCCGGCGGCTCCGGAAGCGCCTCCGACAAAAAAATACAACGGAATTTCCCAGGTCCACGGTGGCTGCTTCAGCAACGGAATCTGGTAATAACCATTTTCGGAATTAGCCTGCGGAAACGGCGCGCCCGTTGGCCGCGCACCCACAACCTGCGACCGGCCGAGTCTCTCGGCTTCTCTCCGGATGTCGTCAAGACGGCGCTCACGCACAGGGGCGTTCGGAGCTGCGAGTTCTGAGAATGCGTCTTCGCTCATCGTGATACTTTTGCATCCCTGAGAAAAGCCAGCAGAGTTCCCCCGAGCAGAAGTCCCGCCGCCACCGCTGATGCAGTCCAACTCTTCTTCAGGTAAACCGTAGGCGCTTCCGGCGAGGGCGGCAGATTATAAGTCCTCGGATCGCCGCGAACGATGAACAGGGCATGCGTGCCGCCTACGCTTGTTCGCTCTGGATCGTAAAGCGCGGCGTCATTTATTCCCCGGCGATGCAATTCGTCGATCCGTTCGTTGGCCTGTTGGCGGAGCTGGCCGATCTCGCCGAATTTGATCGACTCCGTCGGGCAGGCTTTCGCACAGGCGGGTATCAATCCAACTTTCTGCCGGTCATAACAAAACGTGCACTTGAAAGCCCGACCATCCTTCTGGTTTCGCTCTACCACACCGAACGGACACGCCGTGACGCAATAGCCGCAACCGTTGCACACATCCGGCTGAATGAATACTCCACCGAATTCCGTGCGCACGATCGAGCCGGTGGGGCATGCCTCGAGGCATCCAGCATGCGCGCAGTGTTTGCACACGTCAGACGAAAAGGTCCAACTGGCCTGCTCGCCAGCGCTACCGCCAAACCCGGCAACCGGCGCCTGTTCCACGAACTTCACGTGCCGCCATGTCGAGGCTCCCACCGCGCCCGTATTATCGTAGGAGAACCCACTCCAGTCGAGGCCATCTTCGCCAAGCTCATTCCACTCTTTACACGCCACTTCGCAGGCTTTACATCCGATGCACAAAGTCGAATCCGTCAGAAACGCGGTAACACTCATGCTCCTTCTCCCCCATAGGATTGCAATTCCTGCAGCGCACGCGGCCCCTGCGCACGGCGGCCGGGAACTACCTTACACAGCAGCGCCTTGGTTTCCATGATGCGCACATTCGGTTCTTCACTGATGACGAGCAGGTCATTCACCACGTCGCCCGTCACGTATCCACGGTAGCCCCAGTGATAAGGGAGTCCCACCTGGTGAACCGTCCGCCCGTCGATTTGAAGCGGCCGCATGCGGGGCGTCACCAATACGCGTGCTTCGACCAAAGCGCGGGCGGTGATGATCGTGGCCCATTCGCCGTGACGCAAACCGAGTTCGGCTGCGAGCTCCGGAGAAACTTCGGTGAAAAGTTCCGGCTGCAGTTCGCTCAAGTGCGAGAGATGACGTGACATCCCGCCCGCCGTGTGATGCTCAGTGAGCCGGTAGGTGGTGAGCACATAAGGAAATCGTGCGTCTTGCGATGCGACGTAGGGATTATCCGCGCGCCTTTTCCAGTCCGCTGCAGGATTTGTTTGTTGGTCATAGAGAGGATTGCCGACCGGAGATTCGAGCGGCTCGTAATGCGCCGGCAATGGACCATCCTTCAAACCGCTCGCCACATAGAGCCAGCCCACGCCGTCTGGATGCAGAGTAAATGGTCTCGCGCCGCCGAGCGCTTCAGTGCCTTTCCCGCCCTGGATATTTGCGGGACGGTCAGGCGGCATCTCTTTCTCATAGTCGGGGTTGTCCAGGCCGGTCCACTGCCTTGTTCCTTCGTCCCACCAGACGAGTTTTTTCCGCTCGCTCCAGGGCTTACCGTCAGGCCGCGCCGATGCGCGGTTATAGATGATCCGGCAATCGTTAGGCCAGGCGAAGCCCCAGCCGTGACCAAGCAGATCCTGGGATTTTCGTTCCTTAGCGCGGTTCCGATTCTCCTCCGGAAACACTCCGCAATAAATCCACGCCCCGCATGCGGTCGATCCATCGTTCTTGAGATCTTTGATGTGCTCCAATTGTTTTCGTTCGGGCAGGGAATAGCCGTTAATCTCGCGCAGTACTACCTCAACTCGCGGTTCGGCGTGCCGTCCTTCGGTCGCGTAATCCCAAGTGAGAGCGCGCAGGCCGTCATTCCGCGCACGGCCGTCAGCCATCGCCTTCTTCTTGAGGCGCAGGCCAAGATGATACATAAACCACAATTCACTGCGCGCGTCCCCGGGAGGGTCGATCGCTTTCTCGCGATATTGCAACAATCGCTGTGTGTTGGTGAATGTTCCTGCCTTTTCCGCGGTTCCGGCAGCAGGAAACAAAAACACCTCCGTGCCGATCGTCTCGGGAGAAAGTTCTCCGCGCTCCACTTCCGGCGCCGCGTACCAGAACGATGCCGTTTCAGTTTCGACCATGTCGCGCACCACGAGCCATTTCAGCTTGGCCATGGCCTTGCGCTCAAGGCGTCCGTTGGAAGCGCCCACCGCCGGATTCTGACCCATGACGAAGAGTCCTTCGAGTTTGCCGTCAGCCATATCGAGCCAGTAGCCGAAATGCGAGTGATCTCCCGACACTCGCGGCAGCCAATCGAAGCCCCAGTCGTTCTGCCGGGTCGAGCCGTCGCCGTAATACGCCTTCATCAGGCTGACAAAGTACTTGTCGAAACTCGCCCACAATCCAGTTTGCGCGCTGTGTTTTTCGATGTAGTCCTTCAGCCGGTTCGAGTCTGCTTCGAAGAACGGCATCGGGAGATATCCCGGCAAAATGTCATACAGGGTGGGAATGTCGGTCGATCCCTGAATCGAAGCGTGTCCGCGCAGGGCCAGAATTCCTCCGCCCGGGCGACCGATATTTCCGAGCAGTAGTTGCAGAATGGCCGCCGTGCGGATGATCTGCACTCCCTTGGAATGCTGGGTCCAGCGACGGCATAGCAAATCGCCGCGGTCTTGTCGGTGCCCGAAGCGGAGGCGAAAGTCTCTGCGGTTTTCAGGAATACTTCTTGCGGCACTCCGCAATAACGCTCGACCAGCGCGGGAGTATAGCGGGCGAAATGGCGCTTCAGTACTTGAAAGACGCAGCGTGGGTGCTGCAGCGTGGGATCGGTTTTGAAGTGGCTCGTGTCCTGCGCCTCACCTCCGCGATCCTTGGCGTGTCCGCCGCCTGCTGGCGAATGCCCAGGCTTTTCTCCGCTTTCCCTTTCCTTGCTTGGCGACCCCTCATACAGCCAGCTCTGCGGGTCGTACTGTGCCTTCTCCGGATCCCACCCGGAAAAAAATCCGTCCAGGTCCTCCGGGGAGCGAAACTCCTCCCGCAGAATTGTCGAAGCGTTTGTATAACTTTCAACGTACTCGCGAAATTCTCGGTGGTTCTGGAGAACGTAGTTCACCATCGCGCCGAGAAAAATAATGTCGCTGCCCGCGCGCAGCGGAACCCAAATGTCAGCCATCGCCGAAGTGCGCGTGTAGCGCGGGTCGACGTGAATGATCTTCGCGCCTTTTTCACGCGCTTCCACCACCCACTGGAAGCCGACCGGGTGATTCTCCGCCATCGACGATCCCATAATCAGAATGGCGTCGGCATTGCTAAGATCGGATTGCGCTGTAGTGGCGCCGCCGCGCCCAAATGATGTGCCCAGACCGGGCACAGTGGAGCTGTGTCATATCCTTGCCTGGTTGCTGATACAAACCATTCCGAGTCCCGCGCTAAAAAGCTTTTTGATCAGATAGTTTTCTTCATTGTCGAGCGTCGCACCACCCAGGTGCGCCATGCCAATGGTGTGCATCAATGTTTCGCCGCCACGCTCTTCCTGAAATGTCCGGTCGCGCGTGTCCCACACCCGCTCAGCCACCATATCCATCGCCTTTTCCAATTCGATTTCCTGCCAGCGGGTGGAATACGGCGCACGATACATCACCCTCTTCAGGCGGCCGGGATGAGTGTGTAGTTCGTGAGTGTCCGCACCCTTGGGGCAAAGATGTCCGCGCGAAATCGGCGACTCTGGATCACCCTCGATCGAAATCAACCTTCCATGCTTGTGATAAACCAGCTGACCGCAGCCGACTCCACAAAAGGGACAGATCGATCGCGCCACTTCAGCGCCGTCCGTCTTTGGACGAAGATTCCGCGTGCGCTCGGTCATAACCTCGGCGCCAGTGCCATCGGCTCCCGTCCGAACCTGCTGGACTAACGGCCATTGCGAGAGAAGTTTCTTCAACACGCTCGATCTCCGTTTACTGGTTGAAGCGCGAGTGACTCAAGTCAATGAGTGCCTCTGTATTGATCGTCTCGGCCAGGCTAAAGAAGTACGTACAGTCCTCCCGGTAAGTCGTTGATCATGGACGACTACGTAACCAGTCGGCCCATAACAGAGACCGGAACTCGATCCAGCCGTCACGCCCGATGGCGACTTCGTGTGAACCGGCCTCAGTTTGTCATGGGCGGGCCGATGAATCCTCCGGGCAAGGTATTTCACAACGCCGCAGCGAATCTTACGGGTAAATTCCGAGCGCGTACTCATCGTTCGCTGTTAAACGTGTTCATCAAACTCGATAGAAACCAAACTTACGACAACCGATTCAGCTCGGCCGGCTGCGCTGGGCTGGCCGAGCCGGGCTCAATGCGTTTGTTGTGCCAGTCTGTCGTTTCTAAGCTGCCTTGTCCCCAAAACGAATCAAGACCTTCGTATAGCCATCGATGCGCTGGTCAAACTTCGAGTACGCCTCCGGCGCTTGCTCGATGTGAATGTGATGACTGACGATCTTGCTGGGCTTGGCTCGTCCATTAGCGATCAGGTCGCGCAGGTATTCGTTATACTTTTTCACCGGCGCCTGACCTGTGCCGATGGTCAGTCCCTTTTCGAAAAAGTCCGCTAACGGAAAATGGAATCGGCCCTGCTTCTTGTGATCGTCCTTCGCGCCCGGATCAGGAGCGATGTACACTCCAATCACCCCAACGCTTCCAGTCGGATTCACCACGCGGAGCGCGTTTTCTAACGCTTGCGTGGAATTTTCGTGTGAAGGATTGTTATCGTTGCGTGCCTGGTAGCCGACAGCGTCAATCGCGCAATCCACGCCTTGCATCTTTTCTTCTCCGGGGCGATGGCTCTGTTGGATTCCGCGGTTCTTCTTGCGCATGGTGTGAATCTGTCCAACCGGATCGCCTTTGCCGAAGTCGATGGGAATGGCGCCGAGTTCCTTGGCTTTGTTCAATCGCTCGGCTACGTTGTCGACCACGTAGACCTCCGAAGCGCCCTTGAGCAGTGAACTATACGCGGCCAACAGACCCACGGGCCCTGCTCCAAAAACCGCAACCGTCTTTCCTGGACTCACGCTGGCCAGTTCAGCCGCGTGATATCCGGTCGGAAAAACGTCGGCAAGGAGAAGAAAATCGTCTTCCCACTCGTCGCCAGGAGTTCCGGGCAGTTTGAGGCAATTGAAATCAGCATAGGGAACCAGAACGAACTCCGCCTGTCCACCCTGATACGGTCCCATGCCCGCGTACCCGTAAGCCGCGCTGGCAGCCTCCGGATTCATCGTCAGACATGCATTGGTATAGCCACGATGACAGTTGAAGCAAAATCCGCAGGAAATATTGAACGGCAGCACTACGCGATCGCCCTTCTTAATGCTGCGGACGGCTTCTCCCACCTGCTCGATCACTCCCATGATCTCGTGACCAATGACAGTTCCTTCCTTCAGTTCCGTTCGGCCATCGTACATGTGCAGGTCGCTGCCACAAATTCCGCTCGTCGTCACTCGCAGAATCGCATCATTCGGCGAATTTAATTTTGGTTTTGGATGATCAGCTACGGCAATATTGCGAACTCCTTCATAACGAACAGCTTTCATTTACAACCTCCAATGGATTTTGGATGCGATTTTGTTAACCCGAAGATGGCGCGAATCTTTCGCGGCAATATTTCGCCACGGAATAGATGTTGTGGGGCGGCATTCCAGCCAGCCCCTAAGGATCGGACCTTTTCGGGTCCGCGCGGGCAGTGTTCTTACGCAGGCTACGAACTACGCGCGCCACCTGCTTCAGGTCTTTTATGAAAGCGTCAAGTTGGGAGCGCCTGGATTCGTGGTCCTGAGCGCGGAGAATAGAAGACGGATGAACCGTCGCGATCACGTTGGCGGCGAGATCGGACGGGATCAGCTTCCCGCGGTCACGCGTGACGCGAAAGTCCTTACCCAACAGTTCCTGAGCGGCGCTCGCTCCTAGGCAGACCAGTACCTCCGGTTTCACCGCATCAAGCTCTGCATCGAGCCAGGGTCGGCAGGCTTTGATTTCCGAGTAGCGGGGCTTTTTGTGAATGCGTCTCTTGCCGCCTTCCGTCGCAGACCACTTAAAATGCTTCACCACATTCGTGATGTAAACTTCCGCACGATCAATGCCAGCTTCCGCAAGAGCCTGATCGAGAATTTGGCCAGCTGGACCGACGAATGGACGACCGGCCCGGTCTTCCTGATCGCCCGGCTGCTCACCCACCATCATCACGGTAGCAGAGGAGCTTCCTTCTCCGAACACGGTTTGCGTCCCAGTCTTCCATAGGTCACAAGCCTTGCAGCCGGAAGCGGCCTGGCGCAGCTTCGCAAGGGAGGCGCGGGGTGGAATCAGGGATGCAGCCCTGGAACTGTTGCGATCGCGAGCGCCATACTTCTTGCCAGATCTGTCGCGGAGTAAATTCGCCGGGATCGTTTTGCTAGCAGAAGACATCACGAGCGCGGGCTTATGAATGGCTGGACGAGCGTCTGGCCATTAGCCTGCTTATCTCTTGATAGACTTCGCTGTCGAACCAACCTATACGCAATCGACTGTAAGTCTGGAGTGCAAATCATGTACCGCATTGTGGATGACGAAAGTTGAGGCCGGATCGAGGCGAGAAGCTCGCATTCATTTCGCGTGGGCGGCAGTGCGAGAGTCGCCGGCCGATTTCACCTTCGCCGTTGCAGAATCTCTACAGCAGCGCGGTATCCGCTGGCAATGGCGCCATGCACCGTGCCGTTGTGGCCGGAAACGTCGGTCGCTTCCCCTGCAAAGAAAAGCGTATTCTCCACCGGAGCACCCAGCGCCGCTTGCGCTCCGTCCGAACCAACTTTGCCGTAACTATAAGCCCCGCGCGAAAACGGATCGCCCTGCCAATTGTGAAAGTAGGCCGATTCTAAGGCGCCTTCCAGATTCTGTTGGCTTACGCTTAGCAAGCCAGCTAAAGTGTGGAGCGCTTGCTGTACAACCGAGTTCTGAGATTGACCCAACAGCCGTTCGGCTGAGCGAAAAGGCGCCCACCCGGTGATGATCGGATCTTCTTTCGGCATCGCCGTCCACCACGTCGGAAACCACTCGTCTTGCGAAAACAAAAAGCTCATGCCGGCCAGGGCCTTATTTTCATGGGCAGGAGAAACGTTCTCCCAAAAGCGATGACAAAACCGCAGAGCAACACGCACGACTTTCCCCATCTCCATTTTCTTCATGGCTTCCAACTTCTGCTTCGGCAAGCCAGGAGTGAAACGCACCGTTCCTTCACCGACCGTCCCTTGAGCGGTGGACGCCTGCAAAACCGCCAGCGGCAACGTGATCAGAACCTTCGAGGCCGTCAGAGCCTCCGACTGTTCCCTACCGTGAGCCCTGATCTCGGCCCAGTCTCCTGTCCAGGCGATGCTCTCGACCACCGTGCTGGTATGAATAGTTACATCAAGATCCGCGATCTCCCGCTGAAAGCAATCGAGCAAATCTTGATATCCATTTTTCGATCGAAATGCCCGGTCGCCTTGAATTGTTTTCTCGGCACGCATACCCTCCACCAGCCAGTGAACTCCAACCAGCCGGGGATCCGCCGCATTAAACCCGCTGACATAGTTCACCGCCCGGCGCTTGGCGTCTTCGAGTTTCGGATCTTGCCCGGGGCTCGGAAAACAACGCTGCAGAAAATCCAAAAAGGACTCGTCTGGTGAAGAGTCCTCCATCTTCTCAAGGATAAAATCGATCTGGGAAAAGAAATCGCAGGCGCGCAACCTGCCATCTGAAACGCACCAGTTATCTCCATCGACTTCTGTAATCTCTGACCGAGACTTCTGTAGCGGCTGCAGGATCTCCGGTGGCATTCCGTGGATGAATTCCGCACCTAACTCGATGGCAGAGGCGAACGCAGGCTCGCGTAGAGTGAGAATGCGGCCGCCGATCCGATCCCGCGCTTCCAACATAACCACAGAGAGACCGGAACCGCCCAGCTTGCAAGCGGCTGCAAGTCCGGCAATTCCTGCGCCGACGATGATGACAGGGCTTTCCTCGACCATAGGCGTTACTGAGGTTACATAAATGAACGCCGCACCGCTGCAAAGAAGTGACCAAGCGCTCGTCTCTCAAGCTCGTGCGGAACGGCGCGTGACCTGAGGAAGCGGTCAAAAGGTAACAACATTCCGGACGGTCAGGGAGCTGCAGATATATTAGCCTCTTATCACGGTAATCATTCTTAAACGGTAGTGTAATGCCGGTTAGAACGATAGTACTTCGTTCGATATTCGGCCGGCAACGCCCATTTAACTTGGTGGGAATTCGACAATGATGATTCGTCTGGTGGTCAGACGACCCTCTATCACCCGTTCCGCCCAACAACTCTCGGTTGGGAGAAATCTGATCACAATTCGTACGATTTTGCTCGTCGCTCGACGACAGCCGTAATTACGTTCGCTAAACGTGAGACCAGGGCGCGTCTCTCGGAATTGCGATTCCATGCCATGCCGATACGCCACATGGCGTCCTTCATACGCACATCATGAAAGCGCACTCCCGGCACCCTCATGCGCACGGCCGAGCTTGGAACCAAGGAGATACCCAGACCGGCGCGAACCAAGTTCAAGATCGTGAACATCTCGCCGGCCTCCTGCACGATTCTTGGCGTGAATCCGGCGCGCCGACAGAGGTTCAGGACGTGGTCATGGAAAGTTTCAGAGACTGAGCGTGGCAGGAAAATAAACGGTTGGTCACGGAAATGCCTGAGGCGGTCTCTTTTCGTGAACCGCAGGTTCAGAGGTGCAGCCAGCACCAGATGCTCGCGAAACAGGGGAGCGCTCATCAGTTCAGGGTGGGTCACGGGCAACCGGAGAATTCCCACGTCGAGAGTGCCGTCGAGCAGGGCTGCCGTCTGCGAAGGCGTCGACATGTCGCGCATCTGTAGTTCGACATCAGGGTAGCTCTTTTGAAAGGACAAGATGGTCCGGGGAACGATTTCGGAACCGGAAGCGATTCCAAAACCGACACGCAGAGTACCTGCTCTCCCCTCCGCGGCAGCCCGTGCCGTAGCCAGAGCAGATTCTGCATCCTGCAAGAGCTTCTCCGCTTTCGGCAACAAGACGCGCCCCGCCTCCGTCATTGCGACCTTGCGACGGGTGCGGGTGAAAAGGCGTCCTCTGACTTTATCTTCCAACCTTCGAATTTTCTTGCTGAGGGCCGGCTGAGAGAGAAAGAGCTGTTCAGAAGCTTTTCCAAAATGAAGGGTGCCCGCCAGAACCCAAAATGAGCGAAGTTCCGAGAGTTCAACATCCATGAAGATAAGTTATCACAGGATCACTTAATATTCATTTGACGAAAGAGTGAGGCAGCTTCGACAATTGTTCCATGGATATCAGCGAGACTCCCGCAACCGTCCGCGGATCCGACATCCGGGCAATTATTCTCGACTACGGTGAGGTTTTGTGTTTAAAGCCAACCGAACCACAGATCTTCCGGATGGCAGATCTGTTTGGCATCGGTATCCCTCAGTTCCAAACCCTATACGAAAAAAATCGACGGGCCTATGACCGGGGAGACTTGAGCCCTGATCGCTACTGGTTCGCCTTTGCGGACGAGCCGGGCGTACGTCTAGCTGCGAACAAAATCCCGTTGCTTCGCGCTTGGGATGTGGAGATGTGGAGCAACCCGAACCCGGTGATGATTGCCTGGCTAGAAGCCCTGCATCAAAGCGGCTTGCGTACGGCTTTGTTGTCCAACATGCATGCCGACATGGTCGCCAAAGTGCGAGGCGAGTTCGACTGGATCCGAAATTTTGATTGCGCCGTATTTTCCCATGAAGTGCGATTGGCCAAACCGGAGCTCAGGATCTATCAGCATTGCTTGGACGCGCTCGGTTCAACCGCCCGAGAAACATTATTCATCGACGATCGCGAGGTGAATATAGCGGCGGCGAGAACGATTGGCCTCTCTGCCATTCGATTCGCATCCGTGCCCCAGCTTCGCGCGGAACTTGAAAGGCTAGAATTCCGCGTTCTTCCCTCGGCTCTCGAAGCGGTTTCCCTGGCACCAGAGTCGTAGGTGTTCACGCGAAGGATTGCGCGCAACCTCAAAGCGAGTTTACAACTGGAAACACCGCCCAACATCGACAGAGCCGCCATGGCTGAACTGATCGCAGCCGGTCAAGCAGCGCACCTGCGAGTCAGGGAGCAGTGTCGCCGGCCCTCTCGGCGATCGGCCGGGCAAAGCGCACCAGCGAGAGGAAGAACTTAGCAGGCTCTTCGGTCATTGGGATGTGCCCTGAATGCTCAAACCAGACGAGGTGCTTTTCCGGCGCCTCGACCGTGTCAAACCAAGCAGCGGCCACCTCGGAATTAACGTTTCGGTCATGGCGGCCTTCAAATAGGATCAGCGGAACTGACAGCTTCTTGGTCTTAGTGAGATCGAGCGCGATCACTTCGGGGAGCAGATACGGGGTGGCGAACTTATTGCCATCCCAGATGTGCCCGATCTCCTGGTCGGTATAGTCGGGCGAAAGCTGGGCCAGATCGCCGTCGGCGGAATTGTCGCGGCGATAGGCCATCACCCCGCCGTAATAGCCAACCCATTTGCGCTCAAGCAAAATGCTCTTGATCGGTATGGTCTGACCGGGCACACCGTAGGGAGCGATCGACTCGAGCTCTCGCACTGCCTCGGCGTTCCCTTCACGGTGCGCGGCGTCCATGGCGAAGCGCCAGCCTCGGCGCTCGCTCTCAGGTCCGTCGATCAGCTGGCAGACGCCTATGTAAGCATACAGCCATTGCGGGTGACGTTCGGCGAGTTGCAGACCGAGAAAGCTACCCCAGCTATGGCCGAGGACGAATATTTTGTCCTTGCCGAACTCCTTCCGAGCCCATGCCGCCATTTCCTCCGTGTCGGCGATCATGCGCTCGGAAGTGAGAGTTGGCGCGATGGTGGCAGGATCGGTAAGGAGGTAGGTCTTGCCGGTGGCGCGCTGATCCCATTGCACGATCGTGAAGTATTCCTCCAAGCCGCGGGCAAACCACCAGCTCATTGGGATCGAGACGTAGCCCGGCCCACCGTGGGTATATAACAGCAGCGGATTTCTGCGATCGGTGCCCCGGATCGAAACCCATTGATCGATCCCGCCGATGCGAACTTTCTCCAGCCGCTCCACTCCATTGGGCGTCAAGATCTTGCGCGCATTTGCGATGATTGTGGTCGCCTCGGCGCGGCTGGCAGGCTTAGCGGGCTCGGCCGCGCGGCCGGGCGCCGCGGCGAGGAAAGCGAGCAGGTAACCCCCCACGGTTAGGTACCTCAACCCATCGTGCAGATCGCTCATACGGTTTCGTAGCATGAGTCTCTCCTACCTTATAAATTGAGACCGCGACGCGACGAACTTGTATCAAGGTTGAAGCGTTCGGACTCTGTATGCGTTCAAAGTATCACGCATACCTGGCCGCACGTCGCAGGTGTGCGCTCTGTTGTCGCGGAGGCCTTCCGATTTCTTGCCGACACTACATCCACTCCTTTAGCGGCTGTCAAGCGCTTCGTCTCCGCCTCAAAATTGGTTTGCGGATAAAGCAGGACGTCATCGGCGCCGGCCGTCTCCGCGGCCAACGATTCAATGAATGCAGCGCCAAACGAGCCCATCATAAATTGGTTGAGCGCTGGTGGATGGGTCCGGGCCGCCAACGTTTTCTACGAAGATCGTAACCAAGCATCGTTACTAATCCGTGGGCATCATCCTTCACAACGCCAAAGGATTTCTGAAGGTTTGTCGAGCCGACGCTGACCGGAGCCAAGCCATTCAGATGGGAATAAGGCCACGCCGGATTCCCACGGTAACTGCCTCGGTGCGAGTCGAAGCGCCTAGCTTGGCGAGAATCGAGCTGATGTGAAACTTAACCGTGTGCTCGGAGATGCCAAGACGCGCCGCAATATCTTTGTTGATGCGTCCCTCCGCCAACATTCTCAGCACATCGGTTTCGCGGGTAGTGATCTCTTCAGACCAATCCTCTTCGGCCCCCGGCAGGAAATCGCCATAGATGGCAGCCAGGTTCTCTGCGATCGGTGTGCTGAGCAGCACCAGTCCATCATAGGCGGCATAAATGGCCGAGAGAACCTCATCTGACTCACTCGCTCTGGGCAGAATCGCGCGCACGCCACTCCGCAATAAGCGCGAGACCGAACGCCCGTCGCTCGCCTCTGTGAGTAGAACGATTGCGGCTTCCGATACGGGCGTGGGTTGTAAACCGTCGATGGAGTCCGAGTCGAGGACGACTACGTCCAGTTCTGTGCTGCGGCCAAACGATAAGACGCTCGACACGGTGCCGAAACTGCCTGCCAAATAAAATTCGGGTTGATTGCGGATGATGGTTTCGAGACGGGTGCGGCGGACGGCGGAGGTCGCCGCCACTGCGATTCGAATCGCGCCTCCGCCGTTTCGCTTCGACATTCCTCAGCGCGCCCTGTCGCCTAAAGTAAGGGATACTAGCTTGACCTCGCCCCCGCGAACGACCCTGACCGCGACAACGTCACCAACCTTCGCGGCCCCAAGCAAATCCTGGACTGCATCCAAGTGTTCCAGGGTTTTTCCGCTCGCTTCGAAAACAACGTCTCCCAGCAACACTCCGGCCTTTTCGGCAGGCCCGCCGCTTTCGACATGCAGGACCAGCAATCCGGCTCGGGTTTGAGAAGGCAGCTTCGAGCGCAAGTTGTCCGGAACCTGCACCGCGTGCATAGCAACCCCTAGATAGGGCCGAGCAATGCGCCCCTTTTCCAGGAGTTCGTCGACAACGCGGTTGACGGTTGCCACAGGTATCGTCACGGCCCGTCCATGGCCTATGCCCTTCGTATTCATACCAACGACTTCTCCTCGGGCATTGAGTAATGGTCCGCCGGAAAATCCTGCATACAACGCAAGGTCAAGCCGGATGTGCTGGTCGAGTTGTCCCCCACGCCGGTTTCTCCACTCGCCGCTGATGCCGCCAATGATGCCGCTACTTGCCACCAGATCCCCGCGCCGCGTGCGCCCGAGCGCAAGAACCAGGTGGCCGAGCTTCAGACCGGTCGAGTCGCCGAGTGGCGGCAACCCCGAAGATCCTTCCTCGAGCTTCAGCACGGCTATGTCCGTGCTGGGATCCCGTCCCGCCAGTTTTGCGGAAACTCCGCGACCACTCCCGAGCTGCACTTTGATATCTTCGTCGCGTTCGACACCGTGATGAACCGTAACGATCACGCCCTTTTTCCATTCGATGCCGCTGGTGGGCATCCAGCGTCGGGCCTGGACTGCCACCACGCTGCCGCCGACTTTCTCCGCGGCAGACGCAAACTCGCTTGAAATTGTTTCTAGCAGGGAATTAGCCATCTTTAGTTGATCCTTTCCTGAATCCCAAGAACAGGATCGGATATCGCCGCGCGAAGCGCATCCGCCAGATGGCTAGGTGAAAACCAGATGGTCAGCTAAACAACCTCTGTAGGCTGTCTCGAACCACTGCGCAGCCAGTCCCACCGGTGGCTGGCTGAGATGGCGCTCGGAACGATCCCCGCAAGTTTTGGCGCGAAGAACTACTGCTTGGCACTGGCCACGGGGGCTACAGGTCACCCCTTCGGCGAAAAAGGGTAAGCGACGTCCTCCCTGGTGGTTCCATCCTTCACCGTTTCGAGGTCGGGCGTGGCCGAAGGATCGCCAGTTCGGCCAGATGCGATGTGGGCAGGAATCCGGGGGATGCCAGCACCAAGGTGAGGAGCGCGCGTGTGCTTGTCGCGATAGTCCCCATCGTTCTGCCGCCGTAATGGTTGGCGACATAGGCGTGCGAAGGGCGCTCGTGGAGCGAGCAGAGGTGCCAATGGGCTTGCTGGCCGGACCTCTATCCGTGGTTGAATCCATCGCCGCAAGCCCGGGCCCGCGCGAGTAGCACGTTACGTTCGCGTGCATTGCGCGTGATCGATGCTGCCCTCTCGAACTCCGCGCGCGCTTCCTCGATGCGGCCAAGTTTCTTAAGCAGATCGCCTCGGATGCTGGGCAACAGGTGATATGTCCCAAGTGCCGGTTGCTCGCTCAACCGGTCCACCAGCTCCAGGCCTGCTGCCGGACCTGAGGCCATTCCGACGGCCACAGCCCGGTTCAGTTCGACGACCGGCGAAGGCGCGACTTGCGCGAGCTCGCCGTAAAGCGCGACGATGCGCGCCCAGTCTGTGTCATCGGCAGCAGCAGCGCGCGCGTGACAGGCTGCGATTGCTGCCTGGATTGCATAGGGCGCACCCAAGCCCCCTAACTCTTGCACCCGCTCGAGCGCCGCAAGCCCGCGGTGGATCAGCAGTTGGTCCCACTGCGCTCGGTCCTGATCCAAAAGCAGGATTGGTTCTCCTGACGCACTCACGCGAGCTCTCAATCTCGAGGCCTGGATCTCCATCAGAGCCACCAGCCCATGAGCCTCGGGCTCATTCGGCACCAGGCCAGCCAGGAGCCGTCCCAGTCGCAGCGCTTCTTCGCAAAGTGCCGGCCGCATCCACTCATCGCCTGCCGTTGCCGAATAACCCTCGTTAAATATCAGGTAGATTACCTGCAGCACCGAGGACAGCCGCGCCGTGAACTCCGCCCGGCGAGGCACCTCGAAAGGGACCTGTGCGTCAGCGAGGGTTCGTTTCGCGCGAACTAGTCGCTGCGCGATCGCTGGTTCGGTAACCAGGTACGCACGCGCAATCTCGTCGGTGGTCAGGCCGCCAAGTAAACGCAAGATGAGTGCGACCCGCGCTTCGGTCGACAACACGGGATGACAGGCGATGAATACCAGTCGTAATACGTCGTCACCGATTGTGTCATCCATGGCTGTTGCAAGATCCGGTACCTGCATCTCCCGCTCGGCCATCTCGCGTCCGAGATCCTCATGCTTGCGTTCGACCATCGTGCCGCGCCGCAAAAAGTCGATTGCGCGATGTTTCGCCGTGCCCATCAGCCAGGCGCCAGGGTTTTGAGGAATCCCCGATTCCGGCCACTGCTCAAGAGCGGCTACCAATGCGTCCTGAGCCAGTTCCTCGGCAATACCAATGTCGCGCACAATGCGGGTCAGCCCGGCGATTAACCGGGCCGACTCGATTCTCCAAAGCGCTTCGATCGCGCGCTGTGTCTCGGTAGCGGTCACCGCTACCGATCACATCACGTTCACGCCTTCAGCGCAACCTCGGCGATCTCGGTGCTGACGCAACTCGAGCCCGCGGCCGGCTCATAGACCTGGCGCAGCTCGCACTCGCCATCCCCGGCCATCTGCAGGAACTTTCTTGTCAGCTCGATCGCCTCTTCCTTGGAATTGGTCTTCAGTATTGCGAATCCGCCGACCACCTCCTTAGCCTCGGAAAAGGGACCATCGGTAACGCTCAGCTTGCCGCTGGAGCGCCGCACGCGCGCGCCAAGCGACGTTGGCAGGCAGCCTTCGGTCGCGAGCAGCCACCCGGCTTTCATACCTTCTTCAATCAACTTGCCCATGGCTGCCATTTCCTCCGGCGCTGGAGGAGTTGTTCGCTCAGGCGTCTTGTAGATACTCAGGAATCGCATTGCAGTCTCCTTAGATTGAATTCAATTTCGGGAGTCGGATTTCGTCCGCCACCCGCCCTTCTAACAGTACGTCGAACCAGCAATCGCCGGTTCGACAGGAAATTCGACAAATTTCTGTTTTCCCTCCGCCAACTGCTCCCGCAATCGCTGGTCCCGCTCCTATGGCCCCGGAGTCAGGTTCGCCGCGAAATCGCTCGCCTCAAACCCGGACGGATCTCGACCTCCGTCCCTCCGTCAAAGTGCCCGCTTCAGCCATTCGACCGCCTCTTCGATGGACCGCACCTGCCACAGCCAATAGCCGGCGATCCGTTCCTTTGCCTCGGTGAACGGACCATCCATTACGGCACGTTTTTCGCCGGTGAATCTGACTCGCCTGCCCTGCGAGCTTGGCTGTAGCCCGTCGGCTGCAAGCATGACGCCCGCCTTGACCAGTTGCTCGTTATATTTCCCCATTTTGGTAAGGATTTCCTTGTCCGGAAGGAAGCCGGCCTCCGACTCCTTACTGGCCTTCACGATAACCATCATTCTCATTGTTCTTCCCTCCTAATTTAATTCAATATCCGACCGGTCGTCGGTTGAGTCAGAATTCCGACTCTAGGATACGTCGAGCAAAGCCGACCGAAATCGACAACCGCCGCCAGAAATCAATTTGCTCCGGGTGTGGGGCACGAAGGAACCGTCTGGCCGGGGAACATGGAGCGATCCTGCTCAAGGCAGGTTCACGCCCGCTTTCGATGCTACTTTCCGTGTGCGAATGAATCACACTCCGGTCCCTGAGTCTGCTCTGGAGAAAGACCTAGATCTGAAAGCGAAGACGTCGTCGTACTGCTGGAAGGGGCGTTCGGCAAATTGTCCTGTGGTGCGGGCGTCGCTTTGCCAGTGCCTTGTTCCACCACTTCCAGCTTTGCGTCCAAAACCGCCGTCTCAGTCCCACTGACAGTTACGGAAGGAGTCTCCAAGGTCCTGAAACCGGCGGCGTCAAACTTTGCCCGGTAATTGCCGGGAGGCAGCGCACGTTTGTAAGTGCCGTCTGTAAGTGCCGTCCGCCCCGTGGCCGCGCTTGCCTTTGTCCAGTCTCGACGCTCGTCGCCGTCACGGTGGCATTTGCAATCGCGCTTCCCGAGCCGGAACCTTGCCCGTCAATCCTCCGGTTCCAGTCTGAGCCACGAGAGACGGAGCGAGTGCAACCCACCGGCATAGCAAAGACACGACATCCGGGACGTCATTCTGCCGTTTGCGGAAGACGTTCCTCAACATCTTTCCCCTCGTTCTTCCTTCTTGGGATCGCACCTATGGCGAAAATACATGCCAGAGTAAGAATGTGTCGGGAACATTACCGCCTCTTTTCCGGAAGATGACAATTTGTTCATCAAAAAATTCAACTCTCCGTAACATTCCGGCGAAACGTCGTTGATACATTGCTGGAGGAGGCCGCGATGAAAAAAAGACTCGCTTTGCTCTCTCTCGTAGCGATCTGTTCTATGGGCACGGCAACTGCTCAGAACAATAACTTCCCACAAGGCCACATCAAACGCGTTCTGCTGATCAGCGTCGACGGTATGCACGCTGTTGATTTCCTGAACTGCGCCAACGCCATCGCCACCATCAACAACGGCGCACCCTTCTGTCCGGCGCTTGCTGCTCTGGGCAAGACCGGCGTGAACTACGTCGCCGCCAGCACCACGAAGACTTCGGATTCCTTTCCTGGGCTGATCGGGATCGTTACCGGCGGAAGCCCGGCCTACACCGGCATCTACTATGACGTGGCTTATGCGCGGAATTATGATGCGCCCGCCAAAACCACGGGCAATGGCCTGGCGGCTGGCCCCTGCACTCCCTTCGCGGCGCCGACGGGCACCACCAGCGAGTACGAAGAAGGCATCGATATTGACCAGACTAAGGTGAATGGCGGCGCTCCGGGCGCGGCACTGACTGACGGTGGCATCGCATCGATCGACTCGAAGAGACTGATCCGCGATCCCAATAACGGATGCAACCCGGTTTGGCCGTGGGATTTCGTACGTGCCAACACCATCTTCAGCGTCATTCATCAGGCTGGCGGATACACAGCGTGGTCCGACAAGCACCCTGCATATTCTGCCGTGGCCGCTGGCCTTGGGCCCATTGCGCTCGACGACTTCTACGGGCCTGAAATCAACTCTAGCGTGATTGCTCTTCCTCACGTGGTAACGCCCACCGGGGTAGCCTGCGACCCAATCCGCGATCCAGGCTCGGACCTTACGGCCTGGACGAACAGCTTCCAGAACATTCAGTGCTACGACACTTTGAAGGTCAACGCGATCCTCAACGAGATCGATGGGAAGAACCACCTCGGTACCAAGCAGACCCAGGTTCCAACCATTTTTGGCATGAACTTCCAGGCGTTGAGCGTGGGCCAGAAGCTCATCGAGAAGGGCAACAGCACGACGGGAGGATATCTGGATGCCGCTGCCACCCCCACCGCGGCGCTGCTGAGCGAATTCCAGTTTGTCGACGCCTCGATCGGGGCCTTCGTGAACGAGCTTAAGGCACAGGGTCTTTATGATTCGACTCTGATCGTGATCACGGCCAAGCACGGCCAATCGCCAATCGACCCCAGCCGCTATGTTTCTCAGCTCATCAGCGGCACTTCACCCGCCACCCTGCTCTCCAACGCGGGCTATATTCCGTACTCGGAATCTACCAATAACCCCACCGGCATTGGACCGACGGAAGATGACGTCTCGCTGGTTTGGCTGACGAACTCCTCAGATACTTTAGCCGCCGTCAATATCCTCGAAGCCAATGCATCCGCCGCTGGAATCGCGCTCGGCCAGATCTACTACGGCCCTTCACTTGCGCTTAACTATAATGACCCAACCGTAGACCCGCGCACACCGGACATCATCGTGACTCCGAACGTCGGGGTTACTTATTCCGGCAGCACGGCGAAGCTGGCCGAGCACGGCGGTTTCGCACACGACGACACGAACGTCATTCTTCTACTGTCGAGTCCGTCGTACCATCCCCAGACGGTTCGCGCTGCAGTTGGCACTGTCCAGGTGGCGCCCACGATCCTCCAGACCTTGGGTATAAGTCCTTCGGCCCTCACAGCCGTGGTGGCTGAGGGAACGAGCGTTTTACCCAAGTAACCGTTCAGCGCCGTGAAAGCCAGTTCGAACCAACGGCGGACGCTATTTTCGTGGCGTCCGCCGTTGCTTTGGCCTGAGAATTCCCAATCAAAGTCCTGTCCGCAGGCAGGGCGGACGAGATGTGTTCTATCCGAAAAACATAAGCCTTGGCAATCGGGCTAGGGCCTCGCGACAGCAAATCAGCGAATGCCGCAGAAGCTTCAGCGAAACGATCGCGATGAGAGACCTAATCGTTCCGCACTGACGCTCTTGGGAAAAAGGAACGATAGGAGTGAGAACGGTTTGGAGACGCCCCTACTCCGATTCTTTCTGGGGTCTGCCTCCGGGCTCTTGGAGCAGACAGCGACCGCCGCGCTGGGGGCTGAAACTGACTGAGCGTCGCCGGGAAGAGTGGGAAGAAACGCGCGGTGATCGCCACGGCACGGATGTTAGCGGTTTTGCGGCATCGGTGTGGGCGAGCGGAGAAGCGTACGAACCGCTGCGCAACGGCAGTCCACGCTGCCGACAGCAGCTTTAGCCGAAGGACGCAAGGAGGTTGCTGAAGACGACGCCCAAAGCCGCTGACTGCATTAATCGTCTGCCCCAACTTCCATCCGGGGGGTAGAACCGAGGTCGATAATCCGGTGGCAGCACCGGCTGAAACGAGAGCACCCAACTTGTACCGAGCGAACATGACCGTTCAATGAAAAGTGGAGATGAAAGGGTGGCGACCGAGGGCGACTCGGGAGAAAAAACCTTGTCCAACGAAAAAACCAAACAACCCACTTGATTCCGGCCGGGTTTCTCATAGAAGCCGATTCCACTCACTGAACTCGATGCCTCGCAAGAAGCGGGTGATGAAAGCGCCCAGGCTCATTTTGTGAGTCTGGGCGAGTCCTTAGGTTGAGCGTCCGGTTCAAGCCGATTTCTTTGCAGCTTTCACCTTTGCCCACCGAGCGCGTTGTGCCGCCGCAATCCGCCTACGAGCGCGGGCCGACATCGTTCGTTTCTTCGGTATCGTGACGACATTCGTTTTTTCGCCCTTTGCCTTTACCTTCGCCCAGCGTGCTCTCTGGGCAGCCGCAATTCTGGCTCTTCCAGCGACGGACATCCTGCCCCGAGGTGCGGTCCCTTTCCCGTATGCCGCTCCGAAAGCTGACAGCGCTGCGCCAATCGCCTTCATTTCCTTGCTCAGCCGATCATGCTCTTTCCTCAACGCCTGAATTACACTGCCTAGGTTCGTCATTGAATCCCCCTCGCGAAGATTGTAGCAGGCGCGCTCATGCTCGAGCGTAATTGACTCCACGACCATGTTGGCTCCCACGCCCCAGTGGAGCTGGAGGTGCTAAAGTCAACCAACAGCCTCGGAGGAAAGGAGCAAGGCCCCACCCCGTCGGGAAAGCCAAACCATGATCATTATTAGGAGTAGATTTCCACCCCGAGCTTGGAATGGAAGCCAGTGGACAGGCGCGCCGCTTCGAATGACTCCTGTCCGAGTCGCAGTTTGTACCCGCCGAAGCCATTTGTTGAGTGGTGGATCGGAGGCGCAGCGGAACTCCGAACGAAGCGCGTACGCAAGCAGAAGACCGCTTCGATAGCAGAGGATTTCCCGTCAACGCGTCTGGTACTGACCATGCTCCGCCTTCGGCGGTTTCAAAAAAGTCAGCGGAGCTATCGCACCGGCTGCGCCGCTCTCTATGACGATCGCCGAGTTCCTAGTCTCCCGAAGGAAGCAGCATCTCCTCGGGCTGGCTGGGTTCAATCGGAACGGGCGGGTGTGGACACTCGCCTAAGATCGGCTGGCAGGCCGCATCTGGGCCGCTCTTTGGCAGTACGAGTGCTTTCAATCCGCCGAACTGCTCGGCCTCGGTCGATCCGCTTAATGCCATGGTTGATGCCAGCCCGCCGCTGATCGCCTGCTGCACTTGGTCGAAGTAGCCCGTACCGACGAAGCGCTGGTGCTTCACCGCCTCGTAGCCGTACTGGGTTTCGCGGCTGAACTCTTTTTCCTGCAAGCGCGAATAGGCGGTCATCCCGGCCAGCTTGTAGCCTCGTGCCAGCTCAAACATGCTCAGGTTGAGCGCGTGGAAGCCGGCGAGTGTGACAAATTGAAACTTGTACCCCATGTGAGCCAGCTCCGGTTGGAAACGCGCGATAGTTTCTTCGTCGAGTTTTTTGCGCCAATTGAAACTGGGCGAGCAGTTATAGGCCAGCATTTTCCCGGGATACTTAGCGTGGATGCCGGCAGCGAATTGGCGTGCTTCCTCAAGATCGGGATGCGAAGTTTCGCACCAAAGCAAGTCTGCATACGGCGCGTAGGCTAAGCCGCGCGCGATTGCGGAATCGATCCCGCCCTGAATACGGAAGAATCCCTCGGACGTGCGTTCGCCGGTGCAGAAGGCGCGGTCGCGAGCATCGATGTCGCTGGTCAGCAGATGCGCGCTGTCGGCATCTGTACGAGCCATGATCAGCGTTGGCACGCCGCTAACGTCGGCGGCGAGCCGGGCAGCCACCAGCTTCTGAATCGCCTCAGAGGTCGGAACCAGCACCTTGCCGCCCAGATGCCCGCACTTTTTCGCCGATGATAGCTGATCCTCGAAGTGGACACAGGCTGCGCCCGCTTCGATCATCCCCTTCATCAGTTCAAACGCGTTCAGCGTTCCCCCGAAGCCGGCTTCCGCATCGGCCACGAGCGGCGCGAACCAGGTTTGCCCGGGAGCGACTTTTCCCTCCGCATGATGAATCTGGTCGGCTCGGTGTAGAGCGCTGTTGACGCGCCGGCAGAGATTCGGCACACTGTCCGCCGGATACAAGCTCTGGTCGGGATACATTTGGCCCGCATTGTTAGCATCGGCGGCGACCTGCCATCCGCTTACATAGATGGCCTTGAGTCCAGCCTGCACTTGCTGCACCGCCTGGTTGCCGGTGACCGCACCGAGCGCGTTGACGTACGACTCGCTCTGCAGCAGCTCCCACAACCGTTCCGCGCCCAAGCGAGCCAACGTGTGCTCAATATGAATCGAACCGCGCAGTCGCAGCACATCCTCAGCTTTGTAGGTGCGCTCCACGCCCTTCCATCGCGGGTTATTCGCCCACTCGTATTCCATGCACTCGTGCGCCAGAGCTTGCTGCGCAGTTCTTTCTTCTTCGCTCATCGGTGGTGGGGTGGAGCGCGGTTGCACGCTCTTCGTTCTTTTATCGTTCGTTGCCATTTGTATTTTCTCCTGGTAAGTCGTTTGGCGGGAGAGTAAAGAGAGTCGGCTTAAACTGGATCGAATTCGCCGTTTACAATCATCGCTTGGCTGAGCTCGCGGGCGCGACGGAATCTTTCGCGTTCTTCATCGCCCGCGCCGGTTGGAAGTTCGCGTAGTAAGCGTTCGAGTTCCTCGTCAAACAGCTGCGTGACAAATTCCGGCGTGTGTTTCACATTCTGACCCTGACCGTCCTCGATGCAGACGAGATCGCGATGCCGCACACGCTGCGCAATCATCAGGCGGTAGATGCGATCGGTGGCCAGATCCTCCATGTAACCATCGAGCAGGCTGGCGCCATTTCCCCGCAGCACGCCGTCGCGGTAGCGGATCACGGTTCGGACCGCAGCGCGCGTTCCGTCAACCGTACGTTGCCCTACGTTTTTTGGTGCAGGCCGCAAATCGGGATAGCGGCTTGCATTCTTCGGACGCGCGTGCATCTGGTTCGGGTAAGGGAATTGCGCCACCGCAATCGCGTTCTGGTCCGGATGTCCCGTCCAGGCGCCATCCATCAGGCAATCGGCTTCGTTCTTCTTGTCCTTTTCGAGAACCGCGAGAGCGCGAGCATTCAACTCGGCATCTTCGCGGCTGGGAAACAGTGCAGTCATCCCCCCAATGGCCAGAATGCCGCGATGGTGACAAATCTCCGGCATCAGCTCGCGCAAGTTCTGAAAAAAAGGCACATCATGGGGAATTGTGTTCCGATCGGGAAGCACCCAATCCGGATCATCCAAATTGAAGTGAATCAGACTCGCCATGTAATCCCAGCGACCCAGATCCAATCCGATCAAATGTTCCCGCAGGTTGTAGGCGAACTCCTCCATCTGAAATGCCAGGGGATGGGCCTCCACCAGAGCCATGCACTTGATCGAGTCATGCGGCATTCCCCGCCACTTGGCCAGCTCTTGGAACAGATCGCGCCACCACAGCGCTTCTTCCGCCGATTCCGACTTGGGAATGTAAAAGCACAAGGGATGCTTCAGGGCCGCGGGATCGACTCCGAAGAAGACACGAGCGACATCGAACAAGGACGCGGAAACCATTTGGTTTGGAATAAGTCCGGCTTGATTCATGTGAAGTCCGCGAGGGCGTGTGAAAATCACGGTGCCGCTGGGTTGGATTTCGACCCTCCGTTGCCGCCTCTTGTCGTAATAAGTCAGTTCTCCCTGCAGGCAGGCCAGAATGTTGGTGACGCCTGTCTGGTGATGGTTCCACTCGTTCACGCAGGAATCTTCCAGGTCCAGCATCACGCCGGGAGCGCCGGAGTTCAGCATCTTGACGCATAGCTCGGCATCGTCTGCCGGCCCCGTCATCTGATTTCGCTGGTCCCGACACCACGCCGGGAGCGTGATCTTCCAGCCATTACGCACCGTGTCGGAAGGGAAGCGATGCGCGGGCTTGCTGCCGCCCAATGACGCATCTAACACCTCAGCCCTCTGGCGTGCCAGTTCTTGCTGTCGCGGGGTGAAAATCCGGTGCAGCGGGAGGAAGAAGTCCCAGAAGCCGCCGGGCAGATCCTTCGCAACATCGAAGTCGGCCGGGGCGCTGCTGCTCGGGTTCATAAGAATGCCAGTCTCAGAGAAGGCAATAGTCATCGGCATTTTAAGGTTCACCTCGCCAGGGAGACATCACAATTCGCGTGTTCAATATAGTGAACATGCATTCATGATACTGGCGAAGCGTAGGCGATGGCGGTCGTGCGGTCAAGGCGCCTGTTCAATAGGGTGAACTTACATTCATTTTCTTGGCCGGCTACAGTTTGCTACCATACCCATTACTTATGCCGGACTCCTCCGATTCCCCTTCCGCAGCCGTCGAACGCGCCCTCGCCATGCTGGAGGCGGTAGCCCAGGAGTCTGAAGGCTTGAGCAATGCGGAAATCAGCCGCAAACTGCACATTCCAAAGAGTTCGGCGAGTTACATCCTGCGCACCCTGGAGAGCCGGAATTATCTGACTCGGGACGAGGACTCGGGGAAATACCGGGTAGGACTGAAGATTCTGAGTTTGAGCCGCGGGGCGCTGAGCGGGCTGGATGTTCGGGGCGTAGCCCTACCCATCATGCGCCATCTCACCCACCAGACAGGGCTCACTTGCCATCTGGCAGTTCTCGACGGGCCCGACGCCGTCTACATCGAGAAGGTTGAGCCCGAGGGTTTCATCCGGATGGATACCTGGGTCGGTCGCCGCATGCGCGTGCATGCCACGAGCGTGGGCAAAGCGTTAGTCGCCCACATCACCCAAGATCGGTTGGAGCAGATTCTGCGCAGAAGTGGTATGGAAAAGCGAACACCCAAAACCATCACAACCTTGCCGCGGCTGCTCAAAGAACTGGAAAAGGTCCGTACCCAGGGTTATGCCGTCGACGACGAGGAAAACAATCTCGGCGCACGCTGCCTGGGAGCCCCGGTTTTCAACGATCGAGGCCTCATCGAAGCGGGCCTGGGCCTGAGCGGCACAGCTCAGCAAGTCAGTCCGCAAACCATGCCCCGCATCGTGGAAGCGCTCAAGGACGCAGCCCGCCACATCTCGATGGGTATGGGCTACCGCGTTCCCCACCGCCGCACCGGCTCCCGCTAAAGGCGAACCGCGACCTCGCTCAGCCATAGGTAGCTTTGCGGCGAGATCTTTCCGGAAGCTCACAGGCCGCCACGGCTGGTCGAGCGAGCGGCACCAAGCGGTGCCGCGCGTACCATTCTGGATCAAGGTCCAAACTGACGCGTACTGGTCACACCGTCAGCAATGTCCCGCCTGCTGCGGAGGCCTCCGAAGCGGAGGACGAGTGGAGCCCTGCTTTGTTGCGCTCTGCGTCTCCACCAGCAATAACCGCTCTCCCGCAGTCGCAGAAACGGCTTTAAGCGCTGCCAGTTTGCCCAGTGGCCGAGCCTACCCTTCCTCTTCTCTCTGTTCCCTCGTAGGCGACTACAAACGAACCCGCCACCGCAGGCTGGGTCTGATAATCTGTGCATCTCACCTGCCAATCATTCTCAGGGGTTCCCTCCGCTCGCAACATTTCGCCCCAGGCTCAGGCCGATTGGGTGGCGATGCAGCGGCACTCTGCCGACGCCACGTCGCTCCCTTTGCTTGCTTCCCCACCCCGTCGCCGCTACCATTTCGAGAAATGCCAACGCAAGTCCTCCTGTGTCCGCCAGTCTATTTCGACGTGGTTGACGTGAAGAATCCGTACATGTCAGGAAAGTCTTCGATCAATCGTACCAAGGCGCAGCGGCAATGGGACGCCCTCCGGAAAGCGCTGGAAGACGCCGGATGCCAGGTTGAAACCATCGATCCTGCGCCGGAACACGAAGACATGGTCTTTGCCGCCAACCAGGTCTTCCTAGGTTTTCACGCGAGTATAGGAAAGTTCGTTGTGCCCAGCCGGATGGTGCACCCTTCACGCCAGCGCGAGGTGCCGCACTATCTGGATTGGTACCGTCAGCGCGGTTTCAAGATCATCGAGGTCGATTTGGGCGCCGATCACCTGGAAGGGCATGGCGATCTTCTCTGGCATCCTGATTGGTCCCGTATCTATGCCGGATATGGTTTTCGTTCGACCCAGGGAGGCGTCGAAAAATTTCGCGAGGCCATGGCCAAGTTGGCGATCCCGGTCGCTCCTCTGCAACTCGTCGACCCCTACTGCTACCACCTTGACACCTGCTTCTGTCCGCTGAACCAGGAAGCAGTTCTCATCTATCCGGCGGCCTATGCAGCGCCATCGTGGGCGACCCTGCGTGCGTTCTGGAAGCGTATTTACGAACTCACCGCCGACGAGGCTCACAAGTTCATGGGCAACGGCATCGTCGTCAACGGGCGCTATCTCACTCCCTACGTGACGCCGCATCTGGAATCCATGCTCCGCCAGGAAGGCCTGTCTCCAGTTGTCATCGATACGTCGGAGTTCGAGAAATCCGGCGGTAGCCTTTTCTGCATGAAAGCATTTCTGCCCTGAACGGTCAATGGATCATCGCGGCGGTAACCGCTGCCACAACTCCCAGCACGCTGAGCACAATCCCCAGGTGCCAGAAGATTCGTCTGCCTGAGAGCAGGGTAATCGAGGTGATCACCAGGCCAATCTCCAAAAAGACCTCTGCCAGGTCATAGCGATCGGCGCGCCTTTCTTCGAGAGCAACTTCTCGGTCCAGTTCCAGCGCCTTCTCTTGAACCTCCGCCTTATCGTGCTTGTAGCGCTCCGCCTCCGCGGAGGACTTGTCGCGGAATTTGTCCATCATCCCCGCGTCTTTCGTGGCCACGGCAGTGCTGAAATCAGCGAGCAATTCGTCCTGGTGTTCGCGAATATTCTTAGCCTGGTAGTACGCCCATTGGTCGGATGCTTTCGCTTGGTTGACTACTTCTTCGGTGTGCGCCCGGTGTCCCAGCAGCGACACCACTGCTACCAGCACAGCCAGCACCGCCATGGTTAACGACACGGGCGCCAGGCTAGGGTTCTCGCGTGCATGTTCGGCGTGCTCCCGCAATTCCTGAAGCTCTTCACTCACTCGATCCTCCGGACGCGACTTGGCAAGCCGAGAGTCGCCGCCCTCGATAGTACGGATTCGGCACCCTTCGGGCAAGCGGCGACGTAAATTGATTTTTTCACAAACACCGAGAACTCGGACTGACCAACCGAGAGCCGGCCGGCGGGATCGTAGTAATTCTACTCACCCATCACTTTCACAATCACTCGCTTGTCCCTCTGGCCATCGAATTCGGCATAGAAGATCCGCTGCCAGGTGCCCAAATCAAGTTTACCGGCGGTGATCGGGACGATCACCTCGTGGTGAATCAGCAGCGCCTTCAGATGCGAATCGCCATTATCCTCACCCGTTTCATGGTGCTTGTAGTTCTTGCGGAAGGGCGCCAAGTGCTCCAGCCACTGATCGATATCTTCGATCAGCCCACTCTCGTTGTCATTGACATACACGCCCGCGGTGATGTGCATGGCGGAGACCAGCACCATTCCTTCCTTGACCCCGCTCTTGCGCACGATCTCATCCACTTGCGGCGTCATATGCACGTAAGCCCGGTGCGTCTTGGTATGGAACTGCAGGTGTTCGGTAAGTACTTTCATCGATCCACTCCTGGGTACGCAGATTTTATCCGAGGTTTTCGACCTTTCCGGTGATGCCTTTCGTAACCCCATTTCTGCGGAGGATTACAGCCAACCAGCCCATGCTGCGTCATACTGATCTTCGGGGAGGCTTCTGTGTTTTTCCGACTTGATTTCTTATCCTGTATTCTTACGATCGTTTCGACTATCTTAGTAGGCCGGCGTTGTTGGGAGGGTTGGATTCTTGCCGCGGTCAATAGCATCGTCATTTGCTTGATCGGGTTCCGCACGGCGCAGTTCGGCTTTATTCCGGCAAATCTTTTCTGCATTGCCCTGTACGTTTTTAATGTTCGCCGTTGGCGCAAGTCAGAAAGCAGGATGACCCCACCACAACTCCATCGCATAAACCTCAGCTAAGCCCGAGGGGCGGCATCCCCGACCGCCCGTTTGCTTACGGTAATCTCGGGATAAGCCTAATTGGTTTTACGGATGATGAGAGCTCGGCCGCTCACCTCTCGTTGGCGGGCGGCTTCGCTTTTTACAGGATTCACCGCACACCAGGTTCGGCAACGCGAAGCATCTCACCTTGCATGCTGACGAATCCTAGAAGCCGGATCGAAGACCTATGCAATCGCGCCCTGGCCGTGTCGGATCGAGATCAGATCGAGCCTATCCTCTCCGAACTGCGCACCGCCCTGCAGGAAAAAATTCAGAAGGGGGAACCCTGGATCGCTCTTTGTGAACGGGCTGCGGTGGAGCAGGATCCCAAGAAGCTTTTGCAACTGGTGAGCGAAATCAACCGTCTCTTCGAAGCGCGCGAGAAGCGATTGGCGGGACATGCCGCGCCAAAACCGCCGGATAAAACCTCAAACTTCTGACGGGGGCGGAGGCTCTGGACATTGATGCTCGGCAAACTGCAGCCGGAGGCTCTCCTGGGCGTCTATGACGCGCTTTAAATCCGTCAGCGAGACCCTGAACTCGCGATTGCACCGGGTGCAAATTGCAGTCGCAGGAACGGTCCCAAGCCACTTCAGTACCCGGAGATTGCGTTTGGGCATGGCGCTGTTTGTGCGCGGATAACGCTAGCGCGTGGTCTCTTCGATTTCAGAAATCCAGTCGGGACGCTTCAACACTTCTCTCGGCTTGGGACCATCGGCCGCGCCCACGATGCCATCCTGTTCCATCAGATCGATGAGATGCGCGGCCCGTCCGTATCCGATGCGCAACCTGCGTTGCAGCAGGGAAGTGGAGGCCTTTCCAAACTCCACCACCAGCTTCACCGCATCCTGATATAAAGGATCGTCTTCGCTGCCTTCTCCCGACCCTTCGCCGCCCGCCGATCCGCTTCCAGTTTCCCGTTCCTCTTTCGGCGCTTCCAGGAACTGCTGCTGATATTCCGCGGAACCTTGTTGCTTCCAAAACTCCACCACCGCCGCGATTTCTTTTTCCGTCACTAGCGGAGCATGCAGGCGATGGACCCGCGCAGATCCCGAAGGCAGGTAAAGCATATCGCCTTTGCCCAGCAAGGCCTCGGCGCCGTTAGCGTCGAGAATCGTTCGCGAATCTACCTTGGTCGCTACCCGGAAGGAAATTCGCGCCGGGAAGTTCGCCTTGATCAGTCCCGTGATCACGTCGACCGAAGGACGTTGCGTAGCCAGCACCAGATGAATGCCCACGGCGCGCGCCATCTGCGCCAGGCGTGTGATCGATTCCTCAACATTGCTCGAATCGAGCATCATCAGGTCGGCCAATTCGTCGATAATAATTACGATGTAGGGAATCGGCTTGTCGTCGGAATCTTCTTCGAACAGGCTCGGCGTGCCGCCGTTATCGAACAGCCGATTGTATTGGTCAATATTTCGCACGCCTTTCGCCGCCAGCAGCTTCAAGCGACGTTCCATTTCCCGCACGGCGTTGCGCAGCGCGTTTGCCGCGAGCTTTGGCTCCGTGATGATTGGCGTATACAAGTGAGGTACACCTTCGTAGTTGCCGAGTTCCAGCCGCTTCGGATCCACCAGGATCAACCGCACCTGGTCCGGCGTCGCTTTGTAGAGAATCGACATGATGAAGGCGTTGATGGCCACGCTCTTGCCTGAGCCTGTGGACCCCGCAATCAGCAGGTGGGGCATGCCATTCAGATCGGCGGTCACGATGCGGCCGTTGATATCTTTGCCCATCGCCATGGTCAGTTTCGACTTCGAACCCATGAACTCCTGCGACTCGATGTTCTCTCGCAGCCAAATGATCTCGCGCTCCCGGTTCGGCACCTGAATGCCCACAGTCGATTTCCCGGCCATGCGCTCAATCAGAATGCTCTCGGCCTTCAAGGCAAGACAAAGATCATCGGTGAGGTTGGTGATGCGGCTGTATTTAATTCCGGCGTCGGGTTTGAACTCGAACGTGGTGACCACGGGACCGGGATTGATCTGCGTGATCTGCCCGTGCACTTCGAACTCGGCATATTTCTCGGTGAGCACCTGGGCCAGCAGTTTGAGTTCGTCGGCATCCACGGCCTGCTGTTCGTCGGGGCGCTGCAACAGACTGCTGGACGGAAGTTTGTACCCTCCCGCAATTCGCGGCATGGTGGTCTTGGCCTTGTGATCGCTGTCACCGCGCTGCGTCACTTCCGGATCGACCGGGGGCTCAGCTTCCGCCAAAGACTCCTGCAGAATTCCTCCGGTCGTAGCGGGAGCATTCGCGGTTGCTTCTGCGGATTCCGGATCAAGTGTGCGCTCGATGCCGGTGCGTCTAGACTCTGGCGCAACTCGGGCCTGCACGCTAGGCTCGGCCGAGGCGGTTTGCCGCGATGGAATCAATTGCGTTTTCACCACTGGCCTCGAAATCCGGCGTTTCTCCAGTTCTTTCTGCTGACGCTTCTTGGCGCGCTCTTCCTGCCAATCGAGATAGCGGTTCCACAAAGCAATTACAAAGGCCAGGCGCGTCGGAACCCAAAGTTGAATGGAAGAAAACGAGAACGCCGTGCAAAGGTACAGCGCGACGGCGAGCATGCTGGCGCAAACGATGTAGGCGCCCGCCAGGTTCAGGTAATGGATGAGCACGTCGCCAACGACTCGGCCCAGAAGGCCTTCAATGGGCATCACGCGCAGCCAGCGCGCATTGCCCGGCAATAGCGCCAACAGCGCAGGCACGAACACCACCAGCCAGAGTCCTCCCAAGCTCTTTGCCAAGGGAGACTGAATCTTGCGGGAAGCAAACCAGCGCAGCCCAAGCATGGCGGGAAAGATGGGCAGCAAAAATGATCCGATGCCGAAGAACTGCAGCGCCAGGTCTGAGATTAACGCGCCGACCACGCCGATCCAGTTTCGGGCAGCGTGAGTTCCAGTCAGAACGGAGGCGCTGTTCAGCGAAGGATCGAGCGGCGAATAGGAAGCCAGCGCGAGGAAAAGGAGGAGCGCAAAGACGCACAACAGAAAACCGACCAGCTCATTCAGCCGCCGGTTGCCCGTGGGGACAAAGATGCTTGCCAGAAAATGCATGTGGGCCGTTTCTCACACCGGACGCAAAATGTCCCGTTGGCGCAAATCGGCCAGAGCCTCATCATTATGCCAAGAAGGTGACGCGGCGGCAATGGCAGAATGTGTTGGGAGTGTACAGTTGGCTTCCTACACAAATTCGTCGTCCTTGAAGCGAGACGGAGTCTGCTCCATCCCTTCTTTCAAAAGGCTGTTCCGGTCATTCAGAAATCTTCGAACGATTTGCCACGGAGCTGTTTCCTTTTACTGGATCTCGTGTATCTGTCGGTCGTCAAGCGACAGAATTTGGGCATTTGGGTAGCCGAGCAGGATTGGAGAATGGGTCGAAATGATGAATTGCGCGTCCTTGAATTTTCGAAGAACTTCGTGTATCAGCACGATAAGCGCCAGCGGTCGCTGTGGCGAAAGCGCGGCTTCGGGTTCATCGAATAGGAACTGCCCGTTCCTCCGAAATTTGTCATCGAGTACAGAACGTTTCGCCGTGAGCACGAGTGTGGAGGCTGCGTCCGCCATAGAAAGCGCTGATTGGCGGCGCACACGACTTCTCTTTATCGAGAGCGTCCACGGTGCGACACTCTATTAAAGAAGCTGCGCGCAAAAACTAACCTGCTCCGGTGCGCCCGTCGCAAGAGAGTCGAAGCGACCGCACCAAGCGGATCGATAGAGTGATTGCTCCGGTCGTGTCCTTGCGAACGTTGCGATCAGCGACGAAGCCACCGCGAGCCGCGATCGCCTGCAGCAAAGCCGACTTTCCGGTTCCGTTTTCCCCGGCGAAGAAGCATGCCCGAGATTGCAGAGTGATTTCGTCCAGGACAGCAATCGCCAGAACCGAAAATGGGTAGCTCTTCCTATCTTCGACTCGATCGGGCAACATGGAAATCTTCTTGCGCAAGAAAAGCTCACTCTGAGGAAGGCTCGGCGCCGGTACCAAGCGTCGGACCGCGCGGGTCGAAGTTGTCTACTGGAGATGCCACAGGTACGCCAACGCGATCACGACGACCCCAAACACGACGCGGTAGATGATGAACACCCGCAGAGTATTGGACTGCAGATAGCGAATCAGCCATGCGATGCTGGCGTAACCGACCACGGCGGAGACGAGAATGCCAACCAGGAAAGGAGCGTGCATTCCGGCGGGCAGGCCCTCCTTGTGAAGTTCGTGCGCCTTTAACAGAGCCGCGCCGGCGATGATCGGAGTAGAGAGCAGAAAGCTAAAGCGAACTGCCGCCTCCCGCGTCATACTGCAAAACAAACCCGCGGTGATGGTTGAGCCCGATCTTGAAACGCCGGGAACCAGGGCGAACGCCTGCGCCACGCCTACAACCAGCGAATCCGCCAGCGAAATACGACTGAGCGGTTTTTCCCGCTTGCCGACTTTTTCCCCCAGCCACATGAGAAGCGCAACTACGATCAGTGCTGCCGCAATCAGGACGATATGCTCGCGGAAGTACTCTTCGGCGGAATGCTCGAGCAGCTTGCCCGCGATCGCTCCCGGAATCGTTGCCAAGGCCAGAAACCACAGGAGCATCCGCTCATCCTTACGCTCCTGGAGCGTCAGATTCTCGTCCGAGCCGCTGGCTTCAGAGAAGCGGACGATCTTTCCCCCTAGTGCCGCGCGGATAATCTGAAACCAGGTGCGGCGGAAATAAACAAGCACAGAGAGCAAGGTTCCGAAATGCAGCGCAACGTCGAAGGTGAGCTCGTGAGCAGGCGACAATTCGTTCCAGCCCAGGAGTCGTCGCACGATGATGAGGTGTCCTGAACTAGAGACTGGAATGAATTCCGCCAGGCCCTGAATGATGGCAAGAATGACAGCTTGATAGATGGGCAAGATTAGTCCGCCGCGCTTCCGAAGGTTGGGATGCCCTGTTGAATGTAGAAGACGAGCCGCTCGGTGCGCAAGGCCCAATCGGTTTGGCCATATTGGCTAACGAGTTTCTGGGCCAGCGCCAGGGCGCGATCCTTCGATTCTGTGGACTTTTTCTGGTTGGGCTCGTTCTTGTAAATCTCGATCAGCGCGGCCCGGCGCCAGGCCGCGTTGTACAAGGCTTCCGCGGCCGCGGGAGATTGCGGATGATCTTTGACGTAGTTCTCATAGAGGTCGGCTTCCTTGTCAGGACATTTCGCAAAGCCTTCCCAGTCGCCGCAGAGTTTGTTTTCGATCAGGCGAAAAGAGGCGAGGTCCGACCATTTTGTCGCGGGATATTTCTTGATCACCAATTTCATCCAGTCCTCTTTCATCTGGGCGCGCATGTAGGATTCACGCGCGTGCGCGGAGGGGCGCGACATGACATCAGCGCGGTCGATCTGCCAGCGGATATCGGCGGCGCGGTAGAGCGACTCGGCGGCGAGGGGTGAGGCGGGCATCAGATCATACACGCGGTAGTAGAGGCGCATCGCGTCCTGGGCAGCATCGCGACGGCCGCGGCGGCGGCTCGCCTGGTCTTCGGAGTCGGCGGCTTCGCCGAAGATGATGCGGTCACCGTCCTGCGTGGTGCTTCTGATCAGCGCTTGCGTAGGAACCCAGCCGGTGATGGCTTTGCCTTCGGCCTCGTCCTCGGTCGCGCCTTCTTCATTGCTTGGAGCGCGCAGGATCGCCTCAATGTTGGTCCAATCACGGCTGGTATCCAGAATGATGAGCTCGACTCCGCGGGTGGCTTCCCCTACTCTCGCCGCGTCCGCACTCGGGGCAACGCGGATAGTTTCTTCATGCACGAGCGTTCCGCGAAGCGCGTCGGCGAAAGCGGATGGAGCGAAGGCGGCCGTGGCAACCAGGAGAGTCGTAGCAGTGAGGGTGCAGAGCCGCTGTTTCATATGATTTTTGATCTTTGATGAGTGATTCGGGTGAGGCTAGATTGCAGCCTTTGCCAGAAAGGAGATCGGGCAGGAGGCGGTTCTAGGGAAATCAGTCTTGGTCGGCCTTTCGCGACTCCCGAGAGGGGAATCGCGGCTGAGTGGGAGACTCCCGCCTCCCCCCGGTCTATTGAAATCATGGAGTTAGCGCCAAAACCTTAGAGAATCCTTGAGCTGCGATCGCTTACGGGTAAAATCTTCAATCCAAAGGAGTTAAGCCCCCGCAGCAGGGCTGAACCCCTGGAGTTGCCGTCCCTGATAAGGCTAGTGCTTAGAGAAGCTGCAGGTCAAGGGGAATCAGAAGGTAGGGAAATTCGGGCGCAAAACAAAACGCCCCAGACTCAGTTTGAGTCTTGGGACGTCTGTTGATCAGCCCTCCCCCAAGTGCTGCTCACCTATGAGCATAGGATAGGGTGCGAATTTGGTCTATGGCACGCTCGTGCCATAGACCCCCACTAGAGTGTAGTGAATCGATACACGCCGTTCTAGCTCAAGCGGTTGCCAGGCCTGACTTCGGGGCTGTGCCTTCGAAATGGGCTTCGATTTCTTCGAGCGTTTTGCCCTTGGTTTCCGGAAGGAAGAAAGCGGCGGTGATGAAATAAATGACGGTGCATCCGGCGAAGGCAAAAAACATGGTGGAGTAGCCGTATTTGCCGACGGTGGGAAGGAAGGTGGCGGCGATGGCGGTAGAGACGGCCTGGTTAATCAACAGGGCAATGCTCATGCCGTTGGAGCGAATGCGAGTCGGCATAAGCTCAGAAAGAGCCAGCCACACCACCACGCCGGGCCCGACCGCATAGAACGCGGCGAATACATAGAGCGTAACGGCGACCAGCCAGCCATTTTGGGAGCTAGGCACGGGAGTAATGAGCGCATTGTCAATTCTCAGTGGAGCGTGACGCGAGGCATCGAGATTGCTGAATGGATTGGAGAAAAATGCCACCACTTTGTTTGCGGGTAAACAGCTATCGCGGGAGATCTCGATGGGCTTGGCTGCCACGTCATCGGAGCGGACGACTTTGGTGGCAGAGTGAAAGTCTCCGCAAGAATAGATAATACTCAGCGATGTCGGACGGTTGCCGACGCCAAGGGGCTTGCCCGAGCCGGAGTCTGTGCTCGATGCCAGCAGCATATTCGCGGTTTGCTCATCGTAATGGATCGTAACGCTCTGGGCGGAATTGACCATGGATTGAACTGCGGTGCGTGAATCCACGCGCAGAGATTCGGTTCGACGGAATAGAAATCCAGTGCAGAGCAGCGACACAATGACTCCAGCGCTGCCGAGGGACAAAAGGAATTTGCGTCCCTTGCGGTCGACCAGCGCGATGCTGCCTATAGTCATGAGGAAGTTCACGATAGTGAAAAGAACGTAACCCCAATGAGCCTGGAGGTCGGACAATCCGCTCTGCAAAAGAATATTGGCGTTATAGCCGATGATAGAGTTGACGCCGGTGGCTTGGTTGCAGGCGAGAATCACACAGGCCAGAACGAACGGGATCACGTACTTTCGGCGCAGAAGAGATTCCTTGACTTTGACTCCGCTTGAGGTCTGCGCCTTCTCCGCCGCGGTCGCTTGCTCCATTTCGGCGAGTTCGAGATCGGCCTGCTGCGTGGTGCGGGAACGAAGGAGCGCGGAGTAGGCAGCATCGCGCCTGCCACGGCGAAACAGCCAACGCGGAGATTCCGCGACCATGAGGCTGCCGATGACGAACAAAATTCCGGGCGGCAGCGAGACCCAGAAGATGCTGCGCCAGGCCGTGTCTTTAAAAGCAAAGAGCCGCGCTGGATCGCCGAGTTTGGCGACCTCTTCGACGCGAATGCTAAAAAACATTCCGACGACGGCTGCGGCGACGATGCCCAGGGTAAGCAGCCACTGGAAGATGCCGGTGCCTTTTCCGCGATCGCTGGCCGCCAGGCACTCTGCCAGATAGAGCGGGACGACTACACCGATGAGTCCAGCGCTAACGCCTTGCAGCAGACGGCCGAGAACCAGCGGCTGGTAGCCGTGCGCAAGGGCGATCACCGGAATGCTGACGACGAACAGCACGCCGCTGAGGGTCATGAGAAGCTTGCGGCCCATCCAGTCCGCGAGGGTGCCGGCAAACAGAGTGGAGATGACGCTGCCCAGGAGTACGGCCGCGACGACGATGGAAAGCTGGCTGGCATTCAGGCCGGAAGTGGATTCCAGGTAGGGAAGGGCTCCCGCGATGATGCCGACGTCCACGCCGTAGAGCAATCCACCCAACCCGGCCACCAGCAGTAGGAAACGGTTATAGCCGGACTTTTCGTTCTGCGCCACAGTGCGCGATCCTTTCGCCGATCTTAGTCGGGAGCAAATTCACTCCTCGCGAGAATACTACGGCAGACTAGCGGAAGCGGCGGATAAACAGCGTGTGGCGCTCGGAACGGTAATAGCCCACGCCGTAAATGGTGGCCTTGCCCTTGGTCGAGTAAATGACTTGGCGAATCCGCAGCAGGGCCGAGCCCTTGGGAAGAGCCAGCATCTCAGCCACGTGCGCATCTGCATGGGTGGCATCGATCTCCTCATCGGCATAGGCTAATTCGACGCCGTAATCATGCTCCAAGGCACGGAACAGGGAACTCCTGCCTA